>JANODE010000023.1:0-85832 GCA_031412525.1 Akkermansiaceae bacterium | reverse complement strand
AATCCGCCCCCGCATGGTTCTGGCACGTGGAGCTGGAAAACACCGGAGCCGCCGCAGTTTCCTGTGATCTGATTCACACGCAGGACATTGGCCTCGCTCATTACGGCGCGATCCGGCTCAACGAGTTTTACGTCAGCCAATACGTCGATCACACGCCGCTCGACCACTCAACGAACGGCGTTGCCGTGGCTTCGCGGCAGAACCATTCGATGGGCGGCCGCTGTCCGTGGACCGTCATCGGATCGCTCGGAAAAGGTGTTAGCTTCGCCACCGACGCGCTCCAGTTCCACCGCCTCGCCAGCCGCACGGGAGGCAAGGCCCCCGCCCTAACCGACGGGTTGCCCGGAAAGCGCCTGCAGCACGAGCACTCGCTGGTCTGCCTCCAGGATGCGCCGATTCTGTTGGAACCCGGCGCGAAATCGCAGCGTGGCTTCTTCGCCTGGTTCGACGCGGACAAACCCACCGCCACCACCACCGAGGATGCCGTCCGCATCGATGCCGCGCTGGCCTTGCCGGAAGCGGTCTGCCCGCCGTGGCCAGAGGAAATTTCCAGCTCCTGTCCGGCTCCCGGTTTGTTCACCTCCGCGCCGCTATTGGAAACACTGGATCTCGACGACGCCGGCATCCTCACGTTCTTCGGAGAGGAGCAACGCCATGCGGAAAAAGACGAAAAGGGCCTGTTGTCTTTCTTCACAGGTGAGAACCGCCACGTCGTGCTCAAAGCGAAGGACTCTGCGGTGCTCCGGCCTCACGGCCACCTCATGCGTTCCGGCGGTGCGCTCACTCCCGACGAATCCGCACTAACGTCCACCGTGTGGATGGGCGGCGTCTTCCATTCGATGGTCACGCAGGGCCACGTCAGCATCAACCGCTTCCTCTCCACCTGCCACACCTACCTCGGGCTGTTCCGCAGCCATGGCCAGCGCGTGTTTGTCGAAATCGACGGCGCGTGGAAACTGCTGGGCGCGGCGTCGGCGTTCGAAATGAGTCCGGCTTCGTGCCGCTGGATCTATCAGCACGCGGGCGGCGTGATCGAGGTGGTTTCCACCGCGCCGGACGACCGCCATGAGCTCCGCCTTTCCATCACCGTGCGGAAAGGCGCTCCTGCTAGATTTCTCGTCACCCACCACGTCGCGCTCAACGGCGATGACGGCAGCGCTTCCGTGCCTGCCATCTATCAGGCTGATGGGAATTCCATGTTCCTCCGTGCCATCCCGGACAGCGATGTTGGACGGCGTTTCCCGGACGGCGGATTCCTGATCGAGGTCACCGATGGCACGGTGCTGGAAAAAACCGGCGGCGATGAACTGATCTTCACCGACGGCGTGTCACGCAGGCAGCCGTATCTCTGCCTCGTCACCGCGCCCGCCCTCACAGCGGGACTTTCCATCAAGGGTCGTCTGTTGGAAACCGACGTGGAGGACCTGCCTAACTTCTGGGAAACCGTCGGCAACGAGTTAAGAATCACCGCCCCGCCCGCGTCGACGCTGGCTCCGGCGGCTGAGCGCGCGGGCGAGATTTTCCCATGGTTCGTCCACAACGCACTTGTCCACTATCTATCACCGCGCGGCCTCGAACAATACTCCGGCGGAGGCTGGGGCACCCGCGATGTTTGCCAGGGCCCGGCGGAATTGTTGCTCGCCCTCGGTCGTTTCGTGCCGATGCGTGATTTGTTAGTCCGGGTCTTTCGCCAGCAGAATCCCGATGGCGACTGGCCGCAGTGGTTCATGTTCTTCGAACGCGAGCGCAACATCCGCCCCGGCGATTCGCATGGCGACATCGTCTATTGGCCGCTGCTCGCCCTCTCCCAATATCTATCAGCCACCGGCGATGCAGGGTTGCTTGAGGAAACGATGCCGTATTTCAGCTTCGATGAAAAAACCGTGGAAAACGCGACCATCCGCCAGCACGTCGCCCGAGCGCTGGAGCTCATCCGCCACCGGGTGATCGAAGGCACGCACCTCGCTGCTTATGGCCATGGCGATTGGAACGACTCGCTCCAGCCCGCCAAACCCGACATGCGCGAGCGCCTTTGCAGCTCGTGGACGGTGACGCTTAACTATCAGACCTTCATCGCACTCGCCGCCGCCTTCCGCAGCATCGGCATCGAAGACGAAGCGGCGGAGCTCGAAGACGAAGCCGCGGTCATTCTCCAACAGTTCAAGGAAATCCTGATCGTGGACGACGTCGTGGCCGGCCTCGCCTATTTCCAGGAAGTCGGAAATCCGGACTACCTGCTTCACCCGCGCGACGGCACCACCGGGCTTTCTTACAGCCTGCTGCCGATGATCCACGCGGTCATCAACGACATGTTCACACCAGCGCAGGCGGAAAACCACCTCGGCCTGATCCGCGAGCATCTGCTAGGACCTGATGGAGCGCATCTGTTCGACCGCCCGATGGCCTATCGCGGCGGCATCCAGACGAATTTCCAACGGGCGGAAACCGCGAGCTACTTCGGGCGGGAGATCGGCATCATGTACATGCATGCCCATCTCCGTTACTGCGAGGCGCTCGCCCGCTTCGGCGATGCGGACGGCTTCTTCCGCGCGCTCAGCCAGCTCAATCCGATTGCCATCCGCGAGCTGGTCCCGAGCGCCGCCCCGCGCCAGGCGAACTGTTATTACTCCAGCTCGGACCCCGCCTTCACGGACCGTTACGATGCCTTCGACAACTATGGCAAAGTAAACGCCGGCGAGATCGCGCTCGAAGGTGGCTGGCGCGTCTATTCCAGCGGCTCGGGCATCGCCGTGCGGTTGATCATGCAATGTTTCCTCGGCCTGCGACTGGAAAAATCCTCGCTGTTCATCGATCCCGTGGTGACTCCGGAACTCGACGGTGTGACTGCCAGCCTTCGCCTTGGCGGCCACCTGATCGAGGTCGTCTATCAAACCGGCAGCACCGGGCGGGGACCGGTTGCCGTCGAGCTCAACGGCCACCTGCTGGAATTTTCCCGCGAGGAGAATCCCTATCGCACCGGCGGCGTCCGCATTTCGAACTCCTCGTGGGAATCACGGCTGACCGGAAGAAACGACCGCGTGGTCATTTCCATGGAATGATGATGACCCGTGGCCAGTTAGAGATCGGTAGTGATATCGGAAAGAATTTCAAGGCCTCTGGGCATGATGACCCCCATGCCCTTCCCCGGCAAAAACCACAGACCTTTGCCGCTGTCCTTGCAATAGATCACTTCCGCGCCCTCCGGGGAGGTGGCCATGAAATACCTTGCGTCGGGATGGTCTGCTAGAAATTGATAGTAGCGCACGCACCAGGGATCAGTGACGATGGGGAAGCGCTTTTCGCCGAGTTCCTTCAACGCCGCGATGGTGACCGGGTGAATGGTCTTGCGAATCATTTGTCGGCGGTTTTCGTGGGTCTGGTCCGGCCAGTCGTCGTCGTAGCTCATCGTGTTGTAGGGATAACTTCCCATATCAGAACGCGATGCGGGATGGCGAATCCTTTTCCTCACGGATTTTTCTCAGCGCGGATTCTCGGCGTCGGGCATCATACCAAGGTCTGGATTGACATGGGTTCCCCGGTTCTTTAGTCCATTAGCATGCAGGGGCAATCCGACCGTCAGAGCCGTTAGGCATGGCTTTCCGGCAGGTCCCGAGGGCGGAAGGCCGTCACGCTAACATCTGAACCGAGCGCACCATTGATTTGAAAACGACCTCACGATCCACTGCCTTCGGGCCAGCCGCTGCCGTCCGATGCCTGGCGGCCCTGCTGGTTCCCATCTGTCTCAGTAACTGCGAGAAAACCAAGGCACCGGTCTTGCCGCCACCGGTCGTCGAGGTGATGGAAATCACCACTTCGGAAGTGCCGCTCACCACCACGCTCATCGGCCAGCTCGACTCACCGCAGAATGTCGAAGTGCGGGCGCGCGTCGAGGGTTTCGTGGACAAGATGCTTTTCACCGAGGGCATTGAGGTGAAGCAGGGGGATGTGCTTTTCGAACTCGACCGCAAGCCCTTCATTGAAAAACTCGCCGCCGCCAACGGTGCCCTCGGCGAGGCCAGGGCCGCGCTAAACAAGTATCAGAAAGACGTGGACCGGCTGACGCCGCTGGCGCAGCGACGGGCGATTCCCCAGCAGGATCTCGACAACGCGCTGGCATCCGTGGACGTCGGGAAAGCCGGCGTGACCACCGCCGAAGCCCGTGTGGAATCCGTCAAGCTCGATCTGGGTTATTGCGAGATCAAAGCCCCGATCACCGGACTGATCGGTGCCAAGCAGGTTTCCATCGGTGAACTCGTCGGCAAGGGCGAGCCCACGCTGATGGCCACGATGTCCACGCTCGACCCCATCTGGTTTTACTGCAACGTCAGCGAAGTGGAATACATCCAGGCCGAGCAGAAGAGCCGCACGCTGGGCAGGGACGTCGCCAGCCTGCCACTAACACTCATTCTATCAGACGGCGAGGTGCATCCCGACGCGGGAAAATTCGTCTTCATCGACCGCGCGGTGGATGTGAAAACCGGCACTTTGCGGGTCCGTGCGGAATTTCCAAACAAACAAAAACTCCTCCGGCCCGGCATGTTTGCGCGGGTGCGCGCCGACCTCGGCACGCGCAAGGACAGCATCGTCATCCCAGAACGCGCGCTGGTGGAACTGCAGGGGAAAACCTTTGTCTGGGTCATCACCGAGGATGGCAAGGCCAGCCAGCGGGCCGTGAAAGTGGGCGAACAGACAGGATCTGATTTTGTCATCCTGGAAGGCCTGAAACCCGGTGAGCGCATCATTCTCGAAGGACTTCAGAAGGCACGCGAAAATGCCCCTGTCACCGCGATGACCGCGGCACAGATGACCACGATGAAATCCGCTTCCGCCGGGGAAAAACACTCCAAGGAATAAACCGTCATGGCCGAATTTTTCATCCGCCGTCCCATCGTGGCGATGGTCATCTCGATCGTCACCTGCATCGTCGGCCTCATCTCTCTATCAAGACTGCCGATCTCGGAGTATCCGAACGTCAGCCCCACGCTCATCCAGGTCACCTCCACCTACCGCGGCGCTGCGGCGGAAGCAGTCATGGAATCGGTGGCCACGCCGATCGAGTCCAAGGTCAACGGCGTGGACAAGCTGCTGTACATGCAGTCCTACAATGCGAACGACGGTAAGATGACGCTCAACGTCACCTTCGATGTCGGCACGGACGTGGACATCATGCAGGTCAACACGCAGAACCGCGTGGGTCAGGCAGAATCCCAACTCCCGGATGCGGTGAAACGCGAGGGCGTCATCACGAACCGCTCCAGCCCCGACATTCTGTTAGCGATCGGCCTTTCCTCGCCGAACGGCACTTACGACGGGGTCTTTCTCGGAAACTATGCTGACATCAATCTGGTCGATCAGATCAAGCGCGTCCGCGGCGTGGGTGACGTGAAGAATTTCACCGCCCAGGATTATTCGATGCGGATCTGGCTGGATCCCCAAAAGCTCGCGTCGCTGGGCATCACCCCCACCGATATTTCCAATGCGATCAAGGAACAGAACGCCCAGTCACCCGCGGGTCGGATCGGCGCAGAGCCGGCACCGGAGGGCCAGGAAAATCAGTTCAACGTGCGCGCGCTGGGTCTCTTGAAGGATCCGAAGGAGTTTGGAGAAATCATTGTGCGCGCCAGCGCCGACGGCCAGCAGGTCAAGGTCAAGGACGTGGCCCGTGTCGAGCTCGGCGCACAGACCTACGACCTTCGCGCCCGACTGGACAAGGCTCCGGCCGGCGCTCTCGGCGTTTATCTGGCACCCGGTGCCAACGCCCTGCAAACGGCAGACAACGTGAAGAAGATTCTGGAGGAATCGAAGCTGCGATTCCCGCCAGACATGCAATACAGCATCACGCTCGACTCCACGCTGCCGATCAAGGCGTCGATGGAATCCATCGTTCACACGCTGTTTGAAGCAATCATCCTCGTGCTCATCGTCGTGTATATTTTCCTGCAGAGTTTCCGCGCGACGATCATTCCGATGCTCACGGTGCCGGTGTCCTTGTTAGGGGTATTCATCGCGTTTCCACTGCTGGGTTTCAGTGTGAACACGCTGACGATGTTCGGTCTGGTGCTCGCCATCGGCATCGTGGTGGATGATGCCATCGTCGTCGTCGAGGCGGTGCAGCATCACATCGAACACGGGCTCTCACCGGTCGATGCCACGCGAAAGGCGATGCAGGAAGTCTCCGGGCCTGTGGTCGCCATCGCGCTGATCCTCTGCGCGGTGTTTGTGCCCGTGGCTTTCATGGGTGGTGTGACCGGTCGTCTCTATCAGCAGTTTGCCATCACCATCGCCGTTTCTGTTATTTTTTCCGCGATCAACGCCCTGACGCTCAGCCCCGCACTTTCCGCGCTGCTGCTGCGCAAGCCGACTCCCGGGAAAGGCCCGATCGCGTGGTTCTTCAAGAAGTTCAACGCGTTTTTCGACTGGGTCATTGAACGCTACGGCCGCATCATCGGCGGGCTCACGCGCAAGGCGACGTTTTCCATGCTCATCCTCGTCTTCGTCTGCGGCGGCATCTGGGGCCTTGGTAAAATCGTGCCCGGCGGCTTCATCCCGGACGAAGACAAGGGCTATCTGTTTGTAGCGATCGAGCTGCCGGAAGGCGCTTCGCTGCAGCGATCGGATGAGGTGCTCAAGCAGGTTGAGGAAATCGTCGGCAACACTCCCGGCGTGCGTTCCGCTCTTGCGCTGAGCGGTTTGAACATCCTGAACAACCTTAATGTGCCGAATGCCGCATTGATGTTTATCGGGCTGGAAGACTGGGAAGAGCGCGCCACTCCCGAGCTCCACGCCAAAGCGATCGCTGCCGAGTGGAACAAAAAATTCTACACGATCCCCGGTGCCCGCGTGTTCGCTTTCGGTCCGCCGCCGTTGCCCGGTTATGGCAACGTTTCCGGCTTCACGATGCAGCTTCAGGACCGCTCGGGTGGCAGCGTCGATCAGCTGGCCGCGATGGTCTCGCAGGTCCAAGCCGCCGCGGCCAAACGTCCGGAAATCGGTCGTGTGAGTACCACGTTCAATCCCGCCACGCCGCAGGTAAGGGTTGAAATGGACCGCGAAAAAGCCCGTACGCTCGGAGTGCCGGTGGACAGCGTTTTCCAGACGCTGCAATCCTACCTGAGTGGTCTATACGTCAACGACTTCGTGAAATTCGGTCGGGTTTACAAGGTATTCCTGCAGGCCGAGCCCGAGTTCACTAACAGTCCTGACGACATCGGGAAATTCTACGTCCGCAACAACGAGGGTGGCATGGTCCCGCTCAGCACGCTGGTGAAAGTGACAAAAATGTCCGGGCCTAACTTCGCCACCCGGTTCAATCTCTATCTGTCCGCGGAAATGATGGGAGCGGCCGCTCCCGGCTACAGCTCCGCGCAGGCGCTGAAGGCGATGGAGGAGGTCATGGCCACCATGCCGCCGAACGTCGGCTACGAATGGTCCGGCTTGACGCTGCAGGAGAAAAAATCCGAGGGCCAGGCCGGGCTGATTTTTGGCATGGCGATCATCTTCGTCTTCCTGCTGTTGGCCGCGCAGTATGAAAGCTGGTCGCTGCCATTTGCCGTGCTGCTTTCGGTGCCGACCGTCATTCTTGGAACCATGATAGGGCTTCTGTTGAACAACTATGAAATGAACGTCTATGCGCAAGTCGGGCTCGTGATGCTCATCGGCCTCGCGGCGAAAAACGCCATCCTCATTATTGAGTTCGCAAAAATGAAACGCGATGAAGGCATCCCCACACTGCAAGCCGCCCTCGAAGGGGCCAAGCTCCGGCTCCGGCCGATCCTGATGACGTCTTTCGCCTTCATTCTCGGCTGTGTGCCGTTGATGCTGGCCAAAGGTTCCGGCGCCGCCTCGCGCGCCACCATGGGCACCGGCGTGGTGTATGGGATGACCATTTCCACCCTCATCGGCCTCTTCCTGATTCCAGTCTGTTATGTCTTCGTGCAGAAATTTTCGGACAAGAAGAAACCGGCCGACCCGGAACACGAGCCCAGCGATGCCGCCGCGCACCACTGAGCGGCCTGTCCATTTGGAATACGATCTGAAGCGGAGATTTTCTCCGCCGCACCGTCCCCGGCCATCAGTCAGACCATCCACGCCATCTTTCTCCGACAGATCGCGGCCAGCGATCCTGACTCACTCCACGTGGTCATCGCCGACGAGGCCGGCTTTCACCTGCGGGCGGCCGACGTCCGGATCCCCGCCAAGGCGTGTAGCTGAGCATGCCCGCCTACAGCCCGAAACACGTTCGGTTTCAGGGATTCTGTCGGCTGCTCAAGGCCCCGGCGGGTAAGCCGCGGCCAGGCAGAGGCGAGGACAAAATTGCTGAAGAAGGAAATCAATGATTAGCGGCCAAGGCTGGTTGGGGAGTACTGTCCAGCCAATGGAATTGCAGCGCCGAGCCTTGCTCTGTTCAATGTGCGCTGATTTCCACCCCGCCCTTTACAAGGCGGATGATCCCTGCCACACACCTCGAAATTTAGCTGCTCTGCGCTCCCACGGAATTTTCCCAACCTTCTCACGACCATGCCCAAAGACACTTCGATCCGTAAAATCCTCGTCATCGGCTCCGGCCCCATTGTCATCGGCCAGGGCTGCGAATTCGACTACTCCGGCGTCCAGGCATGCAAGGCGTTGAAGGAAGAGGGCTACGAGGTGATTCTGGTGAACTCGAATCCGGCGACAATCATGACGGATCCGGAGTTCGCCCATCGCACTTACATCGAGCCGATCACGCCGGAAGTGGTTGAGAAAATCATCATTCGCGAGAAACCAGACGCGCTCCTTCCTACGCTCGGGGGCCAGACAGCGCTCAACACCTCGATGTCGCTATTCAAATCCGGCGTGCTTGAAAAACACGGGGTAAAAATGATCGGCGCGAAGGCGGATGCGATCGACAAGGGCGAGGATCGCCAGCTTTTCAAGGAAGCGATGATCAAGATCGGCCTCGACATGCCGCGCTCCGGCATCGCCCACACGATGGAGGAAGCGAAGAAGGTGGCCGAGGAAATCGGAACATTCCCGCTCATCATCCGCCCCGCCTTCACCCTCGGCGGCCAGGGCGGCGGCATCGCCTACAACCGCGAGGAATTTGAGGAAATCATCACCCGCGGCCTCGATCTCTCGCCGGTTTCCGAGGTGCTCATCGACGAGTCGTTGCTCGGTTGGAAGGAATTCGAAATGGAGGTCATGCGGGACTGCGCCGACAACTGCGTGGTCATCTGCTCGATCGAAAACCTCGATCCAATGGGCGTTCACACCGGCGATTCCATCACCGTCGCGCCGATCCAGACGCTGACGGACCGCGAATACCAGATCATGCGAGACGCGTCGTTCGCCGTCATCCGCGAGATCGGCGTCGAGACCGGCGGCTCTAACATCCAGTTCGCAACCGACCCGAAGACCGGCCGGATGATCGTCATCGAGATGAACCCGCGCGTCTCTCGTTCGTCCGCGCTCGCCTCGAAAGCCACCGGTTTCCCGATCGCCAAAATCGCCGCCAAGCTCGCCGTCGGCTACACGCTCGACGAGCTTCCTAACGACATCACCCGCGAGACACCCGCGTCCTTCGAGCCGACCATCGATTACGTGGTCACCAAGATCCCGCGTTTCACTTTCGAGAAGTTCCCGACCGCCAACGCCGTCCTCACGACTTCGATGAAATCCGTCGGCGAGGCCATGTCCATCGGCCGTACGTTCAAGGAGTCCATGCAGAAATGCCTGCGCTCGTTAGAAACCGGCCGCTGGGGTTTTGGCTTCGACAACAAGGACCCGCACTCCCCGACTCGCGACGAGATCACCCGCAAGCTCCAGATCCCGAATGCGGAACGCATCTTCTGGTTGCAAACCGCTTTCGTGAACGGTTGGACGCTGGAGGAAATCAACGAGGCCACGGCTATCGATCCTTGGTTCCTCGGTCATCTCCAACAGATCGCCAAGGAAGGCATGGAACTTGCCACACTTGATCTCAAGCGTGCCAAAAAACTCGGTTTCTCCGACCGCCAGATCGCCAAGGCCCGCGCCGCATCGCCTCTCATTCACGATGCATCGATCCACGGTGAAAAAGACCAGCTTGCGGGTGCACCGCCGCGTGCCGAGCCTGAAGGAGCGGTGGTCGACGTGCCGACCGAAGACACCATCCGCGCCGAACGCAAAGCCAAAGGCATCATTCCGACCTATCGACTTGTCGATACCTGCGCCGCGGAGTTCGAAGCTTACACGCCTTATTTCTACTCCACCTACGGCGACGAAAACGAAGCCCGGCAGTCGGACAAGAAGAAGATCCTCATCCTCGGCGGCGGACCTAACCGAATCGGCCAGGGCATTGAGTTCGACTATTGTTGTGTGCACGCCGCCTTCGCGCTGAAAGAGCTCGGCTACGAGACCATCATGGTCAATTCGAACCCTGAGACCGTTTCCACCGACTACGACACGTCCGACAAACTCTTTTTCGAGCCTCTAACACTCGAAGACGTCCTGAACATCTGCGATCAGGAGCAACCCTACGGCGTCATCGTCCAGTTCGGCGGCCAGACCCCACTGAATCTAGCAGCGGATCTCGAACGCCACGGCGTTCCGATCATCGGCACCTCGCCGAAATCCATCGAACAAGCCGAAGACCGCAAATTCTTCTCCGCGCTGCTCGACAAGCTGAATCTCAAACAAGCCGAAGCCGGCACCGCCACTAACGAAGCTGAAGCCCTCGTCATCGCCAACCGCATCGGCTACCCGGTGCTCGTCCGCCCGTCCTTTGTGTTAGGCGGCCGCGGCATGATGATCGTCTATTGCGATACCGAACTTACCCGCTACATGCGCGAGGCCGTCATTGCCTCGCCGGAGCGGCCGGTGCTGGTGGACCGTTTCCTCGACAACGCCACCGAAGTGGACGTGGACTGCATTTCTGATGGAGAAACCTCCGTCGTCGGCGCGATCATGGAGCACATCGAGCAGGCCGGCATCCACTCCGGCGACTCCGCCTGCGTCATCCCGTCCTTCTCTCTATCCGATTCCATCAAGGCGGAAATCACCCGTGCCGCCATCGACCTCGCCCGGGAGTTGAAAGTCCGCGGACTGATGAACATCCAGTTCGCCGTGAAAGACGAACAGCTCTACGTCATCGAGGTCAACCCGCGCGCTTCCCGCACCGTGCCCTTCGTCAGCAAGGCCACCGGCGTTTCCCTCGCCAAGCTCGCCGCGAAAGTCATGGTCGGCGAAAAACTCGCCGATATGGGCTACACTCAAACCATCATCCCGCCGCATTTCTCCGTGAAGGAAGCCGTCTTCCCGTGGAACCGTTTCCCTGGCATCGACATTGTTCTTGGCCCGGAAATGAAATCCACAGGCGAGGTCATGGGCATCGACGCCGATTGGGGCATGGCCTACGCGAAGGCCCAGATCAGCGCCTTCAACCCGCTTCCGAAATCCGGCACCGTCTTCCTCTCCGTATCCGATAGAGACAAGGACCGCGCCGTCGCCGTCGCCCGCGACCTCGCGGAGCTCGGCTTCAAGATCTACTCCACCGGCGGCACCCACACCCGCCTCCTCGCCGAAGGCATCCCTAGCAACCGCGTTTACAAGGTCCTCGAACAAGCCCGCCCGAACGTGATCGACATGATGAAAAACCACGAAATTCATTTCATCATCAACACCCCGAGCACCCACGAATCCCGCGCCGACGAGATCCTGATCCGTTCCACCGCCATCGCCCAAAAAATCTCCCACGCCACCAACCTGGCCGCTGCGGAAGCCAGCGTGAAGGCCATGCGCTCGTTGAAAAACAACGAGCTCACGGTGAAGAGCATTCAGGAGTATCACGCTTGAGCTGTTTTCCCAATTCCTTAACTTAATTCTGCGTCGCGAAAACGCAGGAAATTAGTTTTTTTGCTTGCGTAGACCACGCCAAGTGCGCGCAGAAAATGTGCATGGCACAACGCAGAGCATCAACAACGTCTATAAAAACTTACGAACTCGAAGTGCTCATTGTAGAGCACACAAACGGGAAGCGCCGCAAAGTTATAAGGCGTGAATCCTTGGGCTGTTTCCCGTCAGAAAAGGAAACCCAGGAACTAATCGAATTGATTGAGCTGCCCAACCCTGACGATATAATTATAATATAATCCACGCATGGAGATCATATTAGATCTTCGGAATTGTTCTCGATTATGGTTCGTGAAAGTTCGAAGCCGTCAATAAGATGAATAGGATTCTTGCCGCCCTCATTCGCCTCAATAAGTGCGGCCTTCGAAAAGTGGCTTGTTGTGACTATTGTTCCTCGGGCAAACGGTTGAAGGCTGCCGCGCAGTTCTGCGACATCTTTTCTGCCAACGGTGTGGATCCAACGTTTTGCCTGAATTTGAACAAGCCAATCTCCAAGCGCCCACAACGCATTTCCTGTGTAAGCATTTAAGTCAATGCCGCCATCTTGTGAAAATTTGGTCACTTGGATTCGCGAGAAGCCGGTGATCGACAGTAAATCCTTAAGCAGGTGTTCAAATCTTTCGGGATTTACGTTCAACAGTCGTCCGCGAATAGCTTCTATCCGGATTGGGTCAATTTCCGACAGGCTATGCGGAGGTGTTGAAACAGTTCTCTCTTCTTCGCTGCTAGGGTTTTGGGTCCGTGACTCAGCTAATATTTCGGACATAAGCTGTCGTTCAAAATCGATTGGGACATGACTCGGTTCAACGTGGATTCGAAATTCAAAAATCCATACCTTCCTTATTGCTCCTCTCGTATCGAGCTGAGTATCTGGGAAGTGTCGGAAATATTCCAAAAGGCCCAGATATTGCCATCGTTTTGGCCCGACAGTTTTGTCATTCCGGTTTGCAACGATCAAGAATCCGTGGATCGGGAAATCCAGTACCAATTGCGTTGGTAAACGTTTGTTCATGCCTCCTAAGGTTTGATCTCCCTCTCGGCCAGCAGCGGTATAAGTGAGAATCCCGTCCTCGATTCGGTCGTGGTAGGGATTTTCTTTTGCCTTCCTGGCCAGTGGAACTGAGGTCATCAGAACCGCATGATTTATCTGACCATTTTCCATTCGGAATCGCAGGCCACCCGCATTGGCAACGTTGAAAGACTTGAAGATTTCTTCGTTTGAGTAAAATTCTCCGACAACAAATTGGCTTTGTAGGTTTTGCATTTTTTCGTCTCGGAAATGTGTCTTAAAAACCAGCAGTTGTCTTGGGCGGTTCGTGATGACTGGTGCGAAATCCAAATGCCTTTTCAAACGACGCCGCGACTCTATCGAATTTTCTTCCAGCCGTGCAAATGCTTCTTTGGGCCAGTTGTTCCGAAGGGTAGAGCCTTCTTTAATTTAACCGCAAGCTCGATCCTACCGTGACGAGGCCTGCCAAATCGTCCAAAAGATCTCCCACGCCACCAACCTCGCCGCCGCCGAAGCCTCGGTGAAGGCGATGCGCTCGCTGAAAAACACCGAGCTCACGGTGAAGAGCATCCAAGAGTATCGGGCTTGAGTTGTTTTTGGACGTGTATCGGAAATGCCTGTTAAGCTGCTTTTCTATGCATGCTATCCCATGTTTGTTGCCAAAATTCCCTCGCCCGCCGGTCGTTTCCATGCGACACATGCCGCATGGCCCTCCACCGTCGTCTCGCAAGCGCCGTCGCCTTCCTGATCCTGGCCATCGCGGCGCAGGCCGGGGATTTCATCCGCGTCGATGAGGATGACTCGGCCGCCCGCCTCCAGACGGCCATCACGCGTTTTGAGAAAAAGGGCACGTTCGTCGAGCTGATCGGCGCCGTCCACATCGCGGACAAGGCGTATTATGAAACGCTCACCACCCGTTTCGCGAGCTACGATGCCCTGCTTTTCGAAATGATCGGTGGCGAGAAATACGCCGCGCAGGAAAAACCGGCAGCCGATCCCGCCTTAAAGGAAAAGGATGTCTCCGGCCTCCATCAGATTTATGGCATGATCTCCCGCTACCTCGATCTCGCAGGCCAGACCGACTGCATCGACTACGCCACGAAAAACTTCGTCCACGCCGATCTCACCAACGCTGAGTTCAACCAAATGCAAAAAGAGCGCGGCGAATCCATCCTCGGTTTCGCCATGAAGGCCGCGAAGTCCGACACGAAGGAAACCGCCCAGCCCGACACCTCCGGCCTGATCAAGGCCATGATCTCCGGCCGCCCGAACCTTGTGAAACTCGAGATCATCCACACCCTCGGCCAAGGCGACGACCAGATCGCCGCGCTCGCCGGCCGGAGCGTCATCATTACGGATCGCAATCAGCGTTGCCTCGACGTCATGAACCGCGAGCTCGCCGCCGGTCACAAAAAACTCGGCATCTTCTACGGTGCCGCCCATTTTCCCGACATGGAAAAACACCTGCTGGAACAAGGCTTCCAGCGCACCCAACAGGAATGGCTCACCGCCTGGGACATCCCCAAAGCCGTAGCGCTTCCGTGAACGTGGCTGGCGCATCTTGCGCCAGGCCGTTGCAGAGGCGTCCCGCCTCCCGCACTATTTACCGTCCCTTTACGGACGCCCCGCCCCACTCATGATAGAACCAAATCTGTCATGAAAACCACAGCCCTACTCTTCATCCTCCCGCTCCTCGCTCCAGCCGCCGAGCCGCCGAACCCTAACATCAACTACCCCGCCTTCGCCAGCACCACCAAGGACCTGGAGTCCACCCGCGAATCCCACCGCGTCAGCGAGGAGAAATTCATCGAAATGGCCGCCGAACCCGGGACCGTCATTCTTGATGCCCGCAGCAAGGACAAGTTCGACAACATCCACATCAAGGGAGCCATCCACCTCGCCTTCACCGATTTCACTGACGAGGCGCTTCAAAAACTCATCCCCGATAAGACCACCCGCATCCTCATTTACTGCAATAACAACTTCAAAAACGAGCCCGCCAACTTCGCGTCGAAGCGCATCGAAGTCGCCCTTAACATCCAGACCTTCATCAACCTCCACGCCTACGGCTACAGGAACGTCTTCGAACTCGCCCCGCTCCTCGACGTGAAAACCACGAAAATCCCCTTCGAAGGAAGCACCGTGAAATAGCGCGAACGTCATCCCCCACCCGCCCGCTTGCATCCCACCGCAAATTCAACTATCAAAATTCCACCCCATGTCGGAAACCACCATCCTCGTCATCGAAGACGATCCCGCCATCCGCCGCGGCCTCGTCGATGTCCTGGAATACGCCGGCTACAAGACCCTCGAAGCCGCCGACGGCCACGCCGGCATGGAACTCGCACTCAAGGCGAACTACCGCCTCCTCCTGCTCGATCTCGTCATGCCCGGCCCGTCCGGATTCGACATTCTCGAAGCCATCAAACGCAAGCGCCCCGGTCAGGCCGTCATCATTCTATCCGCCCGCGGTGAGGAAAACGACCGCGTCCGCGGCCTCGTCACCGGTGCCGATGATTACGTCGTGAAACCCTTCAGCATGAAAGAGCTGTTAGCCCGTGTCGATGCCGTGCTCCGCCGCACCTGCGAGCGCGGCGCGCCCGCCGACCAACGTCCGCTCCCCGGCGGCAGCGTCGATTTCAAGGAAAGCACGCTCGCCTTCACCGACGGCCGCCGCGAGGACCTATCAGAACGCGAGGGCGAGCTGCTCCGCTACCTGCTCGATTCCCAGGGCCGCATCGTCAGCCGCGAGGAAATCCTGCGCCACCTGTGGGGCCTTGATCCCGACCGCACCGAGACCCGCACCATCGACATGCACATCATGCACCTCCGCGCCAAGCTCGGCGACAAGGACCAATCCTTCCTCGCCACCGTCCGCGGCAAGGGCTACCGCTGGAACGCATGAAATCTCACCCTAGGAGCGCCGACATCCTGTCGGCTGTTTCCAGCGGACATCCTGTCCGCCGTTCCCGCACCGCAGCCGGACAAGCCCGCCCCCGTCCCGCAGCGCCCGACAACATGTCGGCCACAAACAGCCGACAGGATGTCGGCGCTCCGCAGCCTCCCACCCAATGAAAACCTCCCGCAGCCTGCTCATCTGGGCCACCCTCGCGCTCTGCGGCGTGATGGTGCTGGCCGCCATGACCTGGCTCACCCGCGGCGTGCTCGCCTCGGAAAAGGAACGCGCCATCGCCGAGGCCCGCGCCGATCTTGAGGAACGCACCCGCCTCGCCCTGTGGCGGATGGATGCCGTCGGCGCAGCCATCGTGTTAGGAGAAAACCGCCATCCGTCGGCGGACTACGAATCCAACGCGGAGACGTTCCTGAAATCGGCCGATTCGGTGGTGAAACTGCATTTTGAAGTCAGGCAGTTCGGCAGGCTTACCTCGCCGGAAGGCACCGCGCGGAAGGAAAATTTCGAATCCCTACGGAAACTGCTCAACACCAATCCTCTTCCCGGAAACGAGTGGTCGCTTCTCACCTGCGCCGCCGAAGCCGGAGAAACCGCATGGAAATCCGTGCCCAAGGAGGCGTTGAAATCTCAAGGAGACAACGCCTTCATCCGCCAACAGAAAGGTGGATCCCTCGCCCGCAACGATGGCGACTATCAAAGCAATTTCAACGGCACCGAGCGCGCCCAGCGGGCGAAGACCGTGGAGGAGACCGTCAACAATTCCATCCAACAGGCGGAGCCACAACAAGCCCTCAACGTCTCTTCCACCGCGGAAATCACCGAGCTCGGGACCATGCGCGCCGTCTGGGTCGGCGGTGATCTGTTCCTGCTCCGGCAGATCACGGCCAGGGTCGGAGGAAATCTGGAAAAGCGCGTGCAGGGCGCATGGCTCGACCACGATGCTCTCAGACAACGCCTGCTTGCCGAAGTGAAGGACCTGCTTCCCACCTCCGAACTCACCTCAATCATGACAACCGCTGCCGATGATCCGTTAGCTTTGGTTTCCTTTCCATTCCACCTGAAGAGAAACGAAACGTCTCCTCCGCCATCCGCTTCTATCAGTGGCCCCCTGCTCGTCGGCTGGGTCGCGGTCCTGCTCGCAATTCTAACCACCTCATTTCTCGTCCACGGCGTGATGCGCCTCAGCGAGCGCCGCGCGTCGTTCGTCTCGGCCGTCACCCACGAGTTGCGCACGCCGCTCACCACCTTCCGGCTCTACTCGGACATGCTCGAAAGCGGCGCGGTGAAACCTGAAAAACGCGGCGACTACCTGCGCGTGCTCTCCCGCGAGGCGGACCGGCTCTCCCACCTCGTGGAAAACGTGCTCGCCTTCTCCAAGATCGAGCGCGGCAGCGCCCGCGCCAGCGTGCGCGAGCTCGCCGTCGCCGATTTGTTAGCGCCGATGCGCGAGCGTCTCGAAGCCCGCCTCGCCACCGCCGGGTTGGCCTTGAAAATGGATCTGGAAACGCCCGCCGCCGCAATGCTGGTGAAGGTGGATTCCGCTGCCGTGGAGCACATCCTTTTCAACCTCATCGACAACGCCGCGAAATACGCCGCCTCCAGCGATCCGCCGCTGGTGGAGATCCGCGCGAACGCTGGCCCTAACAGCGTGGGGATTCTCGTCAGCGATCACGGTCCCGGCATTCCACCCGCCGAGCGCGGCCGCATCTTCCGCGCCTTCCACAAATCCGCCAGGGAAGCCGCGGAGAGCAAACCCGGCGTCGGCCTCGGCCTCGCCCTCTCCCGCCGCCTCGCCCGCGAACAAGGCGGCGAACTGGTATGTGGTGGCTCCGAAAAGGGAGCGTGTTTCGTCCTGCGGCTGCCATCTGCCTGAAACCGGCTGCAGGATTTGCAGTCCGGCATACATTCGGGCGAAGATTTTGCTGTGCTTCGCGTTAGGAAAGCAGTTCCATCTGCTTAATAAATGTTGAAATTCAGGGTGGCTTTTGTGTTTGCGGTGCTCGTCATGGAACGTGGATCGACCAGCGCGCAGAATATGATCATCAACGGCAGTTTCGAGAGCATCGGGATTGCCGGCTATTCCGCGCAGATCGGAGCACAACCGCAGGCACCGAGCCCGTTGCAAACGGTGAACGGCTGGACGACCGCCGGTTACAATTTCCTTTTCCTGCCCGGTGCCGGAACCGTCGGCGGCGCGAAGACCGGCTATAACAACCAGCTCACGTTCTGGGGAAGCGCCGCACAGAACGGAGGCGTGAGCGCGTTCGATTTCCCGGCGACCAGTCCGGATGGCGGAAATTTCATCGCCCTCGATTCCGCATTCTCGCCCTACACCCTGCCGATCTATCAGACGGTGGGCGGCCTGACGATCGGCCAGAAGTATCAGCTCTTTTTCTATTGGGCCGCGGCGCAGCAGACTGGTTACACGGGAGCCACGACGGACGCGCTGCAGGTGACGTTCGGCAGCGAGACGAAATCGACAAGCACCTACAGCCTCGCCAATCACGATTTCTCCGGCTGGATGACCCAGACCATGACCTTCACCGCCGCGGCCGCCTCGCAAACTTTGTCTTTCCTTGGCCAAGGCACGCCGCAGGGACTGCCGCCTTTCGCGCTGCTGGACGGCATTTCCATGACGGCGGTGCCGGAAATTTCTTCCTCGGTGATGGCCGTGCTCGGGATGTCCGCTTTCTGCTTTTCCAGACGCCGACGCTCCGCGCGCGAGGGAGTCATCAACCCGAGCCATGACTGAAGAGCTGGTCCTCCACGCCCGCGCGTTCGCCTTCGACGTTCTGCGGCTGGCGGTCTGGCTGGTGCTGCTGGTGGCGATCTTCGTGCCGCTCGAACGGCTGTTTGCGCTGCAACCGGCGAAAATCTGGCGGAAACAGGTCGGCGTGGACATCGGCTGGTATTTCATCAACAGCCTGCTGCCGGCGATCGTCATCGCGCTGCCGTTGGCGGCGCTGGCGAGGGCCTTGCAGGGGCTGAATCCGTTCGGTTTCCATGCGACCGTCGCGGCGTGGCCGGTGTGGCTGAAGCTGCTCCTGGTGTTTTTCGTGAACGACTTCGGCGCCTACTGGGGCCACCGCGCGTCGCATCACATTCCATTCTTGTGGCGTTTCCATTCCATCCATCACAGCGCGGAGCACATGGACTGGCTGGTGAACACGCGGGCGCATCCATTGGACATGGTTTTCACCCGGCTGTCCGGACTGGTGCCGGTCTATCTGCTAGGCCTGGCGCAGGCCACGGGACGCGGGTTCGATCCGGCGGTGGCGCTGGTCATGGTGATCGGCACCACGTGGTCGTTCTTCATCCATTCCAACATCCGCATCCGGCTGGGCCCGTTGGAATGGCTGGTCTCCACCCCGGCCTTCCACCACTGGCACCACACTAACGACCAGCACCGCGATCACAATTTCGCCGCCGTTTTTCCGCTCATCGACCGCCTCTTCGGCACCGCCTGGCTGCCGAAACACTGGCCGCCGGTTTACGGCATCGACGCGAAGGTGCAGCCAACGCTGAAGGGGCAGTTGTTGGATCCGTTGAAGGAGGAGAAGAGGTGAGTGGTCACTTTGGACTGCGGTGGACACCACCGCTTTGAGCGTGGGCTCCGTTTTCTACCAGATTCTGATTCTTTAAAAATGCCCGCCCACACGCCCTTTTCCGAAGCCGGGTCCGCAAGGTGACGCCAGTGCCACCTCTCAGAGCAGTGATGATCACCGCAGTCCAAAGTGGTCGACGCGTATCGCCACCAACGAAAAAACCGCCCCCAGTCCAAGCCGGGCCATTTGCATGATCCTTCCCGATGTGACGGAAAATCACGATGAATTGAGGCGACAACCGGCAGGCATTCTGAAAGAAATAGTTAGTTCTAACCAAAGCCATGATCCCCCGCCCGCTCATTTTCGCCCTGACGCCTGTTTTCGTGATGTCGGCCACCGCGCAGGAGGCGCCGCCGGAGAAGGCTTTGAAGTATCACGAGGCGCTGTTGAAGCGGCCGCAGAACGCGGCGTTGTTCGATCGGTTTTTCGGCGCTTGGATCGATGAGCAGTCGGTGGAAACACTGGACGCGTTCCTCGTTTCCCGGGCAGAGAAAAACGGCGGACAGGAGTGGGCGGTGCTGGCGCGTTACCAACTCCGGCGCGGGCAGGAGGACATCGCGCTGGCGTCGCTCGCGAAGGCGATCGATGCGGTGCCGGATGATCCGGCGCTGCCGATGGAGCGGGCGAAAATCCGCTTGCGGCGGATGGAATTCGAAGCCGCGCGGGCGGATCTGGCGAAGGTGGCGACCGGCAAGGACGAGGCGCTGGCGCTGGAGGCGGCGAAGCTGACGGGGAAATCCTGGCTGCGCGAGGGCAAGTCCGAGGAGGCGGTGAAGGCGTGGGACGCGCTGCTGGCGGCGCATCCGGGCGATGAAGATTTGCTGGAGGATCTGGTGGAATCCGCCGCGGCGGACGGGGAAACAGAGCAGGCGCTGACCTACGCGGCGAAGTTGATCGAGGCGAGCAAGGACCCCTACAAAAAGACCCTGCGCTCCATGCGGCGCGGCGATTTGCTGGCTCAGGCGGGGAAGAACGACGAGGCGGCGGAAGCCTACGCGGCCACGCTGGCGCAGGTGGGCGAGGGATCCTGGCTGGAGCGCGAGGTGCTGGCGCAGATCGAGAAAGTTTTCCGGAAACAGGATCGGCTTGCGGATCTAACGGCGGAGCTGAAAAAGCTGGCCGAGGCGAATCCACGGCGACTTTTGATTCATCGGCAACTGGCGAAATTGGAAGCATCTCAGGGCGAAACCGACGCGGCGATCGGGCGTTTCCGCGAGGTGCTCAAGCGTTCGCCGGGCGACCGCGAGTTGCGCGAGGAATTCGTCCGGCTACTGGCGGATGGCGAGCGATTCGACGACGCGGCGGCAGAGTTGGAGAAAATGATCGAGCGGGCACCGGCGGAAGCGGAACTGCAGCTCCAGCTCGCCGCGCTGCGCAGCCGCCAGGGCAAGGCGGATGCGGTGCTGGCGGCGCTCAAAAAGGCGCAGGAACTTCTCGGCAAGGACGAGGGGACCGCCATCCGGATTTCCGGGCTGATGTTCCAATACAACCAAAACGCGGCCGGCGAGACGCTGCTCAAGGAGGCCGCGGCGGCGCAGGGCGCGGGTCCGGCACCGTCGGAAGCGCTGGCCGCGCAATACGGTCGACTGAACCGAAAAGCGGAGGCGGTGGAGCTGCTGAAAAAAGTCGGCGCGTCGGAAGAAGTGGACGTGGTGATCCGCGCGGCAAGCTCGATTTCCGCGCTCGGCGAGAGTGGCGCGGCGTTCGAAATCCTATCAGCGCGGGCGGAGAAATTTTCCTCGGAGATGCGGTTTCTAGCAGCGTTGTCACAAACGGCGCTGGCGGCTAACAAACCGGCCGACGCGGTGGCGCAGGCGGTGAAGCTGGTCCGTCTATCTAAACAAACCGCGGAGATCGGCGAGAACATCGGCCTGGCAAACCGCGTGCTCGTCGCGGCGGACAAGGTGCTCGAATGGCGAAACACGCTGGAGGCCCAGGTATCGAAGACGGCGGCGGAAACATGCCTGTTAGCCGAGTTGATCGAAGGCCAGGGGGATTTCGACGCGGTGGCGAAACTGTTGGACGGCGCGAGCGATCCGCTGGTGCTGCATTTTTACGCGGCGCTGTTGGACCGGCGGGGTGAGTTTGATCTGGCGATCGCGGCACTTTCGCGTCTGGCAGACACGGAGGAGGGGAGGAAAGCGGCGTTTTTCAAGGACATGTCACAGCTCCAACAACGAGCGGGGAAGACACAGGACGCGCTGGCCACGGTGGAGCGATGGAAACAAAGCGCGCCGGGCGACAAGTCCGCCTGGATCGCGGGCAGCCGGTTGCTGCGGGAAAGTGGCAAGCCCGAAGAGGCGGTGAAAATGACGCGGCAAGCGGTGGCGCGTTTCGAGGGCGACGCGGATCTAGCAGCAAGCCTCGCCTCGCTGCACGAGGAATCTGGCCAGTGGTCGGACGCGGAAGCGATTTACTGGCGATTGTACGATGAGTCGCAAACCCCGTCGGATCAGGCGCGCTGGGCGGCGCAACTCGCACAACTCGCGATGAAAAACGGCAAGACGGAGGAGCTCGATGAAAAGCTGCAAGAACGGGCGCGCGGCAATCGCCGGTCCATCGGCCCCATCCTCGCGCAGGCCGAGCTCGCGCGCGTGACTCAGAACGACGACAAGCGCCGCGATCTTCTGCTAGAAGCCGTGCGTCTCCAACCGAAGGACGTGGATCTGCGTTTGCAGATCGCCAATCTCGAAGAACAAAGCGGCAACCCGGACCGCGTCGTGGCGGTACTGGAAGAAGCGCTGGCGCAGGATGCCAGCGGTCGGATCCGCGCGGCTCTGGCGCAGGCCTATCTCCGCCAGGGGCAAACGGTGAAAGGCATGCGCGAGCTGCAGGCGATGTCCGGGAAACAAGCCAGCGATCCACGTTCCATCGAAAGCAATGCCGCAGTACTAGCCGGTGCTGGCATGTATGAAGAGGCCATCCGCTTCATGCGCGAGTCGCTGCCGGGGGGTGGGGACTGGCGCAGCCAATATTTGTTAGCGACGATGCTCGAACAGGACGGCCGCGAAGCCGAGGCACTGCCAATTTTCCTCGCCCTCCAACAGGCGACCGGTGACCTTCCAGGAATCACGCCGAATCCGCAGAGTCAGAAGACCTATCTGAAAAGCTACCCGGACGAACTCCGCGGACTGATGATCCTGAGCATGTCGGTTCAGACGGCTTATGCCCATCAGAAGGGGCAGCAGTCGTATCGATTTTCCGGATCCACAATGACCGGGCCCTTCGTTCTGCCGGAAGACGCTGAAGATGCACGCCGGATGTCCATGGTGCACCTCAGCAAGCTCGCGACAAAAAGCGGCGACGGCGGCAAGCAGATCCAGGCGCAGATTCGCGCGGCGGGGATCACCAATGCGGCATTCATGGCGGATTTCGTCGAGTCGAGCGTCCAGGGTCAGCCGGACCTTCCGATGCTTTTGGAAAAACATCCCGATGAGCAGGGATTGTTAGGAATGGCGCTGATGTATGGAAACTATGGACACAATGGCCGAGGGACCACGCTCGATGCGGCGATCGTGAAGAAGGCGATGGAAAAGCCCGACCGCCTCTCGCCCCAGACGCGCCTGCGCGCGGCGATGTATGTGACAAAGGATGCCAAGGCCGGCGATCCGGCCTGGGCGCAGTTGTCCGCCGCGGCCGACGCCTGTCTAGCGGACAAGGATCAGGATGCGGCGCTGCAGATCGGCTATCAGCTCATCCAGATGATGGCCGCTGAGAACGTCACGCTGCCTCCGGAACAACGCGAGGCGTTCAAAAGAATCATCCTCGATCTTGTCGTGAAAACCACCGATGCCGAAAAACTCGATCCGCTGCGGCTCTCCGCCATGAGCGTCGCCGGGACGCGCGAACAATGGATCGACGCTTTCAACACCATGGTGAAACGCGCCCGCCAGAAACCCGCGGCTGGCGGTGTGAACAGCCACACCGCGATGCGCATGGCCACGCGATCCATGCGCGGCCACAATCCCTGGATGAACGGTGAAACCCCGTTTACCCTGCCGGATTTGCAGAACCTCTCGTTTTCCTCACTCCCTAACGGCTATCTCTATCAAATCCGGCCGAAGTCGGAGGCCGCGAACTACGGTGGCACCGGCATCATCGATCCGAAGGAGCTGCTGCCCTTCCTCGACCGCGTCGAGTCACCGGTGCTACGCCTCTGGATCGCCCTTCGCGCCGAGGATGCGGAGGCGATCACCAGGGCCGCCGCCGCCACTCCGCCCAAGGAGGAGGCCGCGGACTTCGACCTGCTGCGCGCCTATCAGTCAGTGAAGGAAAAAAAATTCAACGAGGCCTACGGTTTGCTGGAGAAAACCCGCACTGGCCGTGCCTCAGATCATAATTACACGACCTGGCTGAGCACCGCGCTCGTGGCCGTGGCCAGCGAGATGAAACCGGAAGAACGCGCGGCCATCGCGGATTCCCTGCGCACCGTGCTCGTCCAGTGCCGCCAGGTGTTAGGCATTCAGGGCGCGCCGGTTCTCGCGGCGAAGGCAAGACAGCTTGGTTTCGAGGATTTGGCGAAACGTTTCCAGCCACCGGCAGTCGCCAAGGTCGCCGGGGGTGGCTCGCCGATGGGTCCTGCGGGATTTGGTCAGGCCTCGCGCCGTTCGTCATCATCTTCTTCCTCGGGGCAGACGGGCTCGATCGAAAAGGTGATCAAATTCGCCGGTGAAAAAAAATACGAAGCAGCTGCCCGCGAGGCCCTCCTGCTCGTCCGTCAGGCAAAAGCAAGTCCGTGGAACAGCGGCTACGAAATGCGCGAACTGATGCCGAAGCTCGGTGAGGAAGTCCGCGCGGAGCTCCTGAAGCTGGTCGATCCCGGCGATTCCAAGAGTCTCATCAAGCGCCTCGAGTATGCTGACGTTTGCATCGCGCTAGGCAAAAACGAGCTGGCACTCGCCATGCTCGAGTTGCTCATCGCGGAACGACCTGACGACGCTTCCGTCGCCGGAAAGATGGCCTTTCTCCTGCCACCCGCGCAGAGCGAACGTGTCCGATCACTCATAACCAAGGCCGCAACATCGGACGAGTTCGTGATGATGGTCCATCAGAAAGCGCAGGAACTCTCCAACAACGAGAACAACAAGGCCGCTTGCGACTTTTTCGAAACCGTCACTGCCTGGCTGGAAAACGTTTCAGCTGCCGACCTGGCTGGCGCCAATCTAACATGGATTTCGTATCATGCGAAGGGATTTTTCGGCACACAGAACACCGATGGGCTACCCGATCTTCTATCAGATTCTGGGGAAAAACCAGAGGACAAGGCCGCGGCGGACCGGCGTGATGCGATTGCAAAACGGCTCGCACTGGCGATGCTCCGGCAGCCATCGATCGCGGAAGAGGGATTCCGTTTATACTCAGCGGTAAAGGCATGGAAGACTCCGCCGGAAGAGCTCGATGCGAAGGCACGAGAAGCGCTTCTCGTCGCGAAGATCGAGAAAAGCCCTCAATACTCCGGCGGCACGTTTTTCACCCTGCGGCAGGGGAACGGCGGCTCGTCGAGCGGCGAAGACCTATCAGAGAATTCTTCCGTCCGCTGGCTGACCGGTCGGCTTGCCAAAGCGAAGTCGCCCGACGACATCCTGCCGCCCGCCTATCTGAAGGATCTAGCGGAAAAAAACCCGAAGGTCGGCACGCTTGTATCAGCGATGGCAGGGATTTCCACGGTCGATCAACTCGGCAAGCTTTGGGACTCGGAAGCCCTGAAAGACGGCTTCGATCCAGTCACCGTCATGCTCCGGCAGGGCGTACTCTTCCGCGCGGGATCGACACCGGGCGCGGGGAAATTTTTCCTCACCCGCCTCCGCGAGATCCCTGCGGACAAGTTCCAGAACGGCCTGAGCCGTGGCGACCAAAGCGCAAACCTGAACCTGATAAACGCCGCGCTAGCAGCAGGCCTTGCAGGCAAACAGGAAGAACTGGATTCCGTGTGTTCCGCCATCTCGAAGGTGCTCTTCGGCGACAAGATCGACTGGCAAAACCAGAACAACAGCCAGAAGTTCTATTACCAGATCAACGCCATGGAGAATATCCTCGGCCAGCAGAACTCCGATCCGGTTGCAGCGATGCGTCTCCAGCGCACGCTCTTCCGGCTGGGGATTCCTGTCGGTGATAATGAATATCAGCTTTTCCGCGGATTCCAGAATCGGACCTATCAGAAACCGGAAGAGGTGGAGGCCTTGCTCGAGTCGATCGGTTGCTTCGCGGATGTCCCCGCCTGGGAGCCCATCGCGGCGGTGATCGTGCAAGTCCAACAGACTAACGGAAAGATGACTTACACCCGCCAGGACAAGTTGTTGCTTGAGCGGATGACCTCCTACATGAACCTGAGTTTTTCGCGCAGCGATCTGGTGAAGCGCTTTCGCGAAAGGAAGCCAGCGACATTCGGCGCCTTGATCACCGCTGCGTCGATGTCGTCGGGCAAGGAGCGCTCGGATCTCACCGCCGAGGCTTTTGCCGCAGCCGGCCCGGCATTGGCAAAACTGCCCGCCTCGCGCGTCGAGGGATACACGCTGGTGCTGCCATGGTTACCTGCGGAAGCGATCGCCAAACTCCCGCCCTCCTTCCAAAACAAGGCCAAGGCGGGCGATGAAATCCGCCGCAAAGAGATAGTCAAGCGCGCTGACGAGTTCCTAGCCAACACGCCGAATCCAAGCCGCAGCTACAGCAATGCCTTCGACGAAGCCCGGCAGTTTCTCGGAGACCTCGCACTGCTCGATTCTAAAAAAGCAGTTGAGGTTTTCCTTGAAGCCGAACGCCGTTTCACCACCAGCCTCACCCAAGGCGGACGACTGTCTTCCTACACTTCAAACGACTTCCAGATCAGCGAACGTGATGAAGCAATCAGCAGCTTGATCAACAATTCGGATTCGCCGTTTTACCAAAATCCCGCGCTCGGCCTGCGATTCGTCACTGCAGTGTTGGCCACCCCGGAAGGCGGAAGATTCAGCCTGGCAGACAACAATTACAACGGCCAGTCGCTCCTGTCCCGATTTGCAGGGAACATGCGAAACAACGAAACGTCAGCCGCCGACACCAAGAGCCCCCAGTGGCTGAAACAGCTGCGGACGGCGGGGAAAATGCCGGAGGACGTCAGGGTTGAAGCCTTGATCAGCACGATCTGTTATGAATTCAACAACAACGGTTCCCTTTCTCTATCCGATTTGCAGCGGGAAAGGAAATCCGTCCAGGAGAGGCGCGATGATCTGACGAAAAAGAAGGATCCCGAGTCCGAAAGGATTTTGAAAGCGATAACGTGGCGCGATCTCGTCATTGGATTGATGGGCTGGAACGGCGACACGCCGGAAGGACGCGCAATCACCGCGGGGATGTTCGTTTCGATCATCAACGACAAATCCATCGCCGAGCCTTCCCGCATGCAGCTTGCTTTTCACTGCGTGTCGAAGGTTCCTGCGATCATCAATGATCCGGGTATCGCCGCCGCCATCGTGCCACTTTACGAAACCTATTGTGAAGCCGGTCGCAGCTCGGTGAATCCATTCAGCATTGCCGTCCTCAAGGCGTTCGGCACTGCCAACCTCACTGCGGAAACCAAGCCACTCGCGCAACGCATGAACGCCGCGTTCTGGAAAAACGCAAACGCTCCGAAACCCGCCGGCCATCCCTCGATTCCCCAACAGGTGGCACCCGCCCTGTTTGTCTCCGCAGCGCGATCCGGCGATGAGGCGCTCGCGCAGAAACTCCTCGCTCAGGCAAAACTCACCATCATCGGCGACCTCCCGACCATCGCTTCGCTCGTCTCCGCGCGACAGTTCGAACTGGCAAAGACGCTTCTATCAGAGCCTGTCCGTGTCTATCGAAGTGCGAAAATTTCCGGCAGCTATGACCGCGCGCTGGAGGAAGGTTTGACCGCATTCGGCCAGACGGGCATCGATCCTCTCCAGATTCTCCGCCTCGAATGCCAGCTCCTGTCATCGAAAGTCGGAGAAGGAGACTCCGCGCCTCAGGAAAAAGCCGATCAGCGCAGCCTGCGCCTCATCACCGCCTATCAGAAGGACCCGCCGAAGGACAAGCTCGTCCAGGCGGAGATGCTCGCCGCGCTCACCGAGAGCGGCTATCAGGCGGTGCTCGCCCTTCAGAAGGAAATCACGACTTACGCTGAAGCCTGCAACTTTGATAATTCATTCCGCGACTGGAATACCAACACTGGCGCACCCTCGGACCTGAACCCCCGATCTCTAACTGGCCGACTCGACAGCATCATTTGTCGCCACGCGGCGATGGTGTCATTGCGCAGTGGAAATGGCGGGCTGCTGGACAAGATCGCTGAGGGAGTGCTGAAAACTCCGCCCTCGTCGAACGGCAACAACTCGTATGTTTCCCGTAATTTTCATCGGGATCTGATCGCGTCGGCCTGCTTTTGGGCCACGATCGCTGCCGGTGAAGGGACGATGGATGGCTTCGAAAAGGCGCTGAAAACCTTCGAGGATCTCACCGCATTCTGCGACACCCATCGCGAGTTCGATACGGACCAGATCAACCCCGCGCTCGCGCTTTGCCAGTTTCTATCAAACTGGTCAGCGCAGCCGGATCGTTTCAAGGCGCTGGGAGAACGACTGCCTGCCCGCCAGGAGATCGTGAAGGTGTTCGAGAAGCCGGACGGACTGAGTGTTTTGTTCGAAACCCTCTCCCGCAACCGCGTCTGGAAGACGACGGAATTTTCGGAGTCACGGAAGAAGTTCGAAACCGCAATCTTCTCCCGCCCCTCGCTCGGGCCGCTCTATCCACCGGTGAACAGTTGGACCTACCGGATGGTGAGGGCTGCGTCCTCGGATGATTTCCTCGCCCTAACAGATCCGATGCCCGCATCGTTCATCCCGGAAGTGCGAGCCCAGTTGATGGATTTCCGCGGTGATGAATTGTTAGCGAAACAACCTGAAGCTGCCGTCACCGCCTATCGCGCCGCGCTTCAGGAATGCCAGCCGGGACCCGAACGAAACGAACTGCGGGCCATGGTAAAATACGATCTCGCCCAGGCCTTGTTCAACACCAAGCAAATCGATGAGGCGAAAACGATCTACGCTTCGATCCCGTCGGAGGACGTTGGGAAAACAACGAAGGCGAAGTATTTGAAACTTGGCAAGGATCTGGCTGCTCCGGAAAAACCGAAAAACTGACATGTCCGCCCGTTCCGAAATCGAAACCCTGCTCCGCCACGTCGCGCGCCGCCACGACGGCTTCCTCGCCCGGCGCATCGCCGTCACAACTCTAACCACAGCGGCCGGCGTTGCCATCGCGGCGTCCCTTTTCTGGGTGCTGCGCGGCCATTCCGTTCCACCGTGGATCTTGTTAGCGGTCGCCGCCGTGGCGTTGGCCGGTGGCGTGGCTTTCTGGTTTTTCAAACGCATGCGCCCCGCCGCCGCCGTGCGCGAGGCGGACCGCTTTTTCGACCTCAAGGACGGGATCGCCAGCGCGCGCCACCTTGCCGCCCACCATCCGGATGATCCGGCGACCGCCATGCAGTGGCATTGGCTCGAGCCGCGTCTTGCGGAGTGCAAGGTGGGGGCCATTTCCGAAAAATTTCCCAAACGCCCCGCTCTGTTAGCCGCGCTGCTGGCGCTCGGGGCGATCGGGCTCGGGCTGATGCCGGCGTCACCCGCAGTTAGGGCAGAGGAGGAAATCGCCCGCGAGACGAAGGAACGCATCGGGGAATCGAAGAAGGAACTCGAGCAGCTCATCGAGTCGCTCGACAAGGACATCGTTGCTCCCGAGGAGAAAGAAGGAATGAAGCTCGACGAGTTCCGCAAGCTCGTGAAATCCATCGACGAAACCGGCAATCGCGCCGAAGCCGCGCGGCAGTTCGCCCGCATCGAGCAGAAAATCCGCGATGCCAGCCGCGCGCTCGACCAGCAGCGCGATGAGGAAACGCTCAAGCTCGCCGCCGGTGAGCTGGCGAAGGCGGAGGAAACCGAGGCCCGGCAGCTAGGCAAGAAGCTCGACGCCAAGGAACTCAAGGAAGCCGCCGAACTGTTGGAAAAACTCGCGGCGAAGAAATTCGACGCTAAGGAACTGAAGAACAATCCCGCCGGAAAACAGAAGGCGTTCGACGACGCGAAGCAGGAACTCGCGAAAATGCGCGCCGCCAGCAAGCGCCTTGCCGCCGCAGGAAAACAACGCCAGGGCGCTCGCCAGGCCCAGGCCGGACAAGGGCAAGGTAGCCAGGGTCAGGGCGAAGGCTCCGAAGGCGGCCAGATGGGCGGGGGCGCGGGACAACAGGGGAAACCGCTCGAAGACATGCTGGCCGAACTCGATGACGCCGCCGCCGAAGCGGAAAAGGATCTCGAGGAAGCCGAGATCGACCCCGATGCGGAGCCCGGCGACGGCGAGGCGATGGAGCGAGCCAACGGAGCGCTGGGCAAACTCGGCAAGCACATGCGCGGCATGCACGGCAAGCGCATGGCGAAGAGCAAACTCGATCAACTCCGCCAGGGACTCTCCCAGGCGCAGTCGTTCACCCAAGGTCAGACACAAATGTTAGGACAAGGCCCCGGCGGAAAGCAGGCAGGAGTCGGCTCATCATGGAGCGAGCGAAAGGAGCGCGACGACTCGCAGAAAAACGGCGCCCTCGCCGAGCTAAAAGGCCAGCACGGCTCCGGCCCGTCGCTCAGCGCCGTCGAGGAATCCGAAAGCGGCACCGGTGTCTCCGGCCGCCGCGGCGAGGCGAAACAACGCGAGTTCGCCCGCCAGGTGGAGTCTTTTGTCCAACGCGACGACGTCCCGGAATCGCTGAAGTTAGGCGTCCGCAACTATTTCGAAAACCTCCAGTCCGCCCAAGCCGCCGAGCCGCCAAAAGATTCGAAATGAATCCAACATCCAAAATCTAGAATTCAAAATCTCCCATGACCACCGCCACCGAACCCAACGTCGCCCATTTTAAGGAAACCTTCGACCGCATCCGCGGCGCCGTCTCCACCTTCATCGTCGGCCAGCAGGAAATCATCGACGACGTCCTCATCGCTATCTGCTGCGGCGGGCACGTTCTGTTGGAGGGTGTGCCGGGTCTCGGGAAAACCTCGCTGATCAACACCATCGCCCAGGCGATCGACGTCCAGTTCAAGCGCATCCAGTTCACGCCGGACCTGCTGCCCAGCGACGTCGTCGGCACCCAGATTCTGATGGACCGCGACGGCCGCCGTGAGCTGGTGTTCCAGCCGGGCCCGGTGTTCTGCAACATGCTGCTAGCGGATGAGATCAACCGCGCGACGCCGAAGACGCAGTCCGCGCTGTTGGAAACGATGCAGGAAAAACGCGTCACCGTCGCCAACCACACGCACACGCTGCCGCTGCCGTTTTTCGTCATGGCCACGCAGAACCCGATCGAAAACGACGGCACCTATCCGCTCCCGGAAGCCCAGCTCGACCGCTTTTTCTTCAAGCTCCAGGTCGGCCTGCCATCGCACGACGAGTTCAAACAAATCCTCGACCGCACCGGCGGAAACTCCCGCCCGCACGTCAGCCCGGTCGCGCACGGCGAGGACATTCTGAGAATGGGGGAGACGCTGCGTGAGGTGCCCTGCGCGCCGGAAGTGCAGGACTACCTCGTCCGCGTCGTCCGCGGCACGCATCCTAACGAAAACGCGGCGAAGTCGGTGAAGCAGTTCGTCCGTCACGGGGCTTCACCGCGTGCGGGGCAGGCGATGCTTGCCGCCGCGCGCGCGCGTGCCTTGCTCGACGGCCGCTTCCACGTATCCCGCGAGGATGTGGATTCCGTCGCGCTGCCGGCGTTGCGCCACCGCTTGATTCTATCATTCGAAGGCGAAGCGGAAGGCGTGAAGCCGGACATGCTGGTCAAGGACGCGATCCAAGCCGCGAAAGCATGAAATCCACCCTCACCGATCCCGCGTTCATCCGCCAGCTAGAAGCATTGAACCTGTTAGCGCGGCGCGTGCTGCGCGGCTCGCTCCAGGCGGACCGCCGCACCGAACGGCGCGGCACCGGCATCACCTTCGCCGATTACGCGCCTTACAATTTCGGCGACGACTACCGCGCGATCGACTGGAAGATCTACGCCCGCACCGAGGAACTCCTGATCAAGCTGTTTGAAATCGAGGAGGACACCACGGTTTACATCCTGTTCGACTGCAGCCGCTCGATGGCCGCGAAGTTCGACTATGCGAGAAAACTCGCCGCCGCGCTCGGTTACATTGCGCTCAATGGCATGGACCGCGTGGTCGTCCACGGTATGGCGGAACGTCTAACCACCATCGTCGATTCTGCGCGCAGCCGCAGCCAAGTATTTTCCTTCCTGCGCGATCTCGAAGGCGCCGAAACTTTCGGCACCGACACGGATTTCACCGCCTGTGCACGCTCGTTCCAAGCCCGCCGCCGCAAGAAGGGCGTGGTGTTAGTGGTATCGGATTTCTTTTTCCCCAAAGGTTACGAAGAAGGCCTCAAGTTCCTCCAATGGGCCGGGCACGATGTTTTCGCGCTTCAGGTCCACGACCCCGCCGATCTCGAATGCCCGTGGCTAGGCGATCTGGAAATCGAGTGCGTGGAAACCGCGGCGCTCCAGCGTGTCACGATCACCGAGAAGGAAGCCCGCGTCTATCGGGAGGCGGTCGCCGGGTGGAATGAGAACCTGCGGACGGAATGCGCGCGCCGCGGTGTGGGACTCGCGAGCACCACCTCCGACGTGCCGTTCGAAGTCGTCATCCAGTCGATGTTGCGGAAGGGAGGCCTCGTCGCATGAGTTTCGGCTTTCCCGCATTCTTCTGGGCGGCGCTCGCACTCCTTCCACTCGCCGCGGTTTATTTCATCCGCACGCGGCCGCGCCGCCAGCCAGTGAACGCGTTTTTCCTGTGGCAGCAGGTTTTCCAACAGAAGGCCGCCAGCTCGCTTTTCCAGAAACTCCGCAACCTACTTTCGCTTTTGTTAGTCGGGCTTGCCTTCATCGCCGCGGTCTTCGCTCTGACACGGCCACGATTCGATGATGGAAACGCGCCGGATTTGTTAGTCATCATCGACCACTCAGCCTCGATGCAGGCGGTGGTCGATGGAAAATCCCGGCTCGATCTGGCGAAGGAACTCGCCGGTTCATGGATCACCGCGCTCGGTGGATCGCAACGCGCGGCCGTGGCCGGAGTCGCCGCCCGGCTTGAATACCACGCCCACCTCACCAATCACGCCCGTCTGCTCCGCGACGCGCTGGAGGCGGTCAAGCCGTCCGATCTCTCGCTCGATCCCCACGCGCTCGATGAGCTCTCGCTGCTCTCGTCCGTAGCAGGGAAAACATCGGGAAAAACCCGCGTTCTCTTTCTAACCGACCGTCACTCGGCCGCGATGAAACTTCCCGCCGGCATCGAGGTCGTACCCGTCGGCGGCAAGGCCGACAACATCGGCATCACGGCGGCGGACCTGCGCTGGGAAGGACCGGGCAGAGCGACCTTGTTCGTCTCCCTGGTTTCGGATTTCCCCACCGACCGCGATGTGGAGATGGAGCTCTTGTCGGCGGGCGATGGGACTCTGGCGCGTTTGTTCACGGTGAAACTTCCCGCCCGCGGCGAAGTCAGCGAGTCAATCCCGCTGGACTCCGTCGATCCCGGGGACTGGTTGCTCCGCATCCGTGGCAAGGACGCGCTCGCCGCGGACGACATCGCTCCGTTAGGCCTGAACTCACCGCAGCCGATTCCCGTGCAGGTCGCGGCGAAAAATCCGTTCTATTTCCAGCAATGCATCGCCGCCTTCTCGCGCGCGGATTCGCTTTTCGAACCGATCGATGGTTTCGCCCGGCTCGCACTGGTCGAAGGCGCGCCGCCGGAATCCGAAGCGGCGATCATTTTTGCTCCCTCAGGTGAGTCGCCATTTTGGAAAGACGTCGGAGCCGAACTCACCGCAGGATCGCCCGAAGTAGTCGCGAAGGACCACCCATTGCTCGTCCGGCTCGATCCGGCCTTGCTCACCTTTGATGGAGCGGAAAAACTAACGGCTCCGCAGGGCTCCGTGATCATCCTCGCCCATGCCGACGGCACGCCGCTACTCTACACCTGCTCCACCGGCGGCCGTTCGGCGGTGGTCTTCAACTTCGATCCCGCTCGCGAGAATTTTTTCCTCTCTCCGTGGTTTCCCGTCTTTGTCCACGACGCGGCGGTGCTTCTAACCGGGCGCGAGAACACTTTCCCATCCGCCGTCGCGACCGGCAGCCGGGTGGAGGTGCCGGGCACGGAAACCAGCGGCAAGGCAGGTTTCAGAGCAGGTGACAAGATCACCGATCTTCCCTATCAGATGCCGGCCGCGGTTGACCGTGTGGGCAACTACAAGTTCACCCGCAACGCCACTGACTGGCACCTCGGCGGTGCGGTCTTCTCTGCTGGTGAGTCCGGCCCGGCACCCGAGGGAACGCCACCACCCGAGCTAAAACTCGCGTCCGGCTGGCCGCTCGCGGGCTGGTTCCTGCTGGCGGCCGTGATCGCCGTGATTGCAGAAGAGCTTCTCTATCACCGCCGCAAAGTCGGCTGATCCCCATTTTCATGCAGTTCTCCACTTATCTTCCCCTGTGGCTTCTCCTCGCTTGTGCGGCGGCCAGCGTTTTCGCCTGGCGGCGGTCGCTCGTCGATCGCCCTCCCGCCCGCAAGTGGGCGGCTCACGTTTTGAGATTGTTAGGTGTGGTGTGTTTCATCCTCGCGCTGTGCCGTCCTTACTGGCTCTCCACCAGCGACAACCTGCACGTCGTCTATCTGGTGGATGTCTCCGAATCGGTCGATCCGGATTCCATCCGAAGCAGTGCGGTGGAAATCGAGCAGGCCGCTTCGTCGCTGCGATCTTCGGACCGTTCGTCGGTGCTCGCGTTCGGCACCAGCCTCGCGGAATCGGATCCGGGTAAACTCCGCAAGCTCGCCGACGAGGCCACGAAAGGCACCGCCGATGCGGGTGTGCGTGATTCGACGAAACTTGCGGAGGCCTTGTTAGGATCGCGGCTCGTGTTCGACGCCGGGATGGCGCGGCGGCTGGTGGTATTCTCCGACGGAGCTCCGACGACGCCCGGTGTGTCGAACGCGCTCGGAACGCTGCGCGAGGAAAGCGTGGATGTGCGATTCCGCAAGGTCGAGGGCCTGAAGCGTCCCGAGGCTGCGATCGTCGCTCTGGAGCCGATGACCCACATCGCCTACCGCGGCGAGATCGTCCGCATGCGGTTGCGGATGCGCGCGAACGAGACGATGAACGCCACCGCGCGGATTCTCCAGCGTGGCGTGGCTGTAGCATCGACGCCGGTCAAGTTAGAGGCAGGCAAGGAAACCGCGGTGACGCTCGATGTGGAGATGTTGTCGCCCGGCGAGAGCCGGTGGGAAGCCGAATTGCTGCCGGAAAAGGATTGGTTTCCCGTAAACAACAAGGTCGCCACGACGATCACCGTGAAGGGCGAGCCGCGCTTGCTGGTGCTGCATCGTGATGAAAAACAGATGCGTCCGCTCGCCCGGGCGATGAAAAAACAAGGTCTCGAGCTCGAGCTGCGCGGCGAGCGCGGCCTGCCGGAAACCATGGCGGAGTTGTTAGCTTTTGACGGGGTGGTGCTGGCTGACATTCCCGCCACGATGATGAGCACGCGGCAGATGGAACTGGTGAAACGCTACGTTTCCGACTTCGGCGGCGGGCTGGCAATGCTCGGCTCGGAGAACTCGTTCGGCCTCGGTGGGTATTTCCGCACGCCGGTCGAGGAGGCGCTGCCGCTCACGTCGCGCTACGAGAAGGAAAAGCAGAAGCCGAGCTTGGCGATGGTGCTGGTGATCGACAAGAGCGGCTCGATGGATGGCGAGCCGATCGCGCTCGCCCGCGCTTCGGCGAAGGCGGCGGCGGAACTGTTAGGTGCGCAGGACCAGATCGCGGTCGTCGGCTTCGACAGCGAAACCCGCGTGATCCTGCCGATGACAAGTGCGGCGGACAAGGGGACCGTGCTCAACGCCATCGATTCGCTCGCCGCGGACGGTGGCACCGACGCGTATCCCGGCATGGTCAAGGGCCGCGAGCTGCTGCAGAACGCGGTGGCGAAGGTGAAGCACATGATCGTTCTATCAGACGGCCAGACGCCGGACAACGATTTCTCCGGCCTGGTCCGCGACATGCGGGCGCAGGGCATGACGGTTTCCAGCGTTTCTCTGGGCGATGGCGCGGCGAAGTCCGTGATGGAGATGATCGCCACAGAGGGCGGCGGGCGCTACTACGAGACGAACGATCCGACGAACATGCCGCAGATTTTCACCAAGGAAACGATGCAGGCCTCGCGCTCCGCGATCAAGGAGGACCTCTATGGAACGGTGGTGACCGGTGATCATCCGATTCTATCCGGTTATGAAAAATCTCAGCTTCCCGACGTGCTCGGCTACGTCATGACTCAGACGAAGCCGTCCGCCAACCTGCTGATCGCTGCGGAAACCGGTGATCCTCTGTTAGCAGTCTGCCGCTATGGACTCGGCACCGGCCTCTGCTGGACGTCCGATCTCACCGAGAAATGGGGCGGCGAGTGGCTGGGGTGGGGGAACGGCGGCGCGTTCTGGGCGCAGATCTTCCGTGGAATCGTTAGAAAGGAGCAGTCCACCGGGCTCGCCGCGTCGGGCTCCGTCGAGCGGGAGCAATGGCGCGTGGACATTTTCCGCCGTGACGGACAGGACCGGCCGGTGGACCGCGTGAAATGGGACGCAAAGGCAATCGATGCCGATGGCGCGGACGTTCCGGTTTCCGTCAGGCAGACCGGCGTCGGGCACTACGAAGCGTCGGTCGATCTGGCCGGACGCGACCGCGTGAACCTGAGCCTGCGGGATCCCGACCACTCGCTGATGAAAACCCTCGGCTGGCAGCGCGACTATCCGGCGGAATACCGGCTTGACCACGAACCGGACGCCGCGCTGGCGGCACTGCAGGGTTTCGATCCGGCGAAGGTTCGCGCCTCGCTGCCGGCGACGCCCGTCTATCAGGACATCGCCCATTGGTTCGTCTATGCCGGTTTCACGCTGCTCATCGGCGGCATCGCGGTGCGGCGGATTTGAACGTCTTGGCAGACATCATTTATAACGGATGGTCGCGCGAAGTTCAAGGGTGCCGGGGTCGGTGACGGGTAATCTGACATGGGCGAGACCGTCTTTTTCGGTAGTCGGATTCGGCTTGATCGGCGTTGTTTGAGAAACCGGGCTCGCAGCGTAGAGGGCACGGAGTGTGAAGTATTTGCTATCCGGAAGGCGGATCGGATAGGAGAAATCACGGGTATCGCCACGCACCACGGTTTTGATCAACTCCGAATCCCGGAGCTTGGGATTGAGTCCGGTGGCAAATTCCACGGAAGCGGGGATGCCGTCGCCATCGGAATCATCCGTTCTGGGGAGGCCGCCTTTTCCGTAGTTGGACATCCATTTTGCAAACGTCATGTCGATCTGTTCAGGTTTTTTTCCTAACAATCCGACCAGGATTTCTGTCGCACTCAGCGGGGCGATGCCGGTGTCATACCGCACGTTGAAAGCGTCGATAATATGATTGGCGATCAGCGCCTGAAGGTTGGTGTTAGGGTGGAAATTGGCGCTCAGCGGACCGTTCAGCCAGACGAAGTTGGCGTTAGCGGTTCTCGAACCGTCGTTTTCGAAGGCCACGCCTTGAATGCAATATGGCGCTCTCCGGAGGAGGGAGACAGTGGATGTGTAGAGATCTGCGTATCCGATGTCCTTTGATTTCGCGAGCTCTTCAAGCCGGCTGTTGAGGTCGCGCAGCACTCGGCTGACGCGCTCGGTTTTGACCTTATCGGTCGGCCATTTCGATCTCACTTCGGGCGTGATGCCGACGTGTGGGACGTTGACGAGAACGACTTGCACGTTCGGATTGAGTTCGAGAACGCGGTCAACGATTCGTGTCGCGTTGAGCACGAAATTGTCCACAAAGTTACCGGGCTTGTCTCTGTTATAGATCGCTGGATAGACACCGCGGACATCATTTCCGCCGATGAAGATGACGACACGCTCGGCTGTATTGCGGATCTGGTCCTCTAGATCCCCTACGGCGAAATCATCGGCCTCATCAAAATCCGTGTATTCCAGAAGTCTGGAAAGATCGGGACCGACCATGGCTTCAACATCCGCGTCGCGGTTCATGAACTTCCAAAGCTGATCGATCTTGAGACCCGGAAGGGCCCAGTTATACCGGTTGCGCAGGAAAAAATCGAAGTCGTTCGCTCCCGGGAAGTCGATGTTGATGAACTGCCTTGGCCCAAGATCAAATGAACTCCGCCGATACCCCGGTTTGTAAAGGATTTCCGCCCAGTTGCGGACGCGGGAGCTGAATCCATCGCCGTAATCAGGACCGAACGGGATGTCTATTTCGTTACAGAACTCGGCTTCGTAGGCGAAAGTCAACGAATCACCCAGGGTGACCATTTGCTCGGCAGCGGAAAGAGGTTGGATTGCGAGGGCGCAGGATAAAAGGAGCGGGAGTTTCATGGTTGATTTGATTTGGGCGTCGTTCAGGTTAGGGAGCGTTGATGGGACTGCATCTGATATTTTCGAAAACTTCGCAGAGCAGTAAGCACGGTGGCGTGCACAATGCGAACCAGTGGTTGTCAGCTGAATTCCAAGGGGACGAGCCACCCAAACTACGGAGACTGGAGGGTTGTGTATCCGGGTTGTCATCTGTTGGAGGTTCTGCTATCCGGATGACCGGCCAGTTCGAAACCGCATGATCCGTCGATATAACTTCCGGCAGAAACTCCTTGCGGCACTCGCGCTCTTGGGCAGCACTTTTTGTTATTTTCTAACCTGGTTGTTCTTCCGTTACGTGCCCGCGCTTGCTTTCCATCAATTCGGGTTTCCGCTGTCTGAAGGCATGGCGAACCTGGTGGCCGTCCTCGGTCTTGTGGTCACCACCTGGAGCGGCTACCGCACGTGGCAGGCTGGAGGTGGACTGCGGGGATATCATGAGTCCGCGCTGTACCACGATCTCGGTGAGGAAACGGCGGGGGCCTGTGTCGTCGATTTCTATGCTCATCGCATCACCGGCCCCGCGCACGCCCTAAGCCAGATTTTCCTCGCGGGGCCATTGTTGCTTTTTCGGGCAGGAACACTGGTGGCCAGCCACATCCCTTACAGCGGCGGGCGGGAGGAGAAGTTAGCAGAAACGCTGGCAATCCTACGTTTGGCTAACAAGTGGCAGCCGATTACAGACTATCCGGATCACATTGAGACGACCCACTTCCTGCCGCGTTGTGGTTTTTTCACGGAATGAAAACGGAGTAAGGAGTACGGGGTCCGCCGTTTCAAGCGCTCGTGAACTGGCCAAGTCCGGAACAAACCTTGACCCGGCCTCGCCGAACGGGTGCAAAGGCGGTGCGCGATGGCATTTCCCAGAGGATTTCTTTTTGGCACGGCGAATGCCGATCATCAGGTGGAGGCCCATGATCCGGGCTGTGAGGACGTGTGGGATCTTTGGGAGCGCTGCCAAGGGCTGACGCCGAGGGGGCGGGCGACGGATTTCTGGAACCGCTACGAGGAGGACATCGCCGCGGCGGCGGGGATGGGGTGTAAACTTTTCCGCTTCTCGACGGCGTGGGCGCGCGTGGAAATTTCTGATGGGGAATTCGACGAAGCAGCGCTGGCGCATTACCGGCGGGTGGCGGAGTGCGTGCGCGGTCATGGAATGAAAGTGATGGTGACGCTGCATCATTTCGTCTGGCCGGTGTGGCTTGAGAGGGATCACGAGGGAATGATCGGCGGACGTTTCCCGGAGTTTTTCACCAGATATGCGGACCGGGTGGCGGCGGCGATGGGAGATCTGGTGGACTATTGGATCACCTTCAACGAGCCGAGCCAACTGACCTTCGGCTACATCAAGCCATGGTGGCAGAACCGATATTACATGCCGCCGGGACTGCCTCGTGGATCGGACGTGGATGCGGAAGCGGAGGCGGTGGGAAAATTGATCCCTAACTTGTTTCTCGCACATGCGAGGGCGCGCGCGGCCATCAAGGCGCGGCGGGCTGATGCCATGGTCGGAGTGAATCCACTGGTGACGGGCTTCCCGACGTGGCTGCAGATGCTGATGGATTGGGGTGCCTGTCATCGTGGCCTATCAGAAGCGCTTTTCAAATTCACAACAAGCGGGGCACTCATCAGCGAGAAGGGCGATGTGGATCTGCTGATCGGCGGAGTGACTGCGGCGGATGGCACGCGCTTCGAAACGAGCGATCCATATCTGCGCACAGGCAAGGCGGTGCTGGTGGCGGCAGGATTTCCAGGCGACGGAATGGAGGCGCTGGCGCACCGGAAAGTGGCGGTGATTGGGATCGGCAATCAGCCGGATTCCTGGAAACGCGATCTGCCGGGAACAGCGGTGAAGCGGCTGTTTTCCGACTACGACGCGGCACGTACGGCCTTGCTAACAGGAGAAGTGGAGGCGGTGTATGGCGATGCATTTTTCCTGCTGCCCGAAGGCTCGGGCGCGATGGAGAGATTTCGTTTTCTCGTGACGGGGCTGAGCGACGAGGGTTACGTGGTGGCCGCACCACACGGACATGACGCTTTGTTAGCTCGAGTGAACAAGGTGGTGGCGGTGTTCCAGAAAGAGCTCGGTGTCGAGGCGGAGGACGCGGGGCTTTCCGTGACCAGCCCGGTGGTCAAAAAGGCAAAGCGGCCGGTGTCGTTGTGCGAAGTTTTTCGGGGTCGGGATGCTCTAGAGCAACGTTCGTCGGAAAGCCGCGACCTGCGGCGGGTGCGGAGGCGTGGGAAAATCCGGATCGGGATCCGGACCGACGCCCCTGGCGCGTTGACGGACGGCGGCAACGAAGGGTTGGAAATGAAACTGGCCCGGATGATCGCGCTCGAAATTCTGGGAGATGAGAGAAGCCTTGAAATCGTGCCGCTGGAACCCGGCAACCGGCTGACCGTTTTAAAAACAAAGTCCGGTTGGCTGAACTGGGCGTGGCGGTTCTGGGGGACAACAAGTCTGATAGGCAACGTGAACTGGTGGTATCTCGGAACATCAGGACGGTTGCCGGTGGAGCTTTGCCCGGATGAGGCGATCGGCGCGCAGGACTTCGTAGGACTGGATTATTACTGGGGCCTGCCGACGTGGAAGCTGGGGAAATTCCGCCTGCTTGAGGATGCGGCACACGGGCGATTCTTACATGCCCCGGTATGGCCACAGGGACTCTATCATGCGCTGCGGCGCTTTCATCGTTGGTTTCCGGGGCAGGAGCTTTTCATCGTGGAAAACGGCAGCGTGCCGGTGGCGAACGGTGTTTCCCGCACGGACTACATTCATCAGCACCTCGCTGAAGTGGAGCGGGCGATCGGACACGGAGTGCCGGTGAAGGGTTATAATTTCTGGTCCATCACCTCGAATCGCGAGTGGGGCCACGCGTTCGATCCGAATACGGACTTCGGACTGTATTTCGTGGACCTCGATAAGGATTCGGAGCTGAAACGCGTGGCGACGGATGAGGTCGCGGTCTATCGGGAGATCATTGAAGAGGTTGAGGGTTAAGGGCAGTGCCATTTAAGACTCAACTTCTCCAAGCTTGTCGCGGCGGGGGATTGCGATTAGTTCCTTGGCCGCTCCATGGATTCCAAACCTCCCAGCCTTGATGCGCTGCGCATCGACCGATCGCAGGCACCGCTCAAGTCCGGAAACAGCGGTGTTGGGTGGATCCTGCTGGTCGTGCTCCTGCTCGGCGGCGGGGCAGCGTGGTGGTTCATGCGGGAGAAGCCCATTTCCGTGAAAACAGCATCCGTGCAGCTGCGGAATGCCCGGAGCGGGAACGGTAGCAGCACGCTTCTCAACGCTTCGGGCTACGTCACCACGCGCCTGGACGCTACTGTTTCCTCAAAGATCACCGGCAAGGTCGCCGAGATCCTGGTGGAGGAGGGCATGAAGGTGGAAAAGGACCAAGTGCTCGCGAAGCTAGATGCCTCTAACGTCGAATCCGGCCTGCGCCTTGCCATTGCCCAGCTCGAATCCGTCAGAAGAAGCCTCGCGGAAACCGAGCCAATGGTGAAATACACCGAAGCCGAAATGGAACGCATCAATGGTCTGCTAGGGACAAGGGCTGTTAGCGGAACCGATGTTGGCAGGGCGGTGGCGGACGCTGGATCACAGCGAGCGAAACTTGAACGCCTGAAAGCCGACGTCATCGTGGCGGAGCGGCAGGTGGACGACTGGAAACAGCAGCTCGACGACACGATCATCCGCGCGCCATTCGCCGGAGTGGTGACAACGAAAGACTCGCAGCCAGGCGAAATGATTTCCCCGATGTCGTCCGGTGGATTCACGCGCACAGGCATTTGTACACTGGTGGACATGGCGTCGCTCGAGATTGAGGTGGATGTGGGCGAAAGTTTCATCAACCGCGTGAAGCCGGGACAGCGGGTGATTGCGAAACTGGATGCCTATCAGGATTGGGAAATCCCCTGCAAGGTCACCGCCATCATCCCCACCGCGGACCGCCAGAAGGCCACGGTGAAAGTGCGTGTGGCCTTCGAAAAACTCGACCCGCGCATCCTGCCGCAGATGGGCGTGAAGGTGGCTTTCCAAAGTGATCCGACCACCGCGCCGTCCACCGCTACCGGCAACGTCCTGATCGTTCCCAAGGTCGCCGTGCGAAAAGACGGCGGCAGGGACATCGCATGGGTCGTGCGCGACGGCAGGGTGGAGCGCCGGGCCGTGACGGTGGCCAACACCAGCAACGACGAAATCACTCTATCAGCCGGTCTTGCCTCGGGCGAGAACGTTGTCCTCAATCCTTCCGAAAAACTCACCGATGGCATCGCCGTCAAAGTAGAAACCACCCGATGAGCACTTCCACCGACACACTCGTCCACATCAGCAACGTCACGAAAACCTTCAAGCGAGGCTCCGAGGAAATCCACGTTCTATCAGGCCTTGATCTTGAAGTGAAGGATGGTGAGTTCCTCGCGCTGATGGGCCCGTCCGGATCCGGGAAATCCACCCTGCTCAACCTCATCGGCGGACTCGACCGGCCCACTGCCGGAAACGTCCAGATCGGCACGGACCGAGTGGACCAGCTTTCCGACAAACAACTGGCCGCCTGGCGTGCGCGGCACATCGGCTTCGTCTTTCAGTTTTACAACCTGCTGCCGGCCCTCAATGCCGAGCGCAACATCGAGTTGCCCCTCTTGCTCACCCATTTGAACAAACCCGCCCGCCACCAGCATGTCGCCGCGGCTCTAGCAGCCGTCGGTCTCACCCACCGGGCGAAACATTTCCCGCGCACTCTATCAGGCGGCGAGCAGCAGCGCGTCGGCATCGCCCGCGCCATCGTCACCGATCCCACCGTCCTCCTCTGCGACGAACCCACGGGTGATCTTGACCGCAAGTCCGGCGACGAAATTTTATCCCTGCTCCAGACCCTCAACAAGGACCACGGCAAGACCATCATCATGGTCACCCACGATCCGCACGCCTCCGCCCGCGCCAGCCGTACGGTGCATCTCGACAAGGGCCAACTCTCTAACGAAGCGGTAGTGTAGAAGAAAATTTGGAGAAGAGTTTAACCGCAGATGAACAGGATGGACGCAGATGAAAGATAAAGAACTAAACTGCGACAACGCGCCTGTGGGACGGGAGTTTCGCCTGTTTGATACAAATGGCCCTACCTCTTATCCGTTCGTCCATCCGCGTTCATCCCGTTTATTTGTAGCTAAAATATTGATTTACCAGCCATGAAATTCCTCCCACTGGTCTGGGCCGGCCTGAAGCGGAAAAAACTGCGCACCGCGCTCACGCTTCTATCCATCTTCGTCGCCTTCATGCTCTTCGCCTTCCTCGGCGCACTAAAGGAAGCGTTGAGCGGTGGTGTCAGCATGGCTGGGCAGGACCGGCTCATCACGCGTCACAAGGTTTCTCTCATCCAGACGCTGCCGGAGAGTTACAAGAATCGCATCCAGTCGGTTAGCGGTGTCGGCGCGGTCTGCCACCAGACGTGGTTCGGCGGCATCTATCAGGAGCCAAAGAACTTTTTCGCCACCATGCCCGTCGAGCCCGAGGTCTTCCTCGACATGTTCCCGGAATACGTGCTCAAGGACGCCGAGAAAAAGGCATGGCTCGCCACCCGCACCGGAGCCGTGGTCGGCCGGATGACGGCGGAGCGATTCAAATGGAAGATCGGCGACCGCATCCCGATCACCTCGCCGATCTGGGGCCAGCCCGCTGGCATGGCGCAGTGGGAGTTCGAAATCGTCGGCATCTATGACGGCTCGAAAAAAGGCGCCGACACCAGCAGCTTCTTCTTCCGCTACGACTACTTCGAGGAAGCCCGCCAGAAGAACAAAGGTCAGGTCGGCTGGTATACCGTCCGCATCGCCAACCCCGACCAAGCCGCGCAGATCGCCCGCAAAATCGACGAAGATTTCGCCAACTCACCCTACGAGACGAAAACCGAACCCGAAGGTGCGTTCGCTGCCGGCTTCGCCCAACAGATCGGCGACATCGCCTCCATCGTCATGGCCGTCGTCGGCGCGGTGTTTTTCACCATCCTGTTGGTCGCCGGCAACACCATGGCACAGTCGGTTAGGGAACGGACTGAAGAGCTCGGCGTGCTCAAGGCCATGGGCTTCACCAACACCCGTGTCCTCATCCTCGTCTTGCTGGAATCCTGCGCCATCGCGATCCTCGGCGGCTTTGCCGGCTTGGGAATCGCCTGGCTCTTCACTCTCGGCGGCAGCCCGGTGCCCAGCATGCTTCCCGTCTTTTTCATCCCCACGAACAACCTCACCATCGGTGCTCTGCTCGCCATTACTCTCGGCCTCGTCGCCGGAGCCATCCCCGCGTTCCAGGCGATGCAATTGAAAATCTCCGAAGCTCTCCGGCGCGGCGGCTGAGCCAGTGAGCGACCAATTTGACTGCTTCACAACGACTGCAGCAAACGCATCGGTTAGCAGCTTCGTTCACGTTGAGATGCCATTCATGCTCGGATCTACCGCACTCAGAAACGCCTTTAAAACCTTCTCATTTCGGAGCATATCCAGAACGAATGGCAGAAACTCGGTCGACATGAAGACAGAGCCATCGACTATCTCCCCATTCTGATCCCTTTGAATCGTGGGCGCAGCAATCGGGCTTCCATTCCGCAAAAAATACATGATCAGTCGGCGTGATATGTTATCACTGTTAGCCCCGAATAATGCGAGTATCATGAAACTGCCATATCCAGGATGATTACTATCCGGTATGGCGACCCGGGTAATCATCTGATGTCCGCTAATTTTAAATTCCACACTGTCTTGCATATGATTTTGAGAAATTGCGTGATTCAGATTTCATTTTTGAGCGCTCGCACCACAGCATCAATCTCTGGTGTTAGCAATGTGTATTTCCATGCCGTATCTGGAACAGCCTGCGATTTCAACCTTCATCCCCGGCACGCGGCGATCAACTCGTAGTGCTCGCTGGCGGATTGGGGCGAGTCCACGCAGCGCATCGCCCATTCGCGCTGCGGCTCGACGAAAAGGTCGTGCATTGGCTTCACGTGATTGGAAAACTGCTCGCGCACTGATTCTTCCGTCCGCCCGCGCGTGAGCACGTCCCGCTCGATGCGCCGATGCAGGCGCTCTGTTTCCGGGCAATCGACAAACACGCTGAAGGCAAATTTCTCCCGCAGCCACTCCGGATGTAGCAACCAGAGGCCTTCGATTACGACGATCGGCCGGCATTCCATTTCCAGCGTCGCGGGTTTCCGCACATGGTGGGTGAAATCGTAAACCGGGACCTGCGCGGGGTCGCCGCGTTCGAGTGATTCCAGCACCATCCGCAGCGCATCCCAATCGATCGCGGCCGGGTCATCGAAATTCGCCCGACAGCGCTCATCCGGCAGCAGGTGCCCGAGATCGCGGTAAAAGCTATCCAAACAGAGATGGCCGGCTTCGTCACCCAGCCACTCTCCCAATTTCGCCGCCAGCCAGGTTTTTCCGGACCCACTTCCCCCCACGACGGCGATCAATCGGGCTTTGCTCATTGCTTGATCGATAGCGTATGGAGGCGGTGCGGGTCTGTCGATGATTCAGAAACCGGCTCGCGGCATATTTCACTTGGAGGCGATTCCGGGCCGGGCGTAGGTTTTTCCCATGATTCAAATCGAGCCAGTCGGAAACCACCGCAGCCAGTGGGGCGAGGGCCCGTTGTGGTGGAAGGGGGCACTTTACTATGTGGACATCGAGGGACGCCGGGTGTTGCGGTTCGATCCGGCGGACGGCAGCGAGCAATCCTGGGTTGTGGGCGAGCGGGTGGGAACGGTGGTGCCGCGGGAAAGCGGCGGACTGGTCATCGCGGGGGATCGCGGGATTTCCCTGCTGGATGAGGAAACCGGTGCGCTCACCCATATCGCGGACCCGGAACAGGATCTGCCGGACAACCGGTTTAATGACGGCAAGTGCTCGCCGGACGGCCGGTTTTTCGCCGGGACCATCAGCCTGGTGAAAAAAACGGGCGACGCGAAGCTCTACCGCCTCGACCCGGATCTCACGCTGCATGAGGCGTTCGGGCCGGTGACGAATTCCAACGGCATTGCCTGGTCAGTAGACGGGAAGACAGTTTTTTACATCGATACGCCGCGGAAGGAAGTGCTGGCATTCGACTACGAGAGCGACGGGCATTTGCGGAATTTGCGCAGCGTCATTTCCACCGCGCATCTGGATTCCTCACCGGACGGGATGACGATCGACGAGGAGGGCAATCTCTGGATCGCGTTCTGCCACGGCGGGTGCGTCGCATGCTTCGATCCGGAGACCGGCGCCGAGCTGCGGCGGATCGACCTGCCATGTGCGGAAACGACGGCCTGCGCGTTCGGCGGGCCCGATCTGGCGGACCTCTACGTGACCACGGGACTCAACAAATCGGTGGCGGAAGAGCACGCCGGACGGCTGTTTGTCATCCGCGGGTTAGGCGTCAAGGGGCTGCCGGCGAATGCGTTTGCGGGGTGAGGATTTATTGCCGCAAAGAGGAGCAAGAAGACCCAAACAGCGAGAGCAGCCGTCAGTTGGCCGAAACCAACATCATTTTTGCGTCTCTTTGCGCCTTTTTGCGGCTGAACCTTTTTTCGCCACGGCCGGAAATTTGAATGATTGCGTAAGATGAAGGCGCTGTAAGTTGGTAACACCATCTCACGCATAACGCCATGAAACTCAACACCACCACCACGCTCGCTGCTCTTGTTTTGATCGGAGTCGGCGGGTTTATGGCCGGTCGGGTCTCATTGCCCGCTCCGGCGGTCACCGTGCAGGACGGGCCAGCCGAAACCCGTTCTTCGCGCACGTCCTTTCCGACCAGCCCCGGCGGGAACGCAGACGGCCGGAAATCCTCACGCACCACCCGCCCGGAGCGCGAGGCCGCCATGACCCAGCAGGAACGCCTGGTGAAACTGGAATCGATCATCCGCGGTGAAAATCCGCTGGACCGGAACCGCGCCTTGCTTGCCTACATCGATCAACTTGCGCCCGGTGATTTCGAAGGAGCGGTCGCCCGTTTCCGTGAACTCGGCCTCACCGACAACCGCATGGGTGAGTATTCGCTGCTGCTCACCGCCTGGGCGGCGGCCGATCCCCTGGCCGCACTCGCCTACACGAGGGAAAACACGCGTGATGGATTTGCCACAGACACGGTTCTCACGTCGTGGGCGTCCGCCGACCCGGAGGCTGCGATCCGCTGGGCAAATGCGAATTTCGACGGTGAGGGAGCAAACCCCTTTCTGGCAGGCATCATCCGCGGCATTGCGGCATCTGATCCGGCACGCGCCACCGAGCTGCTGACAAGTATGCCCCGCAGCGAGGAGCGCGGCGAAGGGCTGGAGGCATTTTTGCCACATCTCCTCCAGCAAGGAGCCACCGCCACCCGCGCCTGGATCGATGGGCTCACCGATAACGCCCTCAAGGATGGAGCCATCATGCGGGCGGCGGATAAACTTGCCACGCTGGATCCTGCGGGCACCGCGTCATGGCTCTTGGCAAATCCCGGCGAGGCCTCGCGGCGGCGGATGGACGATGTTTACTCGGCCTGGGCACAGAAGGACCAGCAGGCAGCGCTCAGTTCGTATGCCGCGCTCCCTGCGGGTCAGGATCGGTCGAATGCGCTGCGCGGATTGATCACAAACGTCGCCATGGAAAGTCCGAAAGCTGCGGTTTCCATGCTGGATCGCTACCCGAACGACGTGACCGACCGTGTCGTGCAGAGCGTGATCTGGCATTCTTTCGGCACCGATCCCTCGCTGGCCGCCAGCCAGATAGCCCGAATTTCCGATGAAAACCGGCGCAACCAGATGTATCAGCGGGCCATCGGCAACTGGCTTGAACGCGACCCCACTTCCGCCCAAGCCTGGCTGCGAAGCAATCCACTGCCAGAAGCCGTGCAAAACGAACTCAACCGGCAGCAATCGAACCCATAGCGGCCGCCAATCCTTTGGGATCAGGCAAAATCGTCGTTTTCACCCGCGTTGACATCCGTGCCACAGCCATCCAACTTCGCGGCCATGGACACGATGAAACTTCTCCTGGGCGCAACTGTCGCGCTGCTGCTAGGCGCGCTTGCCGTGTCCTGGCAGGGCATGAACACCGGGGTGAAAAACACCTCGCCGGATGAGATCGCACGTCTCCAGAAACAGGTCGATGAACTCCGTGCCGAGCAGGACAAGCTCGCTCTTGAACGCCAGTTGCAGACCCTGCGCAACGCTCCCGTCGCCGTGGCCACTCCCTCCACCAACGCCGCTGAAATCGAAGCCATGAAGGCCCAGATGGAAGCTGGTAAAGCCGCGATTCAAAAACTCGAGGAAGAACGGGCGAAGCGTGACGCCAAGCTCGCCGACAGCGAGGAACTCCTCGGTGACCAGCGCAACGTTGAAAAAACCGACAACGAACTCCGCCGCGCCCGCATGATCAGCGAGGCCCTGCTCATGGGCCGGGTGAAGGAATATGTCGATGACCCCCAATACGGCGGATTCGTCACGTTCGACGTCCTCATGCCCGACCAGGTCCAGACCGGCACCGTGCTCGCCATCCGCCGCAAAACCGGCATCCTCGGCCAGCTCAAGGTTTCCGATGTCTCGGCAGAAGGCGCCATTGCCAATCCTCTTCCCGGCTTCGGCCCGATCAAACCCCAGGTCGGCGACGAACTCATCCTGCCTCCTCAGTATTGAATTTCTTCCATCTTCGATTCGACGTTCGATGTTGGGCGTTCGATGTTCGATGTTCTAACTTTTCCTACCATGTCCACCACCGTCGGTCTCATCTCACTCGGCTGCGCCAAGAACCTCATCGACTCGGAAGTCATGATCGGTCACCTCGCACAGGCCGGCATGTCTCTAACGCCCGATCCCGAGCTGGCGGATGTCCTCATCATCAACACCTGCTCGTTCATCGACATGGCGAAGCAGGAATCCATCGACACCATCTTCGGTGCCGTGCAGGACCGCTCGGCGGATCCCGACCGCGAGCGGCAGAAGATCATCGTCGCCGGTTGTCTATCACAACGTTTCGCCAAGGACCTTCCCGGCATCATGCCCGAGGTGGACGCCTTCATCGGTCTTGATCAAATCACCAAGGTCGCTCCGATCATCGAGAATTTGTTAGGCAAGAACAACGCCTCGGAAGTCCAGAAAACCGAAGGCCCGTCGGCTACCGAGGATCCGCGCGATTTCGTCACGCTCAAGCCACAATACGTCCCGGACTACTCGACGCCGCGCATCCGCCTGACGCCCGACCATTTCGCCTACGTGAAAATCGCCGAGGGCTGCAACCACACCTGCACCTTCTGCATCATTCCGAAGATCCGCGGCCAGCACCGCTCTCGCACGCAGGATTCGGTTGTTAGAGAAGTGGAAGCGTTGGTGAAATCGGGCGTGAAGGAAATCAACCTCATCTCCCAGGACACCACCTATTTCGGCATGGATCAATGGGAAGGCAAACGCCCGACGCCTAACTCCCCGGTCGATTCTACCCGCGGCGAATCGCTTTCCACCCTGCTGCGCGAGATCAACAAGATCGAAGGTGATTTCTGGGTCCGCCTGCTCTACACGCATCCGGCGCATTGGTCGGACGAACTCATTCTAACCATCGCCGAGTGTGACAAGGTCGCCAAATACGTCGATATCCCGCTCCAGCATATTTCGGACCGCATGCTCACCGCCATGAAGCGGGTGACCAGCGGCGACTACATTCGCGACCTGCTCCGCCGCATGCGCGCCGGCATCCCCGGCCTCGGCATTCGTACGACGTTTATCGTAGGCTTTCCCGGCGAGACCGAGGAGGACTTCAACGAGCTGTTGGAATTCATCCGCGAGTTCCGTTTCGAGCGCGCCGGCGTCTTTTCCTACTCCAAGGAAGAAGGCACCCGCGCCGAGAAAATGGACGGCCATCTCCACCACCGCACTCGCAAAAACCGCTGGTCCCGCGCGATGGCCGAGCTTCAGAAAATCGCCGGAGAAACCAACCAGGCCCAAGTCGGCAAAGCCGTGCGGGTGTTAGTGGAGCAACCCGGCATCGCCCGCACCCAATGGGACGCCCCGGAAATCGACGGCTCCGTCATGGTGGATGAAAGCATCCCGGTCGGCCAGTTTGCCGACATCACCATCGGCGACTGGCGCGGCTACGATCTGGTGGCAGCGCGCTAACAAAAATGTAGCGGCGCGTCTGCGACCGTCGCTAACTGAAAAAACACGGCAGGACAGTCTCGCCTTGAGAACTGCCGGATTCTCCCACAATGCCAGCGTTCTTCATACTGATCCAATCGGTTCCGTTTCTGGCTAGCTTGCTGTTCTCCGTTTGGACCGCTTGGTCCTTTCGGCTGCTTCCCTGCCCTCCACTTTGGGGAATATTTTGCCTGCTGATCTTTGGTGTTGGCAGCATCCGGCTTCTCTACATCGGGGAAATTTCCCAATTCTCTATCGTTTTACTGACGGTTTTGAGCGCGATCTTATGCATTGCGGTGGCGCTGGCACTGAGCTGTCGTAGGTGGCTGGGAAAAAGTCATCCTAAATCATGGGTCATTGCCGCTATGATAGTCCTTCCGATAGCAATGTGGTCAGACTTCCGCTTTCGCATCATCGTTATTGATGGAATTGGAAGACCGGTTGAGGTGGACGCGAAAACGATCAACTTTCATCGGCCAAACAGCTTCCTGAAGGAATTCCGATACGGCTATGGGACAACGGTGAAGAGGGGAGTGATGTATTTCGGTTTCTGCCAATGGGTCATGTTTCGCGGAGATTGGATCATTTTCGGAAGAGTGGGCGATCCTCACGGCTCAACCACACATTTCCAGATTCTGAATCCAGAATGGAACAAATGGCCGATTCGACTCACGGTAAAATCGCCTTGATGAATCGACCCGGAAATCGACGGCTCCGTCATGGTGGATGAAAACATCCCGGTCGGCCAGTTTGCCGACATCACCATCGGTGACTGGCGCGGCTACGATCTGGTGGCGGCGCGCTAACACGTGCACTTGGGGTATTGGTGGCAAGGGCATCCAGCGGTGGCTGTGGTAAGCATCCGGCGAACGGAGTATTGCAAATTCTTCGTGAATTGTTGATTTTAGTTCTGCCGCGATTCCCCCTGCATCAAACGTTGCCCCCTTACGCAAGAATCCCTTTATGAAATCCCCCACCATGAAAAGGTTTGTTCTGAGTTGTGCCGTGGTGGCGCTATTCCTGATCGTTACCAGCCCGGTGGTGACCGTCTGGCTGATCAAGGGGCAGGCGTCCCGGATCATGGAAGATTCACTGCTCGGCCTCACCACCAGCAGTCTGGCAAACATGAACGTTTCGGAAGGGTTTCTTCAAACGGCAATCGCCGTGAGCGACACTGACACGAGAAAACTTCCGGGGTTTCAAGGCCGCATCGCGGAAACCACCCGGCAGGTGGATGCCCAGTTTGATGGCCACCGGAAAACCATCCAGTCCGACGACGAACTGAAGGAATTCCAAAACCTTCTGGAACGCCGGGCGGACTATCGGGAGACCCGCGCAAGGGTTTTCAATCTGTTGGAAAAAGGAAACCGCGACGAAGCCCGCACGGTTTTCGAGAAGGAGTGCGAGATCAAATTTCAATCCTACGCGGAATCCCTGGGCAAGGTGGTGGCGCGGAATGCACGTGAAGCCCGCGAGCGCGGGACGGAGATCATCCGGCTCTGCCATGTCCTGCTCGTGATCCAGATTCTCCTGCTCGGCTTCTTTTTCATCTACGGGTTTTTTGTTCCCCTGACCGCGTTTATGGAACGATTGACCCGGACCACGGTGGTTTTCAAACCATGATGGCTACCATCTATCCGCCCACGCCGCTGAATTTTTCAAATCAACCGCACGCATGACGGAGAACTCCCCGCCCTCCCCCGGACCCACCGCAAATCCGGCGGGTGGTCGCGGAATGAGTCTGCTCAATGCGATGTATTACGCATTCAAGCCATTCCTGCCGCAGGCGGCGCGCTATACCATGCGACGGCTGCGGGCGAACTATATCCTTCAGACATGCACGGACTGGCCGGTCATGGAAAACGCTGGAACACCACCCTCGGGTTGGTGGGGGTGGCCGGAGGAAAAGCAGTTCGCCCTCGTCCTTACTCATGATGTGGAGGGACAAGCCGGGCTGGAACGTTGTCGGCAGGTCGTTGAACTGGAAACACGCCATGGATTCCGCTCCTCCTTCAATTTCATTCCGGAAGGCGAATACATCGCCACCCAGGAGATCCGCGACGAAATCACGAACGCCGGTTTTGAGGTTGGCGTGCATGACTTACGGCATGACGGATCCCTGTATCGATCTCGCTCTTCATTCGAAGAATGCGCAGTGAGCATCAATCGTTATCTCAAGGAGTGGAACGCAGTCGGCTTCCGGGCGGGTTTCATGTTTCACAATCTCGAATGGATCAAGAGCCTGGAAATCGAGTATGACGCATCCACTTTCGATACCGATCCTTTTGAACCGCAACCGGACGGAGTCGGGACGATTTTTCCGTTCCGGGTAGGCGGATGCGAGCCGGGGGAAGGGTACGTCGAACTCCCTTACACCCTGCCGCAGGACGCCACGCTGTTTCTGATCCTGCGCGAGAAGAACATCGATATCTGGAAACAGAAAACCGACTGGCTTGCCGCCCGAGGGGGCATGGTCCACATGAACGTGCACCCCGACTATCTGGCATTCGGAAATCGGAAGCCGGCGATCAATGAATTCGACGCCGCAAAATACGAACAGTTCCTCTGTTATATCAAAGAGCGGTATGCCGGAGCCTACTGGAACGCCCTGCCGAAAGAGGTGGCGCACCACCACCGGCTTCAGGAGATGGGAACTCGATGAGTTGGGGTAGGGAGAAGGGGATTGCATCCCCTTTCGTCGGACTCGCTTGTTAGTTCGTGTTGACGAGAGCCGATGACTTTTTAACGAAGGGGATGCAATCCCCTTATCCATGTTCCTCGACCCAGACAAGACGATCGAAAAACACCGGGTAAACTTGCCGCACTGGCAGCAAGCGCAGGCATGGTTGTTCGTCACCTGGAGGCTTGCGGATTCCCTCCCGGAGTCCGTGGTCCGGAAGCTCGATGAGCAACGTAAGCGCTGGGAGTCCACGCACCCGAAGCCGTGGACCGATGGGGAAAGAAATGAACATAACCGGCTTTTTACTCTCAATTTCGAGGCGCTGCTGGACGATGCCCACGGAAGCTGTGTTCTGAGAGAGCCTGCGATGTCAGGTAGGGTAGCGGATGCCCTGCTCCATTTCCATGGTGAGCGCTATGCATTGGACCGCTTCGTGGTAATGCCGAATCACGTGCATGTATTATTCCAGCCGCTGGGAAAAAAAGTTGGCAGACATCATGAGATCCTGGAAGCGACTTACGGCACGCGTAATCAACAAAGCGCCGGGCCGCGAGGGCGCGTTGTGGCAAAGGGATTATTGGGATCGGTTAGTGCGCGGCGAGCGGCATTTTTGTTCGGTGGGAGAGCATATCAACAGAAACCCGGAAAAGCTGCCACCCGGAACCTTCCGACTCTGGCACTAGGGAGAAGGAGTTTGAAACCCCTTTGCATTTGCGTGGTCATTTGCGTTGCATCGGCCAAGGGAATGCAATCCCCCTTCTCCCTATTTGGCATCAAACGTCCGGCAGGGGTTCGAGCGGGGGTGAATTCGGGCAGGTATCCGGGATGCAGACGGTCGGTGTCGCCCAGCGGACGGCGTTGGTGATGACCTGTTGGATTTCGAGCTGATGATAGGTCGGATAGGTTTCGTGGCCGGGCCGGAAATAGAAAACGCGCCCGTTTCCGCGCAGCCAGGTGGCACCGCTGCGGAAGACTTCGCCGCCGGTGAACCAGGAGATGAAGATGAGTTCGTCCGGAGCCGGGATGCCGAACGGTTCGCCATACATTTCCTCGCGGGGGATTTCAAAATACTCGCCGATGCCGTGAGTGATCGGGTGATGGGGTGCGATGTTCCACAGGCGTTCTTTGTCGGTGGATTCGCGCCATTTCAGCGAACAGGTGGTGCCCATCAGGGTTATGAAGACCTTCGAGTAATGCGCGGAATGCAACACGATGAGCCCCATGCCTTCCAGCACTCGGCGGCGCACGTGGGCGACGACCTCATCCGCCACCTCGTCGTGTGCCATGTGGCCCCACCAGATGAGGACATCGGTTTGATCCAACAGATCGGCAGGCAGACCGTTCTCCGGTTGATCGAGCCATGCCGTGCGGACGGCAAAATCCGGCAGCAGACGCAGGAAGGCGGCGATGGCCTCGTGAATGCCATCCGGATAGACGGCAGCAACCTTCGGGTTTGCCTTCTCGTGGCGGAACTCGTTCCAAACAGTGACTCGGATGCCCGGTGACATGGTGCGAAGCCCGGGGCTGATTCCTCAACCATTGAGCACCCAGCCGTCTCGATACTTGCGGCTGAGGAACTCGTTCGCCTCCGGGCAGTTGGTGACTTTTCCGGCGGCACCGTCGTAATCGATTTTTTTACCAACGCGGTAGGCGACCAGGCCCAGCAGCATTTGCTCGATCATGTTTGCGCTGTATTCGAAATCGCAGGCGGTCTTTTTCGAAGGATCCTTGCAGGCATCGATCCATTGCTGCTGGAAATGTCCCACCGGCGGGAGCTGGTTTTCTTTGGAACGAAGTTGATAGTAAGAAAGATCCGCATCCCCGCCGAAAGGGAGGATCATGCGGGAGGTGAAGTCAGCCACGAGGAAGCCTTTGCTGCCCTTGAAGTAAGCGCCATGGTCGATTTGTTTCAGGTCGATCGCGCGGTTGGGAGAGCGGGGCATGAGGCCTCCCTGATACCAACTCACCCGCAGCGGGCCGCGCCAGTCATTGGCGGCGTATTCGAAATGGGATTCACATTCCACCGGGGTGACTTCGGCATTAAATGCCTCTCCTTTTGCCTCGGCGGAAATCGGAATTCCCGCGTCCACCGCATTCCATAACAGGTCCATCGTGTGGCTGCCCATGTCGCCGATCTGGCCTGCGCCAAAGTCCCAGAACATGTTCCATTCGAGACAGTTCAAGCCCAGGCTGCCTTTGAAATACGCCGGGTTGTAGGGGTGGGTCGGCGAGGGACCGAGCCAGAGATCCCAATCCAATCCGGAGGGTGGAGTTCCTTCCGCAGGGAAGTATCCGGTGCGGCGGATCTGGCGGTTTCCCCATGCGGTGGCGGATTGCAACTCCCCGACTGCCCCGTCACGGATGAGTTCCTTGATGCGGTTGAAGTTGGGGTCCGCATGGCGTTGCATGCCGACTTGGGTGGCGAGCTTGTCTTTTTTTGACAGCCAATTCGCCCTCACTACGCGCGCTTCCTCGACGGAAATGGCGAGCGGTTTTTCACAATAAACATGCAGCCCGCGGTTGAGCGCCCAATTTGCGATGAAGGCATGATGGTGATCAGCGGTGCAGATGACGACGGCATCGATGTCTTTTTGTTCCAGACATTTCCGCCAGTCCGTGTAGGTCTTGGCACCGGGGAATCGTTTGAGGGCGTCCGGAAAACGGGCTTCGTTCACATCGCAGAGTGCGACGACATTTTCCTTGGCGATGGAATCATAGTGGGCAACCCCGCGGCCCCAAACGCCGATCAGGGCGATGTTCAGCTTGTTGCCCGGCGAGTTTTTTCCCGCCATGACGCCGCTAGGTAAAATCAACCATCCGGCTCCAGTCAGGGCGGTGGTGTTCAGGAACACGCGGCGTTGCATGGCGTGGGATGATCGGTGGTTAGGGCGCTTTACCGTAGACCTCGACCTCGATGTAGTGGTTCATGTCGTTGGAGGTGTTGCCCTTGCTGTAGAGGCGGACGTAGCGGCCCTTGGAGCCCTTGCCATCGGCGAGGAGGCCGAAGCGGGATTCGACGTAGGGGCGGTCTGCACCTTTGCCGAGTTTCGAGGATTCGTCGTAGTCGTTGTTATAAACGGTGGTGACGCCGGACTTGAATTCCGCGTCGTCGGAAATCTGAATGACGACGTCGTTGTAGGCACGCTTCTGTGAGTGGAAGTGCCAGAGCCAGACGGCGGAAATGTCTGCGGTTTTTTCAAGATCGATCTGGACCCACTGGGTGCCGTCTAGCAGTTCGACGAAATAACCTTCACCCGCGTCCTTGTCTCCATCGGTGATGAGGTCGAGCGTGCCGATGATCGGATTGTCATCGCTGCTGGTGACTTTTTTACCTTTTGATAGAAGCGCGGTGCCTTCGGGGACTAGGAACTCGGGGGCCTTTTCAGGGGCTTGCACGAGGTTCGGCACGTTCATTGGCTTGGGTGTGCCTTCGATCAGCTCGGGTGGAAGTTCGGTCTTGAGCGGGACGCCGCCGGGTGTGCCGCCGCCGGAGGAGGCCGGGGCGGTGGCGTTGCCGGAGGACTCGGCGGTGGTTTTCGATTTCTCGCCGCAGCTTGATAGAGCGAATGCGGAAATGGCGAGGAAGGCGGAGAGGGTTAAATTGATCTTCATACGGAGAGTAGTTCGGTGGTGAGTTGGATAGGCATCTTGCTGAGAGCTGAAGGATTTACGTAGAAGATCGGAGCTTCGCTTTCGAAGGCGTGGCGGGCGTCGCAGTTAAGTTTGGCCTTGCCGCGGACGGAGTTGAAGAAGTTCTCCAAATGAACCTGGTGCGTAGGTTTGTTGAATCCCCCCGGGAGTTCGAATACTTCGGCTGCTGCTGACTCGTAGGAGGCGACTGCGTCTGCGGAGGGTGCTGGTTTAGGCGGGGCAGGGGATTTTTTGAGGATGCCGCGATCAATGAGGTCATCCCACGAAGGGGCACTTCCTTCGCGATAGATGGCTGAGTTTGAGGCGATTTCGGAAATTTTGATGCTGCCTTCGGTGCCCATGAAGTTTTCCCAGAAGCCGCCGCCGGAGCTGGTGGTGGTGAGGACCTCGTAAAATGCGCGAACTTCGCCTTGCGGAGTGTCATATTCGAAGATGGCCATCACGTTATCGAAATGTTCGCGTTCCTTGAAGTAGCTGTTTCCACCTGAGGCGTAAACAGACTTGGGGGAAGTGCCGAGGAACCAGTTGAAGATGTCGATCTGATGGGCACCGAGGTCTGAGATCGGGCCTCCGGAGAGGTCGCGGAAGGTGCGCCAGTTCATGAACTGGTTCATGTCAGCGTAGCCGTATTTGTTCAGGATCGCCTGATCGATGGTGAGTTTCTTGTTGAAGGCGATGTCCTGGGACGAGTTCACCGCGCGGTTCCATTGGGCCTGGATGTTGGTGATCTGGCCGCAGATCTTGTGCTGGTTGATAAGCTTGTCCAGGGTGTAGCGGTAGCGCGGATTGCTGCGGCGCTGATGGCCGATCTGGCAGAGTTTGCCTGATTTCTCCATCGCTCTGACCATGGCGCGGGCGCCGTCGATGGTGTTGGACATCATTTTTTCGCAATACACGTTCAGCCCTGCTTCGAGGCATTTTACGGTGTGCGGCGAATGCCAGAAATCCGGGGTGGCGACGACGACGGCGTCGAGGCCCTTTTCGGTGGCGAGCATTTCATCGATATCTGCATAGCCCTTGGGCGTGTGGCCTTGGAGGGCGCGGACCTTGGCAACGCCGCCCTTGAGGTTGTAGTCCCAAATATCGCAGACAGCTTGGAAGTGAAGGCCGGGGATGTTTGCCATGGCTTCGAAGAGCACACGGCCCTGCTTGCCCATGCCGACGAGGGCGATCTTGATCTGCTCGGACGAGCCGCCCGCATTGGCGGCGCGGAGGATGGACGGGGCGCCGAGGACGAGGCCGGCGCCAACGGTGGCCATGGATTTCGAGAGGAAATCACGGCGGGAGAAGGAGGAGGATGGTGGCGGGTTCATACAATTACCATTTTTTAAGGACAGTGAAGCGGTTGTGCTCGGCGAGCATGAGGGCCAGGGCGACCAAAATCATGTGCACTCCAAGCCAAGAGACACCTTCGTCTTGTTTGATCAAAATCAACCCCCAAGTGAGGCTGATGTAGAGAAGTCCCAGAAGAAAAAGGGAGGTGCGGCTGGCAATGCCAAGGAGGATGGTCAACCCAAGCAGCAGCAGGGTGGGGCCAAGAATCTTGTCGTAGAGGGGTAGCGCGAACTTCATCATCAGCGGCTCCGCTTTGAATTTTGCCATCAGCGCCTCGGGCACGCCCTGATAATTTGCCATCGCGTAATTCTTCACGGAGCCAGCAGCGGTGAGGCCGTATTCGTTAGGGGCTCCGTCGACACTGACGATCTGGTCGGCGGCCTTGGAGCCAGCAAATTTTTCGAGGCCCGTCTGGATCGCGCGGACGGCGAGCCAGAGGCGAAGGAGGAGGGCTCCGTAGGTGAGGGCGAGTTTGTTTCCGGTGCTGGAGGTTTCGGTTGACATGGTCTATCGGTATTTATGTGAGAAGTTGGGTGTCCATTGAAAGCGGATTTTCAGAAGACCGGAGAAAAGCCGGGGTGCGGGGTGGATGTGCCTGACCGGATCATGACGGGAGCTTGATTACAGGCACGTTGCTGAACGATCTTTCATCAGCAGGATGCGGGGAAACCGCGCCTAACGGAATTTCTAACGCCCCGGATTCGCTACTCGTGACCGCTGGCCCTTGTGACAGGCGGCCCGCGCCTACCGCCGCCGGCAGGGCCAACCTGAAATGACAAGAACGCATGAGCTGATTTGCGGGGAAATTCCGAGAATACGGCGATGCTCCGCCCGGGGCGGAGCATCGGGTGCGATGTTGGGAACCTCAGGTGAGTTTCGGCTCCCAGCCGGCGCGGTATTGACGCTTGAGCATCGCTTTCACCTCAGGCAGGCCACGGGCCTCCATTTTTTCGGAATTCCAATCGATCTTCTTGCCGAGGCGAACGGAAAGGTTTCCAGCGAGCACCATTTCCGTGAGTGGACCGGCGTGGTCCACGAAATTGGATACCGGCTTCGGCCCGTCACCGCGGACGGCGCGGCAGAGTTCCTGGGTCGGTCCGCCTTTGACGCGATCGTAAACTTTTTTGATCGAGCGGGTTTTCTCACGAAGCGATTCCGGGAAAACGACGGGAGCTGACTGGCAATAGGCATCATTGATAAACAGGGTGCCTTCGGTGCCGACGAACACCTGGCCGAAGCCTTCGTTGAGCTTGAGATCGGCGGGAATCCCTGGCGGACGCACGAAATCCGGGTCGGTGTTGGGGTCACGGACACCGTCCTGCCAGATGATTTTCACGGCGGCGCGTTTGCCCTTGGCGGGGAAATCATAGGTGATGGTGGCGCGCTTTGGAGCGATGTTTTCGTCAAAGGCGGAGACCTTGCTGGACTCGACCACGAAGTCACCCTTGAGATCGAGCACCCAGAAAGCGGAGTTCATGCTGTGGCAGCCAATGTCGCCGAGCGCGCCACAGCCGTAGTCCCAGAAACCGCGCCATTTGAAGGGGTGGATAGCGGGATTGTAAGGGCGGTCGGTGGCGCAAGTGCCTTGCCAGACGTCCCAGTTGATCGTTGCAGGCACGGGTTGTGACGGGAATTCCAGGCCCGTTCCCTGTGGCCAGATCGGGCGGTTGGTCCAGTAGTGAACTTCCTTCACGTCGCCGATGAGGCCGGCCTCGATCCATTCGCGCAGGGTGCGGGTGCCTTCCATGGTCGCTCCCTGGTTGCCCATCACGGTGAGGATTCCTTTTTCCTTGGCATAATTCGCAAGTGCGCGGGTTTCCCAAAGCGAGTTGCACATCGGCTTTTGGACCATCACCGGCTTGCCGCGTTTGATCGCTTCCACGGCGATCGGGAAATGCATGTGATCCGGAGTGGAAACGGTCACCACGTCGATCTGGTCCGCTACGGCGTCAAACATTTCACGGTAGTCGGAGAAAAACTTTGCTTCAGGAAAACGCTCGCGAGCGCCCTTGGCCATGTTTTCATCGACATCGCAGAGGAAGGCAATGCGGTTGCCTCCGGAAATTTCCGAAATGTCACTCAGGCCTTTCCCGCCGCAGCCGATGGCGGCGACGTTGAGCTGCTTGAGGGCCTGATCCTGGCCGCGGAGAATGTTCGGCGCGATGGCGGAGCCGGCGGCCAGCGCGGCGGCGGATTTAATGAACGTACGGCGGGACGGGGTTTGCATGATGGTGATGGATTGGGTCTAAGAGGAGGGTCGGGGCGTTGTAAACGTCATTTCGGGGCTCGGCATTTCAGCGGATCAACGAGTTCAGGAAGTTCCAACGTGTTTCCGACCATTCATGTCTACAACTCCTTGCGGGCTCCCATTGATAGCGGGACTCACGTGCTTCACAATCCCTCATTCGAGCCATGTTCGAATGGATACGGCAGGCCGACCAGCTGGGTCGATAGCAAAAACACCGAGTTCTTCCGCCGCCCGGTCGGCGCATTGACAACTCCCAGGCCACCAACCATCTTCGGCTTATGTTATCTGAGGTTTCTCCGCCCCAAGCAAAAGGAAACTGGCCGGTTTTCGCAATCTCCTGCTGGTTATTGGCGCTGATCGCCTTCGTGCAGCTCTTGGTGGCGGGCCTTGCCTTATCGACGAAACTTCAGGAATCCCGCCAGGTCCGCTACATCGAGAGGGAGATCCCGAAAACCGTGGTGATCCGTATTCCCACCCCATCCATCGTGCCGGAAAACGTGGCGGATCCCGTGGTTTCCCGCCCACCCAACGCCCAGCCCGCACCGGCGGCACCCGTCATCCCGATGCTGGCCCCCACTCCCGTTTCCACGCCAAAGATTGATGACCCCCGGTCCGAACGGCTCGTCAAGGAGGCTCGCATCGCCCGCGTGGCCGGCGACATGGGCCTCGCCATCGTCAAACTCGACGAAGCCCGGTCCCAGTCACCCGAGGAACCGAACGTCCATTACGAACTCGGCCTCGTGCATGAACAAATGGGCGTTTTCGATGTGGCCGCCGCGCATTATGAGAAAGTCTTCCAAATGGGCGTCTCGGGCGCGGGCTCGCTCTATGAACTCGCCGCCGGAAAACTCCGCGATGGCTTCGAACAACCGGATGCCATGCTGGGAAAACTCTCGCTGGGCCGCGTCCGCATCTTCAATGACGCCCGCAACGAGGACGGCCAGCGCGTCATCCTCACCATCCCCGTCCAAAAGGCCCCCGCAGAAGACTTTGATGTGAACGAACTCGCCGTTTCCGTCACGTTTTTCAACCGCACTTCGAAGGGGGAAATCCTTCAGCTCGAAGACAAATCCTGGGTGAAGGAACAATGGGTGACCCTGCCATTCGACTGGGCCGGCGGCGAAGAGGACCTGCGCATGACCTACCAGATCCCTTCACAGGACGAAGCCACTTCCCACTTGTTCGGCGAGCGCACTTACTATGGCCAGGTCGTTTCCCTCATCTACAAAGGCGAGGTGCTAGACGTCCAGGCGTGGCCACGCGACCTTGCCGCCCGTATTCCCCAGCAAGCGGCGCCCAATCCCGGCGGCGAACTTCAGCCCGAGTTCCAGGACACGCTCCCGCCCGATTTCGACCCGAATCTCCCACTGCTGCCACCCCTCCAGGAACATCAGGCGCTCACCCCGCCACTTCCACAGCGCTGACCTCGTTTTCCGCCCCATTTCCTTTTCATGAATCCCACTCCAGAAGACCGCCTGCTAGGCGAATACCGGCTCAAGCAGCTTCTCGATGAAAATTCCCTCAGCCGCACCTGGCTCGCCGAACAGGTCTCCGTTTCCCGCCGCGTGCTCGTCGATGAACTGCTCGACGAATCCCGACGCGACTCATTTCTCGCCGACGTCCGCGCGAAGGCCTCCGTTGATCACCCGCTGATCGGTTCCGTTTACGAAGCCGTCGCCGAGCCCGGCCTCTGCTTTTACGCCCATGAGCTCCTCCCCGGGATGACCCTCGAGGAGCGGAAAAAACTCTCCCATCCGCTCGTCCCCGTCCGCCTCTCCCACGTCCTCCGCCGCGCGGCCGATGCGAATCTCCAACACGAAGCGCTCTCTCACGCCACCTCGCTCATCGAACTCGATTCCATCCATCTCGACGAGCATGGCGTGATTCGTTTGAAAAACCTCGCCATCGCCGGACCCCGCACGCCCGAGCAATCCGTGCGCGACATTGTCCACCTTGGCACCTCTCTTCCCGCCCTCGTTTCCGAGGGCCTCCCCGGTGCCACCCGCCTCCTCACCCTGCTCAGCTGGATGCGCGGCGATGGCCTCGAGGCCCCCATCACCTGGGCCCAGATCCGCGATTTCTGCGAGCAGATCGAGCAGCAACTCGCCGATCCCCTTCCGCCAGCGCCCGCCACCCAGATCGTCGGCCGTTCACGGGGGAAAAAGCTCCCGCTCGGCCTCATCACCGCGGCCACCATCGTCGCGATCGTCGCCATCGCCGCGCTCGCCATCAACATGCGCCCGCCCGCCCCACCCGCCGCGCCCCGCGCCCGCCTGCCGGATGCGGTGATTGTTCCTGCCGGCAAATACCCCACCCCGGACGGCACCGAAGAAAACCTCCTCGCCTTCAGCATCTCCGCCAACGAAGTCACCATCGGCCAATACGCCGAATTTCTCGATACCCTCCAGTTTCTCGCCAAGGAGCAGCACGAAAAAACCTTCGACCACGAAAACCAACCCGCCGAAAAACCTTCCCACCTTCCCGACGACTGGGTCGCTCTCCTCGCCGCCGCCAAATCCAACGGCGTCTGGAACGGGCATTCCGTCACCCTCGATTCCCCCGTCACCGGCGTCGATTGGTGGGACGCCGCCGCCTACGTCGAGTGGAAACAATCGCGCCTGCCTACCCAGGAAGAATGGTTCGCGGCCATGAAAAAGGACGTCACCGTTCCCAGAGCCCTCACCCCCGGTGCCTTCGCCCCCGTCACCGCGGAAACCACCGACCGCACCCCTAACGGCCTCATCGGCATGGCCGGCTCCGTCTGTGAATGGACCCGCCTCCCCGCCCCGAATCCCGCCAACCCCCTCGGCGAACGCCTCTGGGTCATCATCGGCGGCTCCTATCTCAAACCCGGCAGCAACGCCCTTTCACGCGAATGGACCCCCAACCGCTCACTCCGCCGTCCCGACCTCGGCTTCCGCATCGTATCCGAAGCCAAGTGATGGACTTCCAACTCAGCGATCACCCTTCACCTTTCCCGGAACATTTCTATCAGCGTCGGCATATCCGGTCCGGGATCGTAGGGGACTGGTGCGTTTTTTGAACTCTGTATCGCAGGGGGATCCTTCCTAACAGCGCCCTTGCTCTGGTGCCCGGAGATCATTGCGAAGATCAGGGCCACCACGGCCATGGCGAGCACGAGCGCGCCGAACATCAGTGTCAGGCAGCCGCTGGAAACGCCGCCATCGCGCTTTGAAAGGCTTTTCACCACCACGACAAAACAGATCACCGGCACGCCGATGATGAAAACGACGTCGAAGGCATCGATGGCGAACAGCCTCGGTAATAGCGCAAAGCTGTCCTCCGCACGGTTAAATGGCGAGAAGCCTTTGCCACCGTGCTGGAAGAATTTCCACGCCAGATCACAGATGTAGATCGCCAGGAAACCAATCAGCGTGAAGGTGAACGCCACGCCTAACAAACCCTGCTTGCCGGGTGCCGGATCAGGGAAACTGAACTCCACCCTCTTCCTTCGCTTCTTTCGTGTTAGCGATTCCGTGCGGGCCTTCGCCTCAGGCTTCTGCGGGATCATTCCGTAGTTCTGCACGGGTGGACGGGCGACCGTCTCCGCCGCCGTGCGGAAGCCGTCCGCCGTCTGATAGCGCAGATCCGGATCCTTCTCGAGCGCACGCAGGACCATCTGATGGAGCCGGGTATCCAGCACGGCCTTGCGTGATGGTGCGGCGAATCCGCTGCCCGGCCGTTCGCCTGTTAGCATTTCATAAAGCACCACGCCGAGCGCGTAGATGTCCGCCCGGTGATCGACCTCCGCGCCGATGCACGCCTGCTCCGGAGCCATGTAAGGCGGGGTGCCGGCAGGTTCACCGTCCGCCCCCATCAGCGCGGCGATGCCGAAATCAGCGATCTTGATGCGGCCTTCTCGATCCAGCAGAAGATTCTCCGGCTTGATGTCCCGGTGGACGATGCCCTTGTCATGCGCATATTGCAGCGCCTCACAGATCGGCGGAATGATGGCAAGCGCCTGTTTTGATTCTAGTTTTCCCTCGCGCAGGAGGTCGCGCAGGTTCACTCCGTCCACGAATTCCATCACCAGATAGAAGAGCCCGTCGGTCTGGCCGAAGTCATGAATCGTGACAATGTGCGGATGATTCAGCCGTGCTAACAACTCCGCCTCGCGGGCGAAGCGCCTGCTGAAACGGCACTCGCTGTCGCGCTCCGGCGCGAGGATCTTGATCGCCACGATGCGGTTGAGCGACTTCTGGCGTGCCTTGTAAACCACGCCCATGCCGCCGCGGCCGAGGTATTCGAGAATCTCAAACTGCGGAAACTTGTCCGCGATCTCTTCCGGCGGCGGCACTGCGGCGATGCTGTTGTTTCCATCAGACGCCACCGTGCGCGAGGACAGCGCCTGGCGCAGCAGACAAGCCGGGCAAAGCTCTTGCGGAGAGTCCGCGGGCAGCGGAACGGCGCAGTCGGGGCAGTGAGATGAGGAGGAGAGGGCGGCGGACATGTTGGCGGGATTCTCCTTCCTCAAAAGCAATTCCAGGAAAACGTTACCGAAGTTTTTTCTATCAGGCGAGGGCGGCGAAGAGCGATTGCATTTCCTCCTCCACTGCATCCGGTGAGGAGAGCGTGCGGGAGATTTCCGCGGTGAGCAGGTGGCGATAGCGTTTCCGCAGCCGGTGCACGGCCACGCGCGTGGCTCCCTCGGTGGTGCCGAGCGTGGCGGCGAGGTCGGCATAAGGAATGCGGCTGGAATCCGCGGTGAGGCAGGATTTGAGAACGGCAAACTGGGTGGCATTGCCTTCCGCGCGGGAGACTTCCTCAAGCTCGCCCAACACCTTTTCTAACAAGGTGAGCGCCCACTCGCGGTCGAAGAGCCGGTCGGGGCTGCGCTCGTCGGGGATGTCAGGCCGAAGTCCGTTCTCCGCGCCGGTCCAGTCGAACGAAAGTAACGGAACACCGCCTCCGCGTTTGGCGCAGGTTCCGTGCCTCCACTCGTTGATCATCCAGTGATTGAATGAGGCTAACAAAAACGCACGAAACCGGCCTCTCGCCTGGTCCGTCCGCTGAAGGGCGCGGGCTTCCATCAGATGCGCGAGAAATCCCTGCACGAGGTCCTCCGCGTCTTCGATCGATTTCCCTTTCCGCCGGGCGTATCGATAGAGCGGCTGCCAGTAGGTGTGGAAAAGCGCGCCCAACGCATCGGCCGCGCGAGTGTCACCGGAGCGCGCGGCCTCGCGGACGAGCGTCCACCGCGTGGTGGCAAAAAATGCGGGCTCGTGCTCGGGGGAAATCATGCGCGGTCCATCTCCCTACCATAAATGACCCACGACGTTACATGCAAAAGTGCAGGCGAGGCACAGTCTCGCGAAAGGGTGGTTGTGGCGTCTCGCCGCATCGTGACGTTGCTGCGAGACGCAGCAACCACGCTCCACTTCATTCTTCTATCAATCGCAGGCCGTTAGCCTCGATGGCGATGCGGCGTTTTCTCAACAACGCGCCGGTGGCTTGTTTGAACGTGCGCTTGCTAACACCCAGCTCGCTGTTGATTTCCGCCGCAGGGCTATGATCGCCGATGGGCCAGAACCCGCCGCGTGCTTCGAGCTCGGCGAGGATCTGGGCTTCAAGGCCATCGACCTTCGAACGGCCCGGCGCGTGCAATGTTAGATCGATTTTTCCATCAGGCCGGACGGCGGCGATGTAGCCTTTGAGGGATTCACCCGGCTGGAGCGGCTGGAAGACATCGTTGGCAAAAATGAGGCCGCTGTGACTGCTGTTGATGATCGCCTTGTAGCCGAGTTCGGTTTTCCCGAACACGATGAGATCCACTTCCTGCCCGAGACGGAAATCGTGCGGCTCCAGATCCATGTGGCGGGCAATGCGGGTGCTGGCGATGATCCGCGCGGTCTGCTCATCGACGTGGACATGCACGACGTATTGTTTCCCCACATCCATGCGGACCTTCTGCTCGCGGAAGGGAACTAACAAATCCTTCGGCAGACCCCAGTCGAGGAAAGCGCCGACGCCTGTGACCGCCACACATTTCAAGCGCGCAAACTGGCCAGGCATGACTTTAGGCGTCTTGAGGGTGGCGACCGGGCGATCTTCGGAATCGTTGTAAATGAAAACGTCCACGAAGTCACCGAGCGTCCACTTCACCGGCATCTCGCGGCGTGGGAGGAGGATTTCGCCCAGCTCGCCGCCATCCAGGAAAAGCCCGTGGGGTTTCTCGCGGAGGATCGGGAGGGTCGCGCGTGCGCCGATGGTTGCCATGGCGGAGTCTGGACTTCCGGGGATCGCGAGTCGATGGCGATTTGGCGGGGCGTGACGCTAGGGCTGATCGACCCGATACGACCCCATCCCATCAGATCCCATCATCCTCTTCATCTGCGTCCATCCCTTTCATCTGTGGTTCTCTGATCTTTCCAGAACGCAAAGCTGTTTTCAGTGCAACCACGATTTTTTCATCGCCTCGGCGCGAGCGAGGGCGTTTTCCACCGTCGGTCCGATGAAATTCACATGACCCATTTTCCTGCGGCCACGGGCGTGGCGCTTGCCGTAAAGGTGCAGGCTGGCTTCACCGTCGTCGAACAGCGGCAGCCAGTCCGGCGGCGTCATTTCCTCGGGCCACATGTCACCTAACAAATTCAGCATCACCACCGGTGTGAGCAGCCGCGTCGATCCTAACGGCAGCCCGATCACCGCGCGGAGTTGTTGTTCGAACTGCGAGGTCGCACAGGCGTCGAGCGTGTGGTGGCCGGAGTTGTGAGGGCGCGGGGCGATTTCATTCACTAGCAGTTCCCCATCGGTTTTCAGGAAAAACTCGACGCCGAGAATACCACGGTAGTCGAGCGCTTCCGCCACCCGCCGGGCGATGGCCGCCGCTTCCAGGGCGACCGCTGGAGACACCCGCGCGGGCACGATGGAAACATCCAGAATGTGATGGCGGTGGCGGTTTTCCGCAGGATCGTAAGTGACGGTGACACCATCCGCCCCTCGCGCGGCCATAACGGAGAGCTCCTTTTCAAACGGCACCCACGCCTCTAACACGGCTCGCGGCGCATCAAAGGCCGCCCAGACTTCTGCCGGATCCTCGTCGCCTTCGAGCTTGCGCTGGCCCTTGCCGTCGTAACCGAAATCCGCGGTTTTCAGGACGCCGGGGCCATTGAGTTCCTTCAGCGCGGCCGCCAGATCCGTGGCGCTGGCGATGACCGCGAACCACGTGTGTGGGATCTTGTTCTCCTTGAGGAACTGCTTTTCCCGCTCCCGATTCTGACAGATGCAGATGGCGTGCGGCGATGGATGGAGCCCGGTGCATTTCGCGACCTTTTCCAGCGTGTGACACGGGATGTTTTCAAACTCCACCGTCGAAACGGTCACGCGGCTGCAGAAATCCTGCAGCGCCTCGGGATCGTCGAATGGGAGGTCGATCACTTCATCGGCGCACTCGACGGCAGGAGCCTCGAGCCCGCCGGTCCAGATGACCGTGCGCACGCCCAACCGCCGGGCCGCGAGGGCGATCATGCGGCCAAGCTGGCCACCACCGATGACGCCGACCACGCAATGCGGGGCGTGAAGAGGAAGGGAAGCGGACATGAAATCAGTCAATAGGATCGAGAGGCGGCAGCGCGGCGGATTTCACCGCTGCAGTCTGGTTTTTGCGGAAATCGGCGAGTTTTCGGGCGAGTTCCGGGTTTTCGTTGGCGAGCATGGCCACGGCGAAAAGCGCGGCGTTGATCGAGCCAGCCTTGCCGATCGCGAAGGTCGCGGTCGGGATTCCGGCGGGCATCTGGACGATGGAGAGCAGCGAGTCCACGCCTTGCAGCGCCTTGGATTCCACCGGCACGCCGAGCACCGGAAGGTCCGTGATGGCGGCGGTCATGCCGGGCAAATGCGCGGCACCACCGGCCCCGGCGATGATGCATTTCAGGCCGCGGCTCCGCGCCGTTTCCGCGTAGGAAACCAGCTTGTCCGGCGTGCGGTGGGCACTCACGACCTCCGCTTCCCATGCCACGCCGAAGTCGCGCAGCGTGCGCGCTGCGTGCTCCATGGTCGGCCAATCCGACGTGCTTCCCATGATGATTCCGACAACCGGCGCTGCGTTCATGGGCGCACAGTGGCGGACCGCCCGCCGCGCGTCAATCCATTGGCTCATCCGAAGTTTCCGCCTGCCACGGCTTTCCTCTCGGGAAATTTCGCGCTACAATTTAAGCCATGCCGCTGGAACGATTCGAGCTCACCCTCCGCGATGGCACGCCGGTCATCGTCCGGCCGCTCATTCCCGAAGACCGCGACTCGCTGGCCGAGGCCTACCGGCGGCTGTCCCCCGAAGCGCGCTACCACCGGTTCTGGACCCACACCGGCGAGGTCGTCGGCGAGAAAATGCTCAACCAGGTGCTCGCCCAGGATCCGGAAAAACACGTCACTTGGACCGTGCTCGATCCCTCCCGCGATTTCCCTCCCATCGGCGGCGCAAGCTGGTGGCGCGATGCGGAAAATCCCGATCAGGCCGAGCTCTCCGCCATCGTGCTCGATGACGACCACGGCCGCGGGGTCGGCACCCTGCTCCTCGCCATGATGTGGCTCACCGCCTTCCGCGCCGGCATCCAGACGCTCGTCGGCTACGTCCAAGTGGAAAACCGCCAGGCCGCCGCCTGGATGCGCGACTGCGGCGCGACCGGCGAGTGGGATGGCTACAAACTGATTTTCCGCTGGGACTTGGAAAACCTCGACCTCCTCCCGCAAACCCGCGCCGCCGCCGAGCTCGCGGAGTGGCTGGCACAACTTTCTCCGGAAATTCTCATCACTCCACCAACGTAGACGCGGGATCATGGATTCAACATCAGCACCGGGATTCGGCCGACGGGCATTTTTAGGCAGTGTCTTTTCCGCGGCGGGCGGTGTGGCGTTGGCCCAGGATGCGAAAATCATTCCTCCGGCGCCGGTCGCGCGCAACCCGCTAATCTATCAGTTTAAGATCGGCGAAATCGAGGCATGGTCGATCAGCGACGGACACAGCCTGATGGGAAAAGGCAACCCGCTGGGCATGATGTGGCCGGAAGAAGCCCGGCCGGAAATGAAAATCTGGATGGAAGAGCGCAATGAGCGGCTCGACGGCATCCCACTTTACATCAACATCCTCGTCATCCGCCGCGGCAAGGAGGTGATTCTTTTTGATGCTGGATTCCGGCCGGGGAAAAACCCTAACTGGGGATGGCTTTCGGACGGCCTCGCGCAGATTGGCATTGCGCCGGACCAAGTGACCGCCGGATTCCTCAGCCATGCGCACGGCGATCACCTGGAAGGATTCGTACGCGATGGAAAACCGGCATTTCCCAACGCCGTGTTCCATTTCCTGCCGGACGAGTATGACTTCTGGCACGGCGCGAATCCGGATTTTTCCAAGTCCCGCCGGAACCAACAACAACTTCCCGGCATGGTCAAAAGCGTGCGCGCCGATTTCGAAGCGCTCAAAGGCGTCTCCCAGCCGATCAAGCCGGGCACCGAACTCTTCGGCGGAATGGTGACCGTGGAAGCCGCCCCCGGACACACGGCGGGCCATGCGATTTTCCGGATCAAATCCGGCAACGAATCGCTGCTCCACATCATGGACCTCTCGCACCATCACGGCCTGATGTTCCACAATCCGGACTGGACCATCGAGTTCGATCACGATCCGGCGCAGTCCGTGGACACGCGGAAAAAAGTCTTCGCCAAGGCCGCGGCCGAGCGCACCCGCTGTTATGGCTTCCACGTCCCGTGGCCCGGCTTGGGACAGATCGTGCCGGTCGGCAACGGCTACATTTGGCACCCGGAGCGCTGGAGCTGGGGGAGCTGACAGAATCCACGGCCGTTCTCCGCAAAACTCATCCGAGAGGAGAAGTGAACCGCAGATGAACGCAGATGGACGTTGATTTTTAGGGCTTCAACCGGAGCTTGCTCGGTATCTATCAATTCTCTTTTATCGGCGTGAATCTGCGTTCATCTGCGGTTCTATTTTTTCTTCCTGAGGCCCCTTGCCTAACGTGAACTCATTCTTCGCAAGATTCGTCTGGTTCGCGTTATCAATTTCTTGATCGTTCCTAATTTTCCAAACTCTCAGGCGGAGCATTAAGCGCGATGACCGGCTGGTTGTCCTTCAGATGCACGCCGCTCAGGCCGAGGCGTCTGGATTCCTTGAGCAACCACGCCAGTTTCGCCGCCGCTTCCGCAGGGGGAAGGCCTTCCGGGCGGATGTTCGAAACGCAGTTCCTTTCGGCATCGGTGCAGGCGGGCGATGGATCCGCAGTGAAATAAGCGCCCAGGCTGTCAGGTGTGCCCAGGCCGGGACGCTCACCTAACAACATCAGCGAAAACCGCGCGTTCAGCGCCGCGCCGATTTCATCCTGCACTTTCACCCGGGCCAGCGGAATGATGAACACCGGACTGATCGCCCAACCCGCCTCCTGGAGCTCCAGCACTAACGGAACCACCGTCGCGGCCGCATGACGCTCCGCCGCAGCGGCGGCGAGCCCGTCGGAAATGATGATCACAAGATCGGTGGCTTCACGTCCGGCGAGCTTCGCGGCGGATCCCTCATCCAGGCGGCGGCCAAGATCCGGACGTAGCAGATACTCGCGGCGGTCGTGGACCGGGGTGGCCAGCGTTTCCGTTGGAATTCCAGCGTCATTCAGCGGACCGGAAACCACCGCCGGATCGAAGGCGGCGTGCACGGCATCGCGCGCGCGGGCATGGGAGAGCCGAAAATCCAGGATCGTCGGCGTCGTCTGGCTGCCGCCGGTACGGCCGATGGCGATGCGCGCGGCCGTGAAGCGCCGCAGGTGCGCCCAGGGATCCGGCGTTGATAGAAACTCAGACGGTTTCATGGGCTAACAGGGGATGCCCGGCCGATACCGGCAGGAGTTGTCCGCCCTCGCGGAAGATCTTCATTTTCTCCAGCCACGACTCGAACTCGGGCGCGGGGCGCAGGTTGAGCGCCTGGCGGAGGTAATGGCTGTCGTGGAACGAGGTGGATTGGTAGCCGAGCATGATATCGTCCGCGCCGGGGATGCCCATGATGAAATTGCAGCCCGCCACGCCTAGCAGGGTGAGCAGCGTGTCCATGTCGTCTTGGTCCGCCTCGGCGTGGTTTGTGTAGCAGACGTCCACGCCCATCGGCAGTCCTAACATTTTCCCACAGAAATGATCCTCCAGCCCGGCGCGGATGATCTGCTTTCCATCGTAGAGATATTCCGGGCCGATGAAGCCGACGACGGTGTTCACCAGCAGCGGCGAAAACGCCCGGGCCACGGCGTAGGCGCGAACCTCGCAGGTCTGCTGGTCCAGTCCGTGGTGGGCGTTGGCGGAAAGGCAGGAGCCCTGGCCGGTTTCGAAATACATGCAGTTGTTGCCGACGGTGCCGCGCTTGAGCGAAAGCGCGGCCTCATGCGCCTCCTTGAGAAGCGAAAGCGAGATGCCAAAACTCCGGTTCGCGGCCTCGGTGCCGGCGATGGATTGGAACACCAGATCCGTTGGCACGCCCTTTTCCATGCACTGGATGGCGGTGGTGACATGCGCGAGGATGCAGGACTGCGTGGGGATTTCATACTGGTGGATCAATCCGTCGAGCAGCTCCAGTAACGCACTAACAGCCGCCACGCTGTCAGTGGCCGGATTGATGCCGATCACCGCATCGCCACAGCCGTAGAGCAGGCCATCGAGCGTGGACGCGGCGATGCCGTGCGGATCATCGGTGGGATGATTCGGCTGGAGCCGGACGGACAATCGACCGGGCAGTCCGATGGTCGAGCGGAAGGCGGAAACCACGCGGCATTTCTGGGCGACGAGCACGAGGTCCTGGTTCCCCATGATTTTCGAAACGGCGGCGACCATTTCGGGTGTGAGGCCGGGTGCCAGTGCCTTGAGGATTTCACCGGTCGTCTCATAGCGCAGCAGCCAGTCGCGGAAACCCCCGACGGTTAGTCCGGAGACGGGAGCGAAGGCTGCGGCGTCATGTGTATCGAGAATCAGCCTCGTGACCTCATCGTCCTCATACGGCACTAACAAATCTTCGAGAAACCGGCGCAGCGGCACGTCCGCCAGCAGAATCTGGGCGGCCACCCGTTCCTCGGCGGATGCGGCGGCCACGCCCGCGAGCTCATCGCCGGAGCGACGGGGAGTCGCCTTCGCCATCAGCTCCGCGAGCGAGGCGAAGGAGTGGCGGGTCTTGCCGAGAGTGACAGAAAACGCGGCCATGGTTCAGGTGGAACGGGTGAGGTAGCGATCTACTAGCACGCAGGTGTCATCGGTGAACTCCGGCCCCATCGCCTTCGCGTGCTCGGTGTCCGAGTGCGAGCCGATCCACGCGACGAGCAGCATCCGCCGGAGCATGATGAAGCTGTCGATGGCGGAAATCTCCGCGCGACTGAGAGGACGGACTTTCTGATAGGCCGTTAGCCACGCATCGACGTAGGCGGGGACGTCCGGATGGGTTTCAAGGAAACTGAGCGCGGCGGCGAGATCGTAGATGAACCAGGAGAACCCGCAGTCGTCGAAGTCGATGACGGCGACTTTTTCCTGATGCACGAGGATGTTCGCCGTCCGCAAATCCGCGTGGATGAGGCCAAAGCGCTGGCGGCCGTCACCGATGGCCTCGATCCGCGGGCGGAGGGCGGTTACAAGTTTTCCGAGGTGGCGTTTTTTCGACGGCGTCATGCCGAGGCCGTCCTGCCAGCGGCCCCAGAGCGGGCGATTTCCTAACATCGCATCGAAATCCCAACAATGCCTTCTAACTGGTGCGGCCGGTTTCCAGGAGGCTGAGTGAAGGTGAAGCCGCGCGGTGACCTCGCCGAGCTGGGCAAAGGCGGCGAGGCGATTGGATTCTTCGGGTTCGGTGCCGTCGAGGAAGGTCATGAGCACGCAGTTCCGCGGCTCGGGAACCGACGGATGCCAGACGTGTTGGATGAACTCGCCGTCGAGGCCGGCGACCGGCTCGGCGGTGATCACCGTCGTGTCGCGGCGCAGCGAGCGGACCCAATCGAGCTCGGTGGCGATGTGGGCGCGCGGGTGGTAACCCGGGCGGTTGATGCGCAGGACGAGCGGCTTTCTATCAGGCGGGCGGACGAGGCAGGTGGCGTTTTCGGAATAATTGAGCAGCTTCACCTGCGAGTCCGGCGGCAGGCCGTAGAGCGGCAGCGCCTGGCGGGCAAGCTGCTCGACACGACGGAGCTGGTGCCGCGTGGAAAGCGCGGTGAATTCTGCGGGCGTGATGGGTTTGGCGGCGGGCATCTTTTCAAGCAGAGACGGTGGAGGCAACCGCGGCGGCGGCGATGCCAGCGGCGGTGCGGGTGAGGATTTCCTCGCAATCGGCGGCGGTGAGGAGGAGACCGGGTTTGAACTGAAGCACGCGCGGGTCGAGCTGGGAGAAAATCGCCCAGATGCCATTTGGATAGAGTTCGCGCATGACCTGCTTGGCTCCCTGTGGATGGGTGTTGAACTCGAGACCGAAGATGACGCCGCGCTGGCGGATGCCGGTGAAGAAGCCGTCGTAGCGGGCGCGGATGTCGTCGAGTCCGGCGCGCAGGATGGCGGCAACTTGATCGACGTTGGAAACAGTTTCCGGGCGTTGGGTGATTTCCAAAGTCTTCAACGCGGCGACACATCCGAGTTCCGCGCCGCCGAAGGTGGAGATATGGCCCCAGCCATCTTCCGTTAGCCAGCCGCCGGCTTGTTCATTCACGATGACGGCACCGATCGGATAGATTCCGCCGCTGAGTCCCTTGCCGGTGACGATGATGTCCGGAGTGACGCCGTAGCCGGTGATGCCCCAGAGATTGCCATCGCCGCAGCGCATGAGGCCGGTCTGGACTTCGTCGGCGATGTAGAGCGTTCCGTATTTCTCACAGAGCGCCTTGACGGCGGGAAGGTAGCCGTCGTCCGGAATGGGAAATCCGTAGGTGGCGGGAATCGTCTCCATGATGACGCAGGCGGCATCTCCTAACGCAAGCGCGGCCTCCATGGCCTCGATGTTGTTGAAGGGGACTTTGACAAATTCCGACGGCGCGCCTTCGCTGAGGAATTGTTTCGCGTAGCGGTCCGCGGCGGTGCCGAGGGCGAGACCGGTGTGGCCGTGATAGGCGTGGAGGATGGAAACGATTTTTTTGCGCTTGGTGCCGTAGCGGGCGCACTTGAGCGCGATGTCGATGGCTTCGCCGCCGCCACTGGAGAAAATGGCGTAGCGCATGTTAGGTGGTGAACATTCCACCAGCGCCTTGGCCAGCGCGGCGCGGCCGATGGCGGGAAAGTGGTGGTTTCCCATGTCAAAATGGTCAAGCGCCTCCTTGAGCTCGGCGATGACTTCCGGATTGCGGTGGCCAAGGTTGTAGGTGCCGCCGTTGAGATGGAGGTCAATCAGGCGGTGACCGTCCATGTCGTAGAGGTTATAGCCTTCGCGGCGGCCGATCACGAGATCGACACCGCGAGCGTGCCAGGCATGGACCTTGTCGGGATTCCAATACTTGGCGGAATCCGCAAGGACGGTGGCTTTGTCCGCATGGACGAGGGATGAGATGAGTGGTGACATGGATTTATGAAATGGCGGTTAGAGTTTCCCCGCAGGTGAGGACCTGGCAGTAGATGTTGTTGATGATGGTCAGCTCGTGGCGGTGGAGCTCGTCGGTGGCGGCGGCGCAGGCGTCATCCACGACGATGACGTTGAAACTTTCATCCGCAAGGGAGCGGACGGTGCTGGCGACGCACTGATCGGTAAAAATGCCGCAGACGACGACGTTGCGGATGCCGAGATTGGCGAGCAACAGGCGCAGGCTGGTTCCAGTTAGGGCGCTGTCGGTGGTCTTGGTGATGACGATTTCCTCCGGCAATGGGGCGACCTGCGGGAGGATCTGCGAATCGGCGGAGTTGAGCGGGAGCAGCAGGTTATTGAATCCGGGACGGGCGTGGCTAAGCGAGCGGTCGCGGCCGTTTTCCGTGAGGCAGGCGATGCGGGCGAAGATGACCTCGCTGCGGATGGCGCGGAATTTTTCGAGCAGACGCTGGGTGTTAGGAAGGACGGTGCCGGCGAGACGGGTGCGGAAGGGTTCCCAGCGGTTCCAATCGGCGGTGTCCGCGTCGGGTGTTTCCGGGAGATAGCAGACCTGGAGGTCGATGACGAGCAGGGCGGTGGTTGCGGGATCGAGCACGATATCCGGCAGGTCGTCGGGCATCGTCTCGTAGTAAAACGAACGATAGGCGTGGCGCCAGTTCGTGTTCATCAGGAGAGGGCGGCTGGGGATTCAGGCAGGATCTGACCACCATCGACGACGAGCGAGTGGCCGGTGATGTAGCCGGCCTCGGAGGAGGCGAGGAAGGCGGCGGCGTGGCCGATGTCATCGACGGTGCCGAGCTTGCCTAACGGAATCGAGGCGGCGGTGGCCTCGAGGTATTCCGGGCCCATGTCCACGAGGGCCTCGGTGATGATGTTGCCCGGGAGCACCGCGTTGATGGTGATGTTGTCCTTTGCAAACTCGATGGCAGCGGTCCGGAGGAAACCGAGCTGCGCGGCCTTCGTCGCGCCGTAGTGCGACCAGCCGGGGAAACCGGTGGTGGGCCCGGTGATCGAGGAGGTGATGACGATCCGAGGTGCGGAGCTTTTTTTCAGAAACGGCAGGCAGGCTTGGATCGTTAGAAACATACTCTTCACATTGGTCGCGAAAATCCCGTCCCACGCGTCTTCGGTCATTTCGGAAAATTTCAACGAGGGAAACGCGCCGGCATTCGCGCAAAGCACGTCGATGCCGCCATACAACTCCGCCGCCGTTTCCGCCATGCGCTCGCAATCGGCGCGCAGGGTGACATCGGCCTGGCAGAACGCGGCGGTGCCTCCGGCCGCAGTGAATTCGGCGACGGCGGCCTCGCCATCGGCGGCGGTGCGGGCGACGACGAGGACCTTCGCCCCGTGGCTGGCGAAGACGCGGGCGATGCCCTTGCCGATGCCTTTGCTGCCACCGGTGACGATGACGGATTTATCTTTGAGTGAGGCTGACATGTTAGTGAGAAGCTGCGGAAGTGCGGGGTTTGCGATGCGTCCAGCTCACGATGCCGAACAGCACGAGCACCAGAACGACGGCGACAATGACTGACAGGACGCCTACGGCGGGGACGATCGGCTGATAGCCGCTGGTCATGCGAGCGTAGAGCCATTCCGGCAGCGAGCTGTCCGCGCCGGTGGTGAAGAGTGATAGAGCGAAATTCCCCCACGAAAGCAGGATGGCGAAGCAGGTGGCGCTGATCATGCCGGGCAGCAGCAGCGGAAAAGTGATTTTCCGCAGGATCTGCCAGCGGGTGGCCCCCATGTCCCGCGCGGCTTCCTCCAGCGAGTCATCGAGACCGTAGGCCTGGATTGAAATGACGAGCGTGGTGATCGGCGCGATCCAGACGGTGTGGGCGATCACGGCCGTCCACCACGCGGGCGTGATGCCGACGAAGTTATACCACATCAGCAGCGCGAGCCCTAACACCGACTGCGGGAAAAACAACGGCAGCAGCACGAGGCGCTGGAAGGTCTGGCGGCCTTTCCAGCGGTAGCGGGCATAGGCGAGGGCGGAGAAGAAACCGATGAGCACGGAGAAAAACGCGGTGAGCGAGGCGATGCGGAAACTGATGCCGACGAAGTCCGCGACCTGCGGGGAATCGAGCGCTGCCTTGTACCACTTGGTGGTCATCGCGGCCGACGGATAGGGAAACGAAAAGAACCGCTTTTCCGATAGAGACGCGACGATGATGCAGAAGATCGGGAAATAGAACACCAGCAGCAGCAGTCCCGCGTAGAGACTGAATCCGGCTTTCTGGGTGCGGGTGACGATCATGTTAGGAGCTTTTTTTCCCGAGTAGTTTCTCCAGGTCGAATCGGCCGAGGGCAAGGAAGACGACGATGGTTGTGAGGGCGATGAATAGCGTGGAAAGTGCGGAGCCAAGCGGCCAGTTCTGAGCGTAGGTGAACTCGGACTCGATGTCGGACGCGATGGTCACGACCTTCTGCCCGCCGAGGATTTTGGCTTCAGAAATCGCGCCGCAGGATAGGACGAAAACTAACAGCGACCCGATGAGCACGCCGGGCATGGAGAGCGGCAGGTCGATCTTGCGGAACACCTGCCAGCGGCTTGCGCCCATGTCGAAGGCGGCCTCGCGAACCTGATCGGGCACCATCTTGATGCCGAGTGTCAGAGGAAACAACATGAACGGCAGATAGACATAGACCATGCCGAGGATGATGACGGGGATATTATAAAGCAATGAATCGATCTTGATTTCGAAAACCCTCAACAAGGTGCCGCCGACCACGCCGTTTTTCATGAAGCCGATGACCCAGCCGAAGAGCCGGATGTTTTCCGACACAAACAACGAGGTGACGATGGCGTAGGTGATAAAGGATGCGCCGCCTCTGAAAATTTTCGCAAGAGCGAAGGCCAGCGGGTAGCAGATCACCAGCAGGATGGCGACGGTGGCGAAGGCAAGGCCGAGCGACCAGACGATGGATTTGAAATACGTCTGGCCGAAGATGGTCTTGTAGTTTTCCAAGGTGGGCGCTTGGAAGAGTTCGAAGGTCTTGGGCGGCATCAGGCCGAACCATACGACACACAACAACGGGGCAACGAAGCCGAAGACCATCAGCAGGATGAATGGTGCGGAGGAAAGTGCGCCGAAGAAGCCCGGGCCTAACGAACGCATCTTGTTGAGGAGCGGGTTCATGACTCGAGGACCTGGCTGTCGCGGATTTCCCAACCGAGAACCGCCTCGGTCGCGGTGGTGCGCTCCTCGCGAAGGCGTTCGACGGTGAGCGTGCAGCCGGACACGACCTCGACGTGGTATTGAATGCGAGAGCCAAGCGAAAACTCGTTGAGGATGCGGACGGGAACGCTGTTTCCCGCAGTTTCGCCGGGTGTTAGGAAGCGCAAGGACTCGGGACGGATGAGAAGCTTCCGGGTGACACCGGGCTCCAACGGCTCCGGCACGTTGATGGAGATGCGGTTTAGGCCAGCCTCCCATTGGGTCTTGCCGTTTTCCATGCCGGTTATGGACAGCAAATTCACCTCACCCATGAATTCGGCGACGAAGGCATTCTTGGGTGAAGAATAAATATCATCAGGCGTGCCGATTTGCTCGATGACCCCAGCACGAAGAATGGCGACGCGGTCGCTCATCACCATGGCCTCTTCTAGCGAGTGTGTAACATAACAAAACGTCTTGCCTGTCCGGCGCTGGATGTCTTTGAGCTCCTTCTGAAGCACCTTGCGGAGCTGGGCGTCGATGGCGGATAGAGGTTCGTCAAAAAAGAGGATGTCGGGATCGTAGGCGAGGGCGCGGGCGAGGGCGACACGCTGGCGTTCGCCACCGGAACATTGCGTGACGTTCTTGTCGTAGTATCGGTTAGGATTGAGATGGAGGAGATTGAGCAATTCCCAGGCGCGGGTGCGGCGGTCGCTGGCATTCTCGCCGCGGATCATCATGGGAAACTCGACGTTTTTCCCGACCGTCATGTGTGGAAAGAGCGCGAGGGATTGGAACACCATGCAGGTCGGCCGCTTGTTAGGGGCAAGATCGTTGATGAGTTTCCCCCGCAGGCGGAGTTCGCCGGACGTCGGTTTTTCCATGCCCACCAGCATGCGGAGCAGCGTGGTTTTCCCGCTGCCGCTCGGTCCTACCAGTGTGAAAAACTCACCGTCGTGGATCTGAAAACCAACATCATTCACGGCGGTGAATTTATCAAAGCGCTTGGTGACGCCTGAAACTTCGAGGATGGGAGCGGCAGCGGGATTTACCATGGGACCGAACGGGAAATGGACATCAACGGACGCACAGGCCGCAAGCGGGCTGTCGTGAACAACGAGTGGAGCAGGGAACTCAGGCGCGCGAACGCTTGGCCTCGTTGTAAATGGCCGTTAGAACATCGTTGTCCGGAATGGTCTCGTAGTCGGCGCTGCGGTTCATGTCCTCTTCGAGCGTGTCCCACTGGAAGCAGTTGAGCTCCTCTTTTTTGAACTTCGCGAAGACGTCCGGCTGGGACATCTGGGTGACCGGATTGTGTGATGCGTCCGCCATGGCAACGGTGTGGCAGATGTCCGGCTTCTGCACGTATTCGAGGAATTTTTCCGCCAGCGGGCTGACATTCGGATTGTTGACCACGGAGGTGACCTCGAACCACTGGAGCGAGCCTTTCCCATTCATCGGACCCTTGAGCGGGGAAATGTGGAGCACCTCGTTGTAGCCCTCGGCGCGGGCGACGGAGCAGGTGTAGGTCCCGCCGCTGAAGATCGCGTCGATCTCGCCGTTGACGAGCGCCTGGTTGAGTTGCGCGGGTTCGGCGCTGACCATGGCGGCGTTGGTGAACAGCGTCTTGGCGGTGGTTTTAAATTTCTCCAACTCCTCGGGTGTGTGTGTTTTGTAAGGAGTGAAGCCCGAGGCGACGCACATGTGCAGGACGTTCCAGTTGTCCCAGGCGAGCAGGCCGAATTTGCCTTTCATCTTCGGATCGAGGAACATCGGCAGACCTTCGTCTTCCGCGAGCTTCTTGGAGATTTTTTTGGTGTTCACCACGAAATTCATCGGGCCGAAACGCTGCATCATACCGATGAGCTCCTTGCCGTCGGGTGACAGGGCGAACGGGTTGATGCCCATTTCCTTGTTGTAGAACATGGGCATCATTTTTTCCAGATAGGGCATGAAGCGTTCCTTATCGAGCGGCTTGATGAGTTTCTCGCCCCACATTTGCTGGCGGGCCCAGCACTGGTTGAGGTTGATCAGGTCCCAGACCTTGATTTCGCCGGCGCGGAGCTTGTTGATCATGCTCGGATCATCGGTGCCGGACTCCGCCTTGAGGTCGATGCCCTTGTGCAGCGCGCGGAACGGGTTGAGCACGTTGTCGCTGTTATAGCCTTCCCAACAGAGGATGTTGAGCTTGTCGTCACGCTCGCCGGCAAGGGCGCGCGAGGGGAGCGCGAGGCCCGCAGCGGCGGCCCCGACGAATTTGGTGAAACTGCGGCGGCTGAGATGGGGAGTTTGCATGGCTGGTGGTGTACCCCATCATTTAAGCAAGGTGGGTACCAGTCCTGCTTAGCTGTCATCTATGCTAACCATAGATGCCATCGATCTTAAATGACTCCGTGGAGCTGCGGCACCTGCGCTACCTGCGGGCGGTGGCAGAGGCCGGGGGATTCACGCGGGCTGCTGCGGAAATCGGGCTCACCCAGCCGACGCTTTCCCAGCAGATCGCGCAGCTCGAACGCGGGCTGGGCGTGGAGCTGCTGACCCGCAGCCGGCGCGAGTGCCGCCTGACACCGGCGGGTGAAATGGTGCTGCAATACGCGCGGCGGGTCTTAGGCGACATGGATGCGTTGAAGCGCTCGCTTGACGATCTGAGCGGGCTGAAGCGCGGATCTCTATCAGTCGCCGCACTGCCCGCGCTGGCGCAACGGCTTCTGCCTCTGGCGTTGCCGCGGTTTCACCAGGCCCATCCGGAGATCCGGGTGACGGTTTTGGAAATGACGGTAGACGAAATGGCGAGGGCGCTTTCTAACGGATCGATCGAAGTTGGGATCGGCTGTCTGGGAACCTCACTGGGGCTGAAGGGTGATCTGTTGTTTTCAGAGGAGTTGGTGGCGGTGATCGCGGACGATGATCCGCTGGCTGGGCGAACGGCGGTCACAGTTGCCGACCTCGCACAACGTCCGGTGGTGGTTCCGCCGCCAGGATATGGGACGCGGACGCTGATCATGAACGCCTGGGCCAAAACCCGACGCCCGCCGGTGTTTTCACTTGAAGTGGGGGCGGTGGAATCCGCGCTGCATGCGGTTACCGGCGGCGGTGGACCAGCGATCCTTCCCGCCTCCTCGCTGTGGGGCCTTCAATCCGACGGCTGGTCGATCCGGCGCATTACCCGGCCAGCCATGCGGCGGCAAATCGGATTTCTCGGCGCAAACGGAGGAAGTCAACGACCCGCAGTGCAGGCGCTGCTGCCGATGGTGCGGGAGGCAGTTAGAGAGCTGGGAGGCGAGGCCGCCGTTTGATTTTACAGCCCCTTCGGATGCCGCATCACGTGCCCCTTGCCTTGGCGGGTCGCGGTTTTCCAGCGTGGGCCGGATTCGCCGCCAGGGCCGCCGGTATCGAGGCGGAGGCCGGCGACGGTCATGAAAACGTGGCCTTTACGGACATAGAGCGTGATCCATTTGCCCTCGCCCTTTTTGCCGTAGTTGAAATATCCCCGCGAGGGAATGCTGCCTTTGATGAGGCCCGCCTCGCGGAGCACGTAGGAAACGCTGCCGGAGCAGTCGTAGCCGCGGTCGTCGAGCTTGGCGTGTCCGCCGCCCCATTTATAAGGCATGCCTTGGAGTCGGTTGCCGGCGGCGATGGCGCGTTTCACGGCGGCGGGCGCGTTTTTCGGAGCGTAGGCGATGCCGTCCTTAAGCAGCGCGGTGCGGCCGTGCTCAAAATGGTAGGAAACCGGGCGCCTGGCCTTGACTTGGCTGGCGCACGAAACCAACCCGCCGCAAAGCGGGACGAGGGCGGCGAGCATGAGAACGAAAGATTTCACGGCGCGGAAAATCTCAAATTTTATTAAGAAGTGCAAACTATTTTAACATTTCCGGCCTGCCAGAAACTCCATGACCTGCGCCAACGCCCGCGACCGGTGACTGAGCGTGTTCTTCACCGCGTCACCGAGTTCTGCAAAGGTTTCCTCGTAGCCGGCCGGAATGAACATCGGATCGTAGCCGAAGCCCCCCACCCCGCGCAGCGCGTCGATGATGCGGCCATCCACGGTTCCGCTGAAATTTGCCTGCTCCACACCGTTCAGCGCCAGCACCATCATGCATCGGAAACGCGCGCTGCGATCGGTTTTTCCTGCCATCTCAACGAGCAGACGGGCGTTGTTTTTCCCGTGATTCCCCTCTTCTCCTCCGAAGCTCGACGACCACACTCCCGGCGCTCCCCCCAGCGCGTCCACCTCCAGTCCCGAGTCATCCGAGAGCACCCAGCCGTCCACGTGGCGGCTAATCCCCTCCGCCTTGAGCCGCGCGTTTTCTAAAAATGTCGTGCCGGTTTCCTCGATCTCCGGGAAATCCGGGAACTTGGTCGCGTCCAACACCTCGAATCGGTCTCCCACCATCGCGCGAATTTCACCGGTTTTGTGGGCGTTGCGAGTGGCGAGGATCAGTCGGGGCAGCGGAATCATGGCCCCTCGCTAGACAAAAGCACCCGGACTGGCGAAATTTTTTTGAATATTTCCCTCTCTCGCTACGCTTACGCACATGATGAAAGCAATTACTTGGCTCGCCTCTGTCACGGTCGGCGTTGCCGCCCTTACCTCCACCGCCTTCGCCACCACTCCGGAAGGCTGGTCCACCGATCTCAAGAAGGCCTTCGTTAAGGCCAAGGCGGAGAAAAAATCTGTGCTCGTCGAGTTCACTGGCTCCGACTGGTGCCCGCCCTGCATCGCCATGCGGAAGAATGTTTTTTCCAAAAAGGAATTCGTCGATGCCGCTTCGAAAAAGTTCATCCTCGTCGAACTGGATTTCCCAAAAGGCGACAAGTCAGTCGCGGAGAAAAATCAGCCCTTTGCCGAAAAGTATAAGATCGAGGGATTTCCAACAGTGATCCTTTTCAATTCCGAAGGTAAAGAATACAACCGATTTTTCGCCTCCGATTATCCCCAAACCGACGCGTTTCTGAAGCACCTCGAAGAGGCGCAGGAAAAGAAGGATCTCGATTGATCATTATCCCTATCACCCGCCCGGCCCCGTGCCGAGGCGGTTTTTTTGTAGGCAGGCGGCGCAGAAATGAAAAACCGCCTGGCCCGCGACGAGCCAGACGGTTGGTGTGTTTTTATCTATTGGGAGTTAGACCACCGCCGGTTCAAGCAATCCGTGGAGATGACTGCGCAGTTGAGAATTCAGCTCGCTCATGGAAACTCCCGGACGGCTGTCGAACGGATGAAACCGGATGACCGGCGTGGTTTCGTAACTTTCCTCCCACTCAAGGACCGGCAGCTCAAGCTTGCCCCTGACGATTTCCTCGACCGACGCACGATTCGCGTCTGAGACAAGGCTGGAGTTAAGTAGCACGTAGGGCCGACGATTGGCGGGAAGCGGGCATTCGACATCGAGATCGACGTTGCGAGCACCGCTGTTGATGTCCAGTTCCACTCGGGAAACTACGGCATGAGTGCCGTATCCCGGATGATCGCGGATGATGTCCTGTGGCAGCCCGACGCGATCGCCGATGGTAAGTTCCATGGCGCTACCGGGCGTCCAGCGACCGATGATGGCTTTGCCGTCACGCAGGACGAAGTTCAGTTTGGATGGATTCGTTTTCATAATATCTAACAATAGTTGGTTCGGTTGAATGTTTGAATTAGCACGTCCAAGGCTCGGAACGAGCGTGCAGATGAATTCCTTGAAATTCGAAGGATCGGGCGGTCTCAGGATGTAAATCCCTAGGTTACGGAAACCGCCCGCTCAATTCCTGAAGGCGGCCATGCGATGGCCGCACCAGCCCAGCATACGCTCAGCCGTGTAGCGAGAGCTCGCAATGTGATTTGTGCTGGAGTTGATCATCATCGACATCAACTGATCCACCCGGAAAAATCCTGCGTCAAAGAGAAATTTCCCTGCTTCCAGAGTCATTGCGACTCCCAGTAAGCGAGAAAGGTGGTTGCCGTCGCTGGATCATTCAGGAAAATCCCCGGTCCTTCCGCCAGCGTGGTCATTTCCTCGTGACTCATCGATTGACGCCGCAGTAATCGCAGGCTGCCGCCACTGCTGCCGGGCCGGCGCTTCATCCATTCCCAGGCGATGCGGCCCATCGTCAGGCGCACGTTCAGCTCCACCACCGGCTTGAGCGCGAGCGTATTATCCGCGCGGCGGTGGACCATCGCATCGACGCACAACGGGCCGACATATCCCGGGAGCAGATTCTCTATCAGAGGCGGGATGTTCTCCTGATAGATCCCCATTACCCGCGCCTCGCGGAAAAGGAACACGGCGATTTCCGGATCTAGCAGCGTGCCCCATTTCGGGCTCACATGGATGCCGAGAAATCGCCCCGCCGCGTCGTTTTCCATGCGCGTGAGGCCGACGAGCGAAACAACACCGCCGGGCTTCATTTCATAAAGCGCGGAGAAATCGAGCACGCGGTCCAGCCATGGTTCCACCACGACGGCACCGTGGCTAGCAAGTGTGTTTTCGATCCAGCCGACCGTTTTCGCCGGATCGCTGGCGGCGTTCACTCGCAGGTGGCCGCGGCCGGCGTACGACATCGGGGCCTTGAGCAGGGCTTGGCCAGTTAGAAGATGACGGTTGATCGCTGCTAGAACCGCGTCCGTATCGCGGAGCAGCACACCGGTCTCCGGCACAGGGCCGAGCGCGTGTTCAAGGCGCAGACCGATTTCCTTCGAGAACCATTCCGGTGGCAGGGCCTCGCGCCACGGCTGGCCCATGTTAGGAGAAACATCGTCCGCATAAGGCCGAAGCTGCTCCACCGCATCGGGCGACCACGCCCACGGCCGCAGTCCTCCCAGCTTGCGCCCTGCCGGCGTGCCGATTGTTAGAATTTCGGGCAGCTCGTAGCCGACGTTTTTCAAACGGGTGAGATGGTCGATCGACGGAGCGCGCCGCAAGAGCACCGCATCGTCACGGCGGCAGCAGCCTAACAAGAGCAGTTCGAGATCGTTTTCCAGCGCGAGCGCCGTCTTGTCCGGTCGCCATGGCTTCCCGATCATCGCCGCGCGGGCGTGCGACTCGGCGTTTGGATTGAACCAATGCACCACCGGTGTCCGTCCGCGCGAGTGCTCGCAGACTTCAAGATGGCGTATGAAATCGTCGTCCAGTCCCGCGAGCCGGCGGCTGTCCGGATTGAACGGAGCGAGTCCTTTCGCCCGAGCAGGTGTTAGGGGGAAATGCAGGCAGCGCTTGTAGGCCTGCCAATCGCTCTCGCCCCGTTCCTTCCAGTGGCGGAACCATTTCAAGCCGTGTCCAACGTGGCCGATCTCGTCGAGGTGGATTTTTTCCAATACCGCCGCTGTCGCCGTGTCGCCCACCTGGCGGAACAATCCGGCGTAGTGTTTGGAAAAATCCAGATTCGCCTGTTCGAATGTTAGATTTAGCCGCGTGACGAAATCGAGCGGTGTTTCCATTGGCGCGATGAGCCGCCAGAAATGGTCGTTCACCGGCAGCTCCCCGAACGCGATGCCGCACTCTTTCATCCGGCGCACATACATCAGCGCGTGCGCTTGTTCCTCGCGCATCGCCGCGTAAACTCCGGCGCGGTATTCTTTCGGTGCGTTAGGAAACCGCAGCAGAACCAGCGCCATCAGCTCGGCGGCTAACAATTCATGGTTCGCCAGGAAATGCAGCATCACCCCGCGCTCGCGGTCGTCGTCGAGACGGTGGACGCCGGGGAAATCGACCCGCACCCCATCGCCGCGCACCCGCAGTTCCTGCGGCCGCCCGGGTGCATCCGGCAGTGCGATCGCCGGGCCCCGCACGTCGTCCGCGACAGCAGCAGGGCCAAGCCGCAGCTTTTCCTCCAGCGTTTCCGCAAACAGCACCCGATCCGCGATTTCGCGCATTTCCGTCACGCGGCCAGCATGGTCCGGGCGAAAAATTTCGCACGCTTGGATTTTTTTGTCCGATTTCTTCTGGTGAAGTTTTTTCGATCTGAAATCACACGGGAAACCCTCGCAAAACGCCGCACCGCTCGTTAAAGCAGCCGCAGTATTTCTCACCCGCCTTTGCCATGCCGCAATTCCACCTTCAGAAATCCATTCACATCTCAGCTCCCATCGACAAGCTCCACGCCTTCGTCCGGGATTTCCGCCAGTGGCCCGCTTGGTCGCCGTGGCTGATTTGCGAGCCGGATTGCCCGCTCGAATTCTCCGCCGACGGCACTCGCTACACTTGGAACGGCCGCATCACCGGTT
>JANODE010000022.1:0-19004 GCA_031412525.1 Akkermansiaceae bacterium | reverse complement strand
GTGGACCGGCGCCAATGCCCCCGTCCAGACTGTCAAAAACGGCAGGACCAAAGTCACCATCAAACAAACCACCCAACAAGCCCTGCTTGAGTGGCAGACCTTCAACGTCGGTAAAAAAACCACCCTTACCTTTGATCAGAGCAAAGGTGGAGCGAATGCCTCCCAGTGGATCGCTTTCAACAAGATCACCGACCCCTCTGGCAATCCGACACAGATCCTCGGCAACATCAAGGCCGACGGCCAAGTCTATCTGATCAACCAGAACGGCATCATCTTTGGTGGCTCATCGCAGGTCAACGCCCGCGGCTTCACTGCTTCCTCGCTGCCGATCAACACCAATCTGGTATCCTCCGGGCTGCTCAATAACCCGGACTCGCAGTTCCTTTTCAGCGCCCTCGCGCTTCCCCAGGGTGCGAAGGGCACCCCGGCATTCACTCCGGAGGCGGCGCTAACAGCCGACGGCAAGAGGGGCGATGTGATCGTGCAATCCGGTGCGCGCATCACCACTCCGGTCAGCGCCGATGGAAATGGCGGCCGCATTTTTCTAACGGGTGCCAATGTGGTGAACAACGGCACACTCAGCTCGGCCAATGGTCAGGTGGTTCTTGCCGCTGGATTGCAGGTGGGAATCACCGCCCACAACAACAGCGACCCCTCGCTGCGCGGCCTCGACGTCTATGTGGGAGCCGTGGTTGATCCGGCATCAACGCTTGCTCCCTATGCCGGTTCCGTCACCAACGGCGGCATTATCGACATCCCCCGGGCAAGCGTCATCCTAACGGGAAAGACCATCAACCAACTCGGAGCCATCGAAAGCTCCACCACTGTCGCGCTCAACGGACGCATCGACATTCTCGCCAACTACGACGCCATCGGCAATCCGGGCTTCGACGCCGCGAACACCAGCACCGGCAACCAGTTCATCAACCGCTCCACCGGCAACATCACCTTCGGCAAGGACAGCGTCATGCGCATCCTGCCGGAAACCAAGAGCACTGCCACCACCACCGGCACCGAACTCGCCCTCCGTTCCCAGATCAACATCCAGGGGAAAACCGTGCATCTCGACACGGGCTCCACCCTTCTGGCACCGAATGCAAAGGCCTCGATCCTTGCCGGTTCCTGGGCATTCGTCGCATCTCCCACGCTTCCTTCCGCCACTTTCGTTTCAACTGGCGGCCAAGTCTATCTGGACAAGGGTGCCGAGATCAATCTATCAGGCACCGCCGATGCCGCGGCCTCGGTCACCCAGAACATCCTCAAGCTCGAGTTGCGCGGCCCGGAGCTCGCGCCCTCACCCATCCAGCGCGATGGCAAACTGCGTGGCCTGGCGATCAACGTGGATGCGAACATCACCGGCGTTTACGAAGGGCGTGAGTGGGTTGGAACCCCGCTCGCCGACCTAACAGGATACCTCGGCCTGATCCAGCGCGATGTCTCGCAGCTCACCACCAATGGTGGCGATCTCGTCATCCAGGCGGGCAGCTCCGCCGTCATCCGTGAGGGTTCGATTATCGACGTTTCCGGAGGATGAACCAATTTCGAAGGAGCCACCGTCGCCACCACCCGGGTCTTTCAGAACGGTCGGCTGGTCGACATCGCAAGCGCCACGCCGGATCAGGTTTACAGCGGCATCTACAGCGGCACCTCCACCATCACGAACAGGAAATGGGGCGTGGCGAATGTTTTCAACCACGCGCTCGCCCCGTCCGGCAGCCGCTATCAGGAAAGCTACACCAAAGGCGCGGATGCCGGGAAGGTTTCCATCACGGCACCGGCCATAGCGCTGGACGGCAAGCTCCGTGGCACCACCGTGGCGGGGGAAAATCAGATCCGGAACAGCTCGGGCAGCAGCACGCTCCCACGTGCGGCGTCCCTGTCATTGAGTTTCCACGGTCGCGTAAATCTCGCTCCCTCCTTTCTGGTCACCTACCCGGATCCGTTGGACGTGGTATTCAAGGCCGGAGTCACGCAGCCGGACGTCGTGGATTTCTCGCTGGATCAGGACGGCAATCCAATCGCGCTGGGCGGTGAGCGGAGTTCCAAGGTGTTCCTTTCTCCCGATCTTCTTGGTCAGAATGGGTTCGCGAATTTCACCCTGAATAACGAGGAAGGCACCATCACCTTGCCCGTCGGTTCGGAAATCACCACCGTGCCGGGCGCTTCAATCTCCCTCACCGCATCCAACATCGAGGTGCTTGGCACGATCACGGCACCCGGCGGCTCCATCTCCATCAACTCGCTCAACGTGTCGCCGTATGACACCGCGGTGCTCCTCGGCCTGCCGGTGCCCCAGGCTCCGCAACTCCAACCGGGTCGTGGCGTTTTCACCCTCGGCAGCGATGCGAAAATCTCCACCGCCGGCATCGTCACCGATGATCGCAATCCGGCGTCACTCGGCAACCCCGTCAGCCGCGATGGCGGCCGCGTGAACATTCAGGCCTTCGATGCCATCCTGCGCGAAGGCAGCACCATCGACGTCTCAGGTGGCTACACGCTGTCCGCTAACAGCACCGGGAAATTCGGCGATGCCGGTTCCATTTCGATACTCGCCGGCAAGGACCCGAGGGTGAACTCCGTCCTCGGCGGGTCCCTCGTGCTCGATGGAAACCTGCTAGGACTTTCCGGAGCCAGAGGCGGATCCCTTTCGCTCCAGGCGGGTGGATTTCAAATTGGTGGCAGCAACTCGAATCAAAATGTTTTTGTCATCGATCCCGGATTTTTCAATAAGGGCGGCTTCAACCGCTTCGATCTAACTGGGATCGGTGCCGTTGGCGTCAATGCAATCACCGTCACTGCTGGAACCGTGGTGCGGCCGGTCGCGAAGATGCTGGCGGTCGATCCGAATCCACCCGGCGGCCGCCTCGTGCTGGGGGATTTCCAGGAGCTAAACGGCCGTGCCCCCGGCCAAGGAGAGCGCAACGCCGTCAGCCTCAATCTGGCAGGAACCGGCATCAGTGACACAACGTCAGGCACTTCATTTCGAGGTGATGTGGTCATTGAAGAAGAAGCAGTCATCCGCCTGGACCCGAAAGCGTCCATCTCCGTGACCGGCAGCACGGTCTCGATTCTTGGATCCATCATCGCACCCGCCGGCACCGTTCGGATTGGTGGCGCCACCAACTCGACCAATGTGTTCGGCGACGTGAATCAAGCGCTCGCGACCACCTACATCGGTGCTAACAGCGTGATCTCGGCCACTGGTGCCGTGGTCCTGATGCCGGACATTTACAATCGTCGCGTCGGCAGCGTGCTTGGCGGCGGTTCCATCACCGTCAGCGGCAACATCGTCGTCGCCGCTGGAGCCAAGCTGGATGTTTCGGGCACCAGCGGAATTCTGGATTTCGATCCATCGCTGGTTTCCGCCTTCGATCCCAATCCGCCGTCGTCTAACACCGGAATCAACGAGCCGCCGCGCATTCCGCGCATCGTGCCTGCGAGAGTGGACAGCAACGGCGGCTCCATCAGCCTGAGCGGCGGCCAGTTCCTTTTCTCGGACGCTACCCTCATCGGCAAGGCCGGCGGCAGATCGGCCACGGGTGGCACGCTTTCCGTCGCTTCCGGACGATTCTATCAGCCTGCGGATGTTCCGTTGCCTTCGGACGTGACCCTCACGGTTTTCCAGTCGGGTCCCACGCTTTCCTCCCCCGTGGTTACCAGCCCGATTGGCCAGTCCGTTGCAGGGACCGAGGGCTTCGGCCATGGCTTCTTCGCGGTGGACGATTTCAAAACCTCAGGCTTTGATTCGCTTAATCTCGCCGGAGTGCTTGATTTTCGAGGCCCCGTGCGGATCGATGCGAGGGGCGAAGTGAAGCTCGGAGACCGCGGCATCCTCTATAACACCTCGGATCTAACCGTCCGTGCAGGGTTGGTTACCGTCGGCATTCCCTTCCAGCCACCCGTGCTACCACAGGATGAGGTGAGCCCGATCCAGTCCAACAACCTGCCGTTCATCATCCCCGCCACCTACGGAACCGGAACCCTCAAAATCTCGGCAAAGCAGATCGATGTCGGCAGTCTGACCCTGCAGGGAACCGGAAAAGCCGATCTAACGGCATTTCGCGGCGACGTGCGGGGTAATGGAACCTTCATCATCGCCGGCGATCTCACCGTCACCGCCGGGCAGATCCATCCGACGACGGCCGGCGAATTCATCCTGATCGCCTACGACTATCAGAAAGACGGAAACAACACCCAGGGATCGATCACACTGAGAAAATCGGGAGACAGCAAGGTTCCACTCTCCGCCGGTGGGAAGTTAGGCATTTATGCCTCCAACATTCTCCATCAGGGCGTGCTGCGCGCACCTTTCGGCACCATCAACCTTGGTTACGACGGCATTGGTGCGGCCCCCCGTGATTGGTTCACCGGAAACACGAGGCCCTTTCCCGTCACTCGCAATCTAACGCTGGACGCCGGCAGCATCACCTCCGTTTCCGCCGTGGATCCCACTACCGGCAAGGGCCTTGTCATTCCCTATGGCACCAGCCCGGACGGCACCTTGTGGATCGACCCGCGCGGAGTGGACATCACCGGCGGCGGTGTTCCTCAAAAAGTGGTGAACATTTCCGGCTTCAACATCGATCAGCGCGCCGGCTCAATCATCGACCTGCGCGGCGGTGGTGATCTCTACGCAGACCGCTGGGCCTCGGGTTTGCTTGGCCGCACCGACGTGCTGCTCACTGACAGAAGTTTTGCGGTCCTTCCGGACTATGGGTCCAATTTTGCACCTTATGCGCCCTATAACAACTCAGCCAGCGATGCGAACCTGATTGACGATGCATCCGGCTACACCAGCAGCGGCCTCAAAGCCGGAGACCGCATCTATCTGGAAGGAAGCAGCAGTCTGGCAGCGGGTTATTACACCCTGCTGCCCGCCCGCTACGCCCTGCTACCGGGAGCGGTCCTGGTCAGCCCCACCACCGTGAGTGGTTTCGGTTCCTTCAACCGCGCCGACGGTGCAAGCATTGTCTCCGGATTCTGCTACAACTCGCTCAACGACACCCGGACCCTGCCCGCCTTTGCCACCCGTTATGAAGTCGCATCGGCCAAGGTGGTGCGCAACCGTGCCCAATACACCGATTTCCTCGCCAACTCCTTCCTCAAGGCCAGCGCCGCCCGGCTCAACGCCCCGGTCCCGGTCCTTCCGACTGATTCCGGTTACCTCCGGTTCCAGGCGGGCGGTTCGATGAACCTGCTAGGTTCAGTTAGCTCGGCGTCCGTCAGCGGCGGGCGCGGCTCGTTCATCGACATCAGCACCCAGCTCGACACCTTCATTACCAACGGCGGCGCGGCAACACCCGGCACCATCACGCTTCAGTCGGCTGCGCTGAACGCATTCGGGGCCCAAAGCCTTCTCATCGGCGGTGTCCGGACCCGCACCAATGGAGCGACGAACGTGGACGTGCGCAGTTCGAAGATCACCGTAGACAACGCCGGCGCGACATTATCCGCGGGAGACCTGACGTTGGCCAGCAAGGGTGACCTGCTGATCGCCGCCGATGCGCAAATTGCCTCCACCGGTAAACCGACGGCACTGGCGGAAACACTGGTGTTCACCGGCAACGGATCTCTGCTCCGCGTGGCTGTGGACCCCATGGCAGCCACTCTGCGTTCGGGGACCACAGCCACTTCCACCGCCTCCCTTATCGTTCGCGCCGGTGCAGAGATTCAAGGGGGGAGCATCATCCTGGACTCGTCCGCAGGCCTTTCGCTCAGCCCGGAAGCAGTCCTCACCGCGGATGCCTACACTTTCGGGGCCGGCCGTGTCAGTATTTTGTTAGGTTCGTCCACCGTCACTCCCACCGCTGGCAGCCTTGTCCTAACTGACACGATTCTGGAAAACCTCCGCAGTGCGGCCGATATCGGATTCCTCAGTTATTCCTCCATCGATCTCTACGGACAGGGCCAGTTCGGAAACAGCGCTCTGGACCTAACACTCAGTTCCGGTCAGCTTCTGGGCTTTGGCCAGGGCGATGAACCCGCCCGCATCGTAGCCGGAAACCTGACCCTCCGGAATCCCAACTCCAGTGCTGCGACCACCCCTGCCACCGCATCCGGGACGCTGGAAATCTCCGCCAAGACCTTGACCCTCGGTGTCAATCCACTGGCAATCGATCAATTTTCCGCGGTGAAAATTTCCGCCAGCCGCGGAGTTACCGGCATCGGCACCGGCGCGCTTTCCACCCAGTCTGCGCTTACAATCGATACCCCCCGGATCACTGGAAACGCAGGTGCCGTGCGGTCCATCACAGCCGGTGGTGCGCTCCGGCTCATCGACACTGGCAATGTCACAGATGGACTCACTGACGGCGGTCCGGGTTCCACGCTAACACTAACAGGGCGTTCATTGTCCAGCAGCAGCGAAATCCTCCTTCCCGCAGGCGTGCTGACGCTTCACGCCACGACGGGTGATCTGGATGTGGCCGGAAACCTCGATGTTTCGGGAATCCGCAGGCAGTTCGGAAAAATCGCGAAATTCACCTCTGGCGGTGCCATCGAACTCTCCGCGGATGCCGGCAATATCAGCATTGCCTCCACCGCCACGCTCGATCTATCCGCCCAGCGCGGTGGCGGCAATGCGGGCTCACTTTCCGTGCGGGTGCCATCCGGCACCTTCACGCTCGACGGTCAACTGTCAGGTGCTGGAGGACTGGGCGGCAACAATGCGAATTTTTCGCTCGATACCGCTTCACTGCCATCACTCGGCAGCTTGGCGTCGCGCCTTGGTTCCGCTTCTTTCACGGGGTCGCAGGAATTCCGTGTTAGAAACGGAAGCGTCACTGTCAACGGCCTTTCCAGCGCCCGTAAATTCACCCTGTCCGCCGACAATGGAGACATCTCGGTCACCGGCACCGTCGATGCCTCAGGCAACACCGGTGGCTCCATCCGGTTGGTAGCACACGGATCTCTAACAACTGGTAGTGGTTCTGCGCTGACCGTCGCGGCCACCGATTTCTCCGCTGCGGGCAAGGGCGGTGCCATTACCCTGGAAGCAGGAGCCCAGCGGCAGGGCGTCGCCGGGACCGGCACGCTTGACCTCCAGGCCGGATCGATTCTGGATCTATCCGTTTCCGCCAAGGACGCCGGCAGCGCGGCCTTGGGAAATTTCTCTGGCAAACTCCATCTCCGCGCACCGCGTGTCGGCACGGATGTCGCCGTGAAACCCATCGATGCCACCATCGTGGGCGCATCCGGCATTCTGTTGGAAGGTTTCCGGATCTATGATTTATCCTCCACCAGTGGAACTATCACCACCACCGTCCAGACGCAAATCCGCACTGACGGCGAATCCTTTTTCGGCTCCGCCGGCAACACCACCGCAGGATACACAGCGATGGTCAACCGCCTGTTGGCGAACAACGGCGGCCTCAAGCCCGCGCTGGTGCTCGCTCCGGGCGCGGAAATCGTCCACTTGACCGGGAATCTAACGCTTGGCACCACCTCGGCGACGAACAGCTCGGATTGGAATCTCGCCAGCTTCCGTTTCGGTCCGAAAAGTGCTCCGGGAGTCCTCACCCTCCGCGCCGCCGGAAACCTGGTTTTCAACAACGCGCTCACCGACGGGTTCGTCTCCAACCTTTATACTTCGCAGCTTCTCGAACAGAACCCGCTGCTGCCCGTCAACAGCCAGTCATGGTCGTTCCGCCTCGTCTCTGGATCAGACTTTTCTGCGGCCGACCACGCTGTCACCCGCTCTCTGGGAGCGCTGCCGGCGAACGGCGGATCGCTGCTCCTGGGCCGCAACAACACGACCAACTTTTCCAACAGCAACGGCTCCACCAACCAGCCAGGCAACAGCGCCACCACCGCCGGCGCACTCACTAACCGCTATCAGGTCATCCGCACCGGCAGTGGCGATATCGACATCCACGCAGGCCGCAACGTCCAGCTTCTCAACCATTTCGCCACCATCTACACCGCTGGCACGCGCGTGGCCGACGCGACGCTTGGGGGCACTTTTGATGTGCCCATTCTCGATCAGACCGGCAGCAATGTCACTCTTGGTGCGATCCAACAGAATCCCGCGCATGTCCCGCAGTACTCCGTGGCGGGTGGAAACGTTTCGATCACCGCCGGCCTGGACATCGAACATATCACCCGCAACAACCAGAACGTCATCATCGCGGATTCTCAGCGCCAGCTTCCTAACAATTGGCTGAACCGCCGGGGCTACATCGATCCTGTCACCGGACAGTTCGGCACCGCGCGCTTCGGTGACACGGCATCAACCACCTGGTGGGTCGATTTCAGCAATTTTTTCCAAGGCATCGGCGCCCTCGGCGGTGGTGACCTCACGCTGGCCGCCGGTCGCAATGTCACCAACGTCGATGCCGTCATCCCCACCAACGCCCGCATGACCAAAGGCCTCCCGAACCGCGCCAACCTGCTCGAACTCGGCGGCGGAAACCTCATCGTCCGCGCCGGCAACAACATCGATGCGGGAGTCTATTACGTTGAGCGTGGCCATGGCGAACTCACCGCGGGCGGAAGCATCACCACCAACTCCACCCGCTCGCCATCGGTCACCCAGTTGACCGGCTCTGCCAACACCTTCAACGAATCCACCTGGCTGCCCACCACGCTGTTTCTTGGCAAGGGAAACTTCGAGGTCACCGCACTCGGCGATGTTTTGTTAGGGCCGGTCGCCAATCCGTTCCTTCTTCCTCCCGGCATCAACAATACCTTCTGGCAGAAATCTTATTTCAGCACCTATGGACCCGAAAGCGGAGTCAATGTCACATCCGTGGGCGGAAATCTAACGCTGCGCCAGTCCGCCACCCTGCCGTCCGCCGGTGCGGGTACTCCCACGCCGCTGCTCTTCGCCTGGGTGGACCGCCAGCAGTTGCTGCGCACGAACCCCGTTACCTCCTCGTTCTATCAGCCTTGGCTGCGGCTTGCGGAAACCAGCGTGGAATCGTTTCGCACGGTACTCGCGCTGTTGCCGCCGACTCTTGAAGCCGCTTCGTTCAGCGGCGACATCAACATCGTCGGGAATCTAACGCTAACTCCTGCGTCCACCGGTAACATCCAGCTCCTTGCCGGCGGCGCGATCAATGGTCTCCAGCGGAATGGCTTCGTCAGCTTCAACGGATCGAGCGCTTCTTGGGGCAGCTCGCGGATCAACCTTTCCGACGCTGATCCAAATGCGATCCCCGGGATCACCCAGCCATTCGCCTACGCCTCCCTCGTCGGCAACGACATCAACCAGGCCCGCCAGTCGCGCGGCGGATTCCTCAACTTCATCAACCGACTGTTCGTGGAAACCGGTGCCACTTTCGGCCCCAACGCCGTTCTCCAGACCAAACAAACCCTGCATGCTGCCGGGCTGCTTCACCGGAATGACCTTGAGCCGGTGCGTCTGTTTGCTGGCACCGGAGACATTTCAGGACTCACTCTTTTCTCGCCGAAATTCGCGGAGATCAACGCCGGCAATGACATTACCGACGTCGCGCTCTACATCCAGAACAACCGCGCGGGGGACACTTCCATCGTCACCGCCGGTCGCGACATCATCCCTTCCAACGCAAATTCCCTGCTGCGGCTCGCCGCGAACTCCAACGGCAATGTGGTCAACCTCGACAGCCCAGCCCTTCCCGGAGACATCCAAATTTCCGGCCCCGGTACGCTGCAAGTCATCGCCGGTCGAAATCTCGACCTGGGAACGGGCGCAAGCTTTTCGGACGGCACCGGTGCCGGCATCACCAGCGTCGGCAACGCCCGCAATCCCTCGCTTTCATCCGAAGGAGCGAATCTTGTGGTGGGTGCCGGAGTCATGGGCAGCACGTCGCTTGCCGAAAGCAGCCTCGATTTTACCAGCTTCATTGAGAAATATGTCCTCACCGAACAATGCGGGAAATACCTGAAGGAGATTGCTCCCGGTCTCGATTTCTCACAGCAGGACGCTGAGGAAAAATCCCGCCTCGCACTGGAGGTTTTCTATCTGATTCTGCGTGACGGTGGCCGCGGTTATGCGAAAACTGGAAACTACAAGGCCGCGAAAAAAGCCATTGAAGTGCTCTTCGGCAAGGATGCCCGGGCCGGTGAGATTTTTGCTCGTGGCCGCGACATTCGCACTGCCAGTGGCGGCAACATCGACATCATCGCTCCCGGCGGCGGACTCGCCCTCGCCAATACCACCATCGGCAATCCTCTATCACCACCCGGCATCATCACCGCCAGCGGCGGCAACATTTCCATTTTCGCCAACAACGACATCAGCATCGGCATCGGCCGGATCTTCACCCTTCGCGGTGGCAATGAAATCCTCTGGTCCTCCAAAGGCGACATCGCCGCCGGTTCGTCCTCGAAGACCGTCACCTCCGCGCCGCCTACCCGCGTGCTGATCGATCCCCAGAGCGCCGCAGTCCAGACCGACCTCGCGGGACTCGCCACCGGCGGTGGCATCGGTGTGTTGGCAACTGTCAAGGGCGTGAAACCCGGCAACGTTGACCTCATCGCCCCCGAAGGCACCGTGGATGCCGGTGATGCCGGCATCCGAGTTTCAGGAAACCTCAACATCGCTGCAAACCAGGTGCTCAACGCAGGCAACATCTCCGTCGGAGGAGCCAGTGTGGGAACTCCTGCCCCGGTGTCCGTTAGTGCAAACATTGGCGGGCTGACAACGGCATCCAACAGCACCGCCGCAACCGCGGCCACCACCACTGGAGGTCAGCCGAAATCCGCAGACCAGTCGGAAACAACTGACCTCGCCGAGGCTCTCTCGATTATCACCGTCGAGGTCATCGGCTACGGTGGGCCTGCCGACGAGGCCGAAGAGGAAGAAGAAGGGAGTTCAAGTTCTGGGGAATGATAGGACAGCACCTCAAGATAGGTGAAATGTCAGTGCACAAAACCTTGATTCCAATCATGTCACAGCATGGCAAAACTCTAATCGCACACCGCAACCCCAAACAAGAATCTCATGAGGCAATCTGACGTCGTAAACCAGAATTGAACTCAAGGATCAGAACTGCACTTCGTTTTCAGGTTTTGCCCGCACTGCGACTTCATCGCCGACGCTGAGGCCAAGGTCGTCGAGCTGCTTGCGTGAGAGTTCGACATCAAGGAACTGACCGTCATCAAGGCGCACAGTTAGCGTGGCGATGGGGCCGGCAGAAAACAAATGCTGCACGCGGCCGATGCGATCCGTGAGGGGATCTTGTTCGGCGGCGAAGAGCACTTCCACCTCGTGCGGACGGACGTAGATGGTCTCGCCGCTGGTGTCGGTGAGTTTGTTCACGTTGCCCAGGAACTCGTAAACAAACGGGCTGCGTGGCTTGTCGTAAATGAACTGGGGTTTGCCCACCTGTTCGACACGGGCGTTGCGCATGACGACGACCTGATCGGCCAGTTCGAGGGCCTCCTCCTGGTCGTGGGTGACAAACAAGGTGGTTAGACCAATTTCATCATGGAACTGTCGCAGCCAGCGGCGCAGGCCTTTGCGGACCTGAGCGTCGAGCGCGCCGAAGGGCTCGTCCAACAGAAGCACCTTTGGACGGATGGCAAGTGCGCGGGCGAGTGCGACGCGCTGGCGCTGGCCACCGGAAAGTTCGTGCGGGCGGCGCTTGTCGAGTCCTTCGAGTTTCACCAGTTTGAGCAGCTCGAACACACGGTCATGGATTTCATTCTTTGCGGGTCTGGCGGAGCGCGGAAGGACTGTTAGGCCGAACGCGATGTTCTCGGCGATGGTCATGTGTTTGAACAACGCGTAGTGTTGAAACACAAACCCGACGCCGCGCTTGCCGGCCGGGATGTCACCCACGTCCTCGCCGTGGAACTTGATTTTTCCATTTCCCGGATCGGCGAATTCGAGCCCGGCGACGATGCGCAGGAGTGTCGTTTTACCAGACCCAGACGGTCCTAACAACGCGGTCAGCGAGCCGTCGGGCACTTCCAGGGAAACGTTTTCAAGCGCGGCGTAGCTGCCGAACGTCTTGTTGATGGATTGAATCGATATCGACATGGGAAACGGATTATTTGTGGCCGGATGCGGCATGGCCGGTGAAATGCTCGACGACGCTCTTCATGCCGAGAGTGACGAGAGCGAGGAAGGCGAGCAAGGTCGCGCAGGCGAAGGCGGCGCTGAACTGGTATTCGTTGTAGAGCACCTCGATGTGGAGTGGCAGCGTATTGGTTTTCCCGCGGATGTGGCCGGAGACGACGGAAACGGCACCGAATTCACCCATGGCGCGGGCGTTGCAAAGCAGCACGCCGTAGAGAAGCCCCCACTTGATGTTAGGAAGGGTGACCCGGAGGAAAACCTGCCAGCCCCGTGCGCCGAGCGTGACGGCGGCCTCCTCCTGATCGCTGCCCTGCGATTCCATCAGCGGAATCAGCTCGCGGGCGACGAAGGGAAAGGTGACGAAAACGGTGGCGATCACGATGCCGGGAAAGGCGAAGATGATCTTCGGATTGGCGAGCCAGACCGAGAGATCCGAGAACAGCCAATTGAATCCCCGGTACTCGGCGGCCCATGCGGTGAACTGCGCGGCGGGCGCGAAAAAATCGACCATGGCAGCCGGAGGGAACCAGCCCTTGGAACCGAAAATCATCACCCAGACGAGGCCGGCGATCACGGGCGATACGGCAAATGGCAGATCGATGAGGGATAACAGGAATGCGCGGCCTTTGAATCGATATTTTGTCACCAGCCAGGCCGCGGCGAGTCCAAACAGGGTATTGAGCGGCACGGAAATGGCAGCGGCCAGCAGAGTCAGCTTGATGGCGGAGAGTGCGACCTCATCGTGCAGCGAGGCGAGGAAAACTTCCCAGCCGCGGCGCAGTGCCTCCGCGAAGACGGCACCTAACGGAAGTAACAGGAACAAGGTCAGGACGAGGACGGCGCAACCGATGAGCAGCAGTCGGACGAGCGGAGATTCGGTGGTCGAAGGGCGGTAGGCCATGAGATCAGCGGTGCTGCCAGTCGAGCCGGCGCTGGAGGAGATTGATGAGGAAAAGCAGGGCGAAGGAAACGATCAACATCGCGGCGGCGATTACGGCGGCGGCTTCATATTTGAACTGCTCGAGTTGGGCCACAATCAGCAGGGGCAGGATCTCGGTCTTCATGGGAAGATTTCCTGAAATGAAAATGACCGAACCGTATTCGCCGATGGCGCGGGCGAAGGCGAGCGTGAAGCCAGTGATCAGGGCGGGCACCAGAAGGGGGAAAATCACCCTGCTGAAGGTCGTCCAGCGGTTCGCACCCAGCGTTGCCGCCGCTTCTTCGATTTCCTTGCCGAGGTCCTCCATTACTGGTTGCAGTGTTCTAACAACAAACGGGAATCCGATGAAAGTCAGGGCGATGAAGACGCCCAGCGGACTGTAGGCCGCGCCCTTTTGCGCCCATTCGTTGACCTGTTCTCCGATCCAGCCGGTCGGCTGCCAGTTTGTTTGCACCCACGATGCGGTTTGTGCGATGTATTGGCCGATCCAGCCGTTAGGGGCGTAAATCTGGGTGAGGGTGATGCCGGCGACGGCGGTGGGCAGGGCGAAAGGGAGATCGACCATCGCGTCCAGCAGCCGCCGACCGGGAAACTCATAGCGGACCAGCACCCAGGTCACCAGCAGGCCTAACACCGCGCTCACTCCGGCGGCGGCGGCGCTGGCACCGAAAGTGAGCTTGGCGGCGGCGATGACCCGCGGAGAGGTCAGCAGGTTCCACCATTCCGCCCAACCGTGGCCGGCCGCCTTGATGAACAAGGCGGCCAGCGGAATCAAGATGATCAGGCTGAGATAGGTCACCGTGAACCCCATGGTCAGGCCAAAGCCGGGAATGACGCGTCGTTTGGACATGAAGGGTGGATCAGGGTTGAATGGGCGGTTTTTACTTGGCCTTGTAAATTTGATCGAAGGTGCCGCCGTCGTCGAAGTGCTCCTTTTGGGCTTTCACCCAGCCGCCGAAATCCTTGTCCATGGTCACTAGCGGAAGTACGGGCAGTTTGTCCACATACTTTGCGGCGATGGTCTGGTTGCGGGGGCGATAGAAGTGCTTGCCGGCGAGGTTCTGCGCCTCGTCGGTGTAGAGGAATTCCAGATAAGCGCGGGCCACTTCGGTGGTGGCGTGCTTTTCGGTGTTTTTCTCGACGACGGCAACGGGGGGCTCGGCGAGGATGCTGATAGACGGATAGACGATTTCAGTGATGCCGGGGAATTCCTTGTCGATCAGGTAGGCTTCGTTTTCCCAGGAAATGAGCACGTCGCCGATGCCGCGTTGCGCGAAGGTGGTGGTGGAGCCGCGAGCGCCGCTGTCCAGGACGGGGACATTCTGATAGAGGCGTGTCATGTAATCGAGGATCTTCGCCTGATCCCCGCCATACTCCTTGCGGGCCCACGCCCATGCGGCGAGGTAGTTCCATCGGGCACCGCCGGAAGTCTTGGGATTGGCGGTCACCACCTGGATGCCTGGTTTCACGAGGTCCGGCCAGTCCTTGATCCCTTTGGGGTTCCCCTTGCGGACCACGAGATTGACCGTTGAAGTGTAGGGCGAGCTGTTATCTGCGAGCTTTTTCTGCCAATCGGCGGGGACGAGCTTGCCTCCCGTGTGCAGGGCGTCGATGTCACCCGCGAGGGCGAGCGTGACGACGTCGGCCTCGAGGCCATCGAGCACTGAGCGGGCCTGCTTGCCGGACCCGCCATGGGACTGCTCGACGTCCACCGTCTGCCCGGTTTTCGCGAGATGTTCCTTTTTGAAGGCGGCATTGACCTCGACGTAGAACTCGCGGGTCGGGTCATAGGAAACGTTGAGCAGTTTCACGGACTTGGCCTCGCCTTTGGCGGCGGGCTCGTTTTTACCGCAACTGGCCAGCACGAGCGCGGCGGTCAGGAGGGCGGGGACGATGTGCTTGGTTTTCATGGTGGGATTACGGTTGATAGATCTGGTCGAAGATGCCGCCGTCGGCGAAATGGAGTTGCTGGGCCTTTTTCCAGCCGCCGAATTCCTCGTCGATGGTCACGAGTTTCATGGCGGGGAATTGTGACGCGTATTTCTGCGCGACCTTGGGATCGCGGGGGCGGTAGTAATGTTTTCCCGCGAGGTCCTGGCCGGCCTCCGTGTAGAGAAATTCGAGATAGGCTTTCGCGAGGTCGGAGGTGCCCTTTTTCGAGGTGTTCTTTTCGACGACGGCGACGGATGGCTCGGCGAGGATGCTGATGGACGGATAGACGATCTGGGTCTTGCCGGGGAATTCCTTCTCGATCAGGTGTGCTTCGTTCTCCCAGGAAAGAAGCACATCGCCGATGCCCCGCTGCGCAAACGTGGTGGTGGATCCCCGGGCGCCGCTGTCGAGGACGGGGACGTTTCTGTAGAGGCGTTTGATGAAATCCTGGACCTTCGTCTCGTCCCCCTGGAATTCCCTGCGGCCCCACGCCCAGCCGGCCAGGTAGCACCAGCGTGGAGCCCCGCCGGTCTTGGGATTGGGGGTGATAACCTGAACGCCTGGGGTCACAAGATCATCCCAATCCTTAATGGCCTTCGGGTTGCCTTTTCTAACAACAAAGACGATCGTAGAAGTATAGGGACTACTGTTGTTAGGCAGCCTCGTCTGCCAGTCCGCAGGCACGAGATCGCGCTCCTGGTGGATCATGTCGATGTCGAGGGAAAGGGCGAGGGTCACCACGTCGGCCTCGATCCCATCGATGACAGATCTGGCCTGTTTCCCCGAGCCGCCGTGGGACTGGTTGATCACGAGGTTCTGACCGTGGTCCTTTTTCCACTGCCTGGCGAAAACGTCATTCACTTCGACGTAGAATTCGCGGGTGGGGTCGTAAGAAACATTGAGCAGTGTGGCATCTGCGGGACCGTTGGTGACGGTCGGCCTTTTCTCGCAGGAAACTGCCACCATCAGCGCCGAACCGAGGAGAGTGACGAAGGTTTTTGTTTTCATGATGCCAAGACGCGTCTGCGGGAGTGCGGTGATCAATCCTTGTGCTGGATTTTCGACTCGGCGTCCGCAAGTGCGGCGATGATTTCGTCCGAGTTTGAAGCGCTTTTCAGGGGGGCCAGCGCTCCGCCTGACAGGATGCGCGCCAACCTTGCGAGACCATGGAGGTGGGACCGGTCATCCGGCGTGCAGAGGAGGAAAAAGAGGGAGGTTCCCTCGCCATCCTCGCTGCCGAAATCGATGGGCGTGGCAGTCCTGAGTAAACAAAGGAACTGGCGTTCAATAATCGACGGAATGGGACGCCGGGGATGACAAAGCGCGACCCCACCTGGCATCGCGGTGCTGCAAAGCGCCTCGCGATCAACTAGTGAAGCTAAGAGGTGCTCCTGATCAAACAGCAGCCCGGTCGCGCCCGCGAGTGTGGTGATTGCACGCAAGACTTCCTGTTTGGTGGTCACTTCCACATTGAGTGCGATTCCCTTGAGAGGAAGCCGGGAGGTGAGACGGTCGGTGCGATTGGTGCGGAAAGTGCCGTCAGCGAGCAGGGAGGATTCCATTTTGGTTTCAAGCTCCGTCACCCGGGCTTCGTCCAGGGTCTGGATCTTCTGTTCGAGCCAGTCCACGACATCGTTGCGGCGGAAACGCCACTGTCCTTCGATTTCCAGTCCTGGCAGATGTTCTCCGCGCACCAGACCCTCGATGAATCGTGTCGACCAGCCGAGGTAGGCGGCGAGCTGACCGATATTGATGTATTCGGCTTGATTGACTGGATCGGATACGGGTTTCGCGTTCATGGGGAATAGGAGTGATGTTGGAAAACGGAAGGAACTCAGAACGAAAGCCTGATTCCAGTTAGAAGGGTGTAACCATCGTAGGATTCGCCGGAGCCGCCAGAGAGGCGTGCCCACTCGGCACCGGCCATCAGTTTTAGCTTGTCGCCATAGATGAAATACTGAGCTCCGCCGTATATGGCGTGGTAGGTGTCGCCGCGCGCGCTGTTGGCAGAGACTGGTTTTTCATACCGCGTCTGGCCGATGACGCCTAACGATCCGTCACTGGTGGCATAGGAATAGCGGCCCACCAATTGGAGCCTGTTTGGTATCAAGTCATAGGTTGGCTGAATATAGAAACCAAAGACGTCAGTATCGTCATCGTCACCACCCAAGGCATAGAAACCCTCCAAAACCACAGCGGCGGGTCCTTGCTTAACGATGAAGGTGGTGGCGAAAATGTCATCGTAGCGACCCATGACAAAGTCGTCTGGCGAGCGATCACTCTGCATCCAGTCCAATCGGAAATCAGCCTTGTCAGTCTTGAGTAGTTTTTTGAAATCATATCCGACACCCAAACTATAGGAAGTGCCTCCGTCGAGGTCTCCGAACTCACCATCGCCGAAAGCACCGGTGCCGCCCGTGTTACTGGGCGTGGAGTTGGAATATACACCTGTCCGCCACGAATAGTCTTTAATCGTTCCTTCGAAGGTCAGCCCGGTGGCGCGGTTCACATTGAGTTGATTGAAAATCTGCGATCGTTCGAAGGTCGGCTGAGTGTTGGTGGATTCGAGAAAATCATATTGCCCGATGAGCGGTTTCATTTTTCCCGCCGTGATGCTCAACCACGATTCCGGCTTCCAACGCACATAAGCGTCCACCAGTCCGTCATAGAGATCATCGAAGCCGTCGTTGCTCTGGAAATCGACACGAACTTCCACTTTCTTTTCCAACAGTTTCGCATCAAAACCCAAACGCGAGCGACGGTCTTCCCAATGGCTCTGGCTTCCCTGATCTGCATCCACATCCCAATACTGACCCTGATAGCGGCCGCGCAGCTTGAACTCCTCGATGTAAGGATTCTGATCGTCCTTGTAGAGGGTGGTATAGCTCCAGAGTTTGTCGAAGTTTTCTGTCAGGCTGTCGGCGGGTGCGGCATCAGCGAGTAGAGTCATGGGCGTAATTGCAAAAGCCAGAAGCAACAACCTGCCATGGCGGAGACCAGGCAGCTTGAGGGTTTTTGCTGATGGAAGTGCGTGTGATGACCGGGCGGTAAATACAATGTTCTGATGTGATTTCATGGGAAACATGCGTCCGGTGATCCGGTTGGCATTTGTTTGAGGTTGTAGTTGCCGTCCGCTCGTGCGGTGGGATTGCGGCATTGTGACTGTTACGCAGCAAGAGACCGAGCGGTCATGAGGATGAGAAATTGCGCGTATGCCGGGAATGTGGGAATATCCCGGATTGGATCGCGCCTTCTGGTTCCTCCGGTGGTCCGGTCGGTCTCTTGCAGCGTTGTTGCGAGCGCGAGGCTCGTTATTTCCTAGCAGGACTTACTTTTGACTGGAGCCTTCCTCACGAGGCGACACGAAGCGTGTCTTCTCGATGCTTTCGATCTGTGTGACCCGGCCGTCATGGACGGTGATCTGCACGGAGCCGAAGCGGAGGTTGGCCACATTGTTACGAACGATTTCCAGCCAGTCGGTGGGAGCACCGTCCGGACTGGAGCGTTTAGAGGTTATAGTTTTCATTATGGTCCGGAGAATGGGTTGCCAGTTGGGTAAGGCCCGCGAGGAAACCATCGGCGGGGTCGGCTTTTCGTTTGAGAGACGCGCCGGCGGCGGCCATGGCCTCTGCGGTGGCGAAGGGTGGCACGATGCCGTCCCGCCGCATCTTGCGGAGAGTCACTTCGACCACCTGGGCAACGGTGTAGCGGTCTAAAATGTTGGCGATCGCGTTACGAACATCGATCATCACCATCCGAAGTCCACAATGATCCTCGTCCGGACAGGTGCAGGGCTGATAGGCATTCTCGCTGGCGCAGCAGATCGGGGCCAGACGCCCATCCATCAGCCGGACGAGTTGGCCGATGCCGATTTGATCAGCAGGCTTCGCGAGGGTATAACCGCCGAATTTTCCACGGTGGGTTTCCACCAGTCCGGCCTCGCGGAGTTCCTGCAAAATGCGCTCGACGAATTTAAGCGGCAGGCGATTCGCTTCCGCAAGCTCGGCTCCCGAAACGGTGGTCCGGCCGACTTCGGTCGCGATTCCGAGATTGATGGTCGCCCGGAGCGCATATTCTGCTTTTTTGGATAGGTGCATTCAGTTATCTGGACGGGAAGGTATAGATTGA
>JANODE010000021.1:0-4105 GCA_031412525.1 Akkermansiaceae bacterium | reverse complement strand
CAGGAAGGTAAAGTCGAAGCCGGCGTCAAAGTCTTCCGCCACAAGCATTTCGTCTGGGGCTGGATCGCCATCTTCTTCTATGTCGGCAGCGAGGTGACGATTGGCAGTATTCTCATCAACTACCTGATGGACCCCAGCGTGATGGGCATGCCCGAGGACACTTCCGCTAAATTTCTCTCGTTCTACTGGGGCGGCACGATGATCGGACGCCTGATGGGTGCCATCTCCCTCAGCAACATCCAGCAATCGCGGAAATACTTCTTCATGGCGCTGGCCGCCATCGGCGCAACGGCCGTGATTTTCGCCAACGCCACCTTCAAGGAAAATCTAACCCACGGCCACTTCATCGATCCAATGACGATCCTTCCCTACGTCGGCATGGTGGTGATGAGCTTCGCCTTCTTCGTGCTCGGCCGCTCGAATCCCGGGAAAATGGTCGGTCTATTCGCCTTGGTTGCGATGGCCCTCACCGCGTTCTCGATGGGCACGAAAGGTGAATTCGCTCTCTGGTCGATCATCGGCATCGGCCTGTTCAACTCGATCATGTGGTCGAACATCTTCAGTCTCTCGATTCGCGGCCTTGGCAAAGACACCAGCCAAGGCAGTTCGCTGTTAGTCATGATGATCGTCGGCGGCGCGATCATGCCGCTCATCCAGGGTGCGTTGATGGATGCCTTCGGCGTGCGGGCCTCGCTTTCCATCGTCTTTGTCGGCTATGCCTACCTCGTTTATTTCGGCTTCTACGGAGCCAGAGCCGATGATCCAACGGGCGATTCGGCGAACTCTGTCGGTGCGGGCCATTGAAGAATCATGCATTGAATTAGGATCGCTATCAAAGTGGATGCCATCGCCCTAAAACGAAAATCTATCAACCAAGTTGGAAAGCGTTACCGGGACGGGCGAAATTAACGAAAACATTGACTCATCATATAACCGCTTTCAAAACACACACTATGCACCAGACATCACCAACCATCGTCTATCGAGACATTCAATCGCTCGCTCAAGTGATCGCCGACTTTAAGGCGCAAACCGCAACCACGTCACGCCGGTTCTCCGGGGTGTGCGGCTTCGATGGTTTCATTGACACCTTTGTCCGCCTGCAATCACCGCCTACAATGGCGGAGTTTGGCCCGAAAGTGGCTGCGGCGGCAGGAGTTGCCGCTTCTTATCCCGTGCTGCATTTGGGAGACAAGTTTGGTGGCAACGGCCCGCTTTTTGCCGCCGCCCTGAATGATATCTATTCGGGCGAGATCGACGTCACGTACATTGGTGCGCTGGGCCAGTCCGAGGTGCTGCCCATTTTTCAAGCGGCATTGGGCGGTAAAACCAAACGGCTTTACACGCTGGGACGCGCGGCTGTGACCACCGCTCTCGAGTTCACCGATGGCAAGGTCATGCTCAATGATATGTCAGCTTGTGCAGAAGTCACTTGGGAGCGCCTATTGGAATGCGTTGGTCAGTCCGCATTGGATGCGGAACTCCAAAAGGCCGACTTCATCAGCGCGGTCAACTGGGGCAAGCTGCCGCACGCCGGTGAAATCTGGAGTAAACTGGCAGCCCGTCTAGCGGAACTCGGTGTGCCTGCCAAAAAAGTGATCTATTTCATGGACCTGGCCGATTTCGAAATCCGCCCATTTTCTGACCGTCAGGAAATAATCGCCCGCATGGAGGCAATCACCCGCCAGTGCCAGACGATCCTGAGTTTCAATTTGAAAGAGGCGTGGCAAATGGCTGAGGTATTCGGGGGCACGTTCCATGGGCGCATGGACGGTGATTCCGTGGCGGAACTCGCGACCTTCCTGCGTTCGCACATTGCGGTGGATCGCGTCATCGTTCACCCGAATGATGGAGCCGCGTGTGCCAGCGCCAGCGGCACATTTTTTGTGCCGGGACCCTATTGTGCGGACCCGCTGATCTCGACCGGGGCGGGCGATAACTTCGGGGCTGGTAGCTTGGCTGCGGCTTTGCACGGGTTGGACGATGCGGGCATCGTGCTGGCTGGAAATTGCGCCAGCGGCCATTTTGTCCGGTCTGGTCGATCTGCTGCCTTTGCGGACATGGCTAAACTTCTCGATGATTGGTCTGCTGGCACTCTGTCGGACAGGCTTCAACAGAACTAAAGGCTTCAAAATCTCGACTTGATCTAACCAACTACGATTTCATGATGAAATTCTCAGCACTCCCGCTCGCCGCGCTCGCGCTCCTCATTTCCCCGCTCCACGCCCAAGTCGAACACGTGGACCCCACGATCGGCGGCATCGCGCTCATGCTGGTGCCCACCCGCCCGCTGGTCCACATGCCGAACAGCATGGTCCGCGTCTATCCGGTTCGGAATGACCAGATCGATCTCAAGATCAGCTCGTTTCCGCTCTCCATCGTCTCCCATCGCCACGGCGAATTGTTTTCCATCATGCCCGGTGACACGAGCGACCCGCAGTTCTGGGATCAGGAAACGACGACTCCTTACTACTACTCGACCCTCTTCATCGATTCAGGCATCCGCACCGAGTTCACCGCCACCGAGCGCGCCGGCTTCTATCGCTTCACCTTTCCCGAGGACAAAGCCACCCTCCACCTGAAGAACATCCTGCCCGGCGCACTCAAAGCCGAGGGCCCATCCGCCGTCTCTGGTGAAGAGCGATTTCACGGCATGAAAGCCTATATATACGGCGAGTTCAGCAAACCGGTGAAAACTATCGTTTCACCCGGCGAAAAGATGAAACTCAAGGCCACCGCAGCCACCGGCACCCTCGATTTCCGCTACGGCCTCTCCTTCATCAGCGTCGAGCAAGCAAAGAAAAACCTCACCAAGGAAATCCCCGCCTGGGACTTCGAGACGGTGAAAAACGCAGGGAAATCCCGCTGGAATGAAGTGCTCGGACAAGTCGCCGTCAAAGGCGGCACCGATGCCCAAAAGCGCGTCTTCTACACCTCCCTCTACCGTGCCTACGAGCGCATGGTCAACATCACCGAGGACGGCCAATACTACAGCGCCTACGACCAAAAAGTGCACAAGGACGAGCGCCCGTTCTACATCGACAACTGGATCTGGGATAACTTCCGCTCGCTCCAGCCGCTCCACACCATTCTCAATCCAAAGAAAGAGGCCGACCAGATCCAGTCCTACGTCCGCATGTATGAGCAAAGCGGCTGGATGCCTTCGTTCTCCATCCTCTGGGGCGACAATCCGTGCATGAATGGCAACCACGCCGCCGCCTGGTTCGCCGATGCATGGGCCAAAGGCATTCGTGATTTCGACCTTCCGAAAGCCTACGAGGGCCTGCGGAAAAACTCGTTAGAAGCCACCCTGCTGCCATGGCGCAACGGCCCGAAATGCGCCCTCGATGATTTCTATAACGAGAAAGGTTACTTCCCGTCGCTCGCCGAGGGCGAAAAGGAAACCGAGCCCCTCGTAGACCGCTTCGAAAACCGCCAGGCTGTCGCCGTCACCCTCGGCAATGCCTACGACGACTGGTGCATTGCCCAACTCGCCAAGGCCCTCAAAAAGCCGGACGACTCCAAGCTTTTCCTCAACCGCGCCGCCTTCTACAAGAATGTTTACAACGTGGAAAAAGGCTTCGTCTGGCCCAAGGACAAGAACGGAAATTGGATCAAAGACTTCGATCCCGAGTGGAGCGGCGGCCAAGGCGGACGCGCCTACTTCGCGGAAAACAACGCCTACACCTACAACTGGGACGTGCTCCACGACTTCCAAGGTCTCATCACCCTGATGGGCGGCCCCAAGGCTACCGAGAAGAAGCTGGACGAACTTTTCACCAAACAAATCTCCCGCTCGAAGTTCGAGTTCTGGGCCAAGTTCCCCGACTCCACCGCGCTCGTCGGCCAGTTCGTCATGGCCAACGAACCCAGCTTCAGCACGCCCTATCTTTACAACCACGTCGGCACTCCATGGAAAACCCAGAAGATGCTCCGCACCCTGCTGGAAACATTTTTCCCTGCAGATCTCCACGGCATCCCCGGCGACGAAGACGGCGGCGGCATGACCGCGTGGGTGGTCTTCTCCATGATGGGTTTTTATCCGGTCACCCCCGGCGTCCCGGTTTATACCCTAGGTAGCCCGATCTTTAATGATCTTTCCATC
>JANODE010000020.1:0-7281 GCA_031412525.1 Akkermansiaceae bacterium | reverse complement strand
GCCTCCCGCGCACGGGGAGAAATTCTTTCGGAACGGGAAAGGGAAATCCTCACGCTGATGGTGTTGGGAGAAGCGAACAAGCAAATCGGATCGGCGCTGGGCATCACCGAGCAGACGGTGAAGTCCCATGTGAAAAACATTTTCGCGAAGCTCCAGGTGCGCGATCGCACGGAGGCAGTCACGGTGGCCCTGCGCCGCGGCATCGTCCATTTGCCCGAGGTCTGAGACCTCAGCGAACTGGTTCAGGAAGAGACATGCCTCAGACCGGCTACCGCGCCGAAAACAAAAAATCCACCCGTCATCACTCGAAAGAGTGATTACACACCCTTTCTCAAGGATCACTCTACTCACCGTTAAAGCCAGTCCCAACCCAAGTTTCCCAGGGATTCCTATCTAACGGCTAAAATTTGCTACCCATAAAATCCGATCCTACAACCGTAAATTCTCACCAGTCAGAATCCAAACTCATGAAACCCAGCCGCATCTTCTCCGCCGCCCGCCTCTCCCTCCCCTTCGCCACAGCGCTCGTCGCGCTGCTCAATCTCTCCGCGCAGTCTGCGTCTGCTACCGATCTCTACTGGGATAGCAACGACACTACGCCCGGTGCGGGTGCCACGCCTACCGGCACATGGGGCACCGACCTTTTTTGGAACACGACGCCGGCCGGAGACGTCACTGCGCCTACCAATGTCACCACCACCGGAGTGGACGATCTCTTCTTCTCCGCCGGCACGGATGCGGTTAACCCCTTCACCGTCACAGTCAGCGGCTCTCAGACTGCCCGGCTCCTGACTTTCGAAGAAGGAACCGCCACCCTTTCGGGGGGCACCTTGATCACCCTCGCTGGCGGCGGCGGTATCACCACGGTTGGCGCTGGCGCCACTACCGTCAGCACCGCCCTCACCCTCATCGGCAGCAACACCTTCAACGTCGGCTCCGCCCTCAACCTCAGCGGCATCCTCACCGGCTCCATCACCAAGACCGGCTCCGGCACCATGACGCTCGGCAACGGCGCCGCCCACTCCATTAGCGGTATCACGGTCAACCAAGGCACACTGGTAGCGAACACCTCCAGCGGCGACTCGCTCCTTTCAGGCCTCAGCGCCACCATCAACAGCGGCGGCACCTTGAGATGGGGTGCTGGCGGCAGGTTCGCCAATAATGCTGGATTCACCATAAATGCGGGGGGAACCTTGGATATCAATAACCAGGATGATTTGGTCGGTAGTATCAATGGGGCTGGCAATGTCACGGGCGGCTCCGGGCGCTTACAACTTGCGGGTGGCACGTCAGTGTTTTCCGGCGTGATCAGCGGAACAGGCATGAAACTCAATCTTCAAAGCGATGCCGCGGCGACCGTCACCCTTTCTGGCTTGAGCACCTACACAGGCACTACGACCATTGAACGCGGCACACTCAATATCAACTCTATCGGTCTTGTTAATGGTGCCGCTAGCGCGGTCGGCACTCCCACCACGGGTAATGGCTTGATCGCCATGGGTTCTTTTGGCAACTCCGGCACACTGGTCTACACGGGCACCGGTCACAGCACCGACCGCCAGATCCAGATCGGAGCCGGCGGCAGCGGCACCGGCGGGGCGATTATCCAGGCAGACGGGGCCAGCAACGCCGCCCTCGTCTTCAGCAACGGCGTCTTCAACCTTACTGCCGGCGCAGCCGGGTTCCGCACCCTGACGCTCACGGGATCCAGCACCGGAAACAACACCATCGCCGGCGTTATCCGCGCCAACGGTGGCGGCGTCGGCGTCGTCAAGGACGGCACCGGCACCTGGATCCTCGGCGGCGCAAACACCTATGCCGGTATCACCAACGTCAACGCCGGCACTCTGCAAGTCACCGGCAATTTGCAAAGTGGAACCTACGGCGCAGCCCTCACCATCGCTTCTGGAGCGACGTTTCAATATGGGGGGGGGGGGCAGACTCTGAACGGAGTCGTCGGCTTCGGCGGTGGCACCCTGAGCAAGGTCGGCGGCGCTGATTTGATCCTCACGAATAACGGCAACGCCTACGGCACATTGAACATCAGCGCAGGCCGCGTCTTCATTAATAACAATGCCGGAGCCTTGTCCAGCGTTGCGACGGTCGCTCTCACCGGTGGAAGCCTGGTTTTTGGTACTACTGGGACCTATAATAATGCGATCACCGTGTCGAGTGGCGCGAACATCTCCGCGCGGGCGGCGAGGAGTTTAAGCAACGTCACACTGCCCGGTTCCGGCTCCGTCATTTTCAACAACGATGACTCGGTCACCTCGACTCTAGCCATCACCAACAACCAAACCCTCTCCGGAACCTTGTCCGTCCAAGTCGGCGGCGGTGCAACCCCCGGAGTGGCGACCTTGTCCGGTATCATTAGCGGTGCCAGTGGAGCAATCACCAAAACTGGCACCGGCACCCTAGCGCTTTCCGGCGCGAACACCTACACCGGGACCACCACCGTCAGCGCCGGCCTTCTCTCACTGGGGAATGCCCTTGCCCTCCAGAACAGCACGCTGGACACGCTCAACAGCATCGCCAGCAGCAGCGCCACCACTGGCCTGCAGACCACGGTGACTGCCCTTACCTTGGGCGGTCTGAGTGGCGACAAGAATTTCGCCTCGCTGTTTAACGGGGGGGCTAATGGATACAATACTCTCACTGCCCTGACGCTGAATCCAGGCAGCCTCGCAACCCCCAGCTACTCTGGCAATATTGGCAATGGAAACGGCAGCATGACCCTCACCAAGGCCGGTGCGGGCACGCAGACCTTGACTGGCGCTAACACCTACACCGGAGCCACCACGGTTGCCGCGGGAACATTGGCACTCGGGGCATCGGGAAGCTTTGACAACAGCGCGATCATTGTCGTCGGCAATGCGGGGTCAAGTAGCACCGTGCTCGACGTCACGGCCAAGAGTTCCTTTAGCTTTGGCAGCGGCCAGACCGTCAAGGGGATCGGCACCATTAACATCGGAAGCGGCAAGTCTGTCACCATTGCGGGTATCCTCGCCCCCGGCAACAGCATCGGCACGATCAATGAAACCGGGAATCTGATCCTTACCGGTACCTTACAAACGGAACTCGGCACTCCAGGAGCGACGCCTGCGTCAGGTCTTTCTGACCGCACCGCGGTAACGGGCAACCTCACCTTGACCGGCAGCACGCTTCAACTGATCGATAACAGCGGAGCTGATGGCAACGGCAGTGCCGGAGCCGGAGCTTACCGCATCGCCACCCACGGCGGCACGCTCACTGGCACCTTCGGAACCATCACAAACCCGCTCAGCGCCACGCTGCACGAGAAAGTAGTAACCGGCGGCGGCAACGTGGACCTCGAGCTCTACCGCCTCGCCACGGGCAGCACTTCCGCTGTGAATCTCGGCAAGACCCGCGTGGGAGGTTCCTTGGCAGGAAACTTGACCACCACCAACTCCGCCACTGCCGACGGCTTCTCGGAAAGGCTCAACGCCACGGTCGGCACCAACACCGGCGACGTGAACGCCAGTTCCGGCACCGTCACGGGCGTGATCGCCGGTGCGAATGCCAGCACCATCAACGTCGGCCTCAGCACCACCTCGTCCGGTGCCAAGACCGGTTCTGTTCTGGTCAGCTACGTCTCCGACGGCACCGGTCTTAACAACTACACCACGACTGCCAATGGTTTCCAAACCGTCGGCGTGACTGGAGAGGTCTATGACCTTGCCTCGGCCAATTTGGCCCAATCCGCAGGTCCCGCGATCTCAGGCAGTGGCCCATCCTACACCCTCGACTTCGGCTCCGGATTGGCGCTCAGCACCCTCTACACAGCCTCATTCAGCATCCAGAACGGGGTGGTGGTGAATTCCTTCATCGATACGCTTTCCGGAGGCTACGGTTTGACCGGCGCTGCGGAATTCGGCACCTCAGCGGCCAACTTCAGCGGTCTTGCCGCAGGAGCTGCCGCGAACTTGTTCAACATCACGTTCTTCACGAACAGCGCGGGTTCCTACACTGGCACCTTTACCTTCGACGGCACCAGCGTCCAGCCTGGCTTGGCGGATGTAACGGTGGGTGATTTCAGCCTCGCGCTTTCCGCAAACGCCATCCCCGAGCCCAGCGCCGCCGCTCTGCTCGGCGGACTCGGCAGCTTGCTTCTGCTGCGCCGCCGCCGCGCCTGACGCATAACCCTCTGTCGTTGTTTAATGGGTTTCTCAACGACATTCCATACCCGCCGGAGTGCGATCCAGTACTCCGGCGGGGTCTGGAATACTCGGAAATCACCAAACGACTCCGATCTAACTCTTCTCCAAAGCTACACGCCTGATGGCGCTCTCGAAAATGATGAAAGTGACACGGTTCAGAAAATCCGGGATGCTTGCAATGACAGTTGGCTGGCTTTTTTCTGAATATCAGAGCGAACAAAAACCATCCCCAAGAGAGGATTGAAGACAAGGTGTCGGCTCACGGATCCGTTGGCGACGACACGGATTTTGGTCCTGAGCAATGCCTCAGACTGCCTACCGCGCTAGAGACAAAAAACTACCAGGAGTCACTCGAAAGAGTGATTACGAACCCTTCCTCAAGGTCCAATCTCCTCACGGTTAAAGACAGTCCCAACCCAAGTTTCCCAAGGATTCCTGTCTAACAGAGAGAATTCGTTCCCCTCAAAAATCCGCTCCTACAACCGTAAATTCTCACCAATCAGAATTCAAACTCATGAAACCCAGCCGCATCTTCTCCGCCGCCCGCCTCTCTCTCCCCCTCGCCACAGCGCTCGTCGCGCTGTTCAATCTCACCGCGCAGCGTGCGTCTGCTGTCGATCTCTACTGGGATCAGAACTCCACCACTGCGGGCTTCGGCACAGCCGGCGGAACTTGGGACGCATCTGGAAGCTCGACTTGGGGCGATTCAATCGGCACTGCTGCCATCGTAAACACGAACACTCTCAATACTGACGCGACGACAGATGCCCTCAACTTCGGCACCGCCGCTGACGGTCTTGGTGCGGGCACCATCGCCGCCGTCGGCACGGTGTCTGCAGGAGACATCACCTTCGGCTCCGCCTCCGGGGCCATCGTCCTCTCGGGCGGCACTATCAGTCTGACGGCTGCTTCCACTATCACCGTTAATAACGCCTCGGACACCATCAGTTCCGTCCTCTCAGGCGCGGGCACCAGCTTGACGAAGGCCGGCACCGGCACCCTGATACTCTCCGGCTCGAACACCTACTTGGGTGCGACAAACATCAACGGCGGCACGCTCAGTGTCGCCACAGACCTCGTCGCAAACGGCAGCAACTCAGCCCTTGGTGCTGGCACCGCACTCACTTTCGACAACAATGGCATTTTCAGATACACGGGTGCCGACGCTCCCGCTTTTAATCGTATTATTACCCTCAACTCGGGCGGCGGCACGGTGGATCAAAGCAATGGAGGTTTTATGTTCTGGGCGGGCACTGTTTCAGGTTCCGGCAGCCTCACGAAGATTGGCGCGGGTCAGTTGATTATCAGCGGCAACAATACTTATTCTGGTATCACAAACATCAATGTGGGCCAAATACAATTGCGCAACAGCAACGCGCTCGGCACCACTGCAGGTAAAACAATCGTGGCCAACGGCGCGATTCTCACTGCCGGCGGCGGCGGGACCATGACGATCCCGGAGAACATTGACCTGAACGGGACTGGTGGCGGTTCCGGCGCGCTGCAATCCAACGATGGCGGCACCAATGCGACCTTTTCCGGAACGATCGCATTGGTAACAACCAGCGGAGTGGGCGGCGCAACGAACTTCACAATTAGCGGCCCTGTTACAGGAGCGGCGGGTGCCGATTTGACTAAACTCTCCGCCAACACCGTGACGCTTTCCGGCAACAACACCTTCGCCGGGAACGTGACGATCAATAACGGCACGCTGAACGCAACCACCAGTCGAGTCGGGTCAAATCCGACCGTGAGTTCGCTCGGTAATCCGCAGGCTGCGGGCCGGACGGTGACGATTGCCAGCGGCGGCACGCTGAACTTCGGCGCAAGCGACGTGATGGGCGACGGCGGTTCCAACACGATCGCGTTGACGCTGATCGCCAATGGCGGCACCATCAGAAACACCAGCAGCCAGTTCAACTCCCTCGGCCCGGTGCAGCTCAACGGTGGCACGCTTGCTTCCTTCGGCGGGAAAGCCTCAACCTTCCCGTCATTTTGCCTCTTTGGAACGATCACCGTCGGTGGCAGCGCGGTTTCGACGATCAGCACCACGGGCACAAACTCGCAAATGGCACTCTCCAACGCCGGGACGACCTTTGATGTGGCCGATGCGGTCAGCGGCAGTGGCAGCGACTTGAACGTCACCGGGGTGCTGGCAAACTTCAACAACACCAGTAGCGGCCTCATCAAGACCGGTGCCGGCACGATGACCCTCGGCGGCGCAAACACCTACACAGGGGCCACCAACGTCAGCGGCGGCACTCTGCAAGTCACCGGTAAGTTGGGTAATACCAGTAATGTATACGCCGGAGCCCTCGCCATCGCTTCTGGAGCGACGTTTCAATATGGGGGTTCGGTGGGCCAGACTCTGAGCGGAGTCGTCGGCGCCGGCGGTGGCATCCTGAGCAAGGCCGGTGGCGGTGATTTGATCCTCACGAATGGCGCCAACGCCTACGACGAATTGATGATCAGCGCAGGCCGCGTCTTCATTAACAACAATGCCGGAGCCTTGACCACCGCTGCGGCGGTCGCTCTCACCGGTGGAAGCCTGGTTTTTGGTACTACTGGGACCTATAATAATGCGATCACCGTGTCGAGCGGCGCGAACATCTCCGCGCGGGCTGCGAGGAGTTTGAGCAACGTCACACTGCCCGGCTCCGGCTCCGTCATTTTCAACAACGATGACTCGGTCACCGTGGGCCTGACCATCACCAACGACCAAACCCTCTCCGGAAACTTGTCCATCCAGCTCGGCGGTACCAATCTCACCGTCGGAACGGCGACCTTGTCCGGTATCATTAGCGGTGCCAGTGGAGCAATCACCAAAACTAGCACCGGCACCCTGTCCCTCACCGGCGCGAACACCTACACCGGGGCCACCACCGTCACGACGGGCACCCTCAGCCTCGGCAACGGCACCGCCAACACCACGCTTGCCGACACCGCCGGCGTCGTCATCGGCACGGATGCCAGCGCTGTTCTGAACCTCAACTACTCCGGCACCGACACTGTTGCCACCCTCTCCATCGACGGCGCGGCGAAGGCCGCGGGGATCTGGGGTTCTTCCACCTCGGGCGCTCCCAATACCGACCCGAAACTCACC
>JANODE010000019.1:0-8569 GCA_031412525.1 Akkermansiaceae bacterium | reverse complement strand
CCATCCCGGCTCCGATCCATTGGGCTGATAGAGCAACCCCGGCGAGCACGCTGAAGGTGATGTTACGGCTGAAATCCGATAGCCCGCACAGCGCGGTGAGCAAGATTACGAAGATGCTGAGGACGACGAACTCATGGTTGAGAGTGAGCCGCGGAAAGGCGGTGATCCGAGCGAAGCCTTCGTCGGAGGCGATGGCGGCGACCATGGCGGAGAGTTTTTTGGAAAACGCGCGGGTGGCGGGTTCCGCCGCGGATTGGTCGTCGCGGAGGATGACGGGATCGGGCGCGGTTTTGGGGAAAAGTTCGTCGCCACCATCGATGAGGGCCTCGGCGGAGATTTCCTTGAAGGCGGCCATCGGCTTGATCGGCATGACGAGGCGGCCGAAGTCATCGAGTGGGACGACGGGTCCGGACGGGCTGAGCTTGATGTATTCGCCGAGGTGGATTTCCACGCCTTCTAGCGGAAAATTATTCCGCTGGAGCACGGTGAGCAGCGGGAAAGCGAACACCACGCGGTCCTCCCAACGTGCAATGAGCGGAGGTAATTCCGCGGATGACTCGGGCTCCAGCGTTGAAAATCCGGCGACCGCGGTTTCCCCGCCGAAGATGACGCCTGGCAGCGCGATGCGGTTCACAGAAGGCAGCGCGGATGTGTCGCCCACCACTTTCGTTAGGGGAAGCGACGCCCGGCGGAAGGCGGCGGGCATGGCCGAGGAAACGGCTCCGCGGGAAAGCGGCGCGGCCATGACGAGCGAATCGAATTTCCCGAGCGCCCTGTCCAGCGCGGCCAGGCCGATAGGATCCGGCGTCTCCCAGGCGAGCACGGCGGCGGTGGCGGCTTTTTTCGCACCGAGGCGCTGGAAATTGGTTAGGATAACGGCCAGATCGATCGGTGCAGGCGGTGAGGATTGGAAGAAGTTCTGCAGGTCATCGCCTAACGAAACGACCACTGGAGCCTCGCGCTTGTCCGGTTTCGGCACAGCGGTCATCGAGTTCAGTTTCCAGGGCGATTCGTGCGTGCCGGTTCCTGAGACGATCAGCGGCGGGTTGGCGAAACTTCGAGCGACTATCGAAAAAACCAACCGGTCTGCATTCGAGCCCGGCAGGAATTTCCAACACCCCATGGCGATCGCACCCGAGACGAACAGCACAGCCAATCGCCGTTTCGCAGTTGATCCTTCCTCACGGATCGGGGTGATTTCCGCGGCTCGGGGCTGATCTTCGGCAAGAGATCCAGCAACCGGGCTGGTGCTTGGTGCAGGGGCGCTGGCCAGGACTTCCGCTGGTGCGTCCTCCAGTGTGGAGCTTTCTAACTGAACGTTCTCTCCGGGAAACGGCCCCACCTCGGACGTCGCCTCCTTGAGGGCGTTCTCCATCAACTTCTTCGACTCTTCGCGAGCTTTGGCACGTAGGATCTTCAGCTCCTGTTCTGAATTGAGGCGTGCTTGTTCGGCGGCGGCTCTGAGTTCTTCCTGGGCTTGGGCCTTCATAGCGGCCAGTTCGGCGAGCGCTTCCAGACGTGCCTTGTGGGCGGCGGCGGCTTGAGCTTCCTCCTCGGCGCGGGCCAAAATTTCGGCGGCAGCTTGGGCTTTGGCGGCTGCTTCCATCCTGGCTTGATCCGCAGCGGCAGTTGCTTTTTTTGCCTCCTCTTCGGCCTTTGCACGAATTGCCGTTAGTTCCTCTTCGGTTTTCCGGTGTGCCTGTTCGATGGAGGCCTCGAGTTCCTCCTGGGCTTTTGCGCGTAGGGCCAAAACTTCGACGGTCGCCTCCTCGCGAATTTTTTCAGCGGCGGCTCTGGCCTGTTCTTCAGCCAGCCGTCTGGCCACCGCTGAGGAGCGTTCTTCCTCGTCGGCCCGCTGTTTGGCCAAAGCGAGCGCCCGAGCGTTCTCGTCGGCGAGCCTTTTCGCGGCAGTTTCGGCTTGGGCAATGGCCTCCAGACGGGATTTTTCCGCGGCTTGGGCATCTTCTTCGGCTTTGGTCCGGATCAAAGCAGCTTCGGATTCTGCCTTTTCGCGCGCCTTCGCTCGGAGGTCTGCCAATTCCTGTTCGGATTTCTGGCGCTCCTGGTCGAGTGAGGCCTTGAGTTCCTCCTGGGCTTTCGCGCGCATGGCGGCGACTTCGAAATCCGCCTCACGGCGGGCTTGGTCAGCAGCGGCTTTTGCAGCGGCAGCTTGTTCGGCGGCGGCACTGGCTTGTTCCTCAGCGAGGCGTTTGGCATTAGCAATCGAACGTTCTTCCTCCTCGGCCCGCTGTTTGGCCAAAGCGATCGCCCGGGCATTCTCCTCGGCGCGCAATTTTGCGGCAGCTTCGGCCTGGGCGGCGGCCTCTTCCGCTTGGGCACGGATCAAAGCGGCGTGGATCTCCGCCTCTTTGCGGGCGTTCTCCGCCGCAGCCTCCGCCTCCTCGCGGGCCTTGGCCCGGAGCACTGCCATTTCCTGTTCAGTATTCTGGCGTGCTTGTTCAATCGCAGCCTGGAGTTCTTCCTGGGCTTTCGCACGGATGGCCGCAACCTCGGTCGTCGCGTCCTGGCGTGCCTGTTCAATCAATGCCCTGGCGCTTTCTTCGGCCTCAGCAAATAGAGATGCTGCCTTCGCTTCCGCCGCAGACTGTTCATCAGCTAGCCGTTTTGCAGCAGCGGTGGCACGCTCTTCCTGCTCCCTTTGTTGTTTGGCCAGTGCCTCGACCTTCGATTTCTCTTCCTCTGCTGCTCCCGCAGTTGCCTCCTTGCCGTTAGCCACTCTGGCAGCAGGAAATGTGACGGCGGGAGGTGGGGTGATCCTGGCGTTGCTGCCCGCCAACTGCTGATAGAGAGGATTCGTGAGATTTTCACCCGGGACCTGCCTGAGCTCGGAGAGCAAGATGGGCGGTGTTGAAAAATCGGCACCAAAATCCAACGTCGGGTCACTCTGGGCCCATGGAAAGATCCCGAGCGGAGGACGGATTTTCAGGAAATTTTCCCATAGCGAGTTTGCGTCGTCGGTCCAGAGGAGGAAGTGTTCGAGGTCCGGGTTGACCAAATTGGGATTGGCATCAAGGGCCGCACCATAAAATCGCGCCGCTTCGAGAACCAAGCCGTGGTGGAGCAGAGCATCGGCCATGGCCATGTTTGGCACGGCCTTTCCCCGGTTTTGTTCGGATACGGCGGTGAGCAGGCGGATGGCGTTGCGGGGCTTGCCCCTCGCCAGGACCCGAGTGGCAAATGCAATGTCGAGGTCGGTGCTCGGGATTGGATCAGATTCCCAGATCAGGACGGCGGCTTCACCGTGGGCACCACGATCGTGAAGCAACTGAGCGAGTGTCCGGCGGGTATCCCAATCGCCAGGATTTTCCATCAGCCTCTCGCGCAGTGCCTCGGTGGCGGAGGGGCCGACACTGACTTGATCGACCGTGGGGACTGCGATGGGAGTGGAATGCAGACTGGCATCGCGGGTGAGTTCCAGAGCTTCTCCCGAATCGCGCGTAATCCATGGCAGTTCATGGAGTTGTGAGCGGCGGCCCTTAAAATCTCCCCATAACAATTGCTCGTCGTCGGCCCAAATGAAGAAGTGTTCGAACTCCAGATTGACACGCTCCGGATCGATTACAAGGGCTGCGCCGTAGAAGCGTGCCGCTTGAAGAACCATGCCGTGGTGGAGGAGCGCGTTGGCCATCCCCATGTTTTGCGCAGCCAGGTTACGATTGTTTTCGAGAATCGCCGTGAGCAGGCGGATGGCCTTGCCGGGTTGATCCTTGGCCAGAATGCAGGCGGCCGATGCGAGGTTCAGGGCACTGCATGGAATCCGGTCGGCCTCCCAGATGAGCGCGGAGGCTGCGGGAAAATCCTCTTGATCGTAAAGCAGGCAGGCGATCCGCAGTCGTGCATTCCAATCCGCAGGATTTTCCTCCAATCTCGCGCGTAGAGATTCTTCCGGGGAGAGGTTGGATTCGGGAATCACGGTGAAATTGGACGCATGAGGGTTTGCCTGAACCTGCAGAGGAAAACGAACCGCAGATGAGCGCAGATGACCATTGATTTTAAAACAGCGGTAGGAAATTGAGCGCTCATCCTCTGCATGAGCGAAGCAAGCAATCCAACTCTTTCATGATCTGCGTGAATCCGTGTTCATCTGCGGTTCGATTTCTCTTCCCAACTTGAAACAACATCCGCCGCAGCCGCCGGTTTCTCAAGCCTGATCGTCAGGGGGAGATCCTCGCCAGGACCGGAGCGAGCGGTCCCTCGAGTGGAGTACCGCGCGTCACTTCGCCTAACAATCGTCCGGCAGTCGCGATGTGTGGGCGATACCATTCGTCGCCGCGGTTTTTCACGATGTTCCCGAAGGCCCCGAGCGCCTGCATCAGGCGTTGGGCGGCGCATTCGTGGAAAAGCGTTTCCAGCGGACGCTCGTCGGCGATTTCCTCCCAGAGTGTTAGAAGCTGCTCGCGCTCATCGGCCGAGTGGTCCAGATAGGGATCGAAAATGAGCGAGGCGAGGTCGTATTCCTGGCGTCCACGACGGAGGCCCTGGAAGTCGATGAGCCAGACCTTGTCGTCCTTGATCATGAGGTTCTGCGATTGGAAATCGCGGTGCACCAGGTGGCGGGCGACGGTGCCGAGGCGCTCTGATAGATCGATGAGCGCCTGGTTTTTTCGCAACGCAGCGGCCTCGCCATAGAGCTGGAGGAACTCCTCGACGAGGTATTCGAAAAAATAGTTCTGCTCCCAGCGGTAGAGCGACGCATCGAACGGCGGCATCAGATGGAAATCCTTCGCCGGCTTTGCATAAAACAATTTATCCACCTGTTCGAAGGCCATGCGGTAATACGGCAGGCGTTCGTCAAACGGGCGGCTTTTCAGCGAAAGCAGATCGACATCACCGAGATCCTCGACAAGAGCCACACGATAGCGCGAGCGGTCATGGATGATTTCCGGCACGCGGAGTTTCGCTTGTTTGAGAAACTGGGCGACCGGCACGAACTGAGAATTGTCCTCGCGCTCCTCGTTCCAGTGGATGCCGATGAACGGCTCGTGGCCCGGCGTTTTCACGCGTACGATCGTGCGGCCCGAGGCACCGCGTTTGATCGGCTCGAGGGTGATGCGCACGGTGGGGTCCACTCCGAGGAACTGGCGCACGGTGGAAAGGATCGCTTCGGTAGGCATGGGCGGCGCGATCTAGCGAGAAAAACGGCCGTTCTGCCAAGGGAAATCCGGTGTTTTCACTCGCTGTGATAGAACCATAGCAGCACCAGCAACCCGGTGCCGATTCCCCATAGCAGCCACAAGTTCGTCACCACATACGGGTAAATCATCAGCACCACCCCGATCGCCCGAGGTTGCCAGAGATCGAGCTTTTTCCCATACACGAATGCTCCCATCCCGAGCGTTGAGAAAATGAACCCCGCGAGGAGCATGTAGGCGAAATCGCTCATTCGATTAACGATTCTTAAATGATGGAGGCGGAAATACCCAGCGGAAGTTTCGCGCACTCCGATCGCCGCACTCGCAATTGGAAATCCCCCTGATTCTCCCACTTGCCCTCATTTTCCTTCCGAATAGCGTTGGTCCTTCATGAAAACTTGGCACTACCACTCCGCCTCCGGCAGCACCGCGACTACCTCCGATGAAAACCTCCCCGAGCTGATCACCGGCGGCACACTCACCGCTTCCACCCTCGTCTGGTCTGACGGCATGGCCGGTTGGGAAACCGCCTCCAAAGTATTTCCGGACCTCTTTAAGACGGCCGCCGTGCCGCCGCCCCTTCCCACCAGCGGACCTCCTCCGCGTTCCATGCGTTCCCACGAGGTCGATTACAAGATCATCGGTGAGTCGATCCAGATGGTGGAAATCGAGCTGGATCCGGGCGAGACGGTCATCGCCGAGGCAGGTTCGATGAACTACATGGAGGATGGCATCGCCTTTGAAACCAAGATGGGCGACGGTTCGACACCCGATACCGGTTTCATGGGAAAGCTCATGGCCGTGGGCAAACGCGCGCTCACCGGCGAATCGATCTTCATGACGCACTTCACCAATCGCGGCGCGGGCAAAAAGCACGTCGCCTTCGCCGCACCGTATCCGGGCACCGTCGTGCCGATCGATCTATCCGCCCTCGGTGGCGAGCTGCTTTGTGAAAAGGACGCCTTCCTCTGCGCAGCGCTCGGGACCAGCGTCGGGATCGCCTTCAACAAAAAGTTAGGCGCCGGACTCTTCGGTGGCGAGGGTTTCATCCTCCAGCGCCTTCAGGGCGATGGCATGGCTTTCGTACACGCGGGCGGCACCATCATCCGCAGGGAATTGAAAGGGGAAAAACTGTTCGTCGATACCGGCTGCCTCGTCGCCTTCACCCCGGGCATCCAGTACGACATCCAGCGATCGGGAAATTTGAAATCCATGGTCTTCGGCGGTGAAGGCCTTTTCCTCGCCACCCTGCAAGGCCACGGCACCGTCTGGCTGCAAAGCATGCCCTTCTCCCGCCTCGCCCAACGCATCACCAGCATGTATGCCTCCGGAAAAGGCGAAGGCTCGGTGCTTGGCGGAGTCAGCAACATTTTCGGCCAGTAACCCCGAGGCGGCCTCTTGAAACATGATAGAGGTAGGAACGGGGCGCTAGCCCCGCTCCCCCCTCCGAACCGGACGGGCGGATCTCCCGCATCCGGCTCTCCAGTCAGCAGTTTGCTCCGTTACGGAGGCTCGCGTATTCAGTTTCTCGGGCATCCAGCAGGCAATAGAGCCCGAGCTTCTCGAAGTAGCGGTTGGGCCAGCGTTGGTGATCCTTTCCTCAGCCACGGCCTTCCAGTCCGCGCCGCTTTCTCAGGATGGAGCCCAATCTCATGCGGATCCATCCGTCGATTTCTCCCAGTTGGCTGGCTTTGACGTGTTTGAAGTAACCGAACCAACCCGGCAGTGTCCGGTTGAGGTCCGCCACGATGGCTTCCATGCTCTTTCCGTTATTCCGGCGCGTCCGGGGTTTGATGGTTTCGCGCAGCTTGCGCAGGCTTTTGGGCCGGACCAGTCGCATCATCTTCCCATATCGGCTTCTTTGGAACCGATAGCCGAGGAAGTCGAAATGACTGTCTGCCAGATTCATGTCCACCGTGCGGGTTTTGTCGGGATGCAATGTGAGTCCGGCTCCGGCCATCCATTCCCGGAGCTTTTCCAGCGCGGCTTCGGCTTCTTCCTGGCGGTGGCAGATGACGACCATGTCGTCGGCATACCGCACCATTTCAAAACCTGATCCGGCCATCAGCCAGTCCAACGGATCGAGGTAGATGTTCGCTAACAATGGACAATGGAGCGATAGCGACATGGCCGGACTGACTGCCCCATCCAACAATCCGGCAAATGACTCCGCCTTGCGGCGTGCCTTGGGACTCTTCTTGCGATTCGTCTTGCGGCATTTCTTCCACTGTTTTGGCCAGTTCCACTCCTTCCATCACGCCTTGTTTGAGCAACCCCTCGATGAGCCCCAGAACCCGCCCGTCGGCGATGTGCTCGCGCACCAACGCCATGAGCCGGTCATGGGGAATCGCATCGAAGTAGCCCTTGATGTCCACTTCCACGACGTGCTGCCTCCCTGCCTTGAGCAGTTCTTCCACACGCCGCAGCGCGTCTTTACAACCGCGTCCGGGGCGGAAGCCGTAGCTGTGTTTGGCGAAGCGGTTTTCGAAAATGGGCTAGGGTGACCATTCTCAGCGCTGCCTGCACCACGCGGTCGGTGACCGTGGGGATCCCCAACGGCCGCTTTTCCGCGCTGCCCGGTTTTTCAATCCACACCCGTTTGACCGGCTTGGGTTGATAGGTGCCCTTGCTGAGTTGCTCTCTAACAGCGAGCAGCCGGCTTTGGCTGTTTTGTTCAAAGCGCCCTATCGTGATGCCGTCCACGCCACAGGCCCCGGCGTTTCTGCGCACCTTTTCCCATGCCAGTTGAAGGGTTCTGTCTGTGCTGACCTTGTCGATCAGGCTGAACCACTTGTTTATCCTCCCTACGGGACGATCTGCGGGATGGCTTCGCATTAGGATGATGCCGCTATCGCGGCTGTGGCAGTCCTTTCAACCCTCTTGCGAGGGCCGCGAGCATCGGCTTGGTCCACACTCCGCGTTCGGCCTTGTGGCGCTGCCACAGGTCCTCTTCCGCTTGTTTATCCTCCGGACTCACGACCGGGGGAACTGGCGCGGAGGGTTCTTCGCGATTCATGGTTTCTGCCTTTCCACTTTCCTGCCTCCCCTCACTCCACGGGCGTTATCCCGCTTCATCGCTACTATGGAGGCTCTGACTTCTGCCCGGCTCCGCTCACGCGGATTCCTGCCCGGACAGATCTCGACGCGTCCACATGATACCTTCCCTGCGTTCTCACCCCAACCATCCCCAACAACCCGCTTCTCCCCCGTTAACGAGGGATGTGGGAGGAAACGGTTGCCGCTCATGCGGCAGGCTTCGCCAATCGCTCGAAGGCTCGCCGTTGTTGCAAACCGAATCGGGTTCACTCTCGTTTGGGACCGCAGGTCCGCCTCGGGCTGCTCCCCACCCCGTCTCGCGACGACGCAGTTGCCTCCGGCTGCTCTCCCGTTGCTCGTCTCGGGAGGACTCAGACTTT
>JANODE010000018.1:0-6286 GCA_031412525.1 Akkermansiaceae bacterium | reverse complement strand
TTTGGAACGCTGCTCGGCTACACCGGCCCCGTCAGCTCCGGGGCCATCTACACCATGTCCCGCGAAAATCTCGTGCAGGTGGACGGCCAGTGGGCGGATGCCGTTCTGGGCCACCATGGGATCGACAAGCCGAAGTTCGTCGTCGCCTTGGAAGGCAAGGGCACCACGGACCCTCTCGACCGTCCACACGCCGGGCGAAAAATGTCCGCCGTCGATCAATGCTACCGCTACGCCATCAATCTCCCGTGCGATTGGATCATCGTCACCTCCATGCGGGAGACGCGGCTCTATCACAAGGGCTCGAACCAACAAACCTACGAGCGATTCGAAACCGTCCGCCTCGCGACGGATGCCGGATTGCTCAAGCGCTTCGTCTTCCTGCTAGGGGCCGCCCGCGTGGTGCCGGACTCCGGCGAATGCCATTTCAAGCTGCTGCTCAGCAAGTCCGAGTCGGTCGGCCGTGAGATCACCAACAAGTTTTACTCGTTCTACGCCCATCTCCGGCAAACCGCGTTCAGTCTTCTCCGCGCGGAAAATCCCGCCGTTTCACCGCAGGAAATCCTCCGCTGCTCACAAAAGCTGCTGGACCGGATTCTGTTCTGCTCCTTCTGCGAGGATCGCGGCCTGCTCCCGGCGGAAACCGTGCGCGGAGCCTTCGATCACAGCGATCCCTACAACCCGAAACCCATCTGGGACAACTTCCGCGGCCTGTTCCGCTCCGTGGACAAGGGCAATACCGGTTTGAAAATCCCCGCCTACAACGGCGGCCTCTTCCCCCACGACGGGGGACTGGATTCCCTGATCGTCCCTGACGAAGTCTGCGCCCTTTTCCGCGATTTGGCAGCGCACGATTTCCGCCCCGCCCGCGCCGTCGTCGAGGCAGACGAGATGAAGGAAATCCACCCGGTCATCGATGTCGACATCCTCGGGCACATTTTCGAGCAATCCATCACCGACCTGGAGCGCATCCGGCAGGACATCGAGAGCGGCGAGCTGCCCGCCACCGAGAAGGACGCCAAGACCCGGAGGAAAAAGGAAGGGGCCTTCTACACTCCGGCGTTCATCACCCGCTACATCGTGGAGCAGACGCTGGGCTCCGTGCTCGCCACCCGTTTCGAGACCCTGCGGAAATCCGAGGAAGCCGCCGCCACCGCCACCGCGCGCAAGCCTCTGGCAGATCCCAGCGTGTACGACCTTGCCGCGCTCAACGAACCGCAGCGCAAGGTGCTCATCAAGTTCTGGGAAGCCTGGCAGGAAGTCCTCAAAAGCCTCCGCATCCTCGATCCCGCGTGCGGCAGCGGCGCTTTCCTCATCGAAACCTTCGACCAGCTCCACGCCTACTACGATGCGTCGAACGCCCGCCTCGAAGAACTGCGCGGCGACCGAAGCCTTTTCGATCCCGACCGCCAGATCCTCCAGCACAACCTCTACGGCGTGGACCTCAACGCCGAGGCCATCCAGATCTGCCAGCTCAGCCTCTGGATCAAGACCGCCGCCTATGGCAAGGCCCTCACCAGCCTCGATCATACTATCCGCGAGGGAAACAGCGTCGTCAGCGATCCCGCCGTCCATCCGAAGGCATTCGATTGGCAGGGCGCGTTTCCCGAGGTGTTCGAGCAGGGTGGGTTTGATGTGGTGGTAGGAAATCCGCCGTATGTCCGGCAGGAACTCCTCACGCCCTACAAGCCGTGGATGGAAGCGAACTATCAGAGCTTCCATGGAAAGGCAGACCTCTACGTCTATTTTTATGAGCTTGGCGTGCGGCTGCTGAAATCTAGCGGACTGATGTCTTACATCGTCACCAACAAGTGGATGAAGGCCAGCTACGGCGAGCCCCTGCGCCGCTTCTTCAGCGAGAAATCATGGATAAAGTCGGTGGTAGATTTCGGCCACGCTAAACAGATCTTCGAGGACGCCGACGTTTTTCCCTGCATCATCGTTATCGAAAAACCGACGGCAGCCGAAAAGCCAGCAACCGCCATGCTTTGCACAATTCCGCGTGAGCAGCTACGAATCGATGACCTGAGCTTGCAAATTGTGAAGGAAGGCTTGCCCATAGAAATCCGACATCTTGGGAATGAAGGATGGCAGTTGGAATCCAAAGCAGTCACCGATATGTTTTCCAGACTGCAAAGAACCGGAACGTCTCTCGCCAAATTTGTCGGTCAGAATCCCATCTATGGTCTCAAGACAGGTTGCAATGCTGCCTTCTTCGTGCCGGATGCGGAAAAGAAGCGTCTAGTCCGAGAGGATCCAAATTGTGAGCGGTTGTTTGTTCGATACTTCCGCGGGCAAGACGTGAAGCGGTGGCATTCGGAGTGGGATGGGGAGTGGTTACTCGCCTTGCGTTCGAGTGGTGAAAATGAGTGGCCATGGAGTAAGAGCGACGATGCGGAGACCGTGTTTGCCGCTACTTATCCAAGCGTCTTCCGGCATATGGCTGAACATCGGGAAGCATTGTCAGCACGAAAGAATTCTGTCCGCTTCTGGTGGGAGCTCTCTCCATTCTCGACCTGGGAAACTTTCAAGAAGCCGAAAATCATTTACCAAGAGATCCAGTTTCATCCTGCGTATGCGCTGGAGTCGGCTGGAGTGTTCTCGAATAACAAAACGTTCATCCTCCCGACGGATGATCTGTATCTGTTGGCTGTTTTGAACTCGCCATTGGGCTGGTGGTTCAATTGGCGGCATCTGCCACACATGAAAGACGAGGCTTTGACCCCTGCCGCTTTTCTGGTTGCCGAGATACCTATTGCGGAACCTACAAGCACCGTCCGCGAAGCCGTCGAGCCCGCCGCTCGCCGTCTAATTGAGATTCAAGCGAGCCAGCAGAAAACCAAACACACAATTATCCACTGGCTGCGCGTGGAATACGCCATCGAGAAGCCGACCAACAAACTCCAGAACCTGACCGCCCTCGACTCCGACAGCTTCATTGCCGAAGTGAAGAACATCCGGGGCAAGAAACTCCCACTCACCGCAGCCGGCCTGCAAGCCCTCCGCGAGGAACACACCCGCACCATCGATCCCGCCCGCACCCTCGCCGCCGAGGCTTTGAAGCTGGAACGGGAACTCAGCGACCTCGTGAACCAAGCCTACGGCCTCACGCCGGAGGAGATTGAACTGATGTGGGCGACGGCCCCACCGAGGATGCCGATTCCAAAGCCGCCATTTTTCGGTGCTGTAAGATTCTAAACCCGGAACCACAATGCAGAAGCGTTACCAAATTTTCGTTAGCTCGACTTATGAAGACCTCAAGGAAGAGCGTTCAAAAGTCATTACCGCACTCCTTAACATCGGGCATATTCCATGTGGAATGGAGTATTTTCCCGCTGCGGACGAGGACGCGTGGGGTTGCATCGAACGGCTAATTCCTCAATGCGACTATTACGTGGTCTTGGTGGCGGGGAAATATGGAAGCATCGCTCCTGACGATACGAAAAGTTATACCCACAGGGAATACGAATTAGCGGTCAAACACGGAATTCCGGTGTTAGGACTGCTGCATAAGGATACTTCTAAATTGGCAAATGATCGATGTGAAGGTAGCCCCGCTGTGCGAAGGAAGCTCAATCAGTTCCGGGGGCTTGTGCAGAAAAAGCTTTGTCGATACTGGACGACGGCAGAGCAGATTCCGGGCGAATTGCTAGCAAGTCTCACTCAGCAGATTGATCGGTTTCCAAGAACAGGCTGGGTCAGAGCGGACGGGGTGGCGTCTGATGAGGCCAAAAATGAAATTATATCGCTTCGAAAGCAGCTGGAAGCGTCAACTCGGACCATTGAACGGTTTGAAAAGAAACAGTCGGAAGAGGATCGCAAGTTTTCATCCGGCGATGATGCCGTTCGTTTCACATCAATGTTTTTAAGTGATCTTCGTTCAAGATTCCACGCTAACCGTACACCAATTGTGCAGTATGATGGAAACTTTTATGTGCATACGACTTGGAATCAGATTCTGCGTCTGTTCGCCTTGAAGCGGATTGAAGACTGGTCCACGGAGGGCCTTAGGAGTCTGATTTGCGATGAGGTTGCTGAAGTTGCCAAAAGCTTGCCTCAGTTTAAAAAGTGGCCAAATGTGTATTCACTTTTGGATGTTGAGGAGATTCGTAAAATCGAGATTCAGCTAAGCGCTTTGGGGTTTGCTGTAATGAAGAACCTTGATTGGTCGTTGACTCAAAAAGGAATTGTTGCTGCCCACCGACAACTTGCTTTGCGAAAAGGCGAAACAGAGGCAAAGGCATCCCCCTGGTGCGGGATTCAGAAAGTCCCCAGGACTAAAATCAGAACTAAAACGATTCCGGCTCAAGAGGTTCACGAAGAGTGGTAGGATCGAGTAATGAGGAGATCAAGTTGCTGGAAGCATAAGGAGTGGCGACATTTCTGTCGCACCCCCTGCACCCTTGCTCTGACCTAGGCGCCCAGTCTTCTTCCGGATTCAGGGAGTTATGAAACTCGTGCAGGGCTCTGCATGGGTAGGCAGGGGTTTTCTGGATTCTGCTGAAAAAGGAGAATGAGAATGGACCATCGGTGAATCGTTGCGGAGTACGAGAAAACCTATGACGGCCTCTGCTCACCCCCGAAGACCCTGTGCGGGAAAAGCGTCCGCCACCAGCCCCACGGCTTTTTGAACAGCCCGAAGCGTCTCCGCTAGGGTGGCGGCAGTCAATGAACGCATCCGCTTCCCACCGCGCCAACCGCTGCGGGGGCCGCAGGTTGACACCAGCGGGATTGAAACGCTGCGCCCGTATTCGAGGTCGGCTTTTCCGGTTTCAATGACGACAGCACATTTTTGACATCCCCACACAGGCGACACCGAGAACTTTACCCAATCACCCCATGAACGAAAACGAACCACCGGATCAACGTCCATTCCACCGTTGCCTTGATACCTGGCCCGAGGGAATGGGCGCTGAAAAAAAAGTTGCTCCAATATCGGTCCCGGACGCTTGGCTGAGGACCTCGCCGGAGCTGCCTTACTCCTGGAATGGTGCGTTTTTGAAATGGCAGGGCGAAGTGGCGCCTATCGAAAATAATGAGGAGGGGAAACCTGGTGATGACGAGTAGGCGGGGAAGGCGCTTTTTCGTAGCGCTACGAATAATGTCGTTAGCACGTAACGAGCGGCGGCGATTCCGGCATCCCTGCCTGGGCGCGGGGATGGTTGGAATCTGATCCGGTGGCTTACGCCACCGGCTAATTTCCGGCGTCCCCTCCGGGGTCAGGGAAAGACCATTGCTCAACTGTGGCAGGCCTGATTGTATAGGGCTTCATGAAAGCCTTGGCCGCTCTAATGCTGTTTATATTTTTGCTATTCTGGAGAATGAGCATGAGTGGGGACACCACTGAAATCGCGACAGTGAGAATCAACCACGAACAGTATGAGGTGACGCGAGTAAATGAAAGCGCGGACAGTGGCACGAAAAGAACCGTCGCAACATGTGCCTTACTGCTCTCTGGGGCAGCATTGTTTTTTTTCGGATTTCCCGTTGCCATGCGTATCAACTCGACAAAACGGTGACTACCCGCGTCTGCCTCGCCCATGGGGAACCGTTGAAATAGAGGTTCACTGGCATTCATAGAGGCGCCAATACAGCGAGGGCATTGGCATTTCACGGGCATCGACGCTCGCAGAGCGCCGCTACAGCGGTGGATTGACTCCGGCATGCGGGATGGCATTCTCGACCCAAGCGCCCCCAGCATCCGGCGAATGGGTGTAGCCGCGGGTGCATAGGCAGTGAGAGTCATGATCCTTTCACCAGCCACCACTCCACTTTACCTCGACCGATGGACCACGCACGCCCCGCACGAACTCCGGAATTCATCCCCGCCCCGGTTGCGGCGGACGGTGAGCACCTCCGGGCGGAGGTGAAGCGAAGGGGCAGGCAGGTGTTGCTCGCCAGAATCACGCCGGAAGTTCCTGCCGATCCCAAGTGCGCCCGGTTTCTGCTGGACTGGCTGGTGGGTGAGCAAACGCTTGCGGACCGCGACCTCCGTGAGGAGGTCCGCACCTCCCTCGAATTCCTGATCGTCGAAAAACAGGAACCCGCGCCGTGGGCCTACGTTTGTCATCATGCGGCCAGCGCAGCGAATGTTTACACGGGTGAAGACGGGGGCGTGTTCTGGGAGTGGGTGCGGTGAGTGGACGGATCGCCGTTGTTGCAAACCGAATCGGGTTCACTCTCGTTTGGGACCGCAGGTCCGCCTCGGGCTGCTCCCCACCCCGTCTCGCGACGACGCAGTTGCCTCCGGCTGCTCTCCCGTTGCTCGTCTCGGGAGGACTCAGACTTT
>JANODE010000017.1:0-63395 GCA_031412525.1 Akkermansiaceae bacterium | reverse complement strand
CATCGATGTCCATGAACTCGGCTATCAGGACGGCGACCGCTGGATCGACGGCTCAATCGTCGCTGAAGACATCCTCCAGCAAGGCGGCGTCCTATTAGGCAAACTGCTCGCCCGCGCCGACAAGGAACTCAAGGGCACCAGTCCCACCCACGGTGGCGGCAACGAGGCGGACCGCATCGTCGCACCCGTCGAATTTCCTCCCGCTTCGGATTTCAATTTCGCCAACTACATCGAACCCGCCAACCGTGACCGCTTCTGGGAAGACAATTGGGACAAATGATCCTCCTCCTCATTCGCCGCTGGTCCTGCCACCGTCACAAGCCCGCCATTCGCGTGGCGACGGCACTGGGCATCGCACTGCTGCTCAATCTGGTGTTTGGCGCGGCGTTTCTGCTAGCAGAATCCGGCAAACAACAAGACCTGAGTTTCTGGGACTCCGTCTGGTGGTCGATGGTGACGATGACCACCGTCGGTTATGGAGATTATTTCCCGAAAACCTTCCAAGGCCGGTTTTTCGTCGCCTATCCCTGCCTGCTGATAGGGATCGGCCTGATCGGTTATTCGCTCGGCGTCATCGTCGAGGCCATGATGGAACGATTCAGCAAACGTCAGAAAGGCACCGCCACCATGCACTTTGAAAACCACCTCGTCATCTGCCAGTGCCCGTCCGCGTCGCGGGTGATCCAGCTCGTCGAACAGTTCCGGCTCGCTCAGGCGGACCCGCACCGCCCGGCCGTCGTCGTGACCAATGATCTGGACGAACTCCCGCTAGAGTTTCGGGAAAAATCGATCCACTTCGTCAAAGGCCTGCCCACCTCGGAGGAAGTGCTCGTCCGCGCCGGAGTCGCTGATGCGGCGGGAGTCATCATCCTCGCACGCGACCGGAGTGACGAGGGCTGCGATGCGGAAAGCTTCACCGCCGGCACGTTGGTTAGACTCATCGAAGAAGGCGGATCGCGTTCGATTTCCGTGGTCATCGAGCTCGCCCAGCGCCGCAACCTGCGGATGATGGAACGCGCGGGAGCTGATGGCATTGTCCCCGCTGAAGGCATCACGGACATGTTGCTCACCCAGGAAATGTGCAGCCCCGGCCTGCGCCACGTTTTCGAAAATCTGGCCACCCACGATCAGGGAAGCGAGTTTTACATCGTTCCCCAACGTTTCACCGGCCGGCCGCTGAGGGAAATTCAGATTGCGGCCTTGGGACACCCGTCCAATTTACAGGTCGTCGGCGCACTCCGCGACGGAGTGGCCATGATGACCTCGGAAAAATCCCTGCGCCTTGAGTCCAAGGACCAGCTCATCCTTCTCGCCCGGAAACGCGCCGATTACGAAGCCTTCGAAGCCTCCCTTCTCAACACCAATCCCCTACCCCAAACCGCATGAACAAAGTCCTGATCAAACTCCAACGCGAGGACGAACTCGCGCGCTTTCTGGAATCCAACGGCTTCACGGTCGAAGAGCTTGCCAACGACGTCTTCCGCGTCCAGCGCGAGGAAGAACTGCCCGTCTATCTGAAGGTGGACGAAAAGCAGATCTACTTCGAGGTCGATCTCGGAAACATCGAAGCCATCATCTCGCAGGACCTGCTGCTCTCGCTGTTAGCCCTGAACACGGAGATCCTTCCCGTCAGCGCCGGCCTCGACACGAGCAACCCGGACGACCGCCGCCTCGTTCTGTGGAAAGCCGCGAGACCGGTGACCTCAACGACCAGGAACTGCTCGCCGTTTTCGACGCGCTCGAACTCGCCGTGGACCACGTCACCGAACTCCTCACCCCTTCCTTCAAAGCCTAACCATTTCCCGACATGAGCATTTTCAATCGTATTTTCAAGATCGGCCAGGCCTCCGCTAACAAAGTGGTGGAAAAATTCGAGAAGCCCGAGCTGATGCTCGAACAGGCGATCGCGGACAAGGAAAAGCAGATCCGCGAGGTAAAACAATCCGTCCAGCAGGTGATCGCCACCGAGCGCCAGACGAAGGCCCAGTTAGAAAAAGAGAAGGCCGAAAAATTCCAATGGGAACAGAAAGCCGAAGCCGCCATGCGCTCCGGCCGTGAGGATCTGGCAGTCAAGGCACTGGAGCGCGCCAGCGAGCACGAAGCCCGCGCGGCATCGCTGGAGCCGAGTTGGCAGGGCCAGCAGTCTTCGGTCGCCGAGCTCAAACAGGAAGTGATCGCAATGGAAGCCGAAGTCGCCGAATACCGCCGCAACAAGGATTTTATCATCGCCCAGAGCAAGGCCGCGCAGGTCAAAAAGGACATCTACGAGGCCAAGGCCAAGATGACCAACAAGCGCAGCCCGGACGACCTGATGGCCCGCATGAAAGCCAAGGCCGAGCGCCAGGGCTACGAAGCGGATGCCGCCAAGGAAATGGCCGCCAGCCCCGGCGGCACCAGTCTTGAGGACGAATTCAAATCCCTCTCCACCGGCGCGGGAAGCCCGGACGTCCAAGCAAAGCTCGACGCCCTCAAGGCCAAGCTCGGCAGTTCCACACCCGGTTGATGTTTGATTCCACAACACCTCTGGCCCCCGAGGGCAGGCACGTCCTCGCCGAGCTGACCGGTTGCCCGCCGGAGGTGTTGAATGACGTCGCGGGGTTGGAAACCTGTTTCCGCAATTGCGCCGTGGAAGGAGGAGCCACACTGGTTTCATCCCACTTCCATCACTTCTCGCCGCAAGGTGTCAGCGGTGTGGTCGTAATCGCGGAAAGCCATGTCACCGTCCACACGTGGCCGGAGCATGGCTACGCGGCCGTGGATGTTTTCACCTGCGGTCGTCCGGAAGTGGCCGAGGCCGTCATGTCACTCATCATCACGTCACTTCGCGCGGAAACGGTGCACCGCACTTCGTTCCAACGTGGACCTCACGCCGTCCCGGCCGAAGTTCTGTTCTAACACATCTTTATGCCCGAACCACTCGCCGAGCGCGCCTCCCGCGGAATTTCTACCGTTAGGAAAACCCTGGTTGCAGAGCAGGGCTGCGAGGCGCTGGAGCTCGATTACGAACTCAAGCTCGTCCTGTTCCTAACCGCCCGCATCGATGGTGAGACGAACCACGCGGAAAAGCAGTTCGCCGACGACGTGGGCCGGAAAATCGAGTGGTCCGCCGCGCACGACCGGCTGCTCGAAGCACGGGTCCTGGCCCAGCCGAGCTACGATCTATCAGCACTGCGTTTCGGAAAGTTGCACCCGGCATGGGGCGAACAGTTGTTCCGTGTCGCCGCCGGAGTCGTGCTTGCGGATGGCATCGTCAATCACGACGAGCGCCTGTTTCTCGGCAACCTCGCCTATCAATTGTTAGGTGGCGACATGGCCCGCATGGAGCGCATCCTCGCCTGGCTGGAATCCGGCGCGGAGGAACCGGTCGAGCCGCCGCCAGTGGTGATCCCCAAGGAAGATCTCGAAACATGCTTGGCGGAACTCACCAAGCTTGCCGGGCTGGGCAACGTGAAGCAGGAAATCGAAAGCCTCGTCCGCTTTCTCGAAATCAACAAAGCCCGCGAAGAGCACGACCTCAAGGGCGCGGCGATGTCGCTCCACATGATTTTCTCCGGCAATCCGGGCACTGGAAAAACCACAGTAGGGCGCATTGTTTCGCGGATCTTCGCCGCGCTGGGCGTTCTTGAAAAAGGTCACCTCGTGGAGACCGACCGCCTCGGTCTTGTCGGCCAATACATCGGCCACACCGCGAAGAAGACCGACGATCTCGTCCAGCAGGCGCTCGATGGCGTGCTCTTTGTGGACGAGGCCTACGCACTGGTATCCGGCGGCGAGAATGATTTCGGCCGCGAGGCCATCGACACGCTGGTGAAGCGCATGGAAGATCACCGCGACCGGTTGATCGTGATTGCCGCCGGATATCCGGACGACATGAAAACCTTCATCGATGCGAATCCGGGCCTACTCTCGCGGTTCACGATTCACCTGAATTTCGAGGATTATACCGCCCCCGAGTTGGTTGGCATTTTCAAAGGCTTCTGCGAAAAAAACCAATACACGCTCGATGAAACGGCGGAGGCGGCCCTGGAAGCCCGCGTCGCCGCCGAGCTCAAGACCGCCGGCCGCGGATTCGGCAACGGTCGCCACATGCGCAACTTGTTTGAAAAGGCCATCCGCAAGCACGCCGTCCGTCTCTGCCTGCGGAAACACGAATGGTCCAAGGACGAACTCGCCCGATTGACCGCCGAGGATCTCACGTAGCCGCGAAAAGGTGGTTGTGGCGTCTCGCCGCAAAGTGACGTTGCATTCACAAGAGCTTCTTAGGCCATCCGGGCATGGCCACAGCCGCTTGAACAACCCCCCTCTCCATCTGCGTCCATCCGGTTCATCTGTGGTTGGCTTTTTCCCAAATTTTCACCCCCACATTCCCCAACTCCGCGCTCGCCTCCTTGCCACCGTCCCGCTTTCATCCGCCCGCCGATGGCCACCTCGTTTTCTTTCGACTCCCTGAACAAAGCCCAGCGCGAAGCCGTGGGCGCCCTCGATGGCCCGGTCATGCTTCTTGCCGGTGCCGGGACCGGCAAAACCCGCACCGTCACCTGCCGCATCGCGCACATGCTGGAGAAGAAGATCGACCCAGCGGAAATCCTTGCCGTCACCTTCACCAACAAGGCCGCCGCCGAAATGCGCGAGCGGATCAGCGGCATGGTTTCCAAAAAAGCCGCGGAGGCGATGACCGTCTGCACCTTCCACTCGCTCTGCGTCCGCATCCTGCGCGGCGGCATCGACCGCATCGGATATAAGAAGAATTTCTCCATCTGCTCGCACTCCGACCAGGTGGGCATGATGAAACAGCTCCTCGTCCGCAAGGGCGGCACCGATGAAAAAGTGAAACCGGACGCGGTTCTATCGGAAATCTCCAAGGCGAAGAACAAGGGCATCGACCTCCAGGACATGCAGGACGACTTTTTCGCTACACTCGCCGTGGCCTATAACAACGAGCTCCGCGCGCAGAACGCCGTGGATTTCGATGACCTTCTCCTCCTCGCGGAAAAAATCCTCCGCGAGCATTCCGATGTGCGCGAGATGTTCCGCCAGCGCTACACCCGCGTCACGGTGGACGAGTTCCAGGACACGAACGCGCTCCAGATGCAGCTTCTCCAACAGCTCGTCGGCGGGCCGGACTATCATGTCTGCGTGGTTGGAGATGACGACCAGTCGATCTACGGCTGGCGCGGCGCGGAAGTGGCTAACATCCTGCAGTTCGAGAAATTTTTCCCGAACCCTAAAGTCATCCGGCTGGAGGAAAACTACCGCTCCACCCACGCCGTGCTGCACACGGCTAACAGCCTGATCAAACACAACATCGGCCGCCGCGAGAAGATCCTCCGCTCCACTCGCGCCGGCGGCGATCCGGTGCGAATCGTCGCCATGCCGGGGGATGACGAGGAGGCGGAGTTCATCGCCGAGGAGATCATGTCGGAAAAAGGCGCGGTCGGCCGCGAGTGGGAGGATTTTGCCATCCTCTTCCGCACCAACGGCCAGAGCCGCAAGCTCGAGCTCGCCTTCCGCGAGCGGAAGATGCCCTATCGCATGGTCGGCGCGCAGAGTTTCTACGACCGCCGCGAGGTCCGCGACGTGCTGGCCTACGCGCAGTTGTTAGCCTCGCCCGAGGCGGATGTGCCTCTGCTCCGCATCCTCAACGCGCCCAACCGCGGCATCGGCCAGTCCACTGCCGTGCTCGCCACCGATTGGAGCCGCGAGCATCACGAATCCGTCTGGCAGGCGCTTTGCGATCCGTTTTTCACCGCACAGTTAGGCGCGAAGGCGGCGAACGCCGTGCAGGAGTTCGTCGCCCTCATCGCTGGCGCGAAAAACCGCATCGACGTGGCGAAGGACAACCCGGCCGACGTGCTCCACGGCCTGATCAAGGAGATCGAATACATCCCGTGGATCGAGCGCGGCTGCAAGACCGACAACGAACGCCAGCAGCGCGGCGAAGGCATCATGAGCGTCATCGACAGCCTGCGCAAAAGCTGTGAGAAGGGCAAGAGCCTGCAGAAATTCCTCGATGCCAGTGCGCTCGCTTCGGAAAAAGAAGATGAGGACCTTGAGAAAAAACAAGGCGTCACCCTCATCACGCTGCACGCCTCGAAGGGTCTCGAATTCCCCATCGTTTTCCTCGTCGGCCTGGAAGAAGGTTTCCTCCCGCACACCCGCAGCATCGCGGAAGGCACCAAGGACGAGGAGCGGAGGCTGTTATACGTCGGCATCACCCGCGCGCAGGACCAGCTCACCATGACGTATTGCTCCAAGCGCCTGAAATACGGCCAGGAAACCGGCTGCCAGCCCAGCAGCTTCATCGGCGAGCTGGACGACGAACACCTCCTGCACACCACCTACGACGACATCCTCGGCGCTGCTCCCAGCACCGACGAGTTGGAGAACTTCTTCGGCGGCCTCAAGGGCATGCTGGACGACACTTAAGGGCCTGTGCTCCGGCGCGGTCGGTTTCACGGGGTAGTTCATGCTTTGCCATCACCCGTTCCACTGCCTATCAATTTCATCCTTCTTCCTCCACGTCTCCTCCACGTCTCCTCCAGTTCCTCCATCTCCTTTTCCCTGGGGCTTAGTTGAAGGTCCTCAGGAAGATCTCGATAGCACCCGGGGCATTTTCCGAAGCTTCTAGCGATGATCCTTTCTCCACAGTGCGGACATTGGAGATTTGGCTCGTCGGCTTCCGGTATCCGAATTTTCCTGAGACGCGCTTCGAAATCCTTGATCCTAGCGGCGACTAGCTCTTTCTTCCAATTGGGAAACTTTCTGGCAACCTCGCGGAACGTGGTCAGCGCATTCCGCAAGCGTTTATTGAGTTCGTCTTGATTTTTGAACTGCTCTGCCACCGTAAGAAGGAGGCATCCCTGATAATATCCGTCAGAAGATTCATCAAATTCCGGAACCACAAATGCTGGGGGTGGTTCTTGCTTCCCTGGTGGTTGCACAAGGATCGGAGCCTTCGCTGCAACGAGCGCCATCGTCATGTAAAATGCTAAAAGTATTTTCATCTGGGTTTTCTTGTCGAATGTCGTCGATTCGTATTCGCTACCGAAAACGCACCTTAATTCTTAGGTGACGTAGAATCTTCCTTTCCTTTGGCAGTCCTTGCTGTCAGCTCGACAAAAGCAAACAATTCCCTGTGCATCTCAACCCATTTATCCGGGGTTGGTAACTGAAAACCTAGCTCTGAGCCGTCTTTCAAGTTAGTGAAATAGCGGGTTTCGGGCGGGTAACTCTCGGGATGATGTTTCTTCCAATCCTTGAATAGCTCTACAAACATTTCCGAAGAAATGAGTTCTGCGTTGAGCAGCCCCAGAGCTTTCTCAACTGCAGGGCTTCGTTGATGCTGGAACTTGACGGTATGGACCCAATAGGTCCGGTTTGCAAGATATGCACTATACTCGATATCCTGCCTTCTGAGAGGGGTAGCTTCGACGTATTCTGCAGCTAGCACATTGAGTAATGGTGGCAGCATTCTTTCATAGACAGTAACTTCATGAAGGCGAACGGGCTCAGGTTCGCCAAAAGAGGGTGTCAGGAGTGTTGCAGCGCAGAAAATTGCGAATGTTGCTCGGGCGGCAGGAATTTTCATTATTCGGAGTTATTACCAGACTATTAGAGCATCCGCGGTAGGATGGAAGCTCGAAAATCAAGGTGGGGAGCTATTGGCGCTAGACGATCCCTTCCCTCACCGTTTGGAGGCCTTGCTTGCCATGTTCGCAGCAACGGCGCTTACAGCCACGAGCAAAGCAGTGTCAAGAAAGTATTCAGTCCGCTGGCTTGCGAAATAACATAGCATGAACACAGGAAGGAATAGGGTCGATATGAGAATCACGATCACCCGCCGTCGTGCAATGATCGATGCAACCAAGCAAACGAAAATCAATCCGAGATAAATAGGCACGAATCTCAATCGAAGTTCTGGAAACGGGGTATTGAACGCTATTGCGAATAGCAAAAAGCTCGCAATTACAGACGCAACGATGCCCATGCCAATCGCGATGCAGGTGTTGTTGTTCATATTTTGGAGAACGCATAGGCATCCGCGGCGGTAATGGAAGTCCGAATTCAAACTGAGACTCTACACGCCGTTGGTTGGTTCGGCTAGTTTCGTAGGTTTTGTCATTGTGTAGGTAGTGGAGGGAGTGGAGAATGAGTTTTTGATTCCGTACACTCACTGTCTGGAAGATCTATGGAGGGCAGCTTCGTTCCGTGTGTTCGCAGGTAAGCACTCCACCGACGCTCCCTCTCGGGCTCATCAAGCTTCAAATACCAATCATAATCATTCTTGAACTCTTGATCGCACTTTGGGCACGCTTCGGCGCTCTCTCTTTTGTCAGACCCTTCGTCCGCGTTTTGTGAGAACCACCACGGAGTCTTGTGCGGATAGTGGTCACGAAACTCACTGATAAACATCCCATACTCAATTGTTGGACTGACCATGGCGTCCTTATCAGGAACAGACCCTGTAACAGTCAGTAGCGCTGTGTCATGAATTTTGCAACGCTTTGTCATGCCTACATCGGCAGCACTCCCCATCATGAGTAGCGGAAGTGCGAGAACAATGAGAACTCCGGCGGCTAGACTCTCTATAATTTTCATGGTTGTTTGAATTCTTGGCAGCGTTAGAAAAGCGCCAACCAACTTGGATGCGCCGAGGTCGGTCCCAAATACAGACATTGGTATGGGAGGCGCGGGATTAAGCGGCGGAGGTGGGGATTGCTTTCATGGGGGAACGGATGGCGTCATCAACTCACGAGAGACTAACGATACCGTTTCTTCTGCCGCGAGGGCATTTTTCAGGAAATGGGAAAGCGGCGGTTTCAGAGGAGGCTGCGACGGTCGGGAACAAGGAGCGGCGGAACGCGTCCGACGATGCCCATGGTGTGCCGATAAAACGCGCTTTCGCTCTTATCATTGGCTGTTTCATGGGTTTCTGCGATCAGACATCGCCGCTCCTTGAGTGGGGACGTTTCGGCGTATTTTAGTGAGCGACGATCATCGACTCGCCGCTATCAGGTTTAGGCCGTTGGGGCCGCGCGTTCCGTGGGGGCGGCTTGGCCGAGGTCGCGGACGATACGGGCGGCTTTCCAGGCGGCGGCGAAGCGGTTGCCGGGTTCAGTTTTGCGGAAGCGGAGGACGAGGCGGTCCATCCTCGCCAGAAGGCGGCCGACCTCGCTGAAGGACGGGCGGAGGGCGATGGTGAGGGCTTTTTTCCCGGAAATGGTGGCGGCGGGGGTGGCAACGAGTTTTTCGTAATCGGCGGTTTCCTTGGCAAGCAGGGTCGCGTCCGCGGCATCAAGCCCGTATTCGACGAGGTCGGCGGCATCGGTGGCGAGGGCAGCGGTGAGTTTGCCGTGGAGGAGCTGGACCTTGGCAATGAGCTCGACATCGCGGAGGCTTTGCCAGGCGCTCAGTGAGAGATCGATGGCAGCGGCGTCGGCCTCGCGGCCCTGATCCTCGAACCAACCGGCGAGGGCCTCGCCGATTTCATGGGCGCAGGCTTCGATTTCCTCCTCCTCGCGTTCCTTGTCGGCGTCGCGGCCGGTAGCGTCGGTCTGTTAGCCGGAAATAAGGCCGGTGAGGGCGTTCACCTGGGTCCGGAGCGCGGCGGCGCGACTCGTAAAAAGCACGGGATTTTTGTCCTTCCAAACCGGCTGGTGGGCGGGATCGGCGAGCAGGGCGAGCACGGCAAGGTGCATGTTCTGGCGGTTGGCGAATTCATTTTTCATGGTATTTTGGTCGTTGTTTTTTGTTTCTAATGCTTGGGGGAGAATGACTTGTGACTGAGCTCGACCGCCGCGTTTGGGCCATCGACCGGGGCGTTTGGACCATCGACCGGGCCGTTTGGATCACCGACCGGGGCATTGGGATCATCGACCGGGGCGTTTGGATGATCGACCGGGGCGTTTGGGTTGCCGACCGAGCCATTTGGATACCCGACCGGTGAATTTGGACGATCGACCGAGCTGTTTGGACGTTCGACCGAGCCGTTTGGGCCATCGACCACGGCGTTTGGGCAACCGAACGCGCCGTTCGGACGACCGACCGGGCCTTCAGGAGTTCCTACGGGCCGATTTGGATCTCCGCTCACAAGGCCGCGCGCTGGACCCCGCGAGGTGAGCCAGCCGACCGGGCTGCTGGCGTAGCCGAAGGGAGATTGGAAACAGGCGGTGGCTATCCTTCTAGCAGTCACTACCTGAGAGATGAATCCGGCGGGGCAAAATCTGTCAAATGACTAAATCGGCGTTCGTTGTGAACAACTTTTGAGAAAGCCAATCAGGATTTCCAGCCGTAGCTGTTTGAGGGCTGGTAGCTTTATCATGATATCCTTCAACCCATGGACACCCGCCCGAAGTCCCAAGCCCGGACTGCTGAGTCCGGTGATTCTTCACCACGCGGAGATATCGTAGTAAATGTAACCGTCTTTGAACGCCAATAGTGTCCTTTGGTCGCCGTTCGTTTTTACAAACGTGTTTTTGAAATCCTCGGGAGGATTCCACCAGTTCTCATTGCAGACGGACCAGCCGGAACTCCGTGGAGCGTCCTCACCGTTCTGCTGGGTGACAAAACCTTGTTCCTTTCGAAACATCTCGAAAAACTCAGCCGAGCATCTGGCCCGCACACACCGATAGAAGTCACCGGTGAAACCCGGACTCTCCTTCAGAAAGGTTCGATACCTGGAACATTCTGATTTTAAATGATGGAGTTCTCCCGATTGGGACTGGAAAAGCGCCATGCCGCTCATCACCACGACGGCAAAAACCAACACAGCCCAAGGTGAATACCATTTCTTCATGCTAGACGTCATCGTCAGAGCGGCCCCCTCCTACGATTCATCCATGCTAGAATACCAAACACGAATACAGTCATCCCGAACAATCCAGGTGCGACAAAGTGGGTTAAAAAAATGTGACCAAAGGAAATGCCAGTATCATGTTGTGGATCTCCTCCATCAAGCAAGTGGCGTTGGCGAATAATGAGACATGCCAATGCGATCCACGAGGCTACCGTGCCTGAGATTAGAATGGTTCGTATGGTTCTGCGCATTGGTATTTGGTTTCGGCCGATCGTTCAAGGGTGTGGCGCGGCGAAAATTGTCGTCCAGAGCAAAGCGAGCCAGCAGCGTCATCCGTCATTGCCACCGCTGGTTTGGTCGCCCTTTTGGTTAGCCGTCTCTTTCCGGAGCGATCGAATGCCATCAAAAAGCAGTAGGAATGGAAATACAAATGTCACCGAGTACATCAGCACAATTAACGGATTCAATCCACGATCGTGCCACTGAAGTCCTCGCCTCCAGGAACGATCTGCCAGCAATCCCGATCACAAGGAATGCGACCGCATTCTTCCCTGGGAAGCAAAGACCTCCAATCAACAACGCGGTGTAAGTAACGAGCCTAAGAATACCCAAGCCTTCGTATCCCGCGGGAATCGAGGACATTCCCCTCCCCGGACCATAGACCAACGAAACTAGCAGGTAGAATCCCGCTCCCAAAATGACCAAGGGCTTCAGAATCCGAGGGGAGCGATTTCTTGTCATGATTTCTTGCGAGTGATGAGCATGTGCACCACTAACAGCGGGGGCGCACGTCGATCACAGGATTAAGGTTGTAGTTAGGCGTAATCATCGAAACTGAATGGCTGGTAGTGGTGGTCACGGGTCGGCTTGTTCTTAGGTTCTTCTTTCGAATTCGTAGTTTCGACCATGATACCAGTCATTTGGTGGACTCTCCCGGGATGCATAAAGCCGAAAAATTTCATTCGACGCACAAAGTCGGAAATCTTGTCCCTGCTGCGCGCAATCCCAGCCATTCGCTATTGCTTCCTTGATGAATCCGTCAATATCAATACGAAGAATGGTGGGAAGGTATAGATGATCTTCATGGCATTGAGGCGGATTCACGTGGTAATCGTGCTGCATGATTCCAGTCACCAAAAGTTTACTGGCGTTGCGGGCTTCATTCTGGATCGTCACGTTCAGCTCGTAAACACCTCTTGAAACCGGCTTGGATGATACCTTGTACCGAAATCGTTCAGCGCCGACTTTTGTTCCTCGGGATTTTGCCTTGGAGATCATTTTTTCTTGGAGAATTTTTAAGTGGATTCAGCGGCAGTGGCGAGTCTGAATTCATTTCGGGACGGTATCGCCCATTGCATCTCATGGCTTGTTCGCTTTGTCTTTATTGAGTTCGGTCAGTTCTGGAAAGTGCTCCATGAATGCGCGAATTGCGGCTTGCTTGTGTGTAATTTCGATGATCCCTGCCTCAGCTCGATAAATTGCGTCTGCACCGTCCGGCAAAGGCCAACTTAGTTGAACGAAGATTGTCGGTATGATTGGCGGGCGATCATGAAAACCTGCCGGAATTAAATCGCTATTCGGAGTGGTAATCGGCGCCGCGAAGGGATCAGCGCCCTCGCCTCTTCGGGATGCTTCCGCCTGTCTGATCAGTTGAGCATATTCATCAGGGTACGCTCTCTGCCAAAGAATCTTGCTCAGCCGGTCCTTGCTCACTGAACTCTGCAGCATCATGTGTGTGAGACTCCCAGAATTCGCTTCTTGCTGGGCAGGTTGTTCCTTACCACTCCGACATGAGATGAAGAGCGCGATCAAAAGGAGAAGTGAGAGACGGTTCATTTTTCTAGCAAACGGTGAGCACGTGCACCCAACCAGCGGAGGCGCGCCGCGATCACAGGGTTCAGGTTGAAACTAGGGAACATCAAATAAACAAGTCGGCTGTAGGAGCTGTTGCATCTCCATTTGTCCGGGAGCTTTTGTGATTAGGTAGATGATCGGTAAAAATAGATCCTATTGGATTTCTCATCGACCCCATACTTGCAGTTGTATTCGGAAGACGTCCATTCTTCAATTACGTATGATCCAACCGGCACATTCAATCCACCGAAGAATACTTCAAGGTCAATAGGCTTGAAATCACCTGGAGTCTTCCATGCTTTGGGTAACTTCATGAACTTCTTCAAGTCCTCTTTCTTGACCGTAAATGTCACAACGGCTTGGTAGTCTCCTTGAAAATCCACCGATCCCTTCGACCCTTCAATATCGGTCACGTAATCTGGAACTTCAAAACCAGATTCCTTGAACACATCCCGGAGGTGGACCGAAAGAGGTTGCTTCTCATACCACATGTCATGAACACGCGCTGCTCCGAAAATGAGCGCCAATGCAATCGGGAACCAGAGACATCCCCATCGAGTTCTCTTCGAGTTTACCGTGGTGTGTGACATTCTCTAATTTTCTATCGCACGTCTAGGCCTGCAAACCGCTACCAGGGGGTGACCTTCGGTTCCAGTTGAGCCTTCTCGTGATCCTTCAACTTTGACTCAGAGGCGGTAGCTGGTTGCTCATCGCTGCCTTGTTCACTTGATGTTTTATTGGCCCGCTCTCCTAGGTAGTGGACCGCACCAGTGACATCAACGCCCAAGAAAGGCTCGCGCCCCAAAGGAGATTCCAAGCCAAGCACGATCAACCTCTTTGACTCCGCCTTGAGAAATAGATCGGTTGCGCTCGTGCCTGCCACTCGAGGAATTCCTGCCTCGGAGCGAAAGACCAACCGGGCTTGCCACTCGCCATTCGCAAGACGTGAAAGAATGTATGCTGCCCCGCCAGAAGAGCTGAGATGTGCGAGGCCGCCGGCAGCAAGAAAAGTATCGGTCCCATAATCATAACTCTCCAGATCCTGGATGTGGGTGTTGATAATTCGAGTCCACTTGGTTGCGCCATCAACAGCAAAAAATAATGCACCTCCCCACTCTCCACCATCGAAAGCTCCGAAATATCCTCCGGCAACTCTCCAGATTCTGAAGGGAACTTCAAATTTTCGATTAAAGCTGGTCGGCCTTTCGATCTTCTCAAGATTCCGCCAGCCCCAGTCATCCTGAGGAATAATCTCGGGATTCTCTCCCGTTACGGGAGCAACCTTGAACGATCCAGTGGTCTCGAATTCCTTTGGATTCATTTGCTTCTCCTGACTAGTCGAGGGTTCAGCCTTCGTTCGCCGCTGCAACGCTGGCAAAAGCAACAGTAATGAGAACCAATAGGATGACGCGTGGGGAGAGTCTCATTTCTTAAGCCAACGTCTAGCCCATCCACGGCGGGGTTGAAAGCCTGAATCCAAACAGGAAAGTTACCCGCCGTTGGATGGCGCGTCTTTATTTCCAGGGTCTGTCGATCGCGAATTCCGCTTCTAATGCGAACCACTCCGGGATATCAGCCTCTTGCAATATCCTGCACCGCCAAACTCTGTGCTCTGGTTGTGTGGCTTCGATGACCATGACGTCACCATCGAACGAAATCTGACGTGTCCAGCCTGTAGCATCCTTCCTTGGGCGGAGTCTATAAGCGCCATTTTCGTCGAACGAGCCCCATAGTCGCATAGGAATCCACCGCCGTCTCGCGTCTGGGTGCTCATCCTCTGCAAACGATACAAATCGGAAATCGTCCAAGATCCGAAAAATGCTGGTCTTGGAAGTGTCCGAGGCGAGTTCAGCGTGCCACGTCCCGATGATCGACTGGTGGGTGGAGCTCATTTCTCCCCGAACTTAGGCCATCCGGCGGCGCGCAGGAAGCCTTTTGGGCTGGGGTTTGAGATTCGGTAAAAAGGGTGGATAACGAGGCCATGGGTGGATTTTTTGTGCGGTTCATGGGCGGAATCATTGGCGATTCATGGGCTGGACGGCTCGGAGAGGCCGTCCCTGCCTTCCGTTTTTTGGGGCGGATGGGGGTGGGAATGGCTGGGGGTTTGGGGTATGGCTGTCCCATGACGTTGAAAAACCTGTTTCTTTTGATGCTGTCTGCCCTGCCTTTGACTGCGGCGGAAGCGGCATTTGCCAATCCTCTAGCAGCCGCGGATGGCACGGTGGCGGATCGCTCGGAGGTGTGGAGGGGCAGGGTCCGCCCCCAGACGCTGCTGCATTTCCGTGAGCAGGTTTACGGCGCGAGACCGGTGGAAAAACCGGCGGATTTCCGGGTGAAGGTGATCCGCGAGGACCCGCAGGCGCTGGATGGGGCGGCGACGCTGAAGGAGATCGAAATCAGTTATTCCGGCCCCGGCGGAGCGGGGAAATTCCATCCGCTGCTGCTCATTCCGAACGCCGCGAAGTCTCCTGCCCCGACGTTTCTGCTGTTTTCCTTCGACAAGCCGGACGCAGCGGTGGAGCAGGGAAAATTCGGGGCCTGGCCGGTGCGTGAGATCATCGCCCGCGGTTATGCCACGGTGGCCTTCCATGTGTCCGAGGTGGACCCGGATCGTGCGGATGGATTTGCGCAAGGCGTGCGCGCCCTTTTTGGCAAACAACCTCCCGCTGCCGACGCGTGGGGCGCTCTCTCCGCCTGGGGCTGGGCCGCGAGCCGCGTCATGGATTATCTGGAAACCGATCCGGCGATCGATGCGAGCCGCGTGGCGCTGATCGGCCACTCCCGCTGCGGGAAAGCCGCGCTTTGGTGCGGTGCGGAGGACGAACGTTTCTCCTACGTCATTTCCAACAACTCGGGCTGTGGCGGCGCGGCGCTTTCGAAAACCAAGGGAGGGGAAAAAATCGCCGACATCACCACGAAGTTTCCGTTCTGGTTCTGTGGGAATTTCCGGAAATACGCCGGCCGTGAGGGAGAACTGCCGGTGGATCAGCATCAATTGTTAGGACTGATCGCGCCGCGCCTGTTATATGTCGCCAGTGCAACTCAGGACGAATGGGCGGATGGGAAGAGCGAATTTGAATCCGCCGTGCGGGCCGGTCCGGTTTTCAGGCTGTTGGGAAAAACCGGGCTGGAATCCGAGACCATGCCGCCCGCCGATCAACCGCTGACGGGCGGCCACATCGGGTATCACATGCGGACGGGAAAGCATGATCTCGCGGTGATCGATTGGCGTCACTACATGGACTTCGCGGACCGGCATTGGAAGTCGACAGAGTGACAAAAAATCCCTGCCACGTGGACGCGGCAGGGATTTTTCTTGGAAACGGATTTCTAGCGGATCAACCCGGGAGCAGGTCCTTCACCGCGTCGCGCTCTTCCTTGAGCTCGGCGATGGTGGCGTCAATTTTTTCCTGGCTGAAGGAGTCGATCGGCAGGCCTTGCACGATTTCCCACTTGCCGTTTTCCAGCGTGCGGATCGGGAACGAGGTGATGAGGCCTTTTTCAATGCCGTAGGAACCATCGGAGCAAACGGCGACGGAATGCCAGTCACCGGCGGGAGTCGGGGTGATGAGGCTTTTCACCGTATCGAGCGCGGCATTCGCAGCAGAGGCGGCGGATGAGGCACCGCGGGCCTTGATGATGGCGGCACCGCGTTGCTGGACCGTGGAGATGAATTCGCCTTTCAGCCACTCGACGTGTGAGATCACGTCGCCCGCCGCACGGCCCTGGATCTTGGCATTGGTGAAATCCGGGTACTGAGTGGCGGAGTGATTGCCCCAGATGGCGAGGTTGGTGACCTTCGACTGATGGACGCTGGCCTTCTTGGCGAGCTGGCTTTTCGCACGATTTTCATCGAGGCGGGTCATGGCGAAGAAGCGGTCCTTCGGCACGCCTTCCGCGTTGTTCATGGCGATGAGGCAGTTGGTATTGCAGGGATTCCCGACGACGAGCACGCGCACATCCTTGGCGGCGTTGCGAGCGATGGCCTTGCCCTGGCCGGTGAAAATCTTGCCGTTGATGCCTAGCAGGTCGCCGCGTTCCATCCCTGCCTTGCGCGGCACGGAGCCGACGAGCAAACACCAGTTCGCATCCTTGAATCCGACATCCAGATCGGCGGTGCCGACGACTTCATTGAGCAGCGGGAACGCACAGTCATCGAGCTCCATGATCACGCCTTGAAGGGCTGGCAGGCCGGGCTCGATCTCGATCAGCTTGAGATTCACCGGTTGGTCCGGGCCGAAAACGAAGCCGGAAGCGATGCGGAAAAGAAGGGCATAGCCGATTTGGCCAGCGGCGCCCGTGATGGAAACGGTGATTGGTGCTTTCATAGGATTATTACGGAATCGCCGCGAGGCTAGGAGACCTAGCGGGCGAGGTCAACCGGTGGATTGGTGAAACAGTCGATATCCCATGAAATGCGGTGTTTTTGAGAAAGCAGGCGATCAACGCGTGCCTCATCGCCGTGGAACCTCAAATTCGATAGAGAAATGCAACCGCAGCAGATGAACCAGATGGACGCAGATGGAGAGGGAGTTTTTGCTGGCGTTTGATTCTGCACGGCTGCGGGTCCAATTTCCTCGTCGGGTGAAATGGGGCTTCCCCGGCAAGGATCGTGGCGTTTTACTCGCTGCATGATCGACATGCTGGTGCGCCTTTATGATCTGCCGGAATCCGCGGAAATGTATCAGGCGGTCGCGGAAAAAGGTGTCACGCTGAGACGCGCGCGGGCATTCGAGAAGCACACGGTGGCAGCGTTCGCCAAAGAGCATTTTTCGCCAAAATGGGTGAGCGAAGTGGAGGTGGCGCTCAGCCGTCAGCCAATCACCTGCTTCATCGCCACACGGGACAAGCAGATCCTCGGCTTTGCCTGTTATGACACGACGATGCGCGGATTTTTCGGCCCGACTGGTGTTTCGGAAAACGCGCGCGGGCTGGGGTTGGGAAAAGCGCTTCTGTTCAAGGCGCTGGAAGGCATCCGAGATCTTGGGCACGCCTACGCGATCATTGGCGGCGTCGGGCCGAGGGAGTTTTACGCGAAAAACTGCGGCGCGATTGAGATTCCGGGGAGCGATCCGGGGACTTATACGGATTTGTTGCCGTAAAGGCGCCATTCACTTTCGGCCGACATAATGTCGGCCAGAAACAGTCGATAGAATATCCACGCTCCTCAAACGCCGTGAATTCCGATGCCGAATTTGTCGCAAAGTTCCGCCACGCGCTCTTTCTCTAGCAGCAACGTTTTCCCTGCCTCAATCGCGATGCCGCCCACTCCTGCGGCGGCGCACGTCTCGATGGTTTGCGGACCGACGACCGGCACATCGAAGCGGAAATCCTGGTTCGGTTTGGAAACTTTCACCAGCAGCACATCCTTGCCGCGGCCGAGTTCGCCACCGCGTTTGATGCAGGCGTTTGTCCCCTCGAAGGCCTCCGCCGCAAGCACGGTGCCGTGGCGGACGACGACGCTCTGGCCGATGTCGAGCTTGCTCGTTTCCTTCGCGATCCGGAAGCCGAACTCCGCGTCGGCGAGCTGGCGTTTTTTGAATTTCGGCCCACAGACGTAGCCGGGACCCGGCAGGTGATCTTCGAGAAATGTGGTCGCTGGAAGTAGTCTAATCCCCTCTTTTTCCAACTCATCGCCGATCGCGCCAAACATCGTCTCCGCGTTGCGCTCCTTGAGCTTGGCGAGGATGAAAAGCACGCGCAGGTCCGGCCGCATGTCGAACAGGTTTTTCGGCGAAATCTGGCCCATCATCACCGCTTCCGTTGCGCCTTCGCGCAGGAAAAACTTGATCAGCTTCCCGAGTTGCGCGACCCGCAGCCATTCGATGGCATCAACGATTTCCCCCAGCTCCGGCTTTGTCTCGCCTTCGAATGCGGCGACGACCAGTCGAATTCCCGGTGATTGCCGCCTCGCCGCCCGGATGAAGGTTTCCGGATAGACTCCGTTGCCGGCGATGATTCCGATGGTGCGGGGAGGTGTCATGCTGCGTGCGTGTCTCGGGGAAAATCCGGCTGCCGCAGTGAGTGAAAAGTAGCGGCTGTGGGACTCGAACCCACACTCGTTAGAACTCGATTTTGAGTCGAGCGCGTCTACCAATTCCGCCAAGCCGCCTTGGTGGGCGGCAGATTGGCGGGACAGTCGGCGGAGGGCAAGAGGATTTCCGGAGCAAATTGTCCGGCCTGATGAATCCGGGCCTTCAGCCGAGAGTAAACGAGCCCCAACTGGTGACCGAATCCTTCCCTATCGCATAGGTCGCTTTGTAAAATCCGCGTCCGTTTTTCTGGAAGAAAAGCCAATAGGTGCTCTTAACACTTTTGCCCTGCGTGACACCGTAATCGATCACCAGCACGCCCACACGGCAGCCTTTTCCCTGCCATCTTGCATTCCCGTTCTTGTATGACCAATCCGCCCCGGTGCCTTTAGGGCTGGCACCTTGGTAAACAACCGTTCGTCCGCGGATGTTCAGCCTCGCGCTGATCGAGTATTGATCGATCTTCGGCACGACATAAGCTTTTCCGCCTACCTCAAGCGCCTTCTGGCTGAAAACCAACCTCATCCCCTTGGGTGTTGAAACCGGCGGAGGAATTACCCGCCCTGTTTGGGGCCTCCAAACAGGCGGCGTGCCGAAAACTCCCTGTCTCATATATACCAACTTCGAACGACCGCTCGAATAGGTCACCCACCCGCTGCTGTTGAACTCCTCAACCACCAGCGTGAAGTACCGGTAGCCCGTCTCCGCCGGAATCTGCACCGGAGCTGAGGTGCTGGAATCCGAGAATTCATATCCGCCCTGCAGTTGACCGAGGTCTGCGGCGGATACCAAGGTCCCCACATCTGGAAATGGATTGGCCGTCATCACCAGGCTGAGGCGTAGCGATCCAGTGAGAGATTCCGCCGTCCCCTGATTGACGATCTTCGTTTCGGCGGAGAGCGAGAAGGTGCAACCTCCATTTTCGAACGCCCATAAAGGCTCACCGATCACCACAAGCTGGCTCTGAGCTGAGAGACTGCCGCAGCAGGCGATGCCTATGATAACGGAAATAGCCGAAACAACCCAACTGCGTAACGCCACGGCTTCAACGTCTATCATGTGGGCAGCATGACGAATCCAAACCTTTGGTCAATCCGAACATCCGGGAAGGACGATCCCGATCACCAAGCCCGCATTCCTCTTGAATCGCATGGCAGCCACAACAGTGCGACTGTCTGGACTTTCACGTTGGTCTTGGTCGGTTTGATAGATTCGGTTTCCAAGACCAGCGCCGCCGGATCGTAGGATTCCGTTAGTTTCGCAATGCCGGCTTCGAGATCGGCCTGGGCGGCTTCAATCTCGGCGTTGATGGATGCTACTTTCGCATCGGCGGCTGCCACGTCGCCGTGCTGCTTGTAGGCACCGGTCGCCTTGCCGATGGCGGAGGTGCCGCGGGTGAGCGAGCCGAGGCCCGACTTGCGGCCGAGGATGGCCCCGAGGATGCCGCCGATCACCGAGACACCGGCCTGCATGGCGGCGGAATTCGATTCTGCTTTTTGCTTCGCAAGCTGGCCCTGTGCAGTCTGCAGGCGAGACTCGATGGATGAAATTTTCTTCATCGCCGCGTCACGTAGTTTTGAAATCGACGCGTCCCTCACCTCACGCGCTTCCATCGTGAGACGAGCACGGAAGTCGGCTTCGGTTTCTCCGAGCTTCGACCACTGTTTGAGGACCGGGCAGGAAAACACGTCGGCCCGTTCGTTCCGGTAAAGCCACTCGGCGAAGTCCTTTTCCACCTGCTTGTAGTTCGCCGCGTTCATGGCGAATCCGGGCAATTCACCGAATCCGGCACCGGCGGCTGGCTCCTTCGCTGCAGCTTCCAGCTTGAGCGGTGGCGGCACCGTTTTATTCCAATCAATACCGCTGGCGGTGACCGGGTTCACGAACCGCACCAGATTGCTGCCTTCCACTCCCGCTTTGGCCGACGAAAAATGCACCACACCCTCGCGCAGCAGATGCGGCTGATAGGTGATATCGTCGGCCGCCCCGGCGATGGGCACGAAAATTTCCATCACTCCTCCACCCACGACCGGGCGTGGCGATGCGGCGGCTGCAGGTGCGCTCATGCCCGGCATTGCCATTGGATTGGCCTCCGCGGCGGGTGCGGTGCCGCTGTTGAAATTGCCGCGCTTCGGATCCATCAGCGTCTTGATCTGGCTGCGGGTCAAAGGTCCTGTTAGATAGCTCATCACCCAGCGGACGTGGAACACCACCGGATGATCCTCGTGCACGTTGTTCATCAGGAAAACCCGGTTGCCGAGTCCGGAGATCATCTTTTCCATGCTGCTTCTATCAAACTTCGCGTTTTGCGATCCCGCAGCTCCTTCAAGCCCGTCGAGCACCCGCATCTTGTCGCGCTCGGTCTGCAGGCGGCCGAGGAACCAGGTGCCGATATTGGAAAGCGCCTTGTAATCGAGGTCCACCGGGTTCTGAGTCGCTAACAAACAGCCGAGCCCGAACGCGCGGCCTTGTTTCAGGATCGTCATCATCGGCCGCTTCGATGGAGGATTCGCGGATGGCGGAAGGTAGCCGTAGATTTCATCCATGTAGAGCAGGGCGCGCAACGAGGTGGTCCCGTTCTGCGAGCGCATCCAGCCGAGCATCTGGTTCAGTAACAGACTCACAAAAAACATCCGCTCCGAGTCTCCCAGATGCGCGATGGAGAAGATGGAGATGCGCGGTTTTCCGGCGGGCGTGTGCAGCATTTTCGCAATGTCCAGCGGCGGGCCTTCGAGCCATGTGGCGAAGCCGGGCGAGGCCAGCAGGTTGTTGAACTTCAGCGCCAGCACCTGCCGGTTTTTCTCCGACATGAACGAGTCCAGATCGATCACACCCACCTTGTCGAACGCCGGTTTCTGGATGTGCCGGATGAGTGTTTCCAAAGTGATGTTCTGTTCAGCCGCCCACGCATGTTGGAAAATCGCCGCAACCAGAACCGCTTCTGGACTCTGGATTGCATCCGCCTCCACTCCGACGAGGGACAGCAACGAGGAAACGGTGCTCTCGATCCGCTCGCCTAACAACTCCGCATCATCCATGATTTCAAACGGCGGCACCTCCAGCGAACTCAGGATGCTAACAGGGATTCCCGCCTTGCTGCCGGGAGTGAACACATTGATGTCCACCTTCTCCCGCAGCTTGGAGATGCGCTCGGGACTTTGCCCCCACTCGGCCAGTCCGTTTTTCCATGTCTCCGCGGTTTTCGCGGCGAACTCATCCGGCGAGACGCCCTTTTTTGCCGCATCATCCTCATTGATCCACGGGCGGAAACTTTTCGCGTCCAGATCAGGAAACATCAACAACAGGTTCGAGATGTCTCCTTTCGGATCGATGATGATCGCCGGGATGTTGTCCATCGCCGCTTCTTCTAACAGAGCAAGGCAGAGACCCGTTTTACCGGAGCCGGTCATGCCCAGCACCACGCCGTGTGTCACCAGATCCTTGGAATCGTAAAGGATGAGATCGTCCTCGATCTTCTTCGCATCCGGATCGTAGCCGCGTCCGAGATAAAACTGCCCGAGTTTTTCATAATCGCTGGAGGAAATTGCCATGACGCGAACATGCTGCAAAACCCGCCGCGGAATGCCAGCCGGAAGATTGACGCGCAGACAGAACCCTAGCTTACTCCCTGACGGCTCAGGCTTCTCCAATCCCGTCGGCGGGAGACTCTTCGAAATCCATTTCCCTCACCCGCTTTTGGTCACGCATCAGTTCCACCTGCTTGCGGAGTTGCTCCCGAAGTTCGAGCCCACCACGCACGGCAGGAATAGTTAGAGTGGGCAGGCCCCGGTCCGATGTTTCAAGAACGATTGAAGCAAGGCCGGTGAGACGCATCCACCAGGTGCGGATCATCCGGGTATCCTTGACCCGATAGAGTTCGATTTCCTCGATCCGCTGATTGATAATGCCTGTGGTGACGCGCAGGCGCTGGCTGGTCAGCTCGAACACCTTGGTCCGGACTGATAGATATTTCCAGACAAGATAAACCAGCGGCAGGACGAGCGCGACGAAAGCGGGTGGGAAAAACGCGCCGCCGATCGAGATGGCAACCGCCAGGACCACCGCTCCGGTGAACGGCCAGATGTTCAACCATTGCGACGGGCTGCCTTTCCAAAACGTGTTTTCGTCAGTCATTGGCGGGATCATGCGGCCAACGGCAGGTGCTCCGCAAGTGGAGAATCCGCGGGGTTGTCATCCAGGCTAGCTCTTGATCCTCCAGGCACGTTCCAGATGAACCTTCACCTTGCCCTGGCCCCGTTCCGCACTGCCGCCCTGACCACCTGATTTGGTGGTCTGGATGGTGTCGAACTCCTGACGGAGAACAATCGGATAGAGAAGCGACAGCCAGATTTTGCCGGACTCAATGGTGACGTCCTGATCCGTGAAATTCCCTTCAAAATCGGGAAACTGCTTGCGGCTGAAATCACCGGTGACGGCGAAGACACCGCAGGGATGACCGCCGACGGCTTCGGTTTTTTCGAAGGTGAGTTCGAAAGAGCCGGTCACCTTGCCGGTGAGCAGCATGGGCAGCGAACTTTCTGCTACCGGAACCTTGTCGCCGGCCTTGAATCGGCGTTTGCCGAACCACAGCGTGCGAGGCGCGAGGGCGTTCTCAATCAGGATCTCGTCGAACATGGGTGATAGCTGCTTCGATAAAGCGGCAGCGCGGAATCCATCACTGCCGGAACCCTGCCATCCTTTTTCCGACTTTCGATAGATCATGGGCTTGCCGGCGGGGGCTACCTGTTTGAGAGGATCGGTGACGGCTTCTTTCGGAGCATCCGCACCCTCGGGCTTCGGCGTCGAGAAGCTGGATTGTTCAAGCAAATAACGGACCTGGTCGCCCGCGCGCTCGAGCTTGGTGACGACGATCTTCGTGCCTTTCATGTCCTCGCCATGGCGTTCGATCGCCGACGTCTGATAGAATCGGCCGGCCATTTCCTCGCGGAGTGTGGTCAGCACTTCGATGTGATTTGGAAACGGCAGATCCTTGCGGAAGAGCACACCTTCCGCCGTTTGGTCCACAAGTTTCTGGAGAGCCTCGTCCGGTTTGTTTTGGCTGGCTTCGGCAACTTTTCCGGAAATCTTTTCCTCCACCGCGGCTTTGGCCTGGGCCGCGAGGTTTTTCGCCTTGTCGCAGGAAACAGAAGCAAGGCACAGCAGCAGGGGCGGAATCAATCGAGGGATCATGGCGGTTAGATGCTGCCGCAGCAGTCGAGTTTCTGGTTCATTTCGATGGCGGGATTTTCCTCACTGGACCTTCCGACGATCACAGCAGGCACGCCCGCAACGGTGGTGTGCGGCGGGACGTCGTTGAGCACCACGCTGCCGGCTCCGACCTTGGCACCGGTGCCGATTTCGACGCGGCCGAGGATTTTCGCACCAGCACCTAACAAGACCCCGGAGCGGATGATCGGGTGCCTGCTGCCGCATTCCTTGCCGGTGCCGCCGAGGGTGACTTCATGGAGGATGGAAACGTCGTCCTCGATGATCGCCGTTTCTCCAACCACAAACGAAGTGGCGTGATCCAACAGAATCCCGCAGCCGATTCGCGCAGCGGGATGGATGTCCACGGTGAAAGCCTCACTGGCGACGCTCTGCAGATAGAGCGCGAGCCAGCGGCGTCCGTCGAGCCAGAGCTGATGGGAAACCCGATAGGTCGTTAGAGCGAGGAAACCCTTGAAAAACAACAGCGGCTCAAGCGGTGAAAAGCAGGCCGGGTCGCGCTCGAACATCGCGCGGAGATCGCGGGCGGCGCTGTTGACGATGTGCGAGTGGGTTTCGAAAACGCCGGTTAGGAGCGGCTCCATGGCGACCCGCGGCATGTCCTCGCGGGCGAGGCGCCGGGCAAGGCGCGCGCCGAGAGCAGCAGCCAGACTTTCCCGGGAAAGGATCACGTCGGTGACGAGATGCTTGAGAGTGGGTTCGTCTGTTGCGACCTTGGCAGACTCGCTACGGAGGGTTTCCCAGAGGGTCGGGACGTCGACCATTTTACCCGCGCACAGCTTGCTGGTATTCTTGCTCGCCGTCTGAAGGGCGGTCTGTTGAGATTCGCTCATGAAGATTTCACAGAAATTGGAATACGCATGCAGGGCGATGGCTCAGCTTGCGAAATACCATGACGGGCGAACTCTTACACGGCTCGAGGACCTTGCGCAACGTGAAGCAGTATCGGGAAATTTTCTGGTGCAGATCCTCAACGATCTGCGCCGCGCCGGTCTAGTGGAAAGCCGCCGCGGCAAGGCGGGTGGCTATCTGTTGGCCCGCGCCTCCAACCAGATCACTCTGCGGCAGGTGGTGGAAGCGGTGGATCCGGCGCTGCTGCAAGTTTCCGTAGCCATGGACGGCGACTCAGGCCAAACCGTCAAACGGGCGTGGGAGCAAGTTTCCACGAGTCTCAAACAATCGCTCGATCAAATCACGGTAGAAAATCTAGCGAGCAGCCAGGGCGCCCCGATGTTCTACATCTGAGGCGGAAGAGGTCTCGGAAAAAGCACGGCAAGCGAATTTGTCAAGATATCCGAAATATTCGCTGGATGAAGAGCATCGTTTTGTGTAATCAACGGGAAGTTTTTCAACATTTCCCACCCCACCCATGGCAGTCCCCAGCGAACACACCCACCACATCAAGATCCGTTCGACCCAGTTGGAGATGCCTTCGGGCCATGCCGACCGCAACGAAGATTACGATCGCAAGCTCAAGGACGCCCAGGACGAACTCAACCGCATCCAGCTGCAACGCGAGGAGTTGGAACGCAAAAAAACCGAACTCGAGGAGCTCACGACCCGCAAGCGGACTTTCCTCTCCCAACAGGCCGAGCTTTCGGAAAAACTCACGTCGTCGCTCACTCTGATCGACCGCGAGCTGTATGACATGAAGCAGGAGTCCGAGGACCTCGAACAATGCCGCGTCTGCTTCGCCGCCCATCTCGACAAGATCCAGAAGATCAACCCGGAAAACTGGAACCGCGACAATCTATCGGAAAAACTCGAGCGTGCCACGATGTCCATCGACATCGCCGCCGACGAATACGACCAGGCTGCCGCCCATTTCGCGGGTAACCGCAGCGGTGCCATTTTCGGCCGGCCTTCCAAGCGTGGACGCGCTAACGGCCGCAAGGCGGAAAGCTCGGAATTCATGGTGAACCTCCGCAATGGGTTTGCCTTCAATCTTCCGGTCGTCCTCCTTGGCGGCACCGCCCTCGTTGTCTATCTGTTAAAATAACCGCCGATCATCACCATGAGCCGCAGCACCGTTTTCAAAGAAGATCTTCAGCTGAACGAACTCCGCGAGGCCGAGCAGCAGCTCCGCCTCAGGGAAAAGGAGTTTTCGGAGATCCCGAAACGACTCGCCCGTGAAATCAAGGAACGCGAGTGCACCATGCCTCCCCTGGCGGAAATCATGGAGCGCAAGGCGAGACGCGAGCACGAGGAAATCGTCTCACGCGGAGAGATCGCCAACATCCAGCGCATCCAGACACGGAGCATGACGCTGTTGTTCCTCTTACTGACTGCCACCGCCTCGCTCGTCTGGTGGGGCATGCGGCTGATGCAGGGCTGAGCAAAATTCCTCAGCCGGTGAAAGCCGCGGGATCGACCTTCCCGTCATTCAAAAACGGCACGCCTTCGCGGCGGAGCATCTCGGATTTTTCGAGCAATCTCGGGCCAGCGGTTTCGCCGTGAAATCCACCGAGGCTGCCGTCCGCTCGCACCACCCGGTGGCATGGCACCTCCGGCGCAAATGGATTCTTCGCCAGTGCCGTCCCGACAGACCGTGCGGTGCCGCGTGAGATATCCATTGCGATTCGGCCGTAGCTCGACACCTTTCCAGCCGGGATCGAACGCACGGCCTGATAGACTGCTGTTTCAAAATCCGTCGGCTTCCTCGCTCCGTTCATTTTCCATTCGCTTTAAGACGCGCCTTGAGCTCCGGCCACTGGGCGCGGCCGACGATGTAGCCGACGCAGCCCTTCCGGCCGCAAAGGCACGGATGGTCTTCATAACAGTCCACGTCGAAACCGTAATCGAAAGTGAGTTCATCACCGGAATTGATGTCCTTAAGCGCGTGGATGAAAATCCTGCGGCCTTCGATGTATGCCTCACAGTTAGGGCTGCACGAGTGGTTGATCAGGCGCGCGGTGTTCCACGGGACGTTGCCGTCGATGTCGTAGGATTTTGATAGAGTGAAGATGTAAACCGCGGCGTCGCCCGTTTTTACCGACTTCGCATGCTGCGAGAGTGCGCGGCGTTCGCTCTCCTTCTTGTCCACCAGCTCGCCGACATACTCGATGATTTTCGTTTCCTTCGGGATGAAACTGGTCGCGTAAACGCCGCGCCCGTGGATGGCGGAATTTCGCACTTCACAGTGTTTGCTCTGCCCGCGTTTCCAGAGATCGACGAGCTTGCGGTGGAGGACCGCTTGCTCCGAGACAGCTTTTTTCTTTGATGCCATGGCCGGATTCTAACGAGATTCTTTTTTTTCCAAAGGAGGAAATGTCAAATCCTGCGGTAAAGTGGCGAACATGCTGCGAAGGTCGTTCACCGAGAGGCCGGAACCGTCGATAAAGGACCAGTCATTCCGGCCCTTGTCGGAGATGGCCACCTGGAAACCGATGCTGTCGATCACCAGCGGCTTGGTGTCGCCCTCCCGCATGATCCGGAACTTCGTAGCCGTCGGCACTAACACCAGCCACTTGTTGAAAACGAGGCTCTCGGTCTCGACTCCATTGACCTTCTCCACTTTTTTTCCCGGTGACACCTCGAACGACCGCGGCTGGCCCTGGGGTTTGAATGAAATCATGCTGATCCCCTGTTGCACCATTTGTTTGGCCACTCCTGCGAGTTGCTTGTTAAGTTCTTCCATACCGCCCATGCGTTTCGCGGTGCGCTCCTTCCACATCGGGTTCATGCGGTCCACAGCCACCTGATAGCGGCCGAGAACCACCTCATCGCCAAGTTTCGCCACCGCCGCGACGGCGGACGCCACCACTTCCGGCGGTGCGGTGACCGCGGCGGTCCCCGGCATGTCCTCGCGCACAGGCGGCAGCGGAGCCAACGGTTTTTGCGCCATGACGGTGCCGGATGCCAGCATCAGCGGGGCTAGGGTGAGAATAAAAATCGTCGGTTTCACAAGGCAATGCATGCCCCCAAGGCCCCCGCCCGTCAAGCTTGGCGGAAATCCGCTTGGATTTCAAAGCGGCATTGCGTAAAGCTCTCCCCCCCATGGCGAAACAGGCACTCGGAAAAGGACTCGGAGCACTCATCAAGAAGAGCGCGGGCACTGCGGCACCCCTTGCCGATGCGACTCCGGAGGATTTCAAACGAGTCCGCGAAGTGGCCATCGAACAAGTCGTTCCCAGCCCGTTGCAGCCGCGCCTTCAATTCATCGAGTCGCCGCTCGAAGACCTGATGGAGTCGATCCGCCAGCATGGCATCATCCAGCCTCTCATTGTGCGCCTGGTGGATGGGAAATACGAACTCATCGCAGGGGAACGGCGCTGGCGTGCCTCGAAAAAACTTGGTCTAACTACCGTCCCTGTCATCGAGCGCGAAGCATCCGACCGCGATGTGTTGGAAATGGCGCTGATCGAAAACCTCCAGCGCGAGGATCTCAATCCGCTCGAAGAAGCCGCCGGTTACGTCCGCCTGGTGAAGGAGTTTTCCCTCAAGCAGGATGAAATCGCCACCCGCGTCGGTAAGTCCCGCGCCAGCGTCGCCAACGCGATGCGGCTGTTGGACCTTCACAAGGACGTGCAGATGCTCGTCGCCCAAGCCCGTCTCACCGTCGGCCATGCAAAGGCGATCCTCTCCATCAAGGATCAGGATACCCAGCTCCTTGCTGCCGACCAGATCATCCGCCGCCAGCTCACCGTCCGCGCGGCGGAAAAGCTCGCTCAGTCATTTCTCAACATTGATGCCACGGAACCTGGGGAAGGTAAAAAAGCTGCCGCCCCGCGCGAGGTGGACATTCACGTACGCGCCATCACGAACCGCCTTCGCGAGCACCTCGCCACCCACGTCGCGATCCAGCACTCCTCGAAAAAAGGGAAAATCGAGATCGAATACTACGGCGACGATGATCTTCAGCGCCTCATCGAGCTGCTCGGTCTCCCCGGCGGGGATTGATTCCAGTAAATGTGACACGGCTTTTCCGCAAGCATTGGCCGCCCTCACCGGATTAGCGAAACGCGCTGAATTTGATTTCACCGCTTCGCTTGCCACCGCTGCGGAAAGCGATTACCTAGCGGCATCAAACGTCGATCCTTCAGCTTCCTCCTGGCCAAGCGCTATCTCAATCCGCGCCGGTCCATGCTTTCTTCGTTCACCCTGATCTCACTGATCGGCGTGATGCTCGGCGTGCTCGTCCTCGTGGTGGTGATGGCCGTTTACGCTGGATTGGAACGCAACGTGAAGGAGCGTCTGCTGGGATTCACCCCGCACGTTCTGCTAGAACAGATTCCCTCTTTCGGCGACCTGCAAACGTCAGACTGGAAACAAGCGGCGGAAAAGGCGAAAAAACTAACCCACGTCGAATCCGCCACGGCCTTCGTCACGGACAACGTCATCGTCGATTACGAATCCTGGCAACGTCCGGTATTCTTCCGTGGCGTCGACACCTCAGATCCAGCGCAGGTGGCGGGCATCCAGCAGATGCTGGATTTAAAAAACCATCCGGAGTCCACCGCGGACCTTGGCATCGACGATCGCATCGTCATTTCCTCCATCCTCGCGGAACAACTCCACGTCGGTGTCGGTGGGAAACTCCGGCTGTATTCCACTCGGAATTTCAAGGAAGTCATGCAGGCCTACAAGGTCACGGAAAAACCACCGCTGCGGGAAGCCTTCGCTGCTCCGTGGAAACAAGCGACCGAAGCGCTTGCCGCTCTGTGGAAACCAAGTGGCGAGAATTTCACCGTCAACATTGAGAGCTTCGCCGAGATTTACAACACCCTCGATGTCCTGCGCACCGAAGAGATCCGCCAACCGGAAATCGACCTTCTCACCACTCTTCTGCTGGCCATGGAAGCCGGTGAAAAAAACGAACTTGCCGGCATCTATCGGTTCACTGCCACCGGCAAGTCGGAGATCGAAAAGGCAATCGCCGGGCTGAACGCCACCGATGCCGAAAAAATGGATGGAGAAATCCTCAAAGGCCTCAAAAGCATCGTCCTGCCGAAGGAGGCCGAAATCGCCGGCATCTATCAGGCATCCCAGATGACGGTCACTCCCGATCTTTTCATTCCCCTTCCCCTCGCCCAGGATCTATCAGGCCTGGGCGATGCGGTGCAGGGCATTTCCCTCCGCCTTGATGACGCCTACAAGGCGAACGAAGTCGCCCTCGCCGCGCAACTTGAACTGGGCGAGCAATGGAGCGCACTGGCATGGGGCGATCAACCGCAAGTGAAAGGCTTTTCCCAGCTCATCAACCAGCAGCGGGTGATGATGTATTTTTCGCTTTCCTTCATCGTGCTGGTGGCAGCGTTCTCGATGATGGCTAACATCTACACCGTCACGATTCAGAAACGCCGGGAAATCGGCGTGATGAAAGCTCTCGGTGCAGCGCCCGACCAGATCGTCCGCGTGTTCCTCTATCAGGGAATGATCCTCGGATTTTTCGGAGCCATTCTGGGCTTGGGCTTCGGCCGCCTGGTCATCCATTTTCGCAAGGAGATTCAGGACGTTTTCCGAATTCTCGGCTTCGATCCATTTACGGCCGGGTTCGTCGGCTTCGATACCCTGCCGGCTTTCAACGACCCGTGGGAACAGGCGAAAATCGCCCTGATGGCCTTCATCCTCTGCTCACTCGCCGCGCTGGTCCCTGCGTTTTTCGCCGCCCGCAGCGACGCCGCCAAATCCTTGCGGAACATCTGAACCATGGACATCTGGATCATCCGCAACGGGGAAAAAACCGGCCCCATCCATGACTACGAAGTCCGCCACAAGATCGAGGATGGCCAACTCGAGCCGACCACCCCGGCCTGGCATGAAGGCCTGCCTTCATGGATGCCGCTCGGTGAGATTGACCTCTTCAAGCGGGAATTTCAGCTCGCGTCGACGGCTCATGAGCAATCTGCGCCGCCCGAAAAACTGCCCTACCCGCCGCCCAGCCTGCCGCCGCCACTTCCTCAGCAATCCATCCTCGGCCGACGCTTCTGGGCACGCTGGCTCGATCTAACACTCTTCGCCGGCATCTGGTGGCTCGCCATGTGGGCCACGGGTCGGGACATCCGCAGCACCCTGGCGAATCCCTGGGTGATGTTCCCGCATTACATACCATGGTTCATCCTGGAAATTTTCCTTGTCCACCACTTCGGGACCACCCCGGGGAAATGGCTGCTCGGCCTGAAAATCCAAAATCTGGACGGCTCCCTTCTGAATCTATCCGAAGCCACCCGCCGCTCCGCCCGCGTGCTTTTCACCGGTATCGGGTTCGGCTGGAACCTGCTTGCCGTTTTTTGCCAGGTGCTCAGCTACTTCACTGCGAAACGCCTAGGCAGCCCGCTGTGGGATCACGTCGGAGGCCACAAAGTGGTTTCTGTAGACCTCAGACCCGAGCGCGTGGTTGCCTTTTCGGTCCTTTTCGTCAGCGCCCTTCTCCTTCAGTTTGCCGTCATGAGTCCTTACTTGAAGGAGGAAATGGTCGCCCAAGCCCCAGAATCAAAGGAGCAAATCGAAGCCAACCCGCTCTGGAACCTGCGTCTTCCCAAGCGCCCGTAAGCACACCCCCAACACCCACCGTCCACGTGGACCGGGGAAATTACAAATTCCGGGATGTTTTGAACATAATCAGCTTGCCAAGTCTCCGCAGTGCTCCTAATTGTCCCGCCCCCGCACGCGGGGAATGAAGGCGAGGATAGCTCAGTTGGTAGAGCAGTTGGCTTTTAATCAATTGGTCCTGGGTTCGAGTCCCAGTCCTCGTACTTCCTTTAATCTTCAACAAGTCACGAAGATCGAATCGACTCGCAGCTTGGCCATTTTCAGCTGATCTTAATGCGCTCCACCAGCGGGATGTGCTTGTTCAGCCAGGCGAGGAAAAAGAATACCCGCAGACGCCACCAGACGCTGAAAGATAGTGTCGTGCAGCCGGCGAGCACGGCGTTCACGGCACAGACGAGACTCCAGCGGTTGTAGGGTTGGAAAAAGAGCTGGGTGAAGTGGAGTTTGTAAAAATTCTCGATGAACTCCCAGTAGATCGCGATGCGTTTGCGGTTGTCCTTTTCGTAACGCTTCATCCCGGCGGTGAGCGCCTTGCCGGTCTTCAACGCGTCGTGCACTGCTTGTGCGCCCTGCCGGGCGCTGGTCATCGCTAACAGAACACCGCTGGAAAACATGGGATCGATGAACCCTGACGAATCCCCCACCCTCACGACGCGGGGCGAAACGAGAGTGTCGTTCTTGTAGGAAAAATCCGCCATGACGTGGAGTTCCTCCGACATTTCCGCATTTCCGAAGCGTTTGAAAATCGCAGGCGTTCCGGCGATGGCTTCGTCGAAAACCTCCTGCGGCGTGTTCTCAAGCGCCTTGAATTCCGCGGCGTCGAGGACCAGGCCGACGCTGGTTTTCCCTCCGGATAGAGGAATCAGCCAGCACCACGAATTTTCACGGCGAACGATGATGATGTCGCCCTCCTGCTCGCCCGCCGGCATGTCGACTCCGGAAAAATGACTGAAAAGCGCGATCTTCCGGTGCTCCGGGTAGAAGCTCCGCTGCGATTCGCGGTTCGCCGTGAAATTGCCGAGCCCGCTGGCATCGATCAAGTAGGGCGCGGCGACCTCATGTTCCGTCAGATCGGCCGCGCGGTAGCGGATGATCACTCGGTCTTTTTCCACCCGATGCTCTAACACCGTGCTTTCCTCGCGGACCTCGACTCCATGCTCGCGCGAGTGGTGGAGCAGGAGATCGTCGAACTTTGCCCGCTCCACCTGCACCGCTTCCGGATAACGGGTGAAGGAACCTTTTGAAAAATCCAGCCGGTTGCCACGCGAGTCGTTGCCCATGACAAACTGTGCAGCGCGCTTTTTCGTGAATCCCGCTTTGGAGATTTTTTCCCAGACTCCGAGTTCGTCAAAAATCTGGCGATTGTAAGGCAACAGCGATTCACCGATGTGGAAACGGGGGAACCGGGCTTTTTCCAGCACCAGCACCCGCCGTCCTTCCATGGCCAAAGTCGTCGCCGCCGTCGAGCCGGCAGGACCACCGCCAATAACAATGGCGTCCCAGAATTCTTCCGAAGATCTCGTGGCAGCGGAGGCGGGCATGCGCGGAGAGCATGCAAGATGAATCATTTCCACGCAACCCGCTTGTTTGACTCCGGGTGTTGCATTATTCGCCGATCGGGCGAATGATCCGGGGAATGAATCCTGACAACTTCCCCGAAACCGCGAATTACGATGTCGTCGTGATCGGCGGTGCCCTGTCCGGTGCAGCCACAGCCACGCTGCTCATGCGGCAGAATCCGGGAATCCGCATCCTGATCGTGGAAAAATCCGCCAAACTGACCCGCCGGGTAGGCGAGGCGACGGTGGAAATCAGCGGTTACTTCATGTGTCGGGTGTTAGGGATGACGCAGTATCTCAACGAGCACCATCTCGTGAAACAGGGGCTGCGCTTCTGGTTTCAGAACGACAAGGTGAAATCCTTGGATGAGTCGAGCGAACTGGGTGCAAAATACCTGTCGCGCGTGCCATCCTTCCAGCTTGATCGCGCTGCCTTCGACGAGGAGGTCTTGCGCCGCGCCGGTGAGGCGGGTGCCACGGTGCTCCGCCCCGCCATCGTTTCAAAAGTTCAACTCCACCCCGGCGGCGAGCAGACCATGGAAGTCCGTCATGGTGAATACCGCCAGACTGTAATCGCACGCTGGGTGGTCGATGGCTCGGGTCTCAACGCCATGCTCGCCCGCAAGGAAGGTTGGTGGAAATCCAACAGCGAGCATCCCACCGCCTCGGTCTGGGCGCGGTGGAAGGGGGTGAAGGATTGGGACAGCCGCGAGCTTGCGCTTAAATTTCCTCAATGGGCAAAAGTCGTTTACGGCATGCGCAACACCGCCACCAACCACATCATCGGCGATGGCTGGTGGAGCTGGTGGATCCCGCTGAAAGGCGGTGACGTGAGCGTGGGAGTCGTGTTCGACCAGCGGCTCGTGGATTTCCCGAACGATGGCGGAAGCATTGGCGAGCGGTTGAAGAGCTTCCTGATGAAACACCCGGTCGGCAAGGAAATGTTAGAGCATGCGGAGTATCACGAGGAAGACCAGCACTCGCGGAAAAACCTCGCCTATTACAGCACCACCTTTGCAGGCGACGGTTTCGTGCTTGTCGGCGATGCAGCGGCCTTCATGGACCCATTCTACAGCCCAGGCATGGACTGGATCGCGTTCACCAGCAGCAGCGCGGCAAATCTGATCACTCAGCAGCGCAAGGGCCTGAACACGGCGGAAACTTATGAGCGTTACAACCGGGATTTTTCCACCAGCCACCAGCGCTGGTTCAATGCGCTCTACAAAGACAAGTATGAATACATGGGCGAGTATGACCTGATGGGCCTCGCGTTCAACATGGACCTGGGGCTCTATTATTGGGGTGTGGTGGAGGTGCCGTTCAACATGGGGGAGGAAGCACTCCTAACACCTCCCTTCTCTCCGCCGAGCGGAAAAATTTTCGCCACACTGATGGCGACCTATAACAGGAGGTTTGCAAAAATCGCCCGACTGCGCCGCAAGGAGGGCCGGCTCGGACTGATGAACCGCGGCAACCGCAATTTGATTCCAGGATTCAAATTGAACCGTGGCAACATGCTGCGGTTGTTCCCCATGCTCGCTCGCTGGGCCAGTCTGGAACTCAGGGAAGGATGGCGCAGTTGGGGTGGAAATACGGAAAAAGTCACGATGCCAAAGCGCCGCGCGCAGGTGGCCACGGAATAAACTGCTAGTTACGGCCCGCGACCCAGTCGTGGATCAAGGTCAGCTTTGCAATCACCGGCTCGGCCAGGACAAACGGATAGGGATCCGGCAGCCCCATGCTGCGGTTGAGGCCATTGAGCAGAAGCCGCACGTCCCGCCACTGGGCGGCGATTTCGGAAAAAGGGCGGCCGATCGGTGGCTGGATGATCATCTGGTTGACACCATCCTGGATGATGAGCCCTTCAGCAGCCGCAGTTTCCAACGTGTCGAGGATGTGCAGGTAGTGCGCCCAGGTTTCCGCCCAATCCTCCCACGGATGGGCGGCAGCGTAAGCGGAAACGTGTACCTGCTGCCAGGTCGCCGGTGGCCCCAAGCGATAGTGATTTCCCAGTGCGACGGTGTAATCCATCCGCTCGTCGCCGAAAACCTCCCGGAAAACATCCAGCTGCGGAGCATTCCTTACTAGCAGATCCCAATAATAATGACCCACCTCATGCCGGAAATGACCCAGCACCGTGCGATACATTTCTCCCATGAGCTTGCGGGCTTCTTCACGTTTCGGATCATCCGCTTCATCGAGGTTGATGGTGATCAGGCCGTCCGCATGGCCGGTGAAGACAAGTTCACCACCCGCTGCGCCGGGTGCGATGTCTTCAAGAAAATCAAACGCGAGGCCGCGCTCCGGATTTTCGGTTTTCGACATCACGGGAAGCCCGAGACTGAGCAATCCGTAAAGCAAGCGGCGCTTGGCCACTTCTAACTTGAGCCATGCCTGCTGGTTGTGATCTTTTGATAGATCGGGAATGGTGCGATTCAACCGGCAGGACGGACAATACACGTCGGGCGAATCCGCGGGAATCATCCAGTTGCAGGCTCCTGCGGTTTGTAAATTCTTGCATCGACGGAAAAGTCCGTCCCCGTCGATCCGCTTCTGCGTTAGATCTGGAGCCGCCGGTTCAAAAGTGGCCACCATGAGGTCCAACGGCACAAACCCGAGCTCAGCCTGACAGACAAGGCAGCGGGAGTTTTCGAAAAACACCCTGCCGTGGCAACCTGCGCAATTGAACTTATTCATTGCAGTCGGGGATCTTTGCCAAACGAAACACCATAGCAAGGACGTAGTTCCAGTCAAAAAATCCGCCCGCAACTTCCAGTGAAGCGGCGGGCGGTGAATGAAGCGACCTGATACTAGTTTGATCTAGCCGATCCCGCTCAGTATTGCGTGGTCGTGGTGCGCTTTTGGGTGGTGGTGGTGCCCACGTAGGGATCGCCCGCCTGAGTGGTGGTGGTCATGGTCGCGCTTCCCATCGTAGAGGGTGCGGCCGGAGTGACGTTGGTGGTGCAACTCGAGAGTGTCCCGCAGGCGGCGAATGCAGTCAGGACGAGGAAGCAGTTCAGTGTGTTTTTCATGATATATTTCTGTTGGATGGAAGCGTGTTGCGAATGCACCGCTTCGTCCCTGCCGTTTGCAGGTGGGATGCCGATTTAAAGTTTCTCCACGACTCGCTGAGAGTCAGTTGCTTCGTTACTGGAGATGGTTGCGGTGGCTCATCGTCGGAATTGCACGATGCATCCGGACGGCGTTCAAAATGGCATTTTGCACGTAGCAGCCGCTCGTTGAAGTTGGTGCCACGCGTTACAATCCGTTGGTGTTCTTACCTTTGTAAACCCTTCCCGAGGCGTCTGGGGCTGGCATCCGACGTGCGACAGTTCGATCATTCCTTCCCCAACTGAGAATTTACTCAACCTATGAAAATGCCATTACTCAAAGACCGCCGAACCGTCGGCTTGCTCCACCGTGTATCCGATGACCTTGCCCAGTTGAAGGGTGACATCAGCATGCTCCTTGGAGATACCACTAAACGAATCATCCCACTTGGGGCACGGGAGGTCTCGAAGATCGCTCGGGAGCAACTATCCGCAGGTCAGGCCTTTGCCCGTTCCCACATCCCTTCGGTAAGACTGCCGTCCAAGCCTCCCTCGGTGGGAATTGCCGGAGGCGTTCTATTAGCTGGCGCACTGGCACTCGGATATTTCTTGATGAAGGACCGCATCGCCTTGGCATGCGCCAGGAAAAGGGCTGAAGCGGAAGACCAAAAGGCAAACTCGGAGTTCTGATCCAATTTTTAACTGACAAAAACCCGCTCCGACTTCCGGAGCGGGTTTTTTAGTCTGATATTTTTTCGATCAGATGCCGCGGGCAACCGCGCCGGTAAAAATCAGGAAGGTTCCGCCTGCTAGAAGAGCCCAGCCCAGCGGTGCGGGAACGGAAATTTGCGTCCGCATTGTTACATCCCGAGTTACGATTCTGAGTCCGGTTTCCGGCCGGGTGACGCTGACCCCGTGATACACGAGAACACCGATCCCTAACAGGATGATGGCAACACCGGCAAAAATCTGGGCTTTTGCACTCATGTAAATCAGTCGGAGGCCGGAGTTCTGGTCAGACGCTTTTACGACCAGTTACGAAGGACAGGATGGCAAGGATCAGAAAAACCACGAACAGGATCTTGGCGATCCCAGCGGCGGTCCCTGCGATGCCTCCAAAACCGAGCAGTGCGGCAATGAGGGCGACAACGAGGAAGACAATTGCGTAGTGTAACATGGCGGTGGTGAGTTGGAGTTGTGAAGGAAGGAAAATTCTTCTCCCCACTGATAGCGCGGCTTGTGCCAGCACCATTCTCGATAGCATGAATCATTCACTGTGAGTCCATTACACGAAATGTCCTCGCACCATCCAGGCCCGCCATCTTGCAAATCGCATGAAGCCACATTGTATCGATTCGCATTTCGCAATGCTTCGAAGCGACGATTGAGTGGCGTGGATCTCCCCCTTGCGGGATCACCGGCATGTCACACGCTGCACGATGATTTCATCGCCCGAAAGAGACGCATCCTTGCAACAGATCGCCGACTTCATCCCGCTGGCGGCGCGCTATGGATGGGATCGGAACAACGTACGCCCCGGGCATGCCGCGGTTTCGCGACTGTCGCCCGCCATCCGTCATCGGCTCGTGACTGAGGACGAGGTCGCGGCAGCGGTCATGGCAAAACACGTGTTTCCGCACGTGGAAAAATTTGTGCAGGAAGTCTATTGGCGGCGCTATTGGAAATCCTGGCTGTCACTGCGACCTCAGGTTTGGACGGATTTCCTGTCGTCACTGGAAGCAACTCAGCGGGGCGACGGGGACTCTGTTGTCGCACGTGGGACCCGTGCGGATCTCGGAAATTCGGTCATCAACCACTTCGCCCGAGAGTTGGTAGAGACTGGATACCTTCACAATCACGCCCGGATGTGGTTTGCCGCCTGGTGGATTCATCAAGCCCGTCTGCCATGGGAATCCGGCGCGGCGTTCTTTTTTCAACACCTGCTCGATGGCGATCCGGCGGCGAACACCCTGTCATGGCGGTGGGTGGCTGGCCTCCAGACACCGGGAAAAACCTATCTCGCCCGCCGTGCCAACCTTGAAAAATACCTCGACCCCAAGCTGCGCCAATCCCTCGCTGACGGCCTCACGGATTTCGAGGACCCCGTGCCCTATCTCCCCCACCCTGCGCCGCCCGCACCGGTGACGCAGCCAGCGTTACCACTCTCTTCTATTAAACCATCGTTGCCGACGGGACTTTGGATCCATGAGGAAGACCTTTCTGCGGAAACCACCTCCCTCGGCAAGTTGAACTTCCAAGCCATCATTGTCACCGGGCAGAGCGCGATATGGAGCAAATTCGGTTTCCCGACCGCCAAACAGGATTGGCTGAAGTCCGCGCTAAACGATGCTTCCCAGCGAGCGTCCAGCCATTGGAAAATGGAATCGCCATTGGAAATCACAACCGATCTCGCATCCACCCTCATCTCGTGGGCTCACCGGCATGACATTTTGCAGATCGCCACGCTGCGCCCGGACGTCGGCCCGTTGAATGACCTGTTTCCATCACTGGCGAGCGCTCTCGATGCCGCCGGAATCCACATGGCGCAGGTCGATCGTCCTCGCGACTTGGAATTGCGGCCGCTCGCGACGGGCGGATTCTTCCGGTTTTGGGAAACCATGAAGAAGCGCGGACTCCTGCCGGATCATTTACCGCAAATCTAATGGATCCGTTGTGTTTCGCACGGTCCCTCATGCAACCCGCAACATTGGGCGGCAGCTTTCTTTATTAGATTCTCCTCGATCCCTTGCGTGTTCATGGCTGGAACGGCTGGCATGCCGACTGCGAAAGCACGGGCGAACCATGAAACCTATCAACAACCTGGAAGAACTTTATTACGACCAACTCCGCGATCTCTACAGCGCGGAAACCCAACTTGTGGCCGCCCTGCCAGACATGGTCTCAAACGCGTCTAACGACGAACTCCGCGAGGCGTTCAGCACTCATCTCGTGGAAACCAAAGGGCACGTCGTGCGCTTGGACGAGCTTTTTGCTGATCATGGTATTTCCCGTGACGGCGAAGAATGCGACGCCATGCGAGGTCTCATCAAGGAAGCGAAAAAACACATCGAAAGCACCATCCGCGGCGAGGTCCGCGATGCCGTGCTCATCGCCTCCGCCAACCGGGTGGAGCATTATGAAATGGCAGCCTATGGAGCGACCAAAGCGTTTGCCGAAGTCCTGGGTTTCGACAAAGCCGTCAGCCTGTTAGACAAAACGCTTCAGGAAGAAGGCAACGCCGATAAGGTGATCACCCAGATCGCCACCGGCGGAATGTTCTCGCCGGGCATCAACGTGGCAGCCATCCATTGAATCCGACCGACAGGTCTTTCCAACCTCCATCCGAAAACCGGCGTCTCGATGCCGGTTTTTCTTAGGTTGGAATCTGAAGTTGTAACCGGCCATCACGCGTCCATAATCCGCACCTATGTTCGGCAGCATTAAGGACAGCCTCTCCTCCACCGCAGCGAAGTCATTGCTGGCATCCCGCATTGACCGCTACGGCGTGCTCACCGACTTGCGCATTCGCAGCCGCGAGAAAACGATTTCCGCCGAACTCATGCTGGAAGGTGAGGAAACCCCGGTCAGCATCCGGATCGAGCGCTACCGCATCGATGGAACGAGCGGCGCTCACACATTCACGGTCGAAAAGCTGACCACTTCGCGCCCGTGGTTACAAAATCTATTGGACGATCTGATCGTGGACAAACCCATGTCAGTCCCGTCAATCGTCTTGATCGCGCTAGGTGGGACCGGGGATTGAAACCCGCAGCACTCGTCCATTTTCCGCATCCGGCGTATTCGCCGATTCCGCGGAATCAGGATTCCTCGCCATATTGTTGGGTTGCAAGTGGGTCTGGCAATTGGCATTGCACAGCCGCCACGGGGGATTTCTCCGTGGGAACCCAACCTCCCCACCGATTCATGAAACCGACACTCCTTGTTCTCGCAGCCGGAATGGGCAGCCGTTATGGCGGCCTGAAGCAAATGGACCCGATGGGCCCGAATGGTGAAACCGTTCTCGATTACTCGGTCTATGACGCCATCCGTGCGGGCTTCGGGCGGGTGGTTTTCATCATCCGTGAGGATTTTGCGGAAGCGTTCAAAAGTGGCGTCGGTGCCCGTTTTGCGGACCGCATCCAAGTCGATTACGCATTTCAAAAACTTGACGACCTGCCGGCAGGTTTCAGCGTGCCTGAAAGCCGGACGAAACCGTGGGGCACCGCCCATGCCGTGCGTGCCGCCCGCCATCAGGTGAAGGAACCCTTCGCCGTGATCAATGCGGACGATTTCTACGGCAGCGACGCTTATGTCCGCGCCGCAGAATTCCTCGCCCAGCCTCGCTCGGAATCCGACAAGGCGCATTACGCGATGATCGGCTATCCATTGGTCAACACTCTATCCGACCACGGCGACGTCAATCGCGGCATCTGCACCCGCAACGACAATGGCTTGCTCAACAGCGTCGAGGAATATGTGAAAATCGAGCGTGAGCCCGACGGCATCGTTAGAGGCACGGCTCTTGATGGGAGCCGCCGCGAGCTCTGTGAAGTCTCACCGGTGTCCATGAATTTCTGGGCGTTTTCCCACTGTTTTTTCGATCACCTCGAGAACGAGTTCACCACGTTCATCAAAAATTTCGGCACCGTCGAAAAATCGGAAAACTACATTCCAACCGTGGTCGACTCGCTCATCCGCTCCGGCAAGGCCGACTGTTCGGTGCTGGACACGACCAGCCACTGGTTCGGCGTGACCTATCCGGAAGACAAGCAGCACGTGGTGGCATCGATCCTGAAATTGATCGAAACCGGCGATTACCCCGCCGAGCTCACCGCTACCGCTGCGGTCTGAAAATCAAAACTGGAGAGCGGATCTTGCTTCAACGGACAGACCGACAGATGCTCCAAGTTCACCTGGGAAATCCTCATTTCCTCCGAATCTGGCGGTGGCGATGAGCAACGGTTTTTCCATGAAGAAGACACCGCCGGAACCCGCGCGTTGCTTGGTGGATGCAGTCGGGGACCACTGCTCAAAACAGTAGTTTGGCAAGTCATGCTAGACTCAATTTTCTCCCGGTTGCGTGACTCGGACCCGAAGGAACGCCTTGTCGGACGCGAGGGGCACGTCGCGGTTGATGGTTTCGAAGATATCCCAATTTGTGAGTTCTTCGGACGTCTCGATTTCGAAACTGAGATTCACTCCGGTCCCGGTTTTTTGGAATAGAAGTCCGCCGAAGCGCAAATCCTGAATACTATCCGCATCATAGAGTCCGAAATCCGTGGGGTTTGCCTGGATCGCCGCAAGCTGAGAGGCGCGAACCGCACTGGTGACTGCGGTGTAGTCGATTGCCGGATCAAGCCCGTAATTGGCCACCAACGCGTCCGTGACGCCATCGCCGTTAGAATCCGCGCCAGGATTCCCTGCGGAAAATGTGATGGCTCCGACCAAGTCTGCGGTCGACTCCACCCACGGCCCGGCCGTCAACGATCCGGGGTCCCGCGCATTGTCGGCAACTAGGAAAACACCGCCTCCGGGAAATGGATTGTCACTGCGGACTAGCAGCTTGCAAAGCGAGTGATTGCCCGTCCCAAGGCCGAGATTCTCCACGGAGGCATAGGCAATGTAAACCTTGCCGGGGGAGACCTCGAGATTGAGGGAATCAAAAAGGAACGGACTTTCCGCACCCGACTGTGGAATCCCGGTCACTTCGGACTCGAAGAGAACCGGTCCGGTGGGTTGGCGTGCAAGAGGATCCCATTCCGCGATGGATAGCACAAAGCGGGCGGTTTTATCGGCAGACGGATTCACTCCGGAGAACGCGGAGTCCCGGAAAGTGAAGATGACCGATTGCAGGAATCCAGCCGCAGCAGGAACGAGAAAGGTTTGTCCGATCGTGTGCTGGTGAAGGGGCGGGAAAAAGCCCTCGTCCACGGCGCCATTCTGATTGTCGTCGATGTTGTTCCCCGGGATATCCCCGCTGGTGCCGAAGCGGATTTCACTCACCACGCCCGTCCCGGAACTATTGGTGAAACCGACAGGTAGTGGCGATGCCGTCACTTTGATCGAGAGATCCTTAGTCGCATGGACGCTCCATGCTTCGGCAGACACGCCGGCCAGTCCGAGAGAGCCACCGGTTTTCGTAACGAGTTGTCCGCCAACATAGGGGTCGCCGTCCCGACTCAAGACGTTGGAGAGCGAGTGGTTGCCGGATGTAGGTTCAGGGATTTCCAGAATCATGAACGCGACATGAGCGCGACCCGCTTCGAGGAGCAGACCGCCCACGGCAACGACATGATTCTGGGAGATTCCGTTTTGGAGAGGAGTGATTGGAAGCGACTGGAAGAGCACGTTTCCAATGGGCCTGGAACTTGCTTCATCCCACGCCATCACGATAACTTTATAGGTGGCGTCCAAATCCCTGGCGTCCCCGAAAAGCCGGGTATCCTGGGTAAGGAAGGTAATTTCATCGAGGATGGGAAAGCCCGGCAACAGCCTGAATGTCTGTCCAACGGAATGGCGACGAGTGATCAAATCGGGTTCATCCACTGCGCCGTCCTGATCGTCGTCGATAGTGTTTCCGGCGGTATCGCCGCTATAGCCGATGGCCGTCAGGGCCGGGGAACCAAGCAGCGTGGTGTTGATGATCGGCTGGGCGGATGCCGAGGCTGTCCAAAGACCCAACAAAAAAACTAACCGAATGGAGGAGGCTTTCATGATAAGAATAAATTCTTTTAGGGGGTAGCATTTTACCTGATCGAGCGAAAGCACATTTCCCGGCACCTTGCCAGGCAGTGAATGCGGTCATGATCGCCTATAACGGCGATACGCTGACAGGTTTCGTCAACGGCGCGCGCGATTTGGACGCAAAATGCGGCGTCGATGTCGTGTCCTTTTTCTAGGCGGGCATGACAGCGGGAGAGGTCTTTGGTCTTGTTGATTCCGAGAAGCCCCACCCTCTTCACTGTTTTGACCGGTGGCGGCGAAACACGATTGCGGACCCAGCAATGGAAAGTAAAACAGCCGCGCTTGTCTCCGGGATCGGCGTGACTGTCGTCTGGAAACCCAGATCCGTGCCAGCCACCCGCGTGAAGGACAAACCTGAGCTGCGGATGAAGGAACCTCCAGTGTAGGGATTGCTCAAGTTGTCGCCATAGTTCACATACCCGGTTGCTCCCGATGCCGGCTGGCTGACTGTAAACGCAAGAGCGATATTCGCGGTTTGGGAAACGGCTGCGGGCAGATCAAAATAAACCCACCCGCCAGCGGCGGAAAGCAAATTGGCCTTGATCGTGGCTGTTCCCATCGCGCTTTTGAAGGCTGTGACCGTGTCATTTAGCGTGTAAACCGTCAGCACCACATCCGCACCGCTCCCCGCCTTGAACAAATACACGCTGATACCCTCCAGGTTGCCGTTGATGCCCGGTGTGAAGAGTTGCCCGGAGCCGTCGCCATAATCGTTCTTCGTCGGAACCAGCAACTGGGAAACGTCGATCACCGTGGCCGCATGGCAACTGGCGCAGATGCCAGCGGTAAGTATCAGGAGTCCGGTTTTCATGAATGGCAGCCTTACGGCTTCAGATTCCCATACGGCGGCGTGTCCTCGCGGACGACCGCCAACTCCGGTTCGTCCTCAAACTTGCTAGACGTCGGATACCGGATCTCATTCCTTGGCCGAATCTCCACGATCTTCCCATCCTGCATGATGTGGATCGCCGTGTTGGTGCTCGCCGCCAAGGCTCTGGCTCGGTCCGCGGCGCGGATCAGCGCTTGGTCGGCTTGTTCTATCCAGTTGCTTGCTCTCATGACGGATTGCTCCTGCAGATTAAAATCGGTCGCTCCCCGGAATTATCGTAAAGTCTCCAGTCATCGACAAGCGGTTTGTAAAGCGCGTGAAAATTGGAGATTCCCGCGTGGAAACGCCGCCGGATCACCACTTCCGGGATATCGTGGCCACCCTGGGCCACGCGGCCCGCCACGCGAGCCACCGCCAGATCTTCGCTCGGCAGTTGGAGAAAAAACAACGCCACCCGAAAGCCGGCCTGTTTCCACTGCGGGATCATCCGCGCATAAGTGCGCCCGCTAAGGGTAGTCTCGATGGCGAAACTCTCACCACGCTTCACACAGTCCGCGATCATTTCCAGCATCAATCTGGCAGCGCGAACCGCCGCATCGTCCGGGCGGAAGGGCGAGAGTCCCTGCGCGATCAGATCCGCATTGATGAACGTGAGGCAGCTGGCCTCCTGCGGCAGAAACTCCCTGGCAAACGTCGTCTTCCCCGCGCCATTCGGCCCGGCGATGATGATGATGGTTGGATCGGGATTCATGGCCTATTCGTGGCTTCAATCACGGCTCCCCCGGTCCTCCGTCCAGCTTGGTATCGCTCCCTCCTAACATCTCCTCCAGAGTCCGCAACCGGCATTCCTCACCCTCCGGCTCGCAGAAAATCAGCCGGACCCATCCATCCTCCATCCAGAACACCGCAAGTTGTTCCCATTCATTCCCCAGTTTGATCGTCTCTTCCCGGCCACACTCGATCCCGAATCCGTCCTCGTAGTGATCCGAGTCCAACGCATAACCCGTCACCGGGAAACACCGCAACTTCTGGCGATCCAGATCCTTGCGCAACGCTTCCGTCCGCTCCGCATTCTCCTCTTCGGAAATGATCTTCCCGTTGGGATTCCATGCCGTGACGACTCCGAACGATTTTGGCCAACCGCCTTCCGGTTCATCCGCCCGCCAGCGGGCATTCTGGAAGAGTTCGCTGAAATTGGGTTCATTTATATCCATTCGGTGACGTCAGTTAGTTATTCTCCGCTAGATTCGACCTGCTTCTCCTTCTCCAACAGGTTTTTGAGATTCACTCCGTTCTGGTCAACCCAGCTCTGGGGCCCGGAGCTAGGATAGCCTGCCACGATTGATGCTGCGGCACTGGGTGAAGAAAACACCACATCGACGGTGAAGAGATAGTTTCCGTCGGATTCGAGCTTCATCACTCCTTTTTCGATCAACTCCTCCCGCTGCAGCGCGTAACCCTTGCCAAGTGCCTCCGTCGCAGTTCCTGAACCCCGGGAACCCGCCAATACCACGAAACCCTCATCGCTCTGGATTGCCTGCGCTTTGAGTCCTTGTTTCACCTTGTGGAGCGAAAACTGAGCTGCGGGTGTGGGTCCGACGCTGCGAACTTTCGCCTTCGTGAAATAGGAGAATCCGGCCGTCTGTGCCACCAGTCCCAGATGTTCGAGAAATTCCACCATCGTTGCTTGCTCTGCCTTCGATAGAGCCTTCGTCAGCGGAGCAGTGCTATTGCTCAGCGAGATCCTCTTTGCTGTGGTGGCCAGGTCGATTAGCGCGCTCTCCAACCAAAGGACATGGGATTTAGTCAGATTGTCATCCTTGCTCGAAAACAAAAGAAGCTCCGTAACCTCGAATCCGAGAGAAGCCGGGTGACCCTGCACCCGCTTTGCCACGTTCTCGCTTTCCCCGATGTAGAGCCGCGCGTGTCCCTCTTCGGACTCGCCACGGACCAGATAGACACCGGGCCGTTCAAACTCCGGCCACGCGCCGGTCACCAATTCTTTGATGCGGCTCACCGGCATGACCACGGCTTGGCCCGTCCAATTGACGAGTTCGTAATATCTGGGACCTGATGGGGTGCCATCGGGAAGAAAGAGGCGAAGTTGTTTTCCGTGATTCATGGTGTTCAATGCTTGGAACCGAGCGTTCCTGTATCCTCGTCGAACTGGCGATAAAACAGCGGCACTCCCAGCTTGGACCTCAGCACCTCCAGATAGGCGGTGTCGTCACCAGTGCAGACGCCGACTCCGAGCACCCATAATTCGGATGGAGGATTGGATTCCTTCAGATAACCGTATTCGAGAAGCTGACCTACCGCGTCGCGGATGCAGGACCTAGCCAGACTTGATATTTTCAGTTCTGCCAAAATGCGCAGGGGTCCTTTTTGAATCGCAAAGTCGATTTCTCCACCCGAAGCGGACCTCAACTCAGTGCCCACGTAGTCTTTTCCGAATTCGCGCACCAAGGCCTTGAAAATCAGACTCTGAAGAAAGTTGTGCCGCAGGCGGACATCGATGGTTCGCTCGCTGAACGTTGCCGTTGCCAGTTCAGGATAGGGCGTGTGGCCCGGTTTGAAAACCGTGACCCATGACGAAGTCGTTGCAATCGATTTACCAGTGGCGACGGGTGAAGCCGAAGCGCTTGCACTACCAAAAGACGTTTGGTCTTGGTAGATCCCACCAGCGCTTTCAACATACCGATACAAATCCAGCAACCGGTCAAAATCCCGGAGCACTCTGTCGAGGCTGACGTTCTCAAGCGGTGTTATTGCCCCAATGAATATGAAATGTCCCGATTCCGTGGATTCCGCTCCGATAGTATGAGGCAGCTGGTTGGCTGATCTTTTCTTGGAACGCACATCCCATTCCCACGTTTTGAACCCTTCAAACATCGAAGGGTTATCCAAGAGATACTCGTTGAAGAATGGAACCTTTTTAACCAACACCTCGATATCAGGGAAAGAGATGCTGGTCTCAAACGAAAAGGCAACGCCATGCCTGAAGCCGCCTTCTTCAATCCCAATATTGAATTGAAGTTCTCCCTGCCCACCACTGTGAAACGCATAGGTTTCATGGACCGAAGCTTTCGAGAAGATCGGCCCGGATGCGAGGCGCTTCATTGCTTTCAGATCCTTACGGATTAACTGCAGCTGCCCAATTTCATAAGAGGAAGCACTGTCGTTCAGCGCATCCGCAATTTCCCGGATCGTTGCTTTTGAAGAAAACCTGACGGACGGAAGGTCCGGACTCGGATGATTTCCTCCGGTCGAGATATTCCCGAAGGGCAGCGCGTTACTCGTAAGATCGGTCGCTAACACAATCTTTTGATACAAGTTCAGAAATCGCAGTTGGTAATTCTTGCCGACCGTCCGGATGTAGCCCTTGGCTTCCAAGGCAGGGAGGTCTAATTCAAATTTACCTACCCGGATCGCTTCGCTTCCTCTCTCTGGCTTCCAGTCCAATGTCGTTGTGATCACGCGCTGATCCCTCGGAACCTTGATCATGTAATTTCGGCCGTTGGCATCATTAAAGACCCAATGCTTTTTCGTTGGAGAGTCTGCTGCGAGTTCTGAAAACATCTGGTTTAAATATTGAACTCCCCATCAACCTCATGCGCTTTCCCCATAACCACCAGCGTCTCCAACAGCTCGCGCACTTCTGCGGCGTTCGCCCGGGCGAAGCGTTTGGTGAGTTCCTCGGCGGTGACGGGTGAGGCGGCGGCTTGGAGGGCTTGCTCGGTGGCTCGCATGCGCTCGGGGAGGGTCTTGGGCCATGGGGTTTTGGCTTTGGAGACCTTGGCTTTCTTGGTGGCGGCTTTCTTGGCGGTCTTGAGGCCGAGCGTGGTCTGGTTGGCGGTGCCTTTCGGGTTCTGATAGTCCGGGCGCAGCCAGCGGATAAGGCCGCGCTTTTCCTCGGCGGCGCGCTCGGCATTCAGGGCGACGAGGCGTTTCAGGATCTCTCCCTCCAGCTTGCGCTCGAATGCGGCCAGGGCGGCGGTGAACTCGGCGGGGCCGCAATCGAGTTGAGCGATGATGCCGGTTTCAAAGTCGCACATCGACCCTTGCTTGGCTTCCTGATGCGCTTCCCACAAATCGAACCAGCCATACGCGGCGAAGACAGCGGCATCCAGATCGTCGTGGAGTTGCTTGAGGATGGAAACGAGGCCTTTGTGGTGAATGGTTTTTTCCTTGTCGGTCAGCGGCTGGTTGGCGCGGAGCTTTTCGAGCACGTTGTAAAGACCGGTGAGCGTGAGGCCGTGCTGTGCCTGCACCTGCTTGCGGTGCGCGTCGATCTCCTCGGCGAGGGCGCGGATGCGGTCTTTGGTGGCTTCGTCGCAGATGGGGAATGGAAAGGGATCGAAGCAGCGGGCTTGGATGTATCGGGGTCTATCTTCAAGCGTTCCTCCATTGGCCAACGCAAATATAGTATGAATGCTGCTACTCAGAATTCCCAAGTGAAACGCGCTATCGGTCGCCGTCACTACAAGCGCATCGTCAGGAAGGACAGACTCGTTGAGGAAAATGAAAAAACGGTGCTTAGCCGTTGCTGGTGTCACGATATACCGACTCAGCCCGTCAAGTGCACGGCGGAGTTCAGGACGCGGTTTTCCAAAAAGCCACCACAGCTTGGCGTATGTAGCACCATCTTTGGTGTCGGATTTTCCGTCTCTCTCCGGCTTCACCCGCGTGAGGACGTGTTGATACGCTGCCGGGAACTTACTCCGGGCGTCCTCAACGCTAAGTCCGAAAAGATCGAGCGCCATCACTTCGCGCGGAAAATCTGTCAGATCTTTGCCGTTGCGATAGCTCCTAATGTGCTTTTCCAAACCGGGAACTCTTCCTAACCCGATTTTTGAAGCTTCATCTTTTGTAATTATGAATCCTGAACCGATGAGCTGAACTCCCCGACAAGCTAAGCCTTCGTTCTGCTGAAGAGGAACAACAAACCGGGATTGTGCCGTGGTCGTAAGATCTGCCCCAATACGACCAGTCGCCATCGAAAAAGTGACGACCGCGGAACCGTCATGATACGGCTCCTCAGAGCGGACCGTGTAGAGTTCCCCGTTGACAACACCCGGAGCGCCCACCGTCATTGCAATGCGAACTGCCGCCCCTTCTGCTGTGTCCACCCACGGATGATCGGGTATTGCAAACACTAGAGATAAGCTGCTCAGGTGATGCTGTACGACACGTCGATTGAAGGTTTGCCGCAGGCTATTGGTGGTTATAAGCCCAAACCGCTGAGCGCCTCTTGTTCGTGTGAGTTCTGCTGCTTTGTGCCACCAGTAAAGCACGAAATCAGCAGATTCAGGAACTGCAGGATAAACACTACGGAGAGTTTCAGCATAGCCGTCTCCGAGATCGTCACGCATATATTTATTCCCGATAAAGGGGGGATTACCGACAATGTAGTCTGCGGCAGGCCATTTTGCCGGTCTCGGATTGCTATAAGTTAGCAATGGGACACGCTTGGTTTCATCGGGGACCATGCGGTCAGTAAAGAGGTCAGTCTTCTTGCTTTTTCGATCCCAGACAGTGATGATTTCTCCATCGTCATCACGCGCAGGCACCGGCTCCCCATCATATTCCAACACCGCATCGCGGCACTCGATGTTCTTGAAGCTCTTCAAGACGGGTTCCTCGGGCAGGGTCTGGCCACGGGTGCGGAAGTGCCATTGCAGGTAGCCGATCCAAAGGACGAGCTCGGCGATGGCGGCGGCGCGGGGATTGAGCTCGATGCCGAGGAACTGATGGGGATCGACGGTGTGGGTGGCGAGGTCGAGGCGTTGGTCGGCCCCGAAGGCGCTGGCCATGTCGATGACTTCGCCCTCCAGGCGTTTCATGTGTTCGAGGGCGACGTAGAGGAAGTTCCCGCTGCCGCAGGCGGGATCGAGGACTTTCACCTCGCAGAGGCGGTCGTGGAAGCGGTTGATTTCCTCGCGGGCTTTCTTGATTTCTTCCCGGTTTCCCAAGGCGACGGCGGCGGCGCGGACGCTGTCCCATTCCTCGCGCAGCGGTTGGATGACGGTGGGCAAAACGAGCCGCTCGACGTAGGCGCGCGGGGTGAAGTGGGCACCGAGGGCGTGGCGCTCGGTGGGATTGAGCGCGCGCTCCAGCAGGGTGCCGAAGATGGCAGGCTCGACGTTTTTCCACTGCTTGCTGGCGGCCTGTTTGAGGAGTCCGAGCTGGAGGCCGGAGACGGGGAGCACGGTATCGTCGGCAAAGAGACCGCCATTGAAGCGGAGGAGTTTTTTCCGAAGGACCACGGAGATGTCGCCGTGGGTGCCCTCGTTCATTTCCCGGAACAGGGTGCGGACGATGTTCACGAATCCGCTGCCATCGGGCGGGATGGATTTGAGTAGATCGGAAAAGGAGTGCTCCGGCAGCAGTCCCACGTCCTCGGCGAACATGCAGAACAGGCAGCGTGTGAGGAACTGGGCGACGACCTCGGGCTCGTGCTTCTGGTGTTCCAAGGATTTCGCCAGCTCCGCCAGATACCCGGCGATCTCGCGGGTGACCTCGGCGGAGACTTTCGCGGGATCGAGCGCGGTGGGATTCGTCCAGATGAGGTGGAGGCGCTCACGGATTTTTTCATCCGCCAGATCCTTGAGTTGGATCCGGAAGCTGCGGGGATCCGGATACGGCAAATAGGCTTTCCCGTTCTGGGAGAAATCCGCGTAGATCTCCAGGCTGTGGCCCACATCACAAACGATGATGAACGGCGGGTTCGGCTCCTCGGTGGGCAGGTAGCGGACGTAGCGCTCCGCCTGGCCCTTGGCACGGATCATGGCATCGTCCCAAGCCCCGCTGCCACGGAGCGGGCCGGATTTTTTCTTCTTATCCACCACGCCGGCCTTAATGGCGGTGAGCTCCAGATCGGTCTGCTCCTCCTGCGGGGCGACGAATTGCTTGGACTCCAGAATGAAACAGCCGCGCCGGTAGAGATCGACGAAATTGGTGGTCTGGGAGCCGGGGACTTTCACCGGATACTCGAAGCTGTATCCCTCCGCGTGGGAGTGCTTGGGTTCCGGCACGCCGAGGATGCGGGCGAGGCCGATGAGGAAGCTCTGGGAATTCGCCCGCTCGTTCGCCTCCGCCTTGGACCAGTACTCGATGAAGGCTTGCGGGGTGGTCAGGTCTGCGGGCATGCGGGAGGGAGTGAGACAACAGGAGAAAAGCGGGATCGCTGCTAGGCGGAAAGGGAAATCTCCATGAGCAGGGCGTGTGGCGGTTCCGGGGCATCGACGCTCGCAGAGCAACGCTACAAGGCTGGCAATTGACGTTTTCCCTTGTGAGTGAGAGACTTGCAGTGATACGGAGCCATTCAGTGGAACGCTTTTTACGGTCGCGGGAACGCTCGGAGCGTTCGTGGGAATGCTCTTGGGCATTCGTGGGAACACTTTTTGCGTTCCGCTGGAGGGTGGGGAACGTTCGCGGGAACGCTTTTTGCGTTGGGCCGGATGGGCTTGGGCATTCCGGCGAAGGGTTTTTGCGTTGGGGCGGATGCCGGGGAGCTTTCGAGGGAAGGGTTTTCGCGTCCGCGCGAATGCTGGAGAGCGTTGCGGGGAACGGTTTCAACTTTCACGGGTGAAACCGCTCCCCGGTATGTGTTTGTGCTGCGGAATCAGGGAGTGGGCGGGGTGGTTTTTACGGCCTTGCGGCGGCGGACGGTTTTCAGGGAACCGAGCAGGGTATCCAGCGCCGGATTGATCTTGTTGAGCGCCTTGAGAAAGGTGACGCCGATGATGCTGTTGGTCATGACATCGCTGGCGAGGGCCTTGAGCGTGTCATCGAGGAGCTCGCCGACGGCCTCATATTCCACGAAGATGGACTCAAGGGCGGTGTAATCCGCCATGTCCTGCACCAGGCCGGGAACATCCAGATCCGGAGGCATGCTGCTGGCGTTCTGCTGGAGTCCGGCGACGGCCTGCTGGCAGAAGACGCGGGTGTTGTCGCCCATCTTGACGAGGGTTTGCCGTTGTGAGGGAGTCAGGCTGACGACGCGGTCCCCGAGGGTGGTGCGGATGGTCTGCAAGGCCCCCTTGATGGCGGTGATTTCGGCTGTGGTGAGTTCGATAGTTGCTAGATTTTGTGACATAACGCCGATGTAATTGCGGATTGTTTCCCGCGGCGTCAAGCATCCATGCTGCTAGCTAACAAAAAATAAAACGGTTGGGCTCCTCAAACAGAACCCTCCATCCACCCAAATCATTGCTAGAGTTACAGTTGCAACAATCATGCGTGAATCATCTCCCGATTCCTCATCCATGGTGGCCCGCCACCATCACGAAGGATCTCTCAGATAACAGAAGGCGTGAACTCCCAGATTTCCCCAACCCTCCCGGCGGTGAACGAATCCGCCGCGAGGGTTTTCTTTTTCAACTCGCGCTCTAGAAGCATCACGGGCTCACTCATGGGTTCATCGGTGAGACGAAAGGTCCCCCAGTGCATCGCCACCGCTCGCCGGCAGCGGGTCTGTTCGAATGCCATGACCGCTTCCATGGGATTCATGTGCATCGCCTTCATGATGCGGCGGGGATTGTAAGCGCCGATCGGGATCATGCCGAAATCGATGGGTCCATGGTGCGCGCCGATTTCCTCAAACGCACCGCACCAGCCGCTGTCGCCGGCGTGCCACAGCTTGCATCCCGCACCCTCGAGGAGAAACCCGCACCAGTGGCCGCGATTTCTATCAAACGGCGTTCGCGCGGTGAAATGTTGAGCCGGAGTGGCAGTGACACGGATGCTGTTGGAAATTTCCAGACTCGAATGCCAGGGTAGTTCGTGGACATCTGTGAAGCCATTTTTCCCTAACCACCCGGCGTGACCTTCTGCGATGATGATCGATGTTTCCTGGCCAAGAGCGCGGAGTGTTTTCAAATCGAGATGATCATAATGGCTGTGGGTTAGCAGGACGGCATCGATCGCTGGGAGATCGTCGATCAAACATGGCGGCTGCACCTGACGGCGAAGACTGGAGATCGGCAGCGGCGCGCAGTAGTCGGAAAACACGGGATCGATCAGCAGCGACTGCCCGGCACCTTGTACGAGGAACGACGCGTGCCCGAGCCAGGTTACCCGCCAGCCGAAAGCGGGTGGCGTGGCGATTTCCTCACCTGACACCGCTCGCCAACCGGCTGGCTCGTCCGGTGCCTCTGGGATTTGCGGTGCCTCCCGTCGGCCGATCCTGAATTTCCACAGCAAAATATCGGTAAAGTCGTGCTCTTGATGCGGCCACGGATTCTGGAAACGGCTCATTGTCTTGCGGATGGTTAGCCGCGAAATGATCGTGCGCCTACGAAAATCCAGGATCGAATGCACTCTCAGGCTAAATCCGTATGTTCCTGCGCTTGAAACTTTTCTGCCGAGCGGCGAGAAGTCCGCGCGATGAAATTCGACTTTGACACCCTCATCACCCGCAAAGGAACCGGCTGCATCAAATACGACCGCCGGCCGGAGCTCGATCCGTTCTGGGTGGCGGACATGGATTTCGTCTCCGCGCCACCGGTCCTCGCGGCGCTGCACTCGCGGGTGGACCATGGTATTTTCGGCTACGCACAGCCGCACGACGGGCTGAACGAGGCGGTGATCGATTATCTGCGAGACCGGCGGGGTGTGTCGGTGCCGTTAGAGCACGTTGTGCATCTCGGTGGTCTGGTGCCTGCTCTATCTCTAGCTGCCCGCGCCTATTGCAAGGCGGGTGACGCGGTGATGACCTGCACGCCGGTCTATCCGCCGTTCATTGGTGTTCACCACGATGCCCACGTTTCGCTCATCACTGTGGATCACGCCTGCGCGGACGGGGTGTGGTCGTTCGACTGGGACGCCATGGAAAAAGCGGTGACACCGGAGACGAAAGTCTTCCTGCTGTGCAATCCGCAGAATCCGTTAGGCCGGGTGTTTTCGGCTGCCGAGGTGACGAGGCTGGCGGAATTCTGCGAGACCCACGATCTCATCCTCGTTTCCGATGAAATCCACTGCGACTTGATTTTCGACGAAACTGCCACGCCGCATTTCTCCGCGCTCAATCTGCCGGAGACTCTCGCCAAACGCAGCATCACCCTGCTTTCACCCAGCAAGACCTGGAACATCGCCGGTCTGGGATATGCCTTCGCGGTGATCCCGGATGACACCGTTCGCCGGAAATTCACCGCTGCGCGTGGCCACACGCTCTCCGAGATCAATGCGCTTTCCTACTACGCTGCCGAGGCCGCTTACCGCGATGGCGAGCCATGGCGGAAGGAGCTCATGATCTATCTGACAGGGAATCGGGACACACTGGCGGATTTCATCGAGACCCGCTGTCCGGCCCTGGCCACCCGTTCGAACGAAGCGACCTATCTCGCGTGGATCGACGCCCGCTCAATGGGCGTGGAGAATCCAGCGCAGCACTTCGAAAAAAAAGCGGGGCTGTTCCTATCAGACGGTGCCTATTTCGGCTGGCCGGGCTGGATCCGTTTCAATTTTGGCTGCCCGCGCACGCGCATGCTCGAAGGTCTGGAGAAGATCGCGGCGGCGCTGTGAGAATGCAGACAAGCGCCCCACTAATTCCCTGACAGGGAAAATTTTTTGATCAAAGTTGTCCTGATCGCGGGGGCTCATTCGTTGTGATGATGAAACCGCGTTCCATCCTCCTCCATGATCTCTAAAATCCTCATTGTCTTCGGGCTCATCATCCTGATCTTGCTGGTTGTCATCGCCCTGCGCCCCAATCATTTCCGCTACAACCGCAGCGCAACGATCGCCGCTCCCGCCGCGGTGTTGTTCGAGCAGGTGAATGACCTCCACAAGTTCCAAGCCTGGAACCCTTGGGCGAAGATGGATCCGAATGCGAAGATTATTTACGCCGGGCCGGCATCCGGCATCGGCGCGTCCTACAGTTGGGCGGGCAACAGCGAGGTCGGCGAAGGGACAATGACTTCAATTGAAAGCCGCCCGCCGGACATGGCGCGCTTCCGGATGGAATTCAGGAAACCCATGGCCGGAGTCAGCACCGCAGAATTCACCTTCAAGCCAGAGGGCGAAAAGACGGTCGTGACCTGGAGCATGGCCGGCCCTAACAATTTCATGGGCAAAGCGGTGGGTCTGTTCATCGACTGCGAGAAGATGGTAGGAGATCAATTTGAAAAGGGCCTCGCGAATCTTGCGGAGGTCGTCAAGCAACCGACCTAACACATGAGCACGGCATCATCACCATCTCGCGAGATCATCTCCACCCGCCTTATTTCCGCCCCGCCGGCGCAGATTTTCAAAGCTTACAGCGATCCGAAGCGTCTGGCGAGATGGTGGGGACCGGCAGGTTTTACTAACGTTTTTCATGAATTCGACTTCAAGCCGGGAGGAATCTGGCGACATGACATGCACGGACCGGACGGCACCGTATATGAGAACACCAGCCGCTTCGACGAAGTCACGCCGGAGCGCATCGTTCTCCAACATCTGGATCCGGAGCACGCCTTCCGAATGAGCATGACGCTCGACAACGAGAACGACCGAACCCGGCTGACATGGCGCATGCTTTTCGACACCACTGAAGGTTACGAAAAAGTCTGTGGGTTCGTCCCTCGCTGCAATGAGGAGAACTTCGATCGCCTCGAAGCGGAACTCGCCGCGATGAAATCGGAAATCGAAGGCCCTCACGAACTCAGCCTCACCCGCATCATCGACGCACCTCCCGAAAAGGTGTTCCGCGCCTGGACCGATCCCGCGCTCGTCGTGCAATGGTTCACGCCCCCGCCTTTTATCACGATTTCCGCCGAGCTCGACGTCCGCCCGGGCGGCTCCAGCCTGATCACGATGCGCGGTCCCGATGGCACGGAAATTCCCTGCCCGGGCGTCTATCTGGAAGTCGTCGAAAACGAACGCCTGGTGTTCACCGACGCCTACACCAAAGCTTGGGAACCCTCCGCGAAGCCGTTTATGACCGGCATCCTCACCTTCGAAAATCTCGACGGTAAAACCCGCTACACTGCCCGCGTTGTCCATTGGACGGCCGCCGACAAGGAGGCGCATTAAAAGATGGGTTTCCACGAAGGCTGGGGCATCGCCACCGATCAACTCGCCGCCCTTGTCACCCAACAGAATCCATCATCATGACATCTCCATCAGAAAAATCCGAGCACCTCCTGCTCTTCCGCGGCACCGATTGGCATAACGGTCTTTCGCCCGATGAAATCCAACGCACCATGACCGACTGGATGGCCTGGTTCGACCGCCTCGTCGCCGATGGCCGCTGCCTCGGTGGCCAATCACTTGCGACCGAAGGAAAAGTCGTCGCCGGGAAATCACTGCACGTCTCCGACGGGCCGTTCGCCGAGTCGAAGGAAACCGTCGCCGGTTACTTCATCCTCCGTGTTTCCAGTCTCGATGAAGCACTTGAAATCGCCAAACAATGTCCTGCGCTCGCCTACGGCATGACCGTCGAAGCACGTCCCCTGTTAGCCCGCTGCGCCGCCAGCCAGCGAGTGCTTGATCAACTCACCCAGACCACCGACTGAACGGTTGGACTCCCCACCTCCATCCGCCGCGGTGCCGCAGCTCGCGGAGCATCTTTTCCGCCACGAAGCGGGCAAGCTTGTCTCCTCGCTCACCGGACTGTTTGGCATGGCCCGCCTGCAGCTCGCCGAGGATGTGGTGCAGGAGGCCATGATCCGCGCCCTGCAGACCTGGCCCTATCATGGCATTCCGGCAAACCCCGCGGCGTGGCTCATGCAGACGGCGAAAAACCGCGCGCTCGACCTGATCCGGCGTGAAAAATCATTCCATGAAAAACAACCGGAGATCATCGCCTCGTTAGACCGAGCCGCTGGCGAATCCACCGATCCGCATTTCGATACGGAGATCGCCGACGACCGCCTGCGCCTGATTTTCGCCTGCTGCCATCCGCTCATTTCACTCGAAGACCAGACCGCGCTGGCCCTTAAGACGCTCTGCGGATTCAGCCCTGCGGAAATCGCCAAAGCATTTCTAACGAGCGAAACCGCCATCAACAAACGCCTCACCCGTGCCCGCCAGAAGATCCGCGATCTGGCGATTCCATTTGAAATTCCCGCTGGCGATGAGCTCACCACCCGGCTCGACGGCGTGCTGCAGACTCTCTATCTGCTTTTCAACGAAGGCTACAAGGCCTCCAGCGGCGACAGCCTGATTCGCGAAGACCTGTGCGACGAGGCCATCCGCCTCACCCGACTTCTAGCAGACCACCCGTCTGCGGATTTTCCCCACACGCACGCGCTTCTCTCGCTGATGCTGCTCAACGCCGCACGTCTATCAGGAAGGACAGATGCCGGAGGAAACATCCTGCGCCTCAAGGATCAGGACCGCTCCACCTGGAACACCTCCATGATCGGGCTGGGCCTCTCACACCTTGCCCGTGCGGCTCAAGGTGAAATCCTCACCGAGTATCACCTCCAGGCGGGGATCGCCGCGTGCCACGCCACCGCCGCGGACGACGCCTCTACCGACTGGCTGCGGATTCTTGCTCATTACGACCAGTGGATCATCATCAACGACTCGCCCGTCATCGCCCTCAACCGCGCGGTGGCGATCGCGAAAATCCACGGACCAACTGCTGGCATCGCAGCGATTTCAAAAATACGTCAGAAAAAATCGCTGGATACTTATTACCTCGTCCATGCCGTCCTGGGAGAGTTCGAAGCTCAGTTAGGAAATTTTCAATCGGCTGTAACCCATCTACAAAGAGCGCTTTCCCTCGCGGATCTACGCTCCGAGCAGGTCTTTCTGCAAAAACAACTGCACGGTTTGGGTCACGGGTTTTGAAAACCAGTAGCCCGGGAGGAGCGCGTTCATTCTGAGCGCTATTTGCCGCGGACATCCTGTCCGCCGGCCGGGGCATGAGCCTAACATGACATTCCGGCTTCGTCCGACAGGATGTCGGCCTGAGACAGTCGATAGAATGTCGACGCTCCTTATTTTACTGCGGCGAGGATTTGTTCCGTGAGGAGCTGCACGAGTTTTTCGGCTTCGGGATCGAGCTTGGCGCTGCCGCTGGATGATGGGGTGCTGGCCTTGTCCGGGATCTGGCAGACGGTGCCAGGTTGGAAACCGGCGTTGTCGCAGAGCTGGCATTCCTGCCAGTTGGCACGCTTGTCTTCCATGCCCAACACTTTGCGCAGGTTGATGAGTTCCTTGGCTTGGCCACCAGTAATCGTGAGCAGTTTGCCACCATTGAGCTGCGAGGCGACCCAGATGGTTTTGCAGTACGACTCGACGTTCTCCATTTTCCAATAGGCGTCTTCGATGTCCTTGCCCCAGGTGATGACACCGTGGTTGACCATGAGAACGGCCATGTGATCGACCGCCGCATCGCCGACGGCGACGGCATTGGCCGGAGTCCCCGGAGTCTGATATTCTGATAGGCCGATCTGACCGAGGAACACCTCAGCTTCGGGAATCATACAAGTCGGAGGCTGCACACCTGCTACGGCGAATGCGGTGCCGTGCGGTGGGTGCGCGTGACAGCAGGCTTTTGCCTTCGGCTGGCGCTTCATGATCGCAAGGTGGGTCATGCACTCGGACGTGCGCTTGTATTTCCCGGCGAGCTGGACGCCTTCCATATCCACCAGGCACATCTGCTCGATCGTCATGAAGCCCTTGGACACGAGAGTCGGGGTGCAAAGCACGAGGTTGTCACCGACACGGATCGTTAGATTGCCGCCGTTGCCATCGGTGTATTCGCGGTTCCACATGCGCTGACCGATTTCGACCATGCGCTGTTTCAACTCGACGATCGCGGGAGAATTGAAAAACGCCTGGATTTCCGCCGGAGTCTTCGGGTCCTTGCCGGGGGTCCACCTGTATTCGTAGTCTGGCAGAATCGGCTCGGCGTAGGCGGTGACCGGGGCAGCGGATGCAGTAGCGCTGCCGGATCCACCGGCGCGAACAGGACCGAGGCCATCGCGAAGCACATCCTTTGCGGAAGGAGTGAGGATCACGCCCTTCGGAAGATCGGCAGCGGTTTTTCCTGATTTCAGGTGGGCTTCAATATCGGCGGCGGTGAAGACTTTTTTACTCATGAGTTGATTACGTTAGAAAATCAGGCTGCGGGTGGTTCGTAAGACAAGGAATCGAAAATGGCGACGGTGATGGCGTCGATGGGAATGGGAAAATCAAATGGAGCGGTCGCTTCGGCGCCCTCGACGATGCCGACAATGTCGCCGTCACCGGCTCCGAGATTGTCGTAGGCGACGAACGAGGACTGGGCGGAAATCGAAGGCGCTGATTGGCAGGCATCGTTGAACTGCCCGGCATCGAGCGGATTGACCATGAGCCAGCGCCCGCCCTTGAAAGCGGGATCCTGAATGCTGAGGGTCACTCGACCGATGACTTGGGCGACGCGCATTTAGGAAACAAGTTCGATTGCGGGTTTTTCGTCCACGACACCCTGAATGAAGTTTCTGATAGGAGACTTGTCGTCGTGAACGATGTGGCGGGCACCGAGACCGTCGGTGGAAACAAGAACCCGCGAGTGTAAGCCGGCTCCGAAGAGGTCGATCGCGATGATAGGTGCTCCGGTGAGTTTTTCATCTGCATCGAGCGGCTGGCAGAGCATCATCTTTTGTCCCTTGAGTGAGGGATGGGAATGACTGCTGACCGCGTGGCCGACGACTTGTGCGAGAAACATGGTGGGATCTGGAAGTTAGATAATGCGAAGGTTTTCCACGAGCACGCAACGGCGGATGCGGGTGAAGGTCTTGGGAGTGGTGATCCCCTCTCCCGTCGTGGTGGCGATGGAGTAGGAAAGATAACCTTCGCCACCCAGGCCGAGGCCGGCGACGGATGCACCGTTTTTCACGAAGATGGTGGTGTCCATTTCCTTCGCCATGTAGGTCATGTGATCGACGTCCTTGGTGTGGATGATGGCGGAGTGCCGGTAGTTGTGTTCGGCGCGCTTGGCTTCGCGGACGGCAGTTTCGAAATCCGGCACCGAGACGATTGGCATCATCGGCATCATCTGCTCTTCCTGGACGAACGCGTGGTCGGCATCGGTTTCGGCAAAGAGAAGCTGTGTCCCGTTAGGAACGGTGGTTCCGGCGTGTTCGGCAAGCTTTGAAGGATCGGCACCGACGAGCGCGCGGTTCACGGATGCATGCGAGCAGCCTCCGCCTTCGCCGGGCTTGAAGGTGAACGCGGCGGCGGTGAGTTTTTCCAACTGTTGCGCGGTAATACGGGCACCACCGGCTTTTTCGAGTTCCTGACAGAAGCGGTTGAAAACGGAGCCGACGACAAAGACGGCTTTTTCACCGATGCAGAGCAGGTTGTTATCGAATGCGCCACCTTCAACGATGCCGCGGGCGGCACGGGCGAGGTCGGCGGTTTCATCGATGACGACGACTGGATTCCCCGGTCCGGCGCAGATCGCGCGCTTGCCGGACTTCATCGCGGCATTGACGACAGCCGGACCGCCTGTAATGGCAAGCAGGGCGACGTGGGGATTCTTGCAAAGCAGGTCGAAGGATTCGAGCGACGGGCTCTCGACCGTGGTGATGAGATTGTCGATGCCGATCTCGCGCTTGATCGCTTCGTTGTAGGCACGCACGGCCATCGCGGCACTGCGGGCACCGCCGGGGTGCGGGTTGAAGACAACCGAGTTTCCAGCAGCCACCATGTTGATGACGTTTCCGGTTAGAGTGGGGACCGAGTGGGTGACGGGAAGGATCGCGCCGATCACGCCGAACGGCGCGTATTCTTCTAACGTGATACCGCCGTCGCCGCTCATGGCATAGGGCTGAAGCCATTCGGTGCCGGGAACGTTTTTGGTGATGAGCAGCTTGCCGATTTTGTGATCGAGTCGGCCGATCTTGGTTTCCTCCATTTCGAAGCGGCCCCACGGCTCGGCATTCGCGACGGCGAGGGTCTTGACGATTTCGATCACCTTTGCGCGTCCGGCGACTCCGAGTTTTTTCAACTGGAGATGAGCTTCATGTGCGGCTTCGGCGGCCTTGTCCACGCAGGTGAACACACCGCGCTTGCCGTCACTGCCGGCACAGCCACAACCGCAGGATGAGGACTTGGCGGCAGGTGCGGGAGCGGGCGCGGCGGCCTGTCCGTTAGACGCCGCGAGGCGTGAAACGACGGATTCCACCACGGAGCGGAGAGTTTCGGGATCGAGAGTTTTCATTCAGAAAGGGATGCGTCGAAGTTTGTGAAAGGGGAAATCAGCCACCTTTATAGACCGTTTTGCCGAGGACTTCGACGCGGTCGATGATAGCGACGATGGCGGCGTCCACGGGGATCAGCTTGAGTCCCTGCGCGGCGCGCGCCGAGCTGCCCTGGCAGAAGAGCACGAGCTCACCCTCGCCGGCGCCAACCGTGTCGATGGCGACGATGGTATTCTGCCCGGACTTGAATTTTGTCGGATCCTTTTCATCCACGAGCTGCGGGCGCAGGATCAGGAGTTTCCTCCCGACCATGAGCTCGTCCTTTTTCGTGGAGACGACTTGTCCGATGACTTCTGCTAGGAACATCAGGGTTGTGGGTTATCCGCGCCCGCAGCTAACAAAAGCTGCAGGCGTGGCTTGACAGGATTACTTGCGTGGAGCGCGGGCGGCGGCACCGGGATCCTTCGGAAGGACGCCATCGATGGCGTCATCCGGGCGGGCGATGACGTGGGCGCTGACGACCTCACCGGACTCGGAAGCGGCGGCGGCACCGGCATCGAGTGCGGCTTTGACGGCGGCGACATCGCCAAAGACGACGGCATTGCAGAGCGCGCTGCCGACTTGTTTCATCGGACCGGCGAGTTCGACGTTTGCGGATTTGAGCATCGCGTCAACGCCAACGACGAGACAGGCGAGGCCACGGGTTTCGAGAAGTCCAACTGCTTGTTTGGCCATGGTGGTATTTGGTTTGTGTGAATTGGTTAGGTGTGAGAGTCAGGAAAGTTTGCGAAAGACTTCGCGGGCGAGGACGAGTTCCTCATTGGCGGGAATGACGATGATTTTGACGAGCGAATCGTCGTCGCTGATGACGGTCTCCGTCGCTCGGCAGGCTTCATTTCTATCAGGGTCCAGCATGATGCCGAAATCTTCGAGGTTTTTGCAGACGGCGGCGCGCAGGGATGCACCGTTTTCACCGATTCCTGCGGTGAAGACCAGGGCGTCGAGACCGCCGAGTTCAAATTTGAAAGCACCGATCCAATGGCGGATCGAGTGGACGAGCGCATCGATGGCGAGCTGGGCGTCTTCGCTTCCCGCTTCGGCGGCAGCGTTGACATCGCGGATGTCATTGGAGACGCCGGACAAACCTAGCAGACCGGACTCTTTCGTGAGCTGGCGTTCTGCTTCGTCGAGCGAAATGCCGAGGGTGCGCATGGCATAGGGAATCGCACCGGAGTCGAGCTCACCCACGCGGTTGTTCTGCGGGAGGCCGCCCTGGGGGGAAAATCCCATGCTGGTGCCGATGGCGACGCCATTGCGGATGCCCGTGACGGAGCTTGACCCGCCGAGATGGCAGGAAACAACACGCAGCGGACGGCCACTAACAGGCTGTGGCCCGTCGAGGTAAAGACGGCGTGTGATTTCAGCAACGTCCGGGCGGTCGCAGAGTTCGGCCGAGCGTTCCGCGATGAACTTGTGGCTCGCACCGTGGAAGCCATAGCGGCGTATGCCGATGTCACGCCAGGCGCGGGGAACTGCATAGTGGGCGGAAGCAGCGGATATCCACTGATAGAACGCGGTTTCAAACAACGCGACGAGGCGGGCTTTCGGGAGCGATTTCTCGAACTGACGGATGCCGGCCACGTAGGGAGGATTGTGCGCAGGAGCGACCGCAGTGAAGCCCTCCAACGCGTCGATCACCTTCTGATCGGCGATCACGCAGCCGCTGAGATCCTTGCCGAGAACGGTCTTGAATCCGACGGCGTCAATTTCGTCCGGGCTGCTGATGACGCCATCGCGCTGAAGAGTCGCGAGCGCCTCCTCGATCACCGCGGCGTAGTCCGTCACCCGTTCGTAGCCGCCCTTGGCGATATCGTTCCCACCGTTCTCATCCATGCGGAAGAGGCGGTATTTGAACGACGTGGAGCCAAGATTGGCGACGAGGACGAGCATGATCGGATGTCGGTGATCGATTAGTCTATCAGCCAATCCAGGTGCCGAGCTTTGACAGGTCGTCGTGTGGACGTGGGATGACCTGGACCGAAGTGACGGTGCCAATGTTGGATGCAGCAGCGGCGGCGGCATCGAGGCCGGCTTTCACTGCTGCGACGTCTCCGGTGAAAAACCCGGTGACGAGGCCGGAGCCGATTTTATCCCAGCCGGTCATTCTGATGTCGGCGGCCTTGAGGGCGGCGTCCGAGGCTTCGATGAGGGCGACGAAACCTTTGGTTTCGATAATGCCGATTGCTTGTTTGGCCATGGTGGTAAGAAGTGGAAGTTAAAAAAGTTGGTGGTTGAGAGCCGGAAGTTTCTCAGTCGATTCCGAATTGGCTGAGGAGATCGGCATGGGGACGGGCGATGACGTGTGACGAAACGAGTTCGCCGACACGGCCTGCGGCTTCGGCTCCGGCATCGACGGCTGCTTTCACGCTGCCGACGTCACCTTTGACGAGGACGGTGAGGAATCCCCCGCCGGTTTGGATTTGTTTAACGAGGGTGACGTTGGCGGCTTTCGCCATCGCGTCGGTGGCTTCGACGCTGCCGACGTAGCCTTTGGTTTCGATCATGCCGAGTGCGGTGCTCATGGTGTGGTTGGTGCTGGATTGGAGTGAGATTATTTGATCAGTTCGCAGAAAGTGTCGGGCTTCAGGCCGCAGGCGTTGCCTTCATCGGTGTCGATGTGGACTTCGTTTTTGAA
>JANODE010000016.1:0-1954 GCA_031412525.1 Akkermansiaceae bacterium | reverse complement strand
GTAGGGCGTGCCTTGCAGCGTGCTTTGGCCGGAGAATCCGCCAGCCGTGCAGCGGAAATTTACGCCTGCGTAATCGGCGAGCCCGGCCTTGTAGGCGGCTGTCAGCGGGCGCTCGGCCAGCGCGAGATTGGTCGGCGAGAAACCGCTGAGCAGCATGAATGCCGCGCCGTCTTCATCGCTGAGGGTATTTTGGTCTCCGCGCAGGAAGGTTCCGGCCATCAGGAAATTTCCCGAAGTGAAAGTCGTCGCCACCTGATGGGCATATTGCGCTGCGTTAGAGTTCCAGCCCCACGAAAGCGGACCCGGCAGGGTAACTGTTCCTCCCGCCTGCAGGCCACCATCTGCGGTGAACATCAGCGTGCTGGAAGTCGGGGTAAAAGTGATGGATTCTGTTTTCACGATGCCGCAACCTGCTTCGACCGATTCCTGACAATGCTGCCAGTAGGCTGCGACTAACGGGTCAACTCCGGCGAGGTTGCTGGGCGTGACATCGATCAAATCACCGGCGAGGTGAATCGAGCTGGCGGTGTTCCACTCGACAGTGGAGTCGTAAGGGAAATGGGTGGTGAATTTTCCGGGGCCGCTGCCGATGGTGCCGGACATTTCGCCGCCGCCGCTGGCACCCTTTTTCACGGAAATGTCGGTGGCTGCGATGACGGCATTGTAAAGATGGTCGTTAGATCGTTTGATCCCCATCGCCGGGTCCGGGTATTGCGGGCCGAAGGCTGCGAGACGGTCGAGCAACGGCTTGCGAATGGAATGCGGAGATTCGCCGCCACAGGAAAAGGTGCCCGAGCTGAAATCCCAGGTGAGCGATGTGGCCTCGATGAAAACGGGCTTCGTCTCCTCGCACAGGAAAAAGTTGTTTGCTGCAAACGTCGTCACCGCGTTCTGACCGAATGGTTCGAGGTTTTGATCGAGTCTTAGCCCGGCGAAATCCAACTGCGATCGCAGCAGGCCAGTGGAGCGATTGCTGGTCCAACCAACGCCGGTGGGCAGGGTGGCCGTTACGTCGGCATGAGCCCCCGAAGTGTCGAGAATCACATCGCTGCCACGTGAGAAATCGACGCCGTTAATCGAGCCGGACCGCGCGGCAAAATTGTCCGGGGTGAGGCTAACGGGCGCACCGCCCTGATAGATCGCGTCTCCATTCAGCTCAAGGGAGACATTGAGAGGTGTGCCAACGCCGTAATGATAGTCATTCCTTCCATCAATGGTGCCGCTGTTGTTGTCCGGCGCAATGGTCCGCAAAACCGGCGGCTGTGGGAACGGACTCGGAGGCGGCACGTAAACCGACGGCGCACCCGCGATGTGGCTGAAATGGGTGGAAATGTCGCGGAAAATGAGTTTCCCGCTGAAGTGGTCCAACTGGCTGGCCGCCGACGAACCCTTGCTGCCCGTGCGGGTCACCAGAACAGGCGGCGTTTCCAGCAATCTCTGTGGATTCTCAATGTGGACGATGGTCGCGAGAAACCGATAGATATCCGGCGCAAGCACGGAGGTCGGGTCCACCAGCATCGTGGCGCTGCCCGTGACCACGGCCGGCGTTTTGGGGGATCCGGCCACGTGGCTCGCGATCACGGGTGATAGAAATCCGGTATCGACTCCCGATGCAGGTTGGACCGTGCCGTTGCTGTTGCGCACGATGGAGGGAACCGTGTCCCCCACGACGACCTTGTTCACGCTGGCGCCGAGCCAATCATCGTAGCGGTGGAGCTTATAAAAAACCGTCACGGGCATCTTGCTGTTTCCGGGATCGGTATCGAGCAGCCAAGTCTGGCCGATGGTGACAGCGGTGACTTCGCCCACCACATTGATTTCATCCGAAGCCGAATCGGTGCCCGTGAAATGAATGTAGGAGCGTCCGCCGATTTCCGTTGTGCTGGCCAGCGGCGCACCCGAGGGCACATCGACCACGGTGGTTTTAATCCGATAGAGGGAATCCGGCGCAAGT
>JANODE010000015.1:0-36812 GCA_031412525.1 Akkermansiaceae bacterium | reverse complement strand
GAATCTGCTTGAAGACGAGCACATTGGCCCGGGCTGGTGGTGTGTTGTTCATTACACCCTACCGAGTGGCAGGGATTTCAACTCAACACCAGCCCGCTTTTCCGCCGCAAGTTATGCCTTCTCGTGGGACGGCTGTGAAATGAAGTCACTCGTCATCGGCGTCGTTCTTGGAGCCATCATTGGCTTGGCGGTGTCGTTTACTTTCCTTTATTCGTTGTGGCTCCCCATCACGACGGTGACCCTTTTGCTCAGCGCGCTATTCGGCAAGGTCGCATGGAAGACACCTGCTGCCCCAAGTCTCATCGGGGGCGCGAGTGCATGGATTATCTATTTTGGTGTGTTTTGGCTGCCTCCAGAGATGAATTCACGACGTGCCTCGACGCCGGCAGAGCACGCGCTTGCCGCAAGAGAGCTAGCTGGAAGAGCTCAGATTTTTGGCGACGATGACAGAGCCTTTGCGCATTTGGTGATTGCCGCTGAAGGGGATCATGTTCCTTCTTTGCTAGCGGTTGGCGAGGCATACTTGTATGGCCACTATCACGTGGAGCGAGATCCGTCCAAGGCTCGGCGATGGTTGGAACGCGCGTCCGAACTGGGCAGCAAGGAAGCATCACGCGAGCTTTCCAACGATTACCACTACCCTCAACCAAAGAGCTAGCAAGTCGTGCCGCACCAACCGGTCATAAGCTTTTCAAATTCATCTCAGTTTTTCCGCTTAGCCTTCGTCCGGCCCGCCTCCAATACCGGATTGGTGCCCGCCGCCGTTGCCAACGAACGGAAAGAAGCCATGGTCGCGGCCGTTTTGAGCGGAAACAATCGGGATACAAAGGCGGTAATGCAACCGACGACGCATCCCGCTAACTAAAGAATCTTCACCGTGGGAGGATGATGTTTTTCATTCGCTTGCTTGCAACGGGAACTTTCCTCATTGCCAAGAGGACCGAGGCAATGGAACACAACGCAGTGGGTGTTAGGAGGACGGGTCTTGCGACGCGGCGATGGCGGAGAAAACAGTTAGGCTTGTAAGCCTGTCTTGCGGAAAGACGCCTGGCAGACGAAGAGATCATGATGGCGGAATGATATCTCCGGGGATCGTTCTTTGGGGTTACCTTTTTTTCCTGATCACTGGCACCACACACGCGGCGGCAACGAGGCCGATGAGGATCGCCACCCATTTTCCCGAACCCGATTCCGGCTTGAGGTCGGCGTATTTGTTGCTCGCCGGGCTGGCCGGTGGTGGGGTGGCTTGCGAGGTGGTAGCGGCCACGGGGGTGGCTGGATCGGCTGGCTTCGGAGCTTCCTTTGGCGGCGCTTCGGCGGTGGGAGGCTTGAGGTCGGCAACAGTGACGGGTGGCTTGCCGACTTCGCTTCGGAAAGAGGCGACTTCTGCCGGGGTGACCGCGGGGGCGGAATTTCCGAACGAGGCGCGGATGTAAGTGAGGACCGCGGAGATCTGGTCGTCCGTCTGATAGGCGAGGGCGGCCATGCCGGCGGGCATGTTGTACTCCTGGCCCTTGACCTTGATCGGGCCCTGAAGGCCGCGGAGTTGGATGCGGATGAGGTTTTCAGCGGGGCCGGTGACCCATTCGGAGCCGGCCAGGGGAGGGGCGATGGGGGTGCCTTCGCCGGCCTGACCGTGGCAGGCACCGCAAATCATATACTGCTGCTGGCCGACTTTTAAAATGGCCGGATCGACTGCTCCGGCAGCGGCGGATTTTTCCGGGATATCGAGGGTTTTGGGATCCAATGGCTCAAACGTGACGGCAGGCTTCGGACGATTGTTGTCGGTGGCGAGGGTGGCGATCCATGCCACAAGATCGCGCAATTCGCTGGTATTGAGCAGGTCGGACATCGGTGGCATCGGAGAAACCGGCGGGGTGACGGATTCAACATCGCTGCGCTGGATGCGGACGGATTTGCCGGCGGCATCGACGTCGAGGTGGTCCGGAGTTTCGGCGATGAGGTTGCCGCTGAGGATCGCACCATTTTTGAAATTGATGAGCACGGTGCCGAATCCAGGCGCAATCACGGCGCTCGGGGCCACCATGGATTCGAGGAAATGGCGCGGATCCGGGCTGCGTTTCGCGACTCCGTAGAGGTTTGGCGCGGTTTCTCCACCGGCGGCGTGGCCTTCCTCGGCGCGGTGGCAGCGCATGCACTCGCTGGCGGGATGGGAAGTGAAAAGGGCCTCTCCATTTCTCCAATCGCCACCTTCAAGGGCCATGTTCCATTTCGCGAGCGGGTCTTTGTTTTCGGCGAGGGATTTCTCCAGAGAGGCCAGAGCGGAGGCAACGGTGGCTCCGCTGCGCTCCTTGGCACCTTCAATCAGCTCGATGGCATGCGGAGCGACGCCGTTGGTTTCCCGAAGTTTTTCCAGGGATTTGACGAAAATGGCGTCCACCGTCTCGCTGGGCAGGGTGGCGAGGATTTTCCAACTCTTCTGAACGCGGGTGGTTTTTTTCGAGTCGATCGCCTTCTCAAGCGGGGCGACGGCGGCGTTGGGTGAGAGTTTGGCGAGATTGGAAAGCGCGCTGAGTGCGACCTCGTCTGAGGGGTCGGCGGCGAGCTCAGCGAGGACCGTGCTCAGATCCTGCGGCTTGCGTTCGACAAAAAGCCCGAGGGCATTTGCACGGGCATCAGGCGGCAAGGCCGTGTTCCGGGTCAGCGTCCGAAGCGTTGATTCATCGAGCCCGGCGATGTCCACGTGATATTGGCCGATTAAGCCGAGCGCGGAAGTCAAAACAAATCCATCTTGCCGAAGCAGGTCCGGCAATGCGGCGGCGAGCACCGGGCGAATCAGTTCCGGGTCACGCTTGGGAAGTGGGCTGAAATGACCGGTCAGCTGGTCGGCGGGTGGGGGATCGCTCCAGATGGAAATGAGACGCAGCGCTTCCTTGCGTTCTTTTTGAGGGTTCTGTGCGTTTGCAGCAAATTGGAGCAAACGAGCGGCATCCTCCGCAGTCCCGACACGATAGGAGTTGTGAATCAGGCGGCGCAGCATGAAGGGCGACCACGAACGCGTGCCGAGATTGTCGAGAATTGCAGCCACTGCAGGGCGCTGGCTGACGAGATTGGTATCGCAAATCGCGCGGATGGCCTCGTCCATGACTTTTGGATCGGAATCACGGAGAAACTTCGAAAGATCCGGGCTGTTCAGTCGGCGCAGCGCGATCACGGCGGCGAGACGGACGGCAGCGGATTCGTCTGAGGCCAGCGCACTGATCGTCCGTGAGTCCGGGGCCATGTGCTGGAGAGCGAAAACGCCGGCATGGCGCAGATAAACATCGCGGTTGTTGTTTTCCCGAAGCAGATCGCAAATAGAGCCATAAAACCCGATCGCTTTTCGCTTCCCGGCAAGGATGGCCGCGAAAAACCGCACGCGCGGTGATGTATCCGCCAGTAGCGGGCCGAGTTGGATGGTGGCAGTGGATTTTTCCGTGTCCGCCAACGTGCGGAGGACCTGCGCACGGATTTCTGGATCCTTGTCGCTCAGGAGGGAAATGAGCTTTTGCTCGGCATCCGTCCGCACCTTGACGGTCGGCACATCACCAAATCCAGCCACCGGCAGCGGCGACGATCCACGCCGTGAGAGGATTCCAAGACCCCAGATGCTGTGAACGCGCACCAGCAGATTCGACGACGCGGTGGCATCTGAAAAACGCTGAAGTGCGTCCGGCTTGCGCGTTAGGGCGACCTGCGCACGGAGGCGGACTCGAGCGTCGGGGTGCTTCAACAGGTTGGCGAGCTCGCCGGAACTCCGATGCTCAAAGCCCTCGCGAATCATTTTCGCCGCACTGGCCGCCTCCTCGGCGCGCCAGGTTTTCCCACCCGCGTCGAGCGAAAGCAGGCGTCCTGCCTCATGGGATTTCCAGCCGGTCACGAAATCGCTGATGAAAATCCGGCCGTCCCACGAATACTCGACATCGGTCGCAGCGATGCCCCACGCAAACTGCCGGGCGTCGCTCATCTCCATGCCCGCGCCTTTCGGTTTCATTTCAAACGACCAGATCCCGGAATTCGCCGCGCCACCGCGGTAGTCGCAAATCAGGAATCGATTTTGCTCACTCTCCAGGAAGCCGGCACCCGGATGGTAGGTAAGGCCGGACGGACCGGACGACAGGTAAGCGGTCGGTGGGAGAAGATAGGCTGGCTGCACGGGATTCTCCGTTTCCCACATTTTTTCGTCCATCCAGCGGCTCGGTGGCCTTTGGTCGAGGCCGATCTGGCGGTGGAACGAATGCATCGCCTGATGCTCCATTTCCCAACCGGAATCGCCACCCTCGACGATGTAGACGACCCTCGCTTCGTCGCCCTGGTCGGAGTTGTTATCGACGGAAAACGCGTTGCCCATGGCGTCGAATGAAATCTCCTTCGGGTTGCGCAGGCCGGTGTGATAGAGCTCGAAACTGCTGCCGTCCGGCTCGAATCGGAACGCTGCGCCTTGGTTGGGGAAATCGTATTTCACCCCCTCTTTCGTCACCATGCTCAGACCCCGATCGCCAACCGTGCCCCAGATCCGGCCATCCGGGCCGAGTGTGAATCCATTCAAATCGTGGCCCGATAGCGACACCCGGACGCCGAAACCTTCCTCGACTACTTTTCGCTCGTCGGCGACTCCATCACCGTTGGTGTCCCGCAGCGTCCAGATTTTTGGAATGCAGGCAAAATAAAGGCTGCCTTCATAATAGAAAACTCCTGCGGCAGTGCCATCGAGCGCGTTGTTGAAACCCTCGGCAAACACCTTGGATTCGTCGATTTTCCCATCTCCGTCCGTGTCTGCGAGGCGGCGAATGACCTCCGATTTTGCGGTCAGGTATTCCGGCGTTACTTTGGCCTTCCACTTCTCATACAACGCACTCCGGTCCTTGGTGGTTTTCGCAGCAAGGTCATCAAGATACCAAAACAAAAACCCGCGGTCGTCCTCCACGCCCGCGCGGAAACGATGGGTCTCCGCGACATAAATCCGGCCCTGCTCGTCGAACGTAATAGCGGTGGGCGAGGTGATTTTCTGGTCTTCGTGAGTGGCCTCGATCTTTAGAGTGCTGTCCACCGGGATATTCGCACCGGCCAACACGCCAGTCCCCGTCAGGCCTTGGACGAGCGGCTTGCCTGCGCGGGTCGTCGGCGGGAATTTTTGATTTGGATAGTCAGTGAAAATGATCTGATCCACCGCAATGAAACCAAACTCGCCGGCCTCGTCATCCAGTAGCCGGATCTGGGCTTTTTTGCCTTTGAATTCCGTCACATCCCACACTGCGGTGGCGCAACGAACTTTGCGTTTTCCGAGCGATTCCTTCACCACTTCGCCATCGATGACCAACTGGGCCGCTGTTTTTCCGGCATAGTCGCCCCCGGCGATAAGGAACGTGATGTAGGGCTCGGTGATCGTGAATTCCGGCGAAGTCAGGCTCCCCTTCGCGGCATCCCCGCCGTGGGTCGATGCAGCGAGGCGATCGTCAGAATAGGCGGTAAACGGCGCTTTCATTTCCTCGGTTTTTTCCGCTACCGGGGCGAGTCCGAAGGCTGGACCTTCAACTTTCCAATCATCAAATCCATCGCCTTCGAAGGCTTGGAATGTTTGAGTGGCGGCGGGGAGTGTGGTGATGAGGGCGAGGGACGCGAGGGTGGTGCGAAGCATCATGATCTTGGGCCGAGGCCAGTTGTAATACGATAGTCCGGAGCGACTATTTCCGCGGATCGCCAATATGCCAACCGCAAACCCGCTTCCTCACCCATCCGAGTAGGTGGGCCCCGCCACGAAAAAGCCCGGAGCAGTGACCTGCCCCGGGCAAACAACCCAATTTTCCCCAGAAAAAGCTAGAACTTCCAGATCAGATCGAGCGTGATGCGCTCTTTCATCAGGCTCGCCTCGTCATCCGTCAGCGGAATCTCATAGGCCAGGCCCATGTCCACCGATTGGCTAAGGCGCGAGCGGAAGCCGACCGCTGCAGTCACAAGGTCGCGGTTTTCTTCCGCGTTGGCAGCGCCGAGGTTGAAATAGTCACCCCCTTCGAATTTGACGATCTGAGGAACAGCGCCCGCATCCGTGCCATCGCCCGAGGAGATGACATGGAACCAGTTGATTTCCACCAACGGAATGAACCACGAGCAGACCTCGTAGCTGACGTGGCCACTGAGCCAGCCGCTGGTCGATTGCTGACCGGAAAACGGCAGAATCACTCCGGTGCCTCCCGCAAATTGCCATGCATCGAGCATTTTCAGACCGGAAACCAGCAGGTTGGCCGAGCCGTCGCCTGCGCCTTGGAGGACGTCGTGATTGCCCGTCGGAAATTCGATGGTTAGCGTGCCGCTCACCGCGGTGCCAGAAGCGGGATCGTAAATGAAGGCATACTTGGCACCGGCAGCGATGTTTCCGAAGCCGTTCTGGTGATCGAGCGTGTTGTCCGGATTCATGTCCACGTAGCCATCCTTCGTGGCGACAAGCGAAAAGCGTTCGTTGAGCGCATACTCGAGTTGCAGCGCGTAGACTTCCACATCACCGCCGAGTGGCAGCTTGCCCGCGGTCGTTTCGATGTTGTCCGGCAGTCCATGATAGAGGAAGAGCGGATGCGCGTTCGACAGCGGCAGCGCCAGATCGAACAACGTCGGATTGCTGATCGGGCGGCGAGCGTTGGCGAAGCCTTCAGCCGCGGCAGTCACTGCAGGTTGGGCGGTGTCGATGGCGACGGATCCGGCAATGGCGAACGAGCTGAGCAGGCCAAGCGTGCTGAGGATGGGTAATGCGGGTTTCATGGTGAGGTCGTCAATTCAGTGACGCCCGAACTCTTCTCGCATGAGCGACTTCCGGCTACTCACCACCCCTGATGAACTGCGCGTATCTTGCTTTTCCGGTAACGTCGCCTTGCCCATCCAGAAAGCGCCATGTTAGCCGGGAGTGACCCTGTGGCTTCCGACACCTTGGGCTGACTGATGTTCCTTCAGCCGTCGGCCTACGCTGACAATGGCCTCCAGCGCGGGTTTGAGCTCCATCCCTAAAGTTGTCAGATGGTATTCGACAGTAGGCGGCGATGTTGTCCGCTCGGTCCGTCCGACGATGCCCGCCTCCATCAGTCCACGTAGCCGTTGGGTCAGCATTTTGGCGGATACCCCGGCGAGGTCCTGCTTCAGTTCGGTGAACCGGCGGGGCGATCCACTAAGATACCAAATGATGTTCGGTGTCCATGCACCGCCCAGATAACTCATGCAGACTTTCAGGGGACAAGCTTCTGGAGGCGGCTGCACGCGGTTTTTTCTGACGGGGACCATGGCGGGATAGGAGGTGGTTACCAAACAGTGACCGCAATCCTTCGAGCGGTCAATTCCGGTGGTTTACAAAAGTAACCACCAAGTCACAATCTTCGTCGTCGGGAGCAGCCACTGTCTCGCGAAAACAACAACGAACTGAAACCATGAATGTCATCGAATCCATCGAATCCCGCCGCTCCATTAAACACTATGATTCCGGTCATGAAATGCCCGAAGAAGACATCGCCCGGCTGATGCATCTGGCGAAATTGGCCCCTTCTTCTTTCAACATGCAGAACTATCGGTTCCTGCTGGTTCGTGACATGGAATTGCGCCAGCAAATCCGGGATGTAGCATGGGATCAAGCGCAGGTGACGGACGCTTCCCTGCTGGTGGTGATGTGTGCGGACCTAACGGCTCATGCCGATAATCCGCAGCGATACTGGAATCACGCTCCGCAGGCGGTTCAGGATATCCTGGTCCCGGCTTTAACGCCATTTTACGAGGGTAATGAACGCTTGATTCGGGACGAGGCAATGCGCTCTACAGGATTCGCCGGCATGTCGCTCATGTTGGCGGCGCGGGGCATGGGCTATGATTCCTGCCCTATGATTGGCTTCGATGCGGCGGCGGTTTCCAGACTGATCAACTTGCCGGATCACTTCGTGCTGAGCTTTATTTTAGCAATCGGGAAGGGCACCTCGGCGGCTTGGCCACGAGGTGAGCGACTCCCTGATAGTGAAACAGTTTTTACCAATCGCTTTCCCCAGACGGCATGAAGACTGATTCCGCTCCTAACCCGCTGGGCCCCCTAAAACTTTCCTATCCGATCGTGCAGGGTCCCTTCGGGGGTGGGTTATCGACGGTTGCGCTGGCGGCTGCGGTCACGAATGCAGGCGGGCTGGGATCCTTTGGGGCTCATGGGTTGGACCCGGACAAGATCGTCCGCCTTGCTCAGGAATTGCGGGCTGCCACGGTAGGCCCGTTCAACCTGAATCTGTGGGTATCTTCGCATGATCCTGGAGGTGAAACGATGTCCCCGGCACAATATGCGGCAGGATTGGAGCAGTTTGCGGGCATCTATCAAAAACTGGGAATTGATCCGCCGCCAATTGCACCTCCTGACGATTTCACCTTTATCCAACAAGTAGAAGCGATCCTGGAAGCACGGCCAGCAGTCTTCAGTTTTGTGTTCGGCATCCCGGATAGGGAAATTCTTAGGGCCTGCCGGAAACGGGGGATCTTGACCTTGGGGGCCGCCACGACCGTCGAGGAAGCCGTCGCGCTGGAGGAGGCAGGCGTGGATATGATGGTAGCCACCGGTAGCGAAGCAGGTGGGCACCGGCCTTCTTTTCTGCGCTCGGCGGAACTATCACTAACCGGCACGTTGGCGCTGGTTCCGCAGGTGGTGGATGCCGTTGGTGTTCCAGTGATCGCCGCCGGAGGTATCGCCGATGCCCGTGGCGTGGCGGCGGCGATGCAGCTGGGCGCAAAGGCAGTACAGATCGGCACGGCTTTTCTGGCATGCGACGAATCCGGGTGTGCACCAGCGCATCGCCGGGCATTGTTTTCCCCCGCGGCCAGCCGGACCAGACTCTCACGGAGACCAACAGGGCGCTTGGCACGGTTTATGGTTAATCCGCTGTTAGAACAACTCGAGAGCCACGATTTTGATTTGCTACCTTATCCACACCAAGGATGGTTCAATGGTCGGGTAAAAAAGGCCATGTTGGAAATAGACAATGAAGATTGGCTGCCGCTGTATGCGGGCCAGGGAGCCAGGCTGCTGCGCCACCACACCGCTGAGACTTTGATGAAATCATTGACCGGCAGGGGGCCTTAAAAAGGTAGCTTCAGGTCTCACCCGAATCACAGGCAGAGGCGGGCCGGAGAGCCGTCCTGACGGCGGAACCGCCTTTTCTGATCATCAACCGCCGATGATCCGCGAAATGGCAAGCAAGGCCGATGCGGACAACACCAGAAGACAAGCCGCGCCGACGATCCGGTCGGTCGCCGTTGAATTGGGGCGGGTGGTGGAAGAAGATTTTGGGAAAACAATCACGGCATAGAGCATCCCGGCCAGCAAGCCGCCAGCGTGAGCCGCGTTGTCGATGTAGCGATATCCCACCAGCCCGATCATCGCCGTCAGCAGCACCCCGGCAGCCAACCGGCGTCTGGCTCGCAGGGGCACGAGGGATTTATGCAGCGTTTCAAACATCAGCAGAAATCCCAGCCAGCCCATCAGCCCGCCGGACGCGCCCACCGACTGCGTGGCTACAAAACGCGCTGATGCTTCGCCTCCCGCGCAGGCGGAAAACAAAAACACCATCGGCAGATGCGGCCACCGGGCAAACACTTCCAGCCGCCGCCCGAGGTAGACCAGCGCGGAAGCGTTCATCAGGAAATGCACCACATTTCCATGCAGGAATGGGGCGGTGAAGAGCCGCCACCACTCGCCGAGCTGGTAGCGATCTTTTAGAAGACCCGCTTCCAGAACCCCGTTCCATTGATGGAAAATCGCCAGGAGTGACAGCCACCCAGACGTCCTGACCTGGACGAACAACTGCGCCAGCGCAACCGCCGCGATCAGTGCGAGCAGGAATTTCGTCATCGGTGCCTTCTGCAAATCCAGCCACGTTTCGAACCGCATCGCTGGCACTGTCGCTGCGATCCGCTCGTCGCTCCACGCACCGAGCTCCCGCCTCCGCTTCCGCGCCTGATACCACGGGATGAAGGCGAAAACGACGAACATGAGGAGTGCCAAGCCGGATTGCCCGGACCCTAACAATGTTTTTGCAGCAAAAATCAACCGCTCCGAAAATCCGACCGATGCATGAGACGCATGGGCAAATCCCTGATAAAACGCCCAGCCGCCAAATCCCAGACACGCCGTGCCGAACCAGCGAAGTTTGTGTTTTGCGTCCTCCAGATCGTCGCGTGTCCAGCGTTCCCGCGCGGCCCGCAGCGCATCGCCCATGCCGGGCAGTTCCTCGGGCAGGATCATGCGCGGGTTTTCCGGCGTCCAAACGAGGTTCACGCTGCCATCGCGGTCACCACGGATCGCTTCCGTCAATTTTTCCGAAGAATCACAGGGATGCTGTTTTCCTTTGGCATCCACCCATCCCCATCCGGACGGAGCAGGGGGAAACGCATCATCCCGTGCCCAGACGGGTGGAGCTGCGGATTTTTCGTGATTGGTCGCCATCGCCCGTGGAGAGCGCCAGTGCGCCAGTTAGTTTTCCTTGGGAGCCTCGGTTCCGGGAGGCGCGGCTGGAGGAGTCGTTTCGGTCGGCGCTGCGGGTGCGGTTTCGGGGACCGGCGCTGCGGGTGCAGGTTCGACCGGAGCTGCGGGCTCGACGGGCGTCACCTGGATGCCAGGTGCGTCGGCCGGGGCATCCGCGGGAGAATCAGCAGGTGTCTTCACCTCGATGGGGAGTTCTTCGGTGAGCGACTTCGGCATGGCAGGCTCGTTCGGGGTCTCGGGCGTCACCGGTTCGACCTTTGTCTCGACTTTGGCGGCGACCGGGCCGGTCACCAGTTTGTTCTGTTTGTTTTGATGGCCGATCAAGGTGGCCAACACCAGGCTGAGGAGGAAAAACAGGGAACCCAGATAGACCGTGCCGCGTTGGAGCACGTTTGTCGTGCGGGCACCGAACACCTGATCGGTCACGCCACCACCGAACGCCGCGCCGAGTCCTTCTTGTTTCGGGCGCTGCATCAAGATCAGCAAGGTCATCAGGAGGCAGACAATCACGAAGATCACCAGAAGGAGATTGATGCTGATATCGAGCCAGTTGATCGCTGCAAAAGTCATGGGCGCGGGACTATGGGTGGCGCTTCGGACCTTGTAAAGCGGCGAGTTTTCGGTTTTTTCGGGCGATTTCGGCGGAGATTTGTTCAACCGCAGATGCACAGGTTGGGCGCAGATGACAGAGCCGGAAAGAGGCTGAACGATACAGAAATTGTGAGTTTTCCTCCAGAGGAAACCTCTGCGGATGGCTTGGATTGACACGGAGGACGATCGACTTTGACGGTTCGACATGAGTGAATCCAATCCCTTCTTCCATCTGCGTAAATCCGGTTCATCTGTGGCTGAATCTGAAAGCCCATGTTTCCTTGCAAACAATGCCTCTCTGACGAGGCTAGCGGCCGTCACTCCTTGCGCATGATGTTTTTCCGGGTCCTCCTTTGCCTCCTCACCGCCCTGCTTTCGGCTGGGAAAATCCGCGCCCATCAGGTCCCGAGCGTGGAACTGGAATTTCAGAAAGAGGACACCCAGTGGCGGCTGCTCGGCGAAATGGACATCGCCTACATGATGCCGGAAACCCGCAACGTCCCTGGTGGCCCTCCCATGAGCCGTGCTGCGGTGATGAAATCGTCGCCCGAGGAGTTTGCCCGCATCCGCAGGGAGACGGACAACACGCTGCGCAAGCTCCTCCGATTCACCTTCGCCGGCCAGAACATCCTGTGGCGCGTCGAGTTTCCGGATTTTTCAAAGCAACCGTTCGCCCTGCCACCCGAGGATGGCGATGTCGCGCTCATTTCCATCCGAATCCTTTTCGATCCCGTCCCCGGCGGCGGCGAACTGCGGGTGCATTGGTCCGGCGAGCAGGAAACCGAACTCATCGTCCTCATTGAGGAAGGCGACGACCCCAAAATCATGAGTACCCTGCCGGGAGGGAATCTCCTGCTCATGAACCTCGCCGCGCCCGCCGTGATCACTTCGAGCGATCCAGCGGCCGCCCCCCGGCCTCCACCACCGCCGCTCGCGCAACCCAAAACCGGCGGTTGGCTCCAGTCCGGTTTCCACCATGTCCTGCCTACCGGGTTCGACCACATGCTCTTCATTCTTGGGCTTTTTCTTTTCGCTCCGAAGTGGCGGCCGCTCGTCGAGCAATCCCTGCTCTTCACCCTCGCCCATTCCGTCACTCTCGCCCTGTCCGTTTACGGCCTCGCCAATGTTCCGATGAACTTCGTCAACATCATGGTCGCCGTCAGCATCGCGTGGATCGGAGTCGAGAACCTGCTGATCCGGGACATCGGGAAACAACGATACATCCTCGTTTTTGTTTTCGGTCTCATCCACGGCCTCGGATTCGCCAGCGGCCTGCGGGAGAAACTCAGCAGCCTCCCCCGCGAAAAACTCGTCATGCCGCTCATCGGCTTCAACGTCGGCGTCGAGCTTGCCCAGATCGTCGTATTGATCGCTGCCTTCCTCCTTTTTCTGCCGCTGAAGCCATGGAAAAACCACGTGCGCACCTACGGCTCCGTGTTTGTCGCCCTCGCCGGCTTCGCCTGGACCATTCAGCGCCTGTTTTTCTGAAATGCATGGAGCGTCGTCATTTTGACGACTGTTTGAGGCCGACATTTTGTCGGCCGGAACGAGTCGGAGCTCAGTTCATCTAACTCAAATGTTAGATTTCCCCTATCGACCTTATTTCATCACCCAATCACTCTCTCGAAAAACCAAAACGCTCCGGCACTCGTGATGCAGAGGGCGGTGGCCGCGACCACGCCGTCTGCCACTCTCACATCCACGCGGCGAACCAATGCGAGCAAGGGGGCCACGGCGAGCACAATGCAGACTTGACCAAGTTCCACTCCAACATTGAAGGCGAACAGCGACCAGCCGAGCGCCTCCCGCGGCAAGACCATCTCCTGAAGCACGCTGGCGAACCCGAATCCATGAATCAGTCCGAAGCAGAAAGCGAAAATCAGCCGGGGATCGCGTCCCTTCGCTCCGAAAATCGCATGGACACCCACGAAGACGATGCTCAGCGCGATGACCGGCTCAACCAGCGAAGCGGGCGGGCTGATGATGCGGAACGTCGCCAGTCCCAGCGTGATGCTGTGGGCGAGGGTGAAGGCGGTGACGATTCCTAACAATTGCTTCAGACCACCACCCAGAAGCATCAGCCCGATGACGAACAGAATGTGGTCGGGACCGATGAAAATGTGATGGATTCCCTGATAGATGAAATTCCGGATCACCGGGATGAGTCCCTGATGGCTGTTCGTGCGGAACTCGATGGACGTGCTCTCTTGCGTGAGGATTTCCTGCCGAAGGATTTCTTCTCCGGAGTAGATGTTGAGAAACGTGCGGTGCCGCGGATCATAAGGAAATAACAGACCGGTGACGCGGAGTGTTTCAGGCGCTCCGTTCCACGCGTGGTGGAGGACGAGATGAAGGTCGCGTTTCTCGGCAATGGGTGTCATCTCCCGAGGTTCTAGCAGAAGATCGTTGGCACCGCCGGAGATTTTCAACTTCGAGAGAATCAAGCGGGCCAGTTCTTCCCGGCGGGCAGCGATCGTTTCCTGTTGGAGAAGCATGTCCGGCTCCACGTCCGGAAGTCCATTGGCGAGATCCGTGGTGGAGGCGGTGATGGAAACTTCCATCCCGATCGCGTTCATCCGCAGGTCGATGAAACTGGTGGGTTCGTCATGCGCCGTCGCGGGCAGGACGAGGCGTGATGCCAACAACAGCACCAGGACGAGGATGTTAGGAAGTTTCATGGATTGCTGGCGCTGGTTTGACCGTTGGAAAGCTCCTCGACAATCCTCATGGCGATGCGTGCCTGGATCGGATGGAAGCGCGGGTTCATTGCGACGGCGGCACGCAGGTGACGCAAGGCTGCCTCGTTGTCGCCTGCCTTCGCTGCGATCATCCCGGCGTGGTATCGGATTTCGGCGTCCGGCGTGTTCTGGGAGAGAGCACGTTTGATGGCGTCGATGGCGCGGGGCTGATCACCGTTCTTGTGATAGACCCAGGCCAGCACGTCAGCCTCGTAAACGTTGCGGGTGAGCTTGTGTTGCTCGGCGAGACGCAGCGCTGCAATTGGGTTGCGGTCATGGTCTGCCAGAAACTTCGCCATTTGCACATGGTCGTGAACGCCGCCCTTCAAATGGGCCGCGTGGAGTTCCTCGACCTGCTTGTAGTAGGCCTCGGCTCCGGAGGAATCTCCCTTGAGCGCCTCAAGGTCACCCAGTCCAACGAGGGCGTCGTGGTTCGGACCCGCTTCGAGCATCAGCCGATAGTAATCCGCGGCGACATCGAATTCCGCGGTGGCGGTGGCAAGCCGGGCGGCGGCGAGGAGGACGTGGGGATTGCGCGAGCGCTCCCTGAGCGATGGCTCGAGCGTTTTCGCGGCGGCGGCAGAAGCGCCGTTGTGGAGGTGCATGGTCGCAAGTTTCGCCCGACACCAAGCGGTGTTTTCGGCGAAAGGTGCGCCAGCGCGAATGGCTTTCTCCATCAGGCTGGTGGCTTCGACAGGGTTTCCCGTGATCCAGAGCAGCCAGGCTCCGCGGCTCCAAGATGAAAGATCGGGGCGAAGGTCCATCATTTTCTGATAGTGGCCCGTGGCTGCCTGATAGTCGCCCAGCTCAAGGGCCGCGTCGCCAAGGATGCCATGGGAGTCCGCACTTTCGGGGGCGAGAGCCAGCGCCTTGTTCGCCCACTTCATGCTCGCGTCGAAGCGGTGGCACCCACCTTCGACCCACGCCATGCCGTTCATCGCATCGACCCAGTTGGGATCAAGCCGGAGCGCCTGCTGATAGGCCGACGATGCGAAATCATAAAGCGTCTGGTTGTTAGTCTCACGCAGCCGCTGAGCAAGTGCGTCTCCGAGGGCGACCCAGACATGAGGCTTCGAAATATCGGCCTTGGCCTTGGTCACGGCTTCCACCACGGCATTTTCACCAGCGGACTTGCCGGCGGGAAGCGGGATGGCGGCGAGTATTTCCCCTGGAGTCGGCGGTGGCGGCTGCGTGGTTTTATGGACAGCCGTGTCTAACGATTTCAAGTAGATTGCAGCAGCTAAGGCTCCGGCGATGCAGATGAGGACTGCGACGGTTTTTAGAACGGACCGGGGGAGGGGCGGGGCGGCGTTTGAGAGAGTGTTCATGCTCATGGGAGGGGTGATAAAAAAAACGCCGGCACACTATCACAAATGTGCCGGCGCATGGGGTGATATCAGCATCGATCAGAAGCCGACATTGACACCGGAGTCCTTAGAGTTTCTCGGACCGGAGTGCGGGGTCGCCGCATACGGGAAGGTGCGGTTGTAGATCTTGTCGTTCGCCGGCACGTTGTCTCCGACCACCGTGATGGTTGAGAAGCTCGGACCACTGGCCACGGCGGTGAGTGCGATGTCCACCACGTCGTCGCCGAAACGGCGTCCGTTAGGCCAGCCGGCGGGAATGGCGGTGCCGGCTCCGTTGAGGATCGTATCGCCACCGATGAAGCTCAACCGGTTGAATGCCGCATCACCTTCGATGGTCGCAGGTCCCGTAGTGGTGTTCACGCGGATGACGTCGGGAATGTAGATGGCCACGAGATCCTCGCGACCAGTGGTGACGAAGTTTTGCATGAACACCGTGTTAAGCAGGACGGCGAGCTCGGGAGTGCGCGCATATTTTGCAAACAGCGAAGCGTCCGAAGTCGGAGTCGTCCGGTTATAGCGATCCTTGTCCACGTTTGCGACGAGCACTTCGTTGAATAGTGGGTTTGCAAGGCGGTTCACCTGGATATAGGGGCCGGAAGAAACGTCTTCTCCAGTAGGCCGGCGTATTGTCGTGCGTGGGCGGCTCACGGTCGCATAAACGCCGACGCCGGAACTTTGTGGCTGGAGCGCGCCGGTGTAGGTAGACACCGGCAGATCCGAAATCGGAATGACGATCGCATAATGCAGGACGTTAAATCCCTTGAAGCCATCTACGCCGCCTCCCGCTTGACCAAATCCGGGAGTTCCCGCGAGGATCCGTCCATCCAGCAGGTCGAAGATCGCAGGGGTATCGGCAAAGAAACCGTCCTCGCGCGGACCGCAGAAAACGGTGGTGCCGCCGGGCAGATCGTAGGTGGTTTGAGCGGTGTAAGGATCAAGCGTTGGCCGGGAGGCTGCGCCTGAAATGGAAACACCATTCGCATCATTGTACGATGGTGTGGTCCTAAGGCCCACGTTTGGCGGAGCGACTAACAGCGGCGAGGCTCCGTTCAGGGTCGTCCGGGCGCTCCCCACGGTCTTGGTCACGGTATAGGACTGCGTGAAATTCTGTTTGCCGTCGCCCACATTGACAATGCCGCCGAGTTCCGAGCCGAGTCCATAGCGCAGGATGGTTCCGGGGTTTTTATAACCACCGCCGGCCGGGGTGACGGACGAAAACTGGAAATCATATCGCTGTGTTTCAGCGCCAGTCGCGGGATTCGCGATGTGAATGCTGTAGAGCGCATCCGGCGAGAATGCCTCATACATCACGCCATCACCAGGTTCCGAAAACGGCCTGACATTGACTTCGACAACGAGGACTTTTTGTCCGTTCGGACGATTCCGAATGAAGGTGTAGACATCGGTGAGGTTCGCCTGCGGATCGAGTTTGATCAGCGGCGCATCACTGTGGCTGGACGCCTTGGCGGGCGGGGTGGTCGCGATCAGCGAGACGAGCGCGCAGGCTGCTCCGCCTGCGGTGATGAATCCCTTCTTCAGCGATGGGATGCTGCGCGACGGGCGGGAATGGGGAGTGGATTGGTCTTTCATGGTTTGGTCTGTTCAGTGGTGGAGAGTTAGATGCTGACATGGCGTCTGCGAGAAATGAGGAAAGGAGTCGCAGCGACCCCGAAGAGCAGTAGTGACGAAGGCTCCGGCACGGCGGATGTGGTCACGCCGGTGAAAGTGTCGCCATTCGCATCCAGGGCGGAAAAGCTCACCAGGGCGGGTGCACTGATGCTGTCGAAGCTGAAGGTCCCACTGGTGGAATCCGGAGCAAAAGTCTGGAGCGTTCCAGGGTCAGCGTCCTCGAAAAAGGAGACCAGATTGATCGGATCCGCATCGAAGAGAATACCGAATCCTGTGGGTGCCACCAAATTGGTGAGCACCACGCCGGGTCCAACGGAAATGTCAACAATCGCCAGATCCGCCGTGGTGGCGAAATTCGTGACGGTGTAAGAGTAGGTGTAGATCCCTGCGGCAAAGCTGAACGAGCCATTTACCGTGACGGCAGCGTTCGAGACACCGGCGGCGAGCAAGGTGATCAGACCCGCGACAACGGGCAGACGGGCGAGTGATCGATTCATGGATGGGGAGTGTTGTTGGTTCATGGAGTTTAATCGTTTGAAATCGCGGCAACGTGGTTCTACTCGCAGCGCCCGTCAAAAATCAGACTTTTTGAATCGCCTATACCCCTATGGCCAATCATCAGCGTTTGCGGGCTGAAATTTCTTGAAGTCACTCCCGTCTTCCTCTTAACCGCGGACCCTTTTACCTCCCGGAATTGCCTTGATCAGCGAGCGCCGACATCCTGTTAGTCGGAACTCAACGGTGCTCCGGCTTCCGCTACGAAGGGCAAAAGCGGACAAAAGGTTTCAACGCATCAACCCCTCACTTTGCCTTCTGCCGGAGTTGCTCTAACCGAGAAAGCGGCCTCACCGGTTCCACCTTGGCCTGGGGATCCGCGGGTTTTTCCGGAGCTTTGATTTCTGTTTTGGCGGCGGGCGCCGCCGACGGGGCATCGATGCGCAGCGTGCTGTTCAGAGCAGTCTGATGGAGGATCGTGCTGCCGTTTTCCGGGACGGAGATGTGGCAGAAGATGGCGTTGTGTTTACCAATGGTGGCGTCCGGAGCGAGGGTGAGGGGGAAGGTAATTTCCTTCTGCTCGTGGATGAGGGTTTGAGGCGGGCAGGTGACGCCGTGGGGCAGGCCCATAAGCTCGGCGGTGGCAGGACCCGTGAACGGGTGCTTGTTCTCGATTTTTCCTAACATGGCGGCGCTGCGGCCTTGTTCGGCGGCGGTGAGATCGAGCGTCATGGTGAGAAATGGCTCGGCGACGTTGAGTGGCGTGAGGGCGGAGGCAACGAGGATGGGGCCTTGCGGTGTGTTCGCTTCGGCGAGCACGCAGACCTGCCAATCGGCGGGCGCGGCATCGGCGCTGGCGTTGAGTTCGTAGGTGCCTTCCGATTGATCGCCAGGGATGTCGATCGTGACCGGTCCTGTGACGCCAGGTGGGCTCCACAAAAAGCGCACGCTGATTTTCTCGGCGTAACCGGGGCTGCGGGTGAGGCGGATTTTTAGAGGGAGCGTGCCGTTCTGGACGAGCGGGACGACGGGCTTTTCCAGGTCGATTCTGAAAGGGGCTTCGGTGGTGACGGCGGTGGCGATGCGATCAAAACTGGCAGAGTGATAGGCACCCTCGTTGTTCACATCGACGTGGTTGATGGTGTCGATGAGCTTTCCGGTTAGGGCGGGCTCGCCCACGGATTTCAGTGAAAACATATGGAGGCTGCCGGCAACGGGTGCATCCGGTGCCGCCTCGAAGACGACGGGGAAATTAGTGATGGAGCGTGGCACTGGCGGCGTGTGCATCACCACACCGGCTGGCAGGGAGCCTGCCTCGAAGGTGGCATCGCAGGCGATGTTTTCCCGGGTGATGTTGACGACGGCGGCGTAGCGGTTGCCACGCGGGACGGGGAAGGTTTTCCACTTCTGGCTGTTAGTCCGCTCGACGACGGGAAGGCTGGCGGCGAGAGCGGGGGACTTCAGCGCGATTTCTATCCGATAGGTGAAGTCTGCGCCGGTGCGGTCGAGCTGGTCGCGGATTTTCAGGCCGTAATCGCCGTCGGCGGGGCACGTCCACGGGATGACGCTGTCGGGTGCTCCCTGGTCGTCGTTGGAGGTGATGCGCTTGCCATCGGTGCCGTGAATGGAGAGCACGGAATCCAGCGGCGAGCGGATGCTGCGGGCGACGACGCGGATGACCAGGTTCTGGTCCTTTTTCGCGTTGAACTTGAACCGGTCTGCCTTTGAATCGCCATCAAGAATGCCGTGGGCGGCGCAGGGCAGCGGCGGCAGGGATGTCGCGGATTTGAAATCGACATTGGGTGGAATTTCCCTAACTGAATCCAGTGGTGAGACGGTGATCCAGTGAGGCGACGGGGCTGACAGGCTTTCCTGGACGGGGAGAACCGGGAAGCGGTCACCGGCTTCGGCGGGCAGGGTGATGGTTTGTTTGATGGGACCTGAGGGATCGCCGATGAAAGTAAATTCAATGGTTTCACCAGCTTTGCCGCCGGTTGGGAAAACGGCTTTTGGCCTTGGGTAGGTGCCGATGTGCAATCGGTATTGGCATTGGTCATTGCCCTCGTAGGCGGCCTCGTGGACGAGGATGCGGTAGTCGCCATCCTCGGGGGCGATAATGGAGGCGAAGGAGTCGGTGCGGAGGAGCGGTGTGTCGTCGCAGGAGGCGAGCTCGAATTTTTTCGGATCGAGAATGGCAACGTAGGAATCGAACATGACGCGACCTAACCGCATCGCCTCGACCTCGACGGAGAGGCGCTGGCCTTTTTTCAAGGTGCAGACGAAGTAGTCATCGTCCTCACTGCCGGCGGTGCCTTGCACGGTGCTGTTGAGTTCGATTTTCTGCGCGGTGTCGAAGGTGGCGTTCGGTTCCGCTTCAGGAATGTTAGGGAACTGGCCGATCCAGAACGAGCGGAGTTCGGTAAGCCCACCGGGACTGCGGAGGCGGAGCGAGTGTTCGCCAAGCGGGGCGTCCGGCGCGATGGTGATTTTGGCGGTGGCGTGTTTTCCATCCTTGATCTCGATGCCTGATAGAGAGATGCCGGGTTCGTAGAAGAGGGCCTCGGCGGTTTCGTCAAGGCGCTCGCCATGGAAGTGGATTTCCATCTCCGTGCCGCGCTGGCCACCGCGTGGGTCGATCAAATTGAGGACCGGAGAAAACGCGGCAAGCGGGGTGGCGAGGGCGAGGAAGATGTAGAGGGCTTTCAATGGGTGGGCTTCGCGAGTTTTCCTAACCGCAGATGAACAGGATGGACGCAGATCAGGGGGATGAAAAAGTGGTTGAGGCGAGATCTGTCTATTCCATAGTTCCTCTTATCCCTTTCTTCCATCTGTGTTGATCCTGTTCATCTGCGGTTGAATTCCCTTCAAGCGCGTTTGGCTAACAGGGAATCGAGGACCTGGCCGCCGTCGACGATTTCGATGGGGCGGTTGCCGGGTGACATGAGTTCCTTGTCGGCGTTGATGCCAATCTGGTTGTAAATGGTGGTGGCGAAGTCAGCGACGTTGACGCCATCGGTATCGACTTCGCCGCCGAGGCTGTCGGACGCGCCGTGGACGTAGCCTTGTTTCATTCCGCCGCCGGCGAGCAGGGTGGAGAAGACTCGCGGCCAGTGGTCACGGCCGCCGGTAGGGTTGATCTTCGGACTGCGGCCAAACTCGGTGGTGACCATGACCAGCGTGGAATCCAGCATCCCCCGGCGTTCAAGGTCGCGGATGAGCGCGGCGATGGCCTTGTCGGTTTGCGGAAGCTCTTTCTGAATGTTGCCCTTGATGTTGTCGTGGTGGTCCCATCCTCCGGCTGTTAAGGATACGAATCGAACTCCACCTTCGATCAGGCGGCGGGCGAGCAGCATGCGCTGGCCGGCGGGTGTGCGGCCGTATTCGTCCTTTAACGCGTCCGGCTCGGCTTTCAGGTCGAATGCCTCGCGGGCCTTCTGCGAGGAGATGAGTTTATAGGCGTGCTGATAGAACGCATCCATGGACTCGATGGAGTCGGATTCCTCCAGCGTGCGGAAGTGGTGATCGACGGTTTCCAACAACGACCGGCGCCTAGCGAAGCGGGCGTCGTCCACGCCTTTCGGCAGATTGAGATCGCGGACCTGGAAATCCTTCTGCTCTGGATTCGAGCCGAGAGCAAAGGGACCGAAGGCCGAGGAAAGATAGCCGGAATTCGCATACTCGTTCGGCACCGATGGTACACATACGTAGGGCGGAAGGTCGTTTCTCGATCCCAGCTCATGCGAAATGACTGATCCGATAGAAGGATACTCCAGCGCTGGCGATGGCCGGTAGCCGGTGAACATGTTGTGCGTGCCGCGCTCGTGGGCGGCCTCGCCGTGGGACATGGAACGGATGATGGTGACCTTGTCGGCGATCTGAGCCGTTTCCTTCATGAACTCGCCGAACTGGATGCCGGGAATTTTCGTATCAATGGCACCAAACGGGCCCCGGTATTCCGACGGGGCCAGCGGTTTCGGATCAAACGATTCCTGGTGGGACAGTCCACCCGGAAGGAAAATGTGGATGATGCCTTGGGCGACGGGATCGTGAGTGCCGTAAGTTTTCGTGTCGCCGAACGCACGGCTCCGTAAAAACTGCGGGAGCGTGAGGCCAAGTCCGCCGAGCAGGCCGACGTAGAAAAACTCGCGGCGTGACGAGTAGCGTTCGAGCGGATTGCCAGGGCAGTTGGGTTTCATGAGTGACTTTGAAGTGCGGTCATCGAGCCTCAACCGAATCGATACGACCGTGAAAAATCGTTCGTTTCAAAAAAGAATCTTCGCTCACCTTCGGGGTTGGCGCAGGCGGAATTGTCATCTAGAAAACGAGGCGATGGAAGTGCCACAAGTGGATGGGATACAAGCGGGTAAACTGATCGGCGGCGGTGGCTGTGCGCGGGTGTATCGGGCGATGGATGAAAGCGGGGTCGCAATGGCAGCGAAGGTTTTCGAAGCGACAGGCATTTCACGTAGCCTCTTGCAGCGGATGACGGAGCGGCTGGAAACAGGCGGCTGGCCGGAGGGAGTGATGCCGGTGGTTTCCGCGACATTCAAGGAAGGACACACGTGGTGGGTGACGCCATTGCTGGCGGACGTGCGGGAAGATGGTGTCCTGGTGCCGCGGACCCTGCAAATGTCGATCGACACGCATCCGGGTGAGGGTTCGTGGAAATTGGTTAGATCACTCGCGAGGGCGCTTGCCGCCATGCACGAGCGACGGGTGGCGCACGGCAACCTGAAGCCGGGAAACGTGTTTCTCGGCGATGATGGCGAGCCACTCGTGAGCGACTGGGCGATGGGAAACATGCCGGGCGTGAAACATTTCCATTTCACCGATGCCGTGCTCTATCAGCCGCCGGAGCAGCTTCGGAACTCGGCCGGTTATCTTGAAGAGGCGGGCTATCGATGGGATGTGTTCGCCTTCGGTTCGCTGGCGTATCGGATTCTGACCGGGCGGTTTCCCCGGTGTCATGACACGTTTGCTTTTGTCGCACCGGCAGCCGGCGAGACACGCCGGGAGGGGATCCAGGCGGACCTGGGAAAAGTCGCGCGCAATCTGGAAACACAGCCGGACGTTGCGTGGCCGGACGCCGCAGGGAATCCCCTCGAGGCGGGCCTGCGCGAATGGATTGACCGCTGCCTGCATCTCGACCCGCTGCAACGGCCGTCAAGCATGATGGACGTGCGGGCGGGATTTGAGGAAGTGGAGAAAAGACTAACAGTAGACGCCGGGCGCGAGGCGCTGATGGACCAGCGGCGGCGGGCCGAGCGGCGTGCTTGGCGGGCCCTGTTTTTTGCTGGTGTGGCGACCGCTGCTGCAGTGGTGTTAGGGGGGCTGTGGCAGTTGTCCAACAGCCTTCATTTGAAAGAGCGCAACGAGGAGAAGAACAATCTCATCACTCTGAAAGCGGCGAGTGAGGAGGCTTTGGAATCGAAAGCGGCGGCTGTTAAAAAAACCACGGTGGCGGAGCAGGCGCTGGCCTACGAGCGTGAGCTTTCGCTGGCGAGGCTGGAGGCGTCGAGGCAGACGGGCGACCGGCTTTTCTCGTGGGCGATGGAAAAAGGCAACCGCCGCCTGCCGCCACTGGATGGGCGGGAATTGAGGTTGAAACGGCTGGAGCGTTACTTTGAAGATTTCCTAACACGAACTGCTGATCTCGGCGCTCTGGCAGACGAGCGGGCGATGGTGCGTCTTCAGTTGGCGGAGATTTCGCTGGCTGCTGGAGACGCCCCCGCTGCGACGGCGCGCATCGCCGAAGCTCTGGACGCCTGGTCCACACTGCCGATGGATGCGGAGCTGAAGTTCCGCATGGCGACGGATTCCCTGCTGCTTGCGCTGCTGCGGCAGTCGATCTCGGATCCGGAAACCGCGCCGGCATTTGTCGACGCACGGAAGGCCCTTGAGGCAGTGCCACAGTCCGAAGTGGATGCGGACCGGCTGAACCAGCTTCTTTCCATCCTCGACTTCCATGAGGCAAAATTGTTAGCTGCGCGTGGTGATGACACGAAGGCGCTGGAGCAACTGCTGCGGGCCACACAGACGCTCAACCGCATTGCGGACCAGCGGCCGGACGCGGCGATCCTGCGTTCCGAATTGGCGGCCTGTTACCTATCATCCGCGACGATTCTCGAGGGAATGGGCAGTCTCGGCGACGCGCGGGAAGTGCGGGCGCTGGCAACCGTTGAGCTGGTGAAGCTGCTGAATGAAAATCCGGAGGACGGGGCGCTTCGTCTCGATCTGGCGGGTTGTTACGGAGCAATGGCGGAATCCGCGGTGCTCTCAGGCGACATCCCGTCTGCTGAGACGCTTTCCGGCCAGGCGACGCAGCTTCTGGACCAATTGTTAGCCACCCAGCCCGACAACGCAGAAGCAGTCGCGCGCAAGGCAGCGCAGCTTGGGCTGAAGGCGGGAATCCACCGCGACAAGGGAATGGCGGCGGAGGCGATGAGGGAATTCGACGAGGGAATCCGCATGCTGGAGGCGGTCCGTGCATCCGCGCCGCACAATGCGATGGTTTCCTACCGGCTGGCACTGTTATGGTGGCAGAAAGGCAGGATGTTAGGGATGTCGGGCAGCCGGGCTGAGGAAATCGGGCTGATTGGGAAGGCTCGTGATTTGTTAGGTAAGCTGGAGTCAGGCGATGCGGCGAGTGGTCCGCGGCCGGAGCAACTGCAGGGATCAGGCGCTTATTTGTCAGGAGACCTTGGCCACGCGTTGCAGCTTGCGGGCCGGAACGAAGAGGCGAGGAAGGCGTTCAACGAGGCCGTCACGCTATGGGAGGGACTTTTGTCATCGCGGCCACAGAGCGAGGAATATAGTGAAGCGCTCTCGTGGTGCCGCCAACGCCTGAAAGACCTGAAGTGACCCGGTCATGCGGGACTGGAAAAGGCGAGTGCGCGTTGTTTCATCTGGATGGCCATGAGGTTCAGCGCATTTGCCCGGGTAGGTGCGAGGTGCTCTTTCAGGCCTGATCGGTCAATGAAACCCATGTCAGCAGTGAGAACCGCGTCGGGAGCTTCGCCGTCAAGCACGCGGACGAAGAGGGCGATCATTCCCTTCGTGATGAGGGAATCTGAATCCGCGGTGAATTGGATGGTTTTCCCGTCATACGATGCGTCGAGCCAAACCTGCGACTGGCAACCCTTGATGAGGTGTTCCGACGTGCGGGCTTCCTCACGAATGGGGGCGAGCTTTTTGCCAAGGCCGATGACGTATTCGTAGCGTTCGGTCCAGTCTTGGAAAATGGCGAGTTCTTCGAGTAGCTGCTCCTGTTTGTCCGCGATGCTCATGAGTGCGGAAGTGATACGCCGGATGACGGGTGGGGCAAGCCGGATCAGGTCGCAGGGGCGAGTCTTTGCAGGACGAGGGCGAGAAGGAATGCGATGGGTGGGACCAGCAGGCAGGTCGCTGCGATCAGCGTCACGTTTCCATTCGATTCGGAAATCATCATCATGGACGCGGGGAGCAACACCATGCAATCGACCAGTGGGATCCCGGCGAGCAGACCCGAGACCAGCCTTGGCACCGGCCTGCGCCTGAATCTCAGGCAGTAGCTGGTCCATGCGAGGTAAGGCAGTGCGCCGAGGATGACAGGCAGCCGGGCGAGGGCCATCCCGTGGTTTCCCCACGCCATGAGGACTGCGGTTGTTAGGAGAAGCAGTCGTGCCAGCAATCCAGTCAGCCTCGGTGGCTCGGCGAGGGATTCATATCTGGCGCTCAGGGAAAGTCCGGCGATGTAGCAGAGTAGTCCACACGCTGCCGGCCAGACCCCGTCCAAGTAGGGATAAAATGCCTCGAAACCCATGACCGGTAGCAATCCCCGGCAAAGTCCCATCGGCACCACCGCCCATGGAGTCTGCTTGTGGAAAATGGTGTAAATCACGATGCATCCCACGATCCCGCCCGCCACTGAAGCGCTTCGCCATCCGCCCGCGGCCGCCAATGCGACACCTGCCATCATCAGCACGAGGGCCGCAGTTAGGTAGGCGCCCGGTCGGAAGAGTTTCCCCGGAAGAGCCCGCTCCGGACGATGGAGCCGGTCCCAACCGCGATCCATCCAGTCGTTCAGGAAATTTCCGCCGACATACAGCAGCACCCCGGCCAGCGCGAGGGAACCTGCCATCGGCCAGAGTGCCTCTGACAGCCTTACCCTGCCGATGATGACACCGATCATCACCCCCAGCCAGACATTGCTCACCACGCTCGGCACGTTCGCAATTCGGGCGGTGGCGAGCAAGGCGCGGAGTTTTCCGGAATGGTCCATGAACGCGGCCAAATGGCCATACATTCGCGCGGGTGGCGAAATAATTTTTCCAACCACCCGTTGGACGCCGGACATATGATGGTTTAGAATGAAAACAAACCCAATGAGCAGAATCCATATCAACAATTCCAAAGAGGGCTTCACGTTGGTGGAACTTCTTGTCGTCATCTCCATCGTCGCCGTGCTTGCACTGGTCGGCTTTGTAGGAGCCAGCCGATTCATCGACAACGGGCGCAAGGTGCAAGCCATGTCTCAGTTCCGCGATTTCAATGTTGGCATGACGATGTTCATGTCGGACTATCAAAAGCCACCCACCCCTCAGTCGAAACGGGATACCGGATTCGATACGATCTATGGCGATCCTGACGGCACTTATACCAATCAATATCTCGTCGCGGTCCTCGCAGGTGATGACAAGGATTATCCTTCGCGCAAAACGGACGAAACTTTCTCAGCAAAAACTGCGAATCCAAGAGGCGAGCCTTACATGACCTTTCCCTTTAACGGCGACAATAAGAATGGCGTCGGCAAGGATGGCAAACTTTACGATCCATGGGGCAGGGAGGTGATGGTCGCGGTCAACGGCTTCACTCAGCCTGGGGCGACCTTGGTCCCCTTTAATAAAGGGCAGAATGACAGTCGGCTCTACACTTGGGGCCTTGCCGAATACTCTGAAACCCGTCCCACTGACCAAGCGTTCGTGCTTTGGTCTTACGGTAAGGACGGGAAAAAAGGCAAGGGCGGAGCAACCGTCGGCTCCATCGTTCCGTATGCGGGATCGGGAGATGTGATATCCTGGTGAAGGGAGTGAACTATCTAACCAAGTTCGCCCAGGATCCCGGCGCAACCATCGCCTAGCAACTCAATCACATGATTGAATCCGATTTGTCCGCCATAGTAAGGGTCCGGCACGCGTAGATCGTCATGGTGGCGGCAGTAGCGAACAAATGGGCGGATCTTCCCGTGAAACGTTCCTGCCGGGTCGAGGTTGCGGACATCTGATAGATTGGATTCATCCATCGTAATGATGAGATCGAAATGCGCCAGATCCTCCGCCCGGATGCGTCTTGCCCGTCCGCTGATGACATACCCCCTGCTTTCAAGTGCTGCAGCCATTCTGCTGTCCGGCGGCGAACCTTGATGGTGGCCGATGGTGCCGGCGGAATCGATTTCAAAATCTTCCCTGCGTCCGGCGTCTTCAACCAATTTGCGGAAAATGATTTCCGCTGCGGGCGAACGGCAGATATTGCCAAGACAGACGAATAAAACTCGGTGGGGTTTTCGAGGGAGGGACATGGGTGGTGGCACGTGATCCGACGAATGCTGGCGCCTGGCAACTGAAATCCACTCACTGATAGTCACGTGATTACGTAATAAGGAAACAATGGCTTGTTATAAGGAAACCTGAATAATGCCGGCGTCTGAAATAAACATGACCACGTCGTTCGTACTTCCCTGATTCCATGACCACCCAAGAAAAAATCAATCAATTGGCAATGGCAGCTCTCAGCTCGGCTCCGCCGTCTCCATCGCTTCCTAAACCGGCGACTTTCTCACCCGCTCCGGAAAAACTCAAAGAGCCAACGCAGGTGGTTGAGATCCCCGCTGTGATTGCAGCGGAAGCCCCCGTGTTCCAGGTGTCTCCGCTGATCGTCACTCCAGAATCTGCGGACGACACCCAGCCGTTGGAGCAGCATCAGTCAGACCCGGAGTTCAACGCACTTATCGAAGAGCGGGATGCGCGGATGAAAAAAAAGCTGTTCTGCCAGCGCATGACGGTGAATCTGCTGATCGTTGCATTCTTCGCTTCCACCGGCACCTGGTATGCAAACTCTCCGACCGCTCAAGCGGAAGTGAAAGCGCTGATTCCTGCTTTTCGCCAAAGCATGAAGGACGTCAAAATGCTCGGCAACATCCTCGGCACCTTCGACAAGCAGCTTGAGAAAATCGGCACCCATGGGACCGCCATCGACGAAGCCACGCGTTCAATGGGCATTGATCCTACCAAGGTTTCCGCTACGGACGACCTCCACATGGACAAGGAGATGAATGAATTCACCGGCGGCGAGGGCAAAACCACCAACCAGCGGGACGCCATGCTGAAGGAAAATTTCGGATTTGTTGCAAAGCTTGCTGGAGACAAGGCAAAGCTCGGCCAGTCCAAAAAGACGGTGCCTCAGCCTTGAGGTGGATCGCGATTTTTCCGCCGTGGGCGGGGAAAAGGGTTGCGTTTTGTTAGGATTGGGCTTGGTTGCGATCCCTGCGTAGTCCGGACTGGCCATTGAGTGGTGATTCTGGGTTTATATTCCTGACGCCATGTCCTTTCCGTCCCAAATTTCGCGTGTTCTTTTTTTCCTGATTCTTGCCACCTCCCATGCTGGCGCAGAACTTCGGAAAAACATTCTTTTCATCGCCATCGACGATCTCCGCCCTGTGATGGGTGCCTATGGCGGCGGAGCGATCACTCCGCACATGGATGCGTTTGCGAAAACGGCCGCATTGTTTGAACGCCATTACGTGCAGTGGCCCGTCTGCGGTGCTTCCCGTGCCAGCCTCCTGTCCGGCCAACGCCCCAGGACCCACGGCTGCTTCATCAACGTCACCTCCACCGGACAAGTCGCCAGCAGGCCGGAAGCACCGACTCTTCCATTCGCATTGCAGCAAGCTGGTTACGATCCGCTCTGCTTCGGGAAAATTTATCATAGCCAAGAAAATCTGCCTGGCTGCGGCTGGAGCCAGCCGCCGTTTTTCCCGAATCGGCCATGGCAGCTTTACGTCGATTTCAAACCCTCTCCGAAAAATCCTCCCGGCTACCAACCCGCACAGGAAATCTACAAAGGACCGGACTCCGCCCATGGTGATTATGAAATTACCACGCAGGTCATCAAGGCGCTCGAAGGTGCGGGCAACAAGCCGTTCTGCATCTTCGCCGGCCTCCTTAAACCGCACCTGCCGTTTGTAGCGCCGAAAAAATACTGGGACCTCTACCGCGGCGCGAACATCAAACCTCTGGAACCCGCTGCATTTCCGTTCCGCGGCAATCGCGGCTGCTACGATTACACCGAGCTGTGGGGCTACGGCTACGAAACCCAATCCGGCGTGAAGCGAAATTTCTCTCAGGAAAACCCGCCGGACGAGCGCCAGACCATCGAACTCACCCGCGCTTACTACTCCTGCGTCAGCTTCGAAGACGCCCAGATCCAACGGATCCTGCGAAAAGTGAGGGAGCTGGGATTGGAAAAAAACACCGCCATCGTCATCTGGGGAGACCACGGCTTCCATCTTGGCGATCAGGAACGCTGGAGCAAAGGTGCACAATTCGAAGCAGACATGCGCTCGCCCCTGATCATGCGCCTGCCCGGGATCTCCAACAAGCCGATTGCCTCCAAGGCCCTCGTCGAAACCATCGACATCTATCCAACCTTACTCGAATACTGCGGTATCCCTCTGCCGGATCACCTTGAGGGGAAAAGCCTGATTCCTTTGATCTCCGGTGAACGGAAAAACCTGAAACGGAGTGCCCTCAGTGAGATGATTCCCATCACCGGTGACCCCGACATAAACCGCCGGAGCCGCATTTATTCCCTCCGCAGTGATGATTATCGTTACGTTCAGTGGCGCGATCCACGGGACATTTCCAAAGTCGTTTCCGAAGAGCTCTATGACATGCGGAATTCGCTCGGCGAACGCCGTAATCTCGTCACCGTCGCCAGTCACCGGGACACCCTGCGAGACATGCGGAAACTCATGATTCAGGAGCATCCTGACTACTGATTTCCGGTCCACCGTTCCAGCGGTTGGAAAATTTTTCCTGATTCTGAAAAACAGCGCAACCATCCGTATTTTGCATGGTTCCACCGCGGCAGAATCAAATTATGAAAAATCCATGGATCGTTCCAGTTGCAGCGTTGGTGGTGGGAGCCGCCGGCGGATATATTTCCGGTAAAAACAACGAACCATCCGGAAATGCAGCGGCCGTCGAGGAGGCATCCCAGCGCACCCGTTCATCGGGTCGCCCGGAAGGGACTGCCGAAACGGCCACGAAAAAATCCAGCCGCACAACCAGCCCGGATGAAATCGCGAAGATGCCGGGCAATTCCAATCGGATTCAGGCGTTGCTTGAGTTTTATGCCGGCCTGACACCCGAGCAACTGGCCGAAGAGGCAGCGAAACTTGAAAATCTGCCGATGAACGAGCGCCTTATGGCCTCGTTTCTTCTTTTTGGCCGCTGGGCGGAAGTCGATCCCACCGCTGCCATGGCCTTTTCCAACACCATGGGTATGGCCGGTGGATTTGTCCGCCCCACCATTCTCCAAAGCTGGGCCAGTGTGGACCCGGCGAATGCAGCCAAATACTACACCCAGAATCCACGTGAATTTGCCATGATGGACATGATGGGTGGCCGGGGCGGCGGCCCAATGGGCGGCCAAGGTGCGTCATCCATTATCGCCACCGAATGGGCCCGCCAGGACCCTGCTGCTGCGATGGAATGGGCGAATTCCCTGACCAATGGCAAAGGTCAGGCAATGACCGCCGTGGTGAGCGAAGTCGCAAAAACCGACCCGAAAAAGGCGGTGGAAATGCTTTCATCCATGGATCCGGCTGACCGCGCGGGTGCTTACCGATCCATCGCCGCCCAATATGGAGCGGTTGATTTTGCTTCCGCCCAACCATGGATCCGCACGTTACCTGCTGATGATCAAGCGGCTGCAATGGCGGCTGCCATCGGCGGACTTTCCGGCACCAATCCTGAAAGAGCCGCTCTCGAAGTGAAATCCATGGAAGCGAGTGATGCAAAAGACCGTGCGATTGAAACAATCGTGGAAGATCTGGCGAAAAAAGACCCGCTTGTGGCTGCCAACTTTCTGAAAGGCCAGGATAGCGAAGAAGCACTCGAAGACGGCATGCGCCCGCTCATGCAGCAATGGACGGTCCAGAATCCAGCCGCGGCTCTCGCTTTTGTGAATTCCTACGAGGCAGGTCCGGTCCGCGACAGCGCCGCTCAGGCTTATGTGTGGAGCAACAACACCAGCAAGCCATCCGAACTGATCAAAGTCGCCGAATCCATCACTGACGAAGGTGACCGCAACCGCTCCGTGGGTGTCACCGCCATGAAATGGATGGCTGAAGATCCTGCCGCGGCTAAAGCCTACATTCAGGCATCCACCAGCATTCCAGATGATGCCAAGGAACGCATCATGAACGGTGGCGGAATGTGGGGTGGAAGAGGCCAGGGTGGGGGCCGCCGCAATCGTGGTGGCAACTGAGCCGCTTTGTTGATTTCGAAGCCGTGTTTCCTCCAGAGAAACACGGTTTTTTTGTGGTTCCTAACGCCGTTGGTCCAGCACCTTGAACGCATCACCCGCTCCGTCGATTTCGTGAAACGGGTGATTCAAATCACCTCCGAGGAATTTCTCCAAATCCATCAGACGCTGGTCACTCACAAAGGAAGCGCTCCAGTTCTGCAGGTCGGTGAAATTCACATCCGCCGTTAGATCCTGGCGACCGGCGTTGTCATAAACCGCAGCTCCCTCAAGGCGTTGTTGCAGCAGATAGGCCCGCAGCGTGCCATGCGGGCGGCGGTGGTAGAGTTTTTCCGCCGTGTCGCCGTAGTCGATGGTGAGCATCCTTCCAGCCTTCCAGAGCGGCATCCATTCCATCAGATAGCGCCGGTAGGATTCATGAATTTCAACGATTTGACCCAGCGGATGGGATCCGAGAAAGCCCGACGAATCCGGCAGCGGGGCAGGGGACAACAGCGACTCGATCGGCCGCCGGTTGCCGTCAAACTTGACCGCCATTTCCTGCCAGCCAGCCGCCGATTTTTGAAACCGCCGCACCGGGAATGCATCCACCAGTTCGTTGGAAAAAATCACCGCCCGGCCGTGGCAGGCCTGAAGCGCCTCGGAAACATGGTGATGCCAGGTCGCACGTTTTCCCAGGAGCTGCCGCTGTCGCTCCGCCAAGGGGGACGAAGTTTCCACCAAATGCAGGCGGGTCCTCCAACGCAGATGCCATGGCAGGTGTTTGAGCGCCGCCGCTGCCAAGGTGCCCTCGCCGGGGCCGATTTCGATCAGGTCGCGGCAACCGGTTTCTTTCATTGCCTTCGCTGCCCACTTCGCGATCGCCTTGGCCGGCGCATCTGAAAGCATCGGAGCTGTGGTGAAATCCCCGCGCCCACCGACCCCGGGAATCCGGCGGGCATAGTATCCGCACACCGGATCATGCAGGGCCCAGGCCATGAATTGCTCAAAGGGGACGGCGGTTTCAAACTTCATGATTCACGCGGGAAACAAAACAACCGCGATTCCTTGCGGAATGCGGTTGTTCGAAATTTTTCTGAGGCAGAAAGCGGATCAGGCCGTGGCAGCAGCCGCCGTCGTGCGAGCCTTGCGGATGATGCTGTTAACGGTCTCGGAAGGCTTCGCGCCCACAGCGAGCCACTTGTCGGCGATTGCGAGGTCGATGGTGTAGTTCACGCCTTCGATTTTCGGATCGTAGGTGCCGAGTTGCTCAATGTACCGTCCGTCGCGACGCTTGCGGCTGTCAACGGCAACGATTTTATAGTAAGGGCGGTCTTTAGTGCCCTTGCGGTTGAGTCGGATGGATACGGACATGGTAAAAGCGTCTTTGTGCGGTGCCCGGAATCGGGCGGGCGCGGAAATTGCCGGATGCTCCGCAAAATGCCAAGCAGAATCTTGATGAATTTCCCGCGAGGCTGCGATTGCGTTGGAAATGCGGTCAATCCGAGGTTTCCGGGCGGGAGATGAGGGTGGTGAACTGATCGGTGAGGGTCTTGAGCAGCGAGGGATCTTCGATCTTTTTGCCCTCAGCGGTGGTGATGTAGAGGGTGTCCATGGCGACGCCCTTCTCGGTGCAGATCCGGGCGTGGGCGGTGTTGAGGCCGTGCTGGTTGATGGCGCTGAAAAGGTCGTGAAGCAGGCCGATGCGGTCGAGTCCCTGGATTTCCACAGCGGTGCAAGTGGGGTGCAGGTCGTTGCTGACGAAGGCGCGGACCGGCACGGAGATTCCGCTGTCCGAGCGGGGCTTGAGGAAATTGACCTTGCGGCGCAGGAATTTCTCGGGGTCGTAGGTCTCGGCGATGAGAATGGCTTCGAAGGTTTCGAGGAAACGTTTGCGGGTGGAGGCGGCGGAAACGGGTTCGAAGTTCGTGGTGCAGACGCGGAAGATGTTCACGACGATGCCGTCCTTCCGGGTGAACAGGTCGGCCGATAGAATGTTGATTTGTTCGGAGGCGAGCGCGCAGCAGACTTTCTCTAGCAGCAGTGGCTTGTCGCGGGTGGCGAGGACCATTTCGGTGTAACCTTGGTCGGTGTGGTCGATCCACTTGATGCAGGAGGCGAACTTGTCGGAGGTTTCCTCCTCACGCTGGAGGAAGTGACGGACGGAGCGGACCTGGGTGACGATGTGGGCGGCCTGGCGGAAATGGAAGGCGGCGGCGGGCATGCGTTCGAAGTGGCGCTTCACGTCTGGATGATAGTCCTCGCGCATGATACCGACGACCTCGTCGCGCAGGGTGAGGCGGTCGGAGTCGAGCTTCTTCGAATACTTCTCCTTGCCGCCTTCGAGGAAATCGCGGGTGGCGCGGTGAAGCTGGAGCATCAGGCTTTCCTTCCAACCAGTCCAGCCGTCGGGCGAGGTGCCGTTCGAATCGGCGAAGGTAAAGAGGAAAAGCGCGTCGAGGTTGGACTTGTTTTTGACGATGGCGGCGAACTCGCCGATGACTTCGGTGTCGTCGAGATTGCGGCTGGTGGCGGTGCGCCAGAAGGTGAGGTGGTTGTCCACCAGGAACATGATGAGCGTGCGGCGTGCGCCATGAATCTGGAGGCGGTTGCAAAGGCGGGAGGCGAGCATCGCGGAGCCGTCGATGTGCTCGCGGACGTTTTCGGCGCGGCCGGTGTCGTGCAGGATCACGGCCAGATAGAGCGCGTAGGAATCCTGGATTTCCAGAAACAGCCGCCGATAGATCTCGCGGCGCGGATCGGTCTCGGTGATGAGGTGGTCCAACTGATCCACGCAGCGCAGCGTGTGCTCGTCCGCGGTGTAGCGATGGAAGAACTCATGCTGGACGAGGCAGTCCAGCGCCCCGAACTCCGGCAGGTAGCGGCCCAGAAATCCGACGCGGTGCATGAGCCGCAGGATGCGCGCGACTTCGCCTTTTCGCTCGAGGATGGCCTGGAACGTGAGGCGGTTGGCCTTGGCATAGCGGAACGGGCGGTCGATGTCTTCCCAATGATTCGCAACGAGCCGACGGATCTGCGGGCTAAGCTTCAGGTTGCGGAGCTGGCAGTGTTGGAAGAGCCTCATCAGGCGGTTGGGATCGTCCTTGAAAATTTCCTGATTCGATGGAAAAAGCCGTCCCTCGCGAGCAATGAATCCATCGAACTCCTCGCGACTTTTCTGGCGGAAGGTGAGGAACGATCGGAAGCCGGATTCGGCGCGTGAATCCTGCTCGATCTGGAAGGTCTCCATCAGCGAGGTGGTGTGCTGATAGAGGTGGCGGGTGTGGCGGTAGTAGTCCCGCATGAAGGCTTCCACGCGGCGCAGGATGTCCCGCTGCGGGTATTCGAATGCGGTAGCGACGATGCCTTGGAGCTGGAGCGTGAGCTGGTCGGTGGCCTTGCCGCTGTGATAGTGGAGCTCGTTGCGCACGCGGTGAAGAAAGTCATGGGCGGCTTCGATTTCCGCACGGGTATTGGCGGTGATGATCCGGTCGTCGACCAGTGCCGCCAGATCCGTGCTGCCCCGTTTGACACGGGCCACCCAAAGGATGTTGTGGAAATCCCGCAGGCCACCACAGCTTTCCTTCACGCTCGGCTCCTGGAGGAAAACGGTGTAAGAATACTTTTTGTGGCGGTCCCGCAGATCCTGGCGGCGGAGTTCGAAAAACGCTTCCTGACCCTTGCTGATACAATCACGGTCAAAGCGATCCTGAAACTGGGAGTAGAGGTCCGTGTCGCCGGCGATGAGACGGGCGTCCATCAAAGAGGTTTTGTTTTCCTGATCGGCCTTCGCCTGTTCGACGCACTCAGTGATGGATCGGCAGGCGTGGCCGACCTTGAAGCCGACGTCCCATAACAGATAGAGTATGTCCTGGACGAGTTCCTGAAGCGGCTTTGGCAGCTTCGTGGAAGCCCGCGGGAGGAGGAAAAGGAGGTCCACGTCCGAACCGGGGTTGAGCGTGCCACGGCCGTATCCGCCGGTGGCGACAAGGGCGATGGGCAGGAGTTCCCCCTGCTTGCGGGCCTTGAGCGAGGCTTCGAGGATCGAGCCGATGATCGTGTCAATGAGCCCTGCGCGGGCGTGTGCGACCTCCAGGCCACCTGCTCCCGAGCGGTGATGGAGCAGAATCCGGTTTTCCTCGATTTTCAAAAACTGCTTGTAGAGGGCGATCCTCTCGGCCGGGGAGAGCTGGCCTTGAACGGCTGGCTTGAGTGCTTCGCGGGCATGTTCTTCGAGGTTCTTGAAATGATTCTGCATGCGGAAATTTCAATCAGCGTGTTCCGATTTCGCGGAAGGTCAAGCGGTGCAACCCATGCGGCTGCCGATGCGGGCGTAGAGCTCGGTCTGGTGGGCAGAGTTCTCCAGCAAATCCGCGTCAAGGCGGATGACTCCCGCCTCGAATAGGGTAATGGTGGAGGAGCCGCCGAAAGCGAAAAACCCCTTTTCCTCACCTTTTGCCACCGGGCGACCGGCGGAGTAGGTTTGCTGGATGGAGCCCACGCAGGTCGCGCCGATTTCCATGCAGATCACCGTGCCAAAGCGTTCGGTTTTCAGCTTCGTCACTGTGCGCTTGTTCGTCCAAAGGTAGGCCAGGTGCTGGCGCAGGGCAATCGGGTTGACCGAAAAAAGTGGCCCCTCGATCAATCGGGCTTGCTCGGGAATCCCTGCCACCGGGAAATGGAATCGATGGTAGTCCACCGGGCAAAGCCGTGAAAGGACCAGCGCGCCATCGGCATGGTTTTCGGCGAGTCTGGCATCGCCTAGCAACGTAGGCAGGTCGAATTTCTGACCTTTTACGAACACTCCCTCGATCTCCGACGCTTTCTGAAATCCCAAATGCCGTCCATCCGCCGGGAACACGACATTATCAGGGTCCGAATCGATCGGCCGGGCCTCCGGCTTGAGCTTGCGGAAGAAAAACTCGTTGAAACTGCGGTAAGTGTCGGGTCGTTCCGCGAAGTCGGCAGGGTCCAGACCATATTGTGTGATGAACGGAGCCACGCGGGCGGCGGATTCCGGTGTGCTCATGCGACGGCCATACCATTTTGAGAAAATCGGCCGTTTGACGAATGCCTCCAGCGAGATTTTCCCGAGTGGATTCCCATACGACCATTTCAAGAAGCCCTCGCCGTAAACCTGCTCGGTTTCGGCCTTTCCTGAATGACGATTGAAGTAGCGGATGGATTCCACGGCGGCCTTGTAGTGGCGGAGCACGCTGCGTGCAAGGCCAGCGAATGGGTGACCGCCACGCGTCACCTGTTCCCGCATTCAAGTTCCTCGTTTCCACTTGCGCGGGGCAGGGGGCGGGGCTACTGCCGCTGGCATGAAGAGCCGGCTTGCCTATTTGATTGTCAGCGCCGTCATGTTTTCCTCTTGCGAGGACAAAAAGGAGATGGTCGTGACTGAAACCCGCGAGGCGACCACCCGCGACAAGGCGGCAAAACTGTTCGCCAGCAGCGACGAACGTTTCCGTGATGCGAAACCGAGCCCGGTCAAAGGCGACGCTCCGGAAGGCTGGCTCACTCTGCCCCCTTCCCAGTTCCGTCTGCTGAATTACCGCTTCGGCGAGAGTGGCATGGGTGAAGTCTGGGTTTCGCTCGCCAGTGGGTCGGTGCTCGACAACGTCAACCGCTGGCTGGGCCAATTCAACGCAGAGAAACTCGACGCCGTGGGTCTGGAAAAACTCCCACCCGTCACCATCGCCGGCACCACGGGGAAATGGGTGGAAGCCGCCGGCGATTACTCGAGTGGCATGGGTGCGGAGACGAAACCCGGATTCGCTCTCGCCGGTGTGGTCACTTCACTCGACGGCCAGATTCTAACCGTCAAAATGGTGGGTCCGAAAGCGGAGGTGGCGTCCGCGAAACCGCTGCTCGAAAACTTCGCCAGAAGCCTGCGCATGGCTGAATAAAACCGACCCGCCATCCCGTAACGCGACCCGCTGAATCAAACATGGAATCCCACGATACGCCGCTGACTTCCAAACCATCCCGGTCCAT
>JANODE010000014.1:0-41864 GCA_031412525.1 Akkermansiaceae bacterium | reverse complement strand
GCATGGCCACCCTGACCCAACAACAATGTGACAGCATTGCCAGAAAACTTAACTCCCGGCCCCGCAAACGTCTGGAATACCGGACGCCATATCAGGTATTCCACGAGATATTCTAACGTTGCACTTCAGACTTGAACTCAGGGGGTGGAATTCGGGACTGGCGTGAAAACTTGGACAGTTTCATACCCATGAACATGAAGCTCGGCATTTTATTTACGGTGCTTTTCGGCGCAGTTGCTTTCTCCGGAGATCTGACTGAATTGCCAAAAACCATCGGCGGGAATTTCGGTTATCCTGATGGCGAGTTGGTTGTCTCTGATGTGAAGAATGAAGAATCCTCATTTGAGAAACTTCCGGTAATTGAAGCATGGCGAATAGAAGGAAAAACGCCTTATTCATTTTATCCGGTGGTAGTTTCCGTAGCCAAAGTCGGAACATTTTTCACTGAAGAAATTGTAGCCTTGAATGCCAAGGTGGACGCGTTGCCTGATACTCCTGCACCCCGAGGCCGGGGACCATTTGGCAGCTTCTCGCTTGGTGATGGTTCAATCGGCGGGATTCACCTTTCAAAGCATGGCAAGTCGGCCGCTGTTGTTAGCACCATGACCATGCCGCAGCGGGGTATCGATGTTCGCATTTCTGTTGAATGCCCATTTGGGCCGGAATCTCTTGTGCCAGTTTCCGGAGGGGAACAATACATGAAGAATATGGCCGCTGATTCCGGCTTTGACTTGAAGGGATTGTTCGTCAAAGCCAATGAATTTGCGGCTACGTTGAATAGCAAAGCTAGTGGTGGAGTTGCAGAAATGCCGACAAGACCAATTCCACCGTCTGCTTCAGATACTGCTTCGGGTGTTCAAGGCAAATCGGAAAATGTTGAAGAGGCGCGTGCCGGCAGTGAAAGCGAAAAAGCAGATGATTCCGTTCATTGGTGGTGGTTCGGGATAGCGGTTACCATCCTTTTGACCGTCATCATTTTTAAGTTTTCCTCCAGGATTTCACGCTCATGAAGTCGAAGAAATTCTGGTTAGCACTCGGCGCAGTCTCTATTTTGGGCGGCGGGTATTGGCGGCTTAAATTCCATCCTGTTGGAATCACCGTGCTCACGAATCAAGAAAAAACTCATCGGGTGCTTGCGGAAGCTCGCGGCTTGGATGAAGTGGTGGTATTGCTCCATGCGTCGGATTGGCCGCACACTTTTTGGGAACCTAAATTGATCTACTCGAAGACGGAAGGAAGGGAGATTGGGAATTACTATTGGTCCAAAGACGGAAGCGTAATTCTCCACACAGGAAAGCCCGATGAAGAAAGCCCAAGTCGATTCGATGCCGCATACGACTTCAAAGACCATAGCCTTCTTAATTTGACTACCGCTGGCTCGAAAGATGAGTGTCATTCGGAAATTGAAAAACTCGTGGCACACCGAGGTGGGCTTGGTGGATTGGTCATGGGTTTACCTGACGGAAAAAATTATTAAGCAGTGCGACGGGGTCAGGGAAAACGCCGGGATAACCCCGCTAGGATGGGTGGGGGCCTTGAAGTTCAGTATCAAGGACTAGAGGAATGGGTTGTTTTTTGCCGGTATATCTTATCTAATGCCAGATTTTCTCACTTCAGCGAAACCGTTTTCGGCCGCAGCTTCTCCAATCCTCGGTGGAGGACGCAGCAGGGGAGCACTTGAAGAACAGGCAGGAATGCCCATGTCACATCATCCGTTCAGCTTCGCGAGCGCCTTGGGGAGGAAGATCCCGTCCTTGCGGATGAGTTTTCCGTCGAACCACACTTCGCCCCCGCCCCAGTCCTTGCGTTGGATGTTCACCATGTCCCAATGGACCTGCGAACGGTTGCCGTTGTCGGCCTCGTCGTAGGCCTGGCCGGGGGTGAAGTGGAAAGAGCCGGCGATTTTCTCGTCGAAGAGGATGTCGCGCATCGGCTCGCGGATGACCGGGTGGAAGCCGAGCGCGAACTCGCCGATGTAGCGCGCGCCCGGATCACTGTCGAGAATGCGGTTGAGGGCCTTGGTTTTTGATCCTGCCTCGGCCTTGACGATTTTTCCTTCCGAGAACTCCAGGCGGATGGCGTCAAACGGGATTCCCTGATAGATAGTGGGCGCGTTGTAGGTGATGTGGCCTTCGACGGAATCCTTCACCGGGGCCGTGAACACCTCGCCGTCCGGAATGTTATAGTTTCCTCCACAGACGATGGCGCCGATGTCCTTGATGGAAAACCTGAGATGGGTGCCTGGACCGATGAGCTCCACGCGGTCGGTTTTTTCCATCAGTTTTTTCAGGGCGTTCATCGCGGGGACCAGCGCCTTGTAGTCGAGCAGGCAGACCTTGAAGTAAAAGTCCTCGAATGCCTCGGTGCTTATGCCCGCCTGCTGGGCCATCGAGGGACTCGGCCAGCGCAGGACGCACCATTTGGTCCGTTTCACCCGGTGGTCGAGCACCGGGCGCATGTGCTTCATCGCGAGCTGCATGCGGTCCGCCGGAACGTCCGAGGTTTCGGCGATGTTGTGGCCGCCGCGGAGGGCGATGTAGGCGTCCATGTCCTGCATCTCGGCAAGCAGGTGCTTGGTGAGTGTTAGGTATTGTTCGTCCTCCGCACCGCGAAGCATTTCCCGGGTGAGACGACCCTGATGGATGCGGAGGAAAGGGAACGCGCCGCGCGAACGGACTTCGCGGATCAGGGCAAGACCGATCGAGTCCGGCACGTCATGGAGATCGATGAGGACCTTCTCGCCTTTTTTGATGGAAGTGGAATAGCGGACCAGTTGGCGTGCGAGGGCGTCGATACGGGCGTCATGCATGCGTTGTCAGATAGCGGGTAAAAACGGCGTTTCCAAGTGCCAAGTCCCGCAAATCCAAGGCGGGCTTCATTCTTCGGGAAAGTTTCGCAGCATGGTGCGGAAAACGAGAGCGGTGGGTTGCCAGTCACCGCGCATCGCGGCTTCACCCGCCGCGCCGTAGCCGCCATCCGGCCTTGGGCGCAGGCGGATGAAAGGTGGCAGGCCATAACGCATCGCGATGGCGTTTGCCAATAGCCGAGCCGTCCTGCCATTTCCGTTTGCGAACGGATGGATGCGAACCCATTCGGAATGAGCCCACGCACAGGTGTCCATCACGGCGGCGAGTTGGTCTGAATCCGGTTCCTGATCCCGCGCCAAAATCCCATCCAGGCGTGAAAGGACTGCATGCAAACGTTCCTGGAATTCACGGAGTTGCGACCCGACCTCTGAAGAAGGCACGCCCTCGTGTGCGCCAATCGTGACTTTAACCCGTTCCGCCCCCGGTTCTCCCCGATAGACCGCTACCCAATCCGGGTTTGGCACATCCAGCCCCGACATCGTGGCGCGGTGCCACTCCCGAATCATTTCCCTATCCGGCATTTCGCGGGCTCGCGCCTGATCCCGGACCCGCCGTAAAACCTGAGTGAGGTTTCTCAGAAGCGGTTCGCTGTTTTCGTCCCAGTCAGGCATGGAAGAGTTCGCGGATTTCCGATTGGACGACCCCTTGAGAGGGTGAGACCACTCCTTCCACGGGATCTTCGCTCGCTCCTACCACCTCGGCGCGGGCGAATGCGTCGATGGCTTGCTCAAAGTCCGGATCCTTTTCGCGATAGGCGCGGAGCTTCTGCAGGGTCTGCTCCAATTCGCCCTCCAGCTCCAATCCCCGCTGCCGGATCAGGTTGTTCACCGCCTCGTTGATGAGGCTGTTTTTTGTCCGTCGTGTGATCTGGCAAAGGTGGTCGAGGGCTTCATCGAGTTTTGCTTCCAACCGGTGGGTGGAGGTTTTCGCTTTCATCAGAAACAAGATCGCAGAAATAAATTTGATGTCAATTCCGCAAAATGAAGCCATTTTCTGGATTGAGTGCTCTTCGCAGGTCGGGACTTCTGCTGCTTTTGCACTTGGCAGGCAGGGCAAGGTGCTTAAACCAAGCGCATGGTGCTCGGCGTTCTTGGTTCTGGTTCTGGTTCAAACATGCAGGCGATCCTCGATGCGATCGACGCCGGCACGCTGGACGCACGGATCGGGCTGGTTCTTTCGGACAATCCGGACGCCTTCATCCTCGAACGCGCGCGGAAACGCGGCATCGAAACGGGAGTGATCGACTGCCGAGGATTCAAGACGAAATTTCCCGAGGAATCCCAGATCGAAACCGCCGAGCGGCTGAAATCGGCGGGAGTGGAGCTCGTTTGCCTCGCTGGATTTCTGCGTCTGGTGAAGCGGCCATTGCTCGACGTGTTTCCTAACAAAATCTTGAACATCCACCCATCTCTGCTGCCTGCATTTCCGGGATTGGAGTCGTGGAAACAGGCGCTCGACGCCGGAGTTTCCGAAGCCGGCTGCACGGTGCATTTCGTGGACGAGGGAATGGACACCGGCCCGATCATCCTCCAGGAAAGCGTGCCCATTCTATCAGGCGACACCGCGGAATCACTTCACGCGCGCATCCAGGTGGTGGAGCATCGCCTCTATCCGGCGGCGATCCGAAAAGCGGGCGAATTCTGATAGGAAGGGCGGACTTTTCGTCAACATGCCCGCTTCCAAGTCCCAAGGGGACGATTCATCAAAGCCCGGCACAAAGTGCCGGGACGTATCGCGTCCCGAATCCCGTCCTGTCAGGACGGTTCATCCGTGGGCTTGGAGCGCTATCCCGCAGTGTTTTCAAAAACGCGTGATTCCTGATGGGGAAATGATAGGAATGCCCACATGTCCCAATCGCTTGCACGAATACTCATTCACGTCGTTTTTTCGACCAAAAATCGTGAGGCGCTGATCACCGATACGATCCAGCCTAATGGATTTGCTTACATGGCCACCGTCGGGCGCGACTTGGGTTGCGAGGTTTTCCGCGTGGGTGGCATGCCGGATCACGTGCATCTGGCAGTGGGCTTGAGTCGCACAATCTGCGTCGCGGATTTTGTCAAAAAGGTCAAACAAACCGCGTCGGTTTGGATGAAAGAGAACGGCGGAAGCTCGCGATTTGAATGGCAGGCCGGGTATGGCGCGTTTTCCATCGGTGAATCACAATTGTCCACTTTGACCCGATACATCGACAATCAGGCTGATCATCATCGCGTCAGAACGTTTCAGGATGAATACCGTACGATGCTGGCGAAATACGGCGTGCAGGCAGATGAACGGTATTTGTGGGACTGAGGGCGTCCCCATTATGAATCGTCCCTTCAGGACGGAATATCCAGCACGTCAGTGTTCCGGCACTTTGTGCCGGGCTATGATGAATCGTCCTTTTCGGGACGGGAGTATCATCATCAGTTCTGATTCAACATCACGATCATCAGAATGACGATCAACACCGCTAATACCGCCAGCGTGATCTTCACCCAGCTCAGCGGATGCTCACCCGCCATTTTCCCGGTGTAGCCATTGACCACCACTTGGAATGATTTCGCGCCATACGTGTAGGTGGTGAGCCAGACAGGGACCAGCACGTGCTTGAAGGTGCGGCCCTGATAGTCTGACTGGACTTGCAAATTCCGCTGGGTGTCGCCGGGAACCTCGCGCGAACAGAGCTGCTGGATGGTGGCGTCCATCTGGTCCTTGCTGACTTCGGACGCCTGGCGGAGATCGACCTGATAGCGTTCCACCGTCCAGCCGCGGATGTAGGCGGGTTCGTAGGGCTTGAGGTCGGTGAGGGTGGGGAAGGGCTCGACTTTTCTCAGTAGCTCGGTGTGCACGCCGACGGTTCCGGGCACGGCGTCGTCATCGAAAAAGTGAGCGAGTTGGCCGGCGCAGTCCTCCCAGCGTGTTCTCCTCACTTGGCGGGTCTGGGTGCGGCCGTTGGAGTCGCGGTAGGTTTCCGTTTCGTAATAGTAGTAGCCAGCTTCGGCGGTCCAGTAGGCATCGACGTGGGCGTCGAAGGTCCAGTAAGGGAGATAGATGCCGTGCAGCGTGTCGGTCAGCGCGGCGCGCTTTAGCTTGTTAGGCGCCCACCAGCGGGTGGAATACCACTTGCGGAGCTGGTCGCGGACCTGGGTGGAAGGGATGACCGCGGGCAGCAGGCTTTCCGGAGTGATGGCGTCCCTGAGATCGTCCATCGGCACGATGGAGGGGGAGCCGCAGAAATCGCAGCGCTGGGCGGCTCTATCAGGATCAAAGATGCTGATTGCCTGGCAGCTCTCGCATTTCACGGATTTTTTCTCAGCTAACAGACCGCGGTTTTCTGCCGGCACGGAGGCGAGCGCGGTTTCCAGATCATGCTCGACGATTGCCGCGCCTAACGGGTTTTCTCCATCCGACCATGGCAGGATCGTGCCGCAGTACGGGCAGGCGAGCGCCTTTTTAGAGGCGTTCCATTCCGCATCCCCACCACATTCCGGGCAGGGATGCTTCCGCAGTGCGCTGACTTCGGCCATGGCTGCTTACTCCGCGAGAAAAGCGTCGAGAGCGGCGCGCGTGATCCGATAGACACTGCCGATTTTTTTGCCTTTCAGATCACCGGCATCAATCGAGGCAATTACATCCGCTTCCGAAACGCCGAGAACCTGCGCGGCCTGCTCGGTGCTGAGCAGTTCGGGAAATCCCGTGGCAGCGCCAGGAAGCGGAGGTGGCGTGGCCTGCATCGACTTCATCATTTCCTGCGCCATGCCGAATCCCATCGCCATTTGTCCCGCCGCTGCTGCCGGCGAGCCACCGCTGCCGTCGCCGCCCTTGGTCATGGACTCGGCCATTTGAAATTTTACATAATCGTTGAGATTGCCGATCACTCCCATGCTCGAACGCTTGTCGATGGCCGCCTCCACTTCAGGAGGAACGGAAACGTTTTCGACGATGAAGCTGGTGATTTCGATGCCATACTTGCTGGTGACCGCGGGATTGATCAGCGGCAGCAGCGCATCGCCAAGTTCCGAGTAACGGGCGGCGACATCGAGCGCAGGCACCCCGCAGGAAGCGAGCGCATCGCTGAAGACGCTGACAATCCGCGAGCGCATCGTGTCAGCGAATTCATCGAGGCGGAAATGTTGATCGGTCCCTGCGACTTCCTTCAGGAAAACGGGCGCATCCACGATCTTGAAATCGAACGATCCGAAGGACCGCAGCCGCACGACGCCAAAGTCTTTGTCGCGCATCATGATCGGATTCGCGGTGCCCCATTTGTTGCCGGTGAAAAGGCGCGTCGTGACAAAATAGACGTCCGCTTTGAATGGCGATTCGAAGCCGTATTTCCAGCCCTTGATTTTGTTAAGGACCGGAATGTTGTCGGTGACGAGCGAGTGCTTGCCGGGGCCGAAACAATCGCCGTATTGCCCCAGATAAACGAACTGCGCCGCCTGGCTCTCGCGGACGATCAGTTGCGCGCCGTTTTTGATCGCCTTGTCCTCGTCCGGAAAACGCCAGGCCAGCGTGTCACGCGAGTCGTCGTTGAATTCGATGATTTCCAGCAGTTCGCCCTTGATGAATCCGAGTATGTCCATGGTTGTGTTTTACGTTCAGTGAGGAATTAGCCTGCTTTTGAAACTGAGGGAAGTCGAAATCTCCGCGCGGCTAAGGGAGTCACCGCATTGGAAAAAACTCACTATCAAGTCTGTGGAATCCGAGTAATCACCAGCCGGAATCGCTCTTCACTCCAGCCCCCGGTCCGCCACCTCATCCTCATCCCAACCCAGGTAGTGGCCCAGCTCGTGGAGGAACGTGGTGCCCACCTCATCTCGATAGTCGTGCTCCTCCTCGCCGGTCCACTCCCACAGGTTCATGAGAAAAAGCCTGATGCGTGGCACGTCTCCGTCGCCATCTTCATCGGCGGCACAGGGACCTTCGAAAAGTCCGAGTTCATCGCCCTCCAGCGTCTCATCATCGGCACCCTGCCCCGGCTGTTCCTCCAGCGAAATCACCACTTTTTTCGCCGCTTCCTGCACGTCCGCTGGTAGAATCTTTACCAATGATTTCAGCTCCTCATCCGCCCAGTTGCTCAGTGTTTCAAAATCCATACCTGCGGATTATCCCTATCTGCCGACCCGCACAACCCGGAAAAAATTTGCCACTGAGGATTCTGGGGCGTTCCAGACGGGCTTCAGGTAATTCATCACGAAATCTTCAACTCTTTTCCGATTGGAACCCGCCGTGTGGCCCGATCTAGCAGTTAGTCGCGGGGAGGCGCATCGACTTTCTTCTGCTTTTTTGCGGCTACCTCTGGCAACGCGTGTCTATCAAGCCGGCTTTGGGTGGATGACTTGAGGTGGGGCAAACGGGCTGATTTCTCCGGCTTTTCTTATGCAATCACTCCATTCGCTGCTCCTTGTGTTTTCCTGTGTCCGGGTGATTTTCCGCCGCCAATGACCATCCACACGCTCGAACAGGAACAACGGTTACCGCTTTCCCTCGCGGAAGCTTGGGAGTTTTCTCCTCGCCCCGGAACCTCGATGAAATCACCCCGGGTGACCTGGGATTCAAAATTGTCAGCCTGCCGGGCGAAAAAATGTATGAAGGTCAGATCATCACCTACAAGGTCATGATCGTGCCGGGCATTTGGGTGCCGTGGGTGACGGAAATCAAGGCCGTCGATGAAGGCCGCTCGTTTGTGGATGAACAACGCTTTGGCCTCTACAAGTTCTGGCATCACCGCCACACTTTCGAGGAAGTTCCGGGTGGGGTCCTGATGCGGGATCTTGTTCACTACGGCTTTGGTTTCGGGCCGTTTGGAGCCATCGCGCATGCCGTGTTTGTGGCGGCGAAGTTGAAGTCGATTTTTGATTTCAGAAAACTGGAACTGACACGGAAATTCGGCTCGCTGTAGGCGGTTTTGCCAAGGAATCCGGGTTTGTGCGGAGTCTCCCCATTAGTGGGGGTTATGAGGTAAACCTGTTGAATGTCAGAGGCCGGGTGCCCTACATGGCCGGGATTTTCAAAAACCCAAAGATGCAGGTAGCGTGCGACGCTACATGTAATTCAAACCCATTCACCTCCATGAAACCCAAAGGACTCGCCCGCAATCCCTTCGCCAATCCTGTTAGCCTCACACTCGCCCTGGTCGCCACACTCGGCTCCTCCGCTTCTCAGGCCGCTCCCATCACCTGGAATGGAAACACGAACGGCGATTGGGGCCTTAACACGAACTGGTCCACCTTCACGGTGCCGACCGCTGCGGATGATGTCACCATTCTCGGTCCTCTCAATGTGGCCGGCCCTCTCAACATCGACATCGCCACACCCTCTGCCTCAAACACGATCATCTTCACGGACACTTCGCCTGTTAGCCTGAGCAATACGCTGAGCGGCGTGGACCAGACGCTGGCGATCACTGCCGGAATCACCACGGGCACGGGAGCTGTAGCCATCGGTTCCGCCACGGCAAACCAGGGAATCAATCTGTCACTCGCCGCTGCCAACGCCTGGAATGTGGGATCCGGCGGACTAACGATTCACAACTCGATCAGCGGAACTGCATTCGGCATCAGCAAAAGCGGTGCCGGCACCCTCACGCTGGCCGGTGCCAATTCCTACACAGGGCCCACCGGATTGTCCGCGGGCACGCTGGTGTTGGCAAATGCCGCAGCACTGGGAGGCACATCCACACTGACCTTTTCCGGAACGGGAGCCACCCTGGACATCGCCACCAACGGGGGTGACACCGCCTTTGCCACCAACGCGGGTGCTGGAACCGTTGCGACAATCCTTTCCAATCGCGCAAACTCCGGTGCAGGCATCAATCACACGCTGGGCACCGGAGCCTACAGCGCGGTGACCGTTAACGTTCAGAAGGGTGGGAACGTTGCCAGCGGCACCGCCTCACTCACCTATGGGGCGGTGGCCCTCACTTCGGGAACGGCTGGTGCAGTGACGACGTTCAACCCAACATCCGCGAACCTTTTCATCGGAACTGTCAGCACCACCACGAACAACGTCGCCCACACGCTTGGTCTCGACGGCACCAGCACCGGCAATGAGGTGACCGGCATTATCAGCAACGGCCTGACCGCAGCTGTCAGCATCACCAAATCGAACACGGGAACATGGAAACTTTCCGGAGCCAACTCCGCCACCGGAGCGGTCACGGTCGCGGGTGGCCAGCTCAACATTTCGGGATCACTCGGCATCAACGGGACTAACGCAAATTTCCGGGTGGGCACGGTCAACAACACGAAGGCAATTCTCAATATTCTTCCGGGCGCGGTGATCAACAACCGGTTCAACCTCTTCATCGGCGACAGTGGCGCAGGCACTGGCGGCGGAGCGGTCTATCAGAGCGGAGGCTCGCTCATCCTCACCCAGGGGGCGAGTGTGGACAACCTGCGCATCGGTTCGAACTCGGGCGGCTACGGCTATTACAACATGTCAGGAGGTTCGCTGACCACTAACGAAATCGGAGTGGCTGCGAGCCTTGCTGGAACGGTGGGGATCCTCGATGTTTCCGCCGGGACCGTAGCCAACAACGGCTGGACCGCAGTCGGTCGCGGGGGCACCACCAGCTCCGGGATGATCAATCTAACTGGCGGGACGATGTCTTCCCTCCGCGTGGACATGAACTGGGGCGGGACGGCCGGTGCCACCTCAGTGTTGAACGTCGGCGGTGGCTCAACGGCGGCTGGATTTTCCACGACCGGCAGCACCACCCTCGGCCTCAGCCTCGCAAGTGCGAACGTGACCGGGACCGTCGGCATGGCCAATCTTCTAACGAACGGGACCCTCACCACGGGAATCGTCACTGCTGGAAGCACCGGCACCGGGGCAAATCCCACCTCATTGCTGAACTTCAATGGCGGCACCCTCAAGGCGACGTCCACGAATGCAGCTGGAAACTTCCTGACATCCGCCAACGTCGATGCAGTGACCGTGTATTCCGGCGGCGGCACGATTGATAACAGCGGCACCGCCGTCACGATCGGCAAGGCGCTGCTGGCTCCTACCGGCAACGGAGTGACATCCATCGCCGTGGCGAACGGAGGTTCCGGTTATGTTGGAGCACCGATGCTCACGTTTTCCGGCGGCACGGGCAACGGCGCAAGCGCCTTCGCAAAAATGGTGGATGACGGCACCGGCAATGGAACATTCAAGATCGACAGCATCGTGGTCACCAGCGCGGGTACCTACTCGGTCAATCCCACGACGGTGAATCTGCTAGGTGGAGGAGCCAACACGGCGGCCACCATCGGGGCGATCACGACGGCGGCGAATTCATCAGGCGGCATGACACTCACCGGGACATCCGCCGGCACCACCACTTTAACCGGAGCGAGCACCCTCTCGGGAAACCTCACGATCAAGGGCGGAACCAAGGTGATCGCGAATCTGGGCAACAATTTCTTCAACCCTACTAACAGCGCGCTCGGCAACAACCAGGTCGCGAGGAGCATCATCGTGAGCGAAAGCTCCACGCTTCAGTTTAATTCCGGAGACACGCTCGGTGGAAACAATTCGACGATCCTCTCAAAAATCGTCATCGGAGCGGGCAGCACCGTCACCAATGGCGGTGTTGTTTTCAACCGCATTGGATCGGTGGATCTCAACGGTGGCACACTCACGGCGACCAGCGGCGCGATCGCCGGCTATCAGGCCTACAGTTTCGACGCAAACGCCGTCGTCACCGTAGGAGGCACCACTGCGTCGACCATTTCGTCCCCGGGCAGTAACGGCGGTTTCCACCTGAATACGGACACCGGATTCGTCGTGGCCGATGTCACTGGCAGCGTGGCATCGGACCTGAATGTCTCAGCTCCATTGATCGACCGCAACGCGACCGAAACCGGGGCGGGTGGACTGACCAAATCGGGAGCCGGAACCATGACTCTAACCGGAGTGAACACTTACACCGGCGTGACGAACCTTGCCAACGGCACACTCGCTCTCGGCGTCGGCGGCTCGATTGCCAACAGCTCCACGATCGACGTGAAATCCGGCGCGACTCTCGATGCCACCGCACAAAGCGGTTGGTCTCTTGCCACCGGCCAGACACTCAAGGGCACGGGCACGGTGAATGTTGGTGCAGCCAATACCTTTACGGTAGGTGGCGGCGCGACACTCTCTCCCGGTGCCAGCCCGGGCACGCTGGCGGTGACCGGAACCCTCAGTTTCGCCTCACTTTCCACGTTCTCGGCGGAAATCGCTCCTAATACCCCGACCGCGGATCTGGTGAACGTGACTGGAAACCTCAATGTGGATTCGGCCGCGGTGCTTGCCCTCAGCCTCTTCGGAACGGATACCGTGCTGGCGGAAGGCACGAAGTTCACTCTCGTTGATTACACTGGCGCGTGGAACAACGTTGCCTTCGCTGGCTTTGCCGACGAGACCACGACGGTTCTCGGACTCAACACCTATCTGTTGGACTACAACGACGCATCGCTCGGCGGCACGGCACTCACGCTGACGGTGATCCCCGAAGCATCGACCTTTGCTCTGGTCAGCAGCTTCGGAGTGCTCAGCCTGTTGCGCCGTCGTCGGAAAAACGGCTGATCTCAGTGCCCGTAACAATTCCCCGGTGCCGGATTCCTGTGGGACACGGGTTCTTGCATGGTGATGGGTTTCCTTTAGTCTGTCGCTGTGCCGTTATTTTTCACCAACCGCCGATTGCTGTTAGCCGGACTGGTGCTGGCATCGGTTTGCGGGGATCTGCGGGCGGCTCCGGAGCCTTATGTTCCGGATGCGCACACCCTTCATCTGTGGCATTTGGACGAAGTGAAGCCGCCATTCATCGATTCCGCAGAAAGCAGCATACCGCTGTTAGGAATACTGAATGGACCCAGAACCGGTCAGCCGGCGCTCAAGGGGTTTTCCAGTTCGATTTCCTTCAACGCCCATGTCAGTGGCACTGTGGGAAACTCCGATCTCAAGGGCGCGATCCTCACTGCGGCACCTTTCCTGGCGGTAGGACCTGCTGATAACGTCGATCCGGGTTTCAGCTACTTCGGGCCGGACGGGGCGTTCACTTATGAAATGATCCTCCGTCTGGACATCCTCCCCGGCGAGGCGCGGCAGATCGCGCTCGGGTTGGTCTCGATGGATGCCGACGACGCGGACCGCATCTTCAATTTCCGGATAGAAAAGGAAGGATACCTCGCGTTTTTCCCGTTGCCCCACAGTGGTGCGATGGGCGGCGGCGTCGCGACAATTCCCGTCACTGGACCCCACGCGGTGGACACCAAGGGCTGGTTTCACGTGGCGGTGTCCTACGACGGCAATGGCGGTGTTAGAAACAACCTCAAGCTATACTGGACCCGCCTGGGCATCGGAGCGACGCAAGCGAACCGCATCGGAACCGGGGCCTTGTCTAACGATTTCAACGGAAGGACAGGGGATTTTGCGCTCGGCAATGAAGCACGGGGCTTCATCGGAAATGCCGAAGCGGAACCGTTTCCTGGCTGTATCGACGAGGTGCGCATGAGCGGCGTGGCACGGCATCCGTCCGACTTTTTTTTCGTCGATCCAGAACATCGGATCAGCCCGGAGCAGGTGGCGCGCGAGGTGGATGACAATGGCCAAACCACCGCTTTCCAACTGATGCTGGCAGGTGTTTATGTGGATGGGAAAGAAGTCTCTGCCGAGCAAAAGGCACGTGGAGTTCTGAAGCTGGGGTCGGGCTTGCATCGCTTGGATTTCGATTTTGGGTATCACGGGGATCAGGCGGAAGGGGATGTGAAACTGCGTTGCCAGCTCGAGGGTGTGGACGAACGATGGCGGGATACCGATCAGGGCATGACACTCGTTTGCCAGGCGCTGGATGGTGATGACAAGGTGCTCTCGCAGTCTCGTTTCACGGCATTCGGACACAGTGCGGGTTGGGAAACCAGCCTCGAGGAATCCGCGATGACGCGGCGGTCAGAGCCGGTGTTCATTCCTGCCGGAGCGAGGAAATTAAAAATCAGCCTTGCCTCCGGATCGCCTGACACCACCGGCTTTTATGCGGTCGATAATTTTGAACTGCGCTCACCTGTTAGCGGTGGCGCCCCTGTTTGGAAAAGTGGCGGCTACGCCTATGACGCCATTACGACCTCCCCCGCCGGATATCTCCCCGGCTGGAAACGTGGTGGTGCGGAGCCTGCGATCGCCCGTCTCATCATCCGTGCCGGACATCCCGCCCTGGGTCTGGTGGACGGGGACCAGTTCCGCGATGGCGAATGGTCTGCCGTGAAAGACTTGGAAGCGACGCCGCGGGGTGATGGGACCTTCGTGCTTTCATGGGACGAGGTTTTCAACGTCATCGACGGCGACACCCGTCGTGCGACTTATGTCAACGTGCCACCTGGTAGATATACCTTCCGCGCCATGGGCCTGGCAGGAAATGGCTTGGAGCCCGGATCTCAACTCGCATTAGCCGTGGTGGTTGATCCACCGGTCTGGCAGAGGGTTTGGTTCTGGCCGGTGATCGCGTCGGCCATGGTCGCCCTGATTTCCAGCGTGATTTTTTCGCTGCACCGCCAGCGTGCGAAGCGTTCCATGGAAAGACTTCGATTTCAAAACGCGCTGGAAAAGGACCGCACCCGCATTGCCCGTGACATGCATGACGATCTGGGAACGCGGGTCACTTTCATCAACATGAGTGCCACCATCGCCCAGCGCGACTTCGTGCGGGCACCCGACAATGCCACCCGGCACATTGCGAAAATGAAGGAATCCACGCGTGAGCTCATCGTCGCCATGGACGATCTCGTGTGGGCGGTCGATCCGTCATTTGACACGCTCGACCATCTCGGTTCCCACCTGACGCGGCTCGCCGAAGACATGTTCCGTGACTCGGAGATTCGTTGCCGGTTGGATATTCCGCCCTTGCTGCCGGCACTTTCGTTAGGCTCGGAAGTCCGCCACCACATCGCGCTCGCCGTAAAGGAAGCCCTCCACAACGTGCACTGCCATGCCGGACCATCCGAGGTGTTTTTCTCGCTCACGTTCAATGGCGAGGAAATCCGCATCACGATCCGGGACACGGGCGTCGGCTTCGACCTCACCAGCGATGACCGGGGCCACGGACTTGACAATCTGGCCAGTCGTTTCAAGGAAATCGGCGGCTGCTGCAAGATTACCTCGTCACCGGGCAGTGGAACCTGCATTGTCCTGAGTTGTCCCGTCGCCGGGGCCAAACGTTGAAAATTTCCCATGCCTGACAAACCACACACCATCGCGATCGTCGAAGACGATGCCGCCCTGAGCGGCATACTAACGGAAATCGTCACTGCTGCGCCGGACTGGAAACTGGTGAATACCTATCCATCGGCCGAGCTCGCCCTCGAAGGGCTGGCCACCACCTGTCCGGAGGTTGTTCTGATGGACATCCAGTTGCCGGGGATGTCCGGCATCGAATGCGTCGCCAAGCTTAAGACACTGCATCCGGAGGTTCTGGTGCTGATGGTCACTGTGTACGACAATAACGAGCGGATCTTCGACGCGTTGGCCGCCGGCGCTTCCGGCTATCTGCTCAAGCGGGATGCCCCGGTCAAACTGAAGGAATCGCTTGAAGACCTGCTGGCCGGCGGCTCGCCCATGTCCAGTGCCATCGCCCGAAAGGTGGTACAACATTTCCGCAAGGAACCCGCTAGCCGAAACAAGGAGCACAACCTCACACCCCGCGAAACTCAGATCCTCGAGTTGCTGGTGAAGGGTAATCTTTACAAGGAAATCGCGTGGGATCTCGGCATCGGTTTTGAAACGGTGCGCTCGCACATCGACAACATCTACAACAAACTCCACGTCCGCACCCGGACTGAGGCGGTGGTCAAGTATTTGGGGCCGAAGTAGCCTGCGGTGCTCATGATTTCATAAAGCGCGCCGTAAACGATAGGTCTCCCATTAAAAGGGGGTTCAAGCGATTCGGGTCTGCCCGGAGCTGGATCGATGTATCGTTCCTGCGATGTTTTCCGCGAGCCGCTCTTGCCTTTTGACCCTCCTCTTTTCCCTGCCTGCCGGTGCGGAAATGACCGGGCCGTACGCGGTGGATGCGGATACGGTGCACTTGTTCCACATGGACGAAGCTGCCGGCGCGTCATCGGCATCTAACAGTTTTCCCGGCGGCCGTCTCCTGATCTCTTTCAATGGCACGGGCATTCCCGCGACAAACACCTCCGCCCAGCCGACGCTGACCACTCTCCTCGGTAGCGCGGGTGCAGTCGGTTTTGGAAATGCGGCAAATGTTTCCGCGACCAGCCAGGGCCTCGGGCTGGATGCTAACAACTCCGGAGCCTTTCAACCGGGAACCACTGGCGATGGTGCTGGAAACTCCAACGGACCGGACGCCATTACCCAAAGTTCACTGGCAGGCGCATCGGGATCATTCACGGTCGAGGCGCTGGTCAGACTGCCGGCGATTACCGGTCCATCCCGTGAAATCATCTCCACTGACAGCAGCGGCGCGAACCGGGGATTTCAGTTTCGCATCAACGGCAGTGGTGAACTTGAGTTCAATTTCATCAAAACCGCCGCCGCGGGAGTGGCAGTCACCATCCCACTGTCCGGACCCCATGGATTTGTGGCCAACGAATGGTTTCACGCTGCGGTGGCGTTCAATGGCACCAATGGCTCCTGCAACTTTTTCTGGACCCGTCTGGCCGAAACCAGTGATGCGGCTAACAGTATTGGGATCCGCACCGAGGCGACGGATGCCACTGTCACTGGACCACTGGTGATTGGCAACGAAGGCCGTGGATCATCTGGTGAGGGGTTGTTGGGAATGATCGATGAAGTCCGCATCAGCAAGGTGGCCCGCACTGCCTCGCAGTTTCTTTTCACCATCGTCGATGTGGACGGGGATGGTCTGTCAGATCGCTGGGAAATTGCTTGTTTCAGGGAGAATGCCGGTGAGTCCGATTCATCGATCCTCGCCAAGTTCGACAGCGATGATGATCCCGACAAGGACGGCGCGAACAACGCTGCGGAGTTTGCATCCGGGACGAATCCCACCAATCCGAATTCCAGTCCCAACGACTCGGATGCGGACGGACTGCCGGACACGTGGGAAATTGCCAATTTCAGCAGCATCATCCCGCAGGCGGGTGGTGGGGATGCCGACGGCGACTTCGCCACCAACCGGCTTGAGTATCTGGTGGGCACGAATCCGAACAACCCTCTTGGCTATCCGGATACCGATACCGACGGAATGAACGACGGCTGGGAAATTCACAATTTCCTAACAATCCAAGCGAAGGATGGCATCATCGACAGCGATGAAGACGGCGCTTCCGACAAGGTTGAACACGACGCTAACACTCATCCCCTCAATGCGCTTTGGAGCCCGTCGTCGGCCCAGCTTGCACATCGATGGAGTTTCAACAACAGCCTTGAAGACACCGCGGGCGGTCGAAATGCCGTGATTGTCGATCCCGATTCGAACCCTGCCAGCGGTGGTGGGGCCACGCTGTCATCGACGGCAATCCAGCTCGGCGGCGGGTCTCGCGCGACGTCAGGTTTCGTCAATCTGGGATCCGGTCTGTTAGCTGGACGCCGCACTCCCGTCACGTTGGAATTCTGGGTCACCCGCATCGGTGCTCCGCAGAACTGGGCGCGAATTTTTGATTTTGGCAGCGCCACTGGTGAAAGCCTTTTCATGGCGTGGACACGCGGAACTGATGGGAATTCCGACCGCGTCGAGTGGACGGACAACGGCACGACCTCCGCCGCGAATGACACCGTCCGGCCCTACACGGCTGGCGTTCGTTTCCACATCCTGATGACGCTGGAACCCCGGGTGGGAGCCGTCGGCACCACCCGTGTCACCTGTTATGCGGCACCTGCAACGGGAAGCACGCTTGGCGCCTCGAAGGGGGCGTTCGACACCATCAACACCATGAACCAGCTCAATGACGCGGTGTGTTGGTTAGGGCGCTCACAGTGGGCATCCGATGCGACGGCCAGCGCGAGTTATGACGAAGTCCGCATCTGGAATGGAGCCCTCACTCCCGCTGAACGGGAAACCTATCACACGCTCGGTTCCGACGCCGCGTCTCTTGAAGACAGCGAACCGGACGGGCTGCCAGATGCATGGGAACTCAAATATGTCGTCTCGCTGGAATTTCTATCAGGATTGGGTAATTCCGACTACGACGCCGACGGCTCGACCGATCTATCAGAATACCGTGCCGGCAGCAATCCCGCCTCCCTTCTCTCGACTGCGACTGACATCGACGCGGACGGCCTGTCAGATGCAATGGAAGGGCGCTATTTCGGAAACCTCGCCCAGACCGCTACCGGGGATCCGGATGGTGACGGAGTGGATAACGCCACCGAAATTTCGAACGGCTCGGCGCCTAACAATAAAGCCTCCGATGCGGCGGACATTGATGCGGACTCGCTTCCGGATGCGTGGGAGCTCAGTCATTTTTCCGCACTGGTCCACAACGGCGGATCGGATCCTGATGGCGATGGTTTCGGAAATCTTCAGGAATATCAGGCCAATACCCTTCCTGCATCATCTTCATCCCGCCCTGCTGGAACTTCGGTTAACCTGGTTCCAGTAGACGATGGCGATGCGGCGACGAGTGATTTTGGTTACTCCGGCTCCTCCGCGATCAACTCGGTATCCTTCGTCCGGTCATCTTTGAAAACCGTCGGCACCCAACAGTTCATGACGTGGTATGGGCGCCATCAGTACGACGCCGCGGATGTTTATAACAACACGATCTGGATCGGGCGACGCACGCTTGGGACCTCCGGCTGGGAGATTTTTCGGCATTCATCCTTCACTGCGAATGCGATCACGGACGGGCATGACGTGATCGCGTTCGGAATCGATGGCGAGGGGTACATGCATCTTTCGTGGGGCATGCACGGCGACGCCTTCCATTATGCAAAAAGCCTCGGCCCGGTGACTGGCAATGGCCCGATGACACTTGGCCCGGACACCACGATGACCGGGCGGGAGAATGGAGTGACTTATCCGCAGTTCATGACATTGCCTGACGGCGATCTGTTATATCTCTTCCGCGAGGGGTTCTCCGGAAGTGGTGACATCTATCTCAACCGCTACGACACCGCCACTCGCATTTGGACGAGTGTCCACAGCAGCGGAAACACACACCTTCCATTCATCAAGGGGACCGGCTGGAACACGGATTACAACGCCTACGTGAACATGCCTCAGCTTGGCCTAACGGATGGCAACGAGCTAACACTCACGTGGTGCTGGCGATATTCGAGCGGCACGTCCGACACCGGAAGTGGTGCGGTGGGCTATCAGACGAACAGTAATTTTTACTTTGCCCGCTCTCCGGACGCGGGCGTTACGTGGAAGCGCTTCGATGGCACTCCCTATGTGCTGCCGATATCGAGCATCGCGGAAAACGGCGTGCAGGCGACGCGGGCCGAACGCATCGTAAACATTCCGGAAAACTCCAGCCTCATCAACCAGTCTGGGATGTGCCTCGACCGGTCGGGAAATCCGGTCATCGCCACCTGGTGGGCTCCGGAAACCCCGGCGGCGAACTTCAGCCGCCAATACATGGTGGTTTTCCGTCATGACAATGGCACGTGGCAGACACGCCCGGTCTCCAACAGAACGATTGACCCAGGTTCCACTCGTTTTCCTGAAGGCAGCGTTCGCAACATGGGCCGTCCTGTCGTGGTGAATGATGACAGCGACCGCATGATCGTCGCCTATCGAGACAACGAGGAAAGCAACGGCATGACGATCGTGCACAGTCTTCCAAAATCGCAGGATCCCGACCGCACGGTGTGGATTCAGTTCGAGCTGACCACCGGCAACCTCGGTAACTATGAGCCCACGATCGACAACGAGTTGTGGGACCGCGAGCGCCGGATGCATTTTCTCTATCAGTCTTCTGACGGCCAGGGCTACACCTCGCCTGCTAATACCGCGTCACGGATCTCGGTGCTGGAATGGGATGCGGCCATCTATTTCGATCAGCAGCCACAGCCAGGCGTCGCATTCAGCGCGGACAAGTCGCAGATCACCATCACTTGCCCGTCCGAGCCGAGCTGGGCCTATCGTCTCTGGAGCAGCACGGATTTGAAGGACTGGACGCTCATCGAAACCCGGGCGGGCACAGGAGAGAGGCTGGAATTCGTTCAGCCGAACAATGTCGGAGAGTTGAAACGGTTCTGGAAAATCGGTTATAAGGAAGGTGGATTCTGACGGAAATCAGACAGCAACCGAAATGGTGAGCGCGAGGCGGTAGTCGGACTGCCTGAGCTTTTTCCCCGCATACGGTTGGGGTGTCAGGGTGTCGATCTCGATGGAGTAGCTTTTTGGGATGCCGACGGCACCTGGAGGCAGTGCTGAAATCACAACGACCCTAGGTTTGTAGTTTGTGTGAACGGCGACGATCCTTGGTCGCTGGCTGCCCACCCGGATTCGCAACAGGACTTCCGCATCGCCTGCTGAGATGCAGCGGGCGTTGATCGGGCAGCGGCTGTCGTTCTTCACCGCAAGAAAGGTGACTTTCAGACCGTCATCGAACCGTGAGGATTCACCAACGCCGAGCAGGGGCAGGGAGAATGGGTCCTTGGCGGAGGCTTGTCCGCTGCCTGCAAGGAATGCTGACGCACCGATGCCTGCCATTGTTAGCGATTTGATCCATTCACGGCGTTTCATGAGATTTGGTGGTTGAGTCAATAGTCCGTTATTTCCGGGAATTTGGATCACGGTAGCGCCAGCAGCGATTCATCCCAGTCTTTCCAGACGGGATCCAGGTTTTGCGTGCGCAACATGGCCGCCACCTCAGCCGGGCTGCGGGTGTCGTGGATTTGAAACTGTTCGGTCGCTTTTTCGCAGCCGGATTTCTGCTCCAGCTCGATGCGGCGGCCTTTCACGGTGAGATGCAGATCATCGCTCCCGGCTCCTGTGTAGCCGCCCGGTTCCGTCCGCGCTCCCGCCGACATGTGGGTGACCCCGAGGGTGGCGATCGCATCCCTCAGCGGCGCCGGTTCTCGGGTGGATACTACAATTCCCACCTGTGGGAAGAGGATGCGGAAAACGGCGATCAGCCTGACGAAGATCCTGTCCGGCAGATAGAGCTCCGGGTCGGTGACATATTCGTAGTTCCCCGCGTATGGCTGCATGCGGGGGAAAGCCACCGTGTATTGTGCTTTCCATCCGTGTTTATAGAGATACTCGAGGTGCGCGCAGAGCGAGAGTGCTTCGTGTTTCCAGTTCGCGAGTCCGAACAATGCGCCAATGCCGATCCGCCGGAAACCACCCCCATACGCGCGTTCGGGGCAGTTCAACCGCCAGTCGAAGTTTTTCTTGGGTCCCGCCGTGTGCAGTTTCTGATAGGTCTCACGGTGGTAGGTTTCCTGATAGACGACCAGTCCTTCCGCGCCGTGACCGACGATTTCCGCATATTGCCCGTCCTCCATCGGCCCGACTTCAAGAGCCAGTGTCGGGATGAATGGCTTGAGCGCGTCGAGGCAATCCTGAAGGTAACCGTCTGAAACGAATTTAGGATGCTCACCCGCGACGAGCAGCACGTTGCGGAAGCCCAGCCCGTGCAAGTGTCTCGCCTCGCGCAGCACCTGATCCACCGTTAACGTGGTGCGGAAAATTCCAGCATCGCGCGAGAAACCGCAGTAGCTGCAGTTGTTTACGCACTCATTCGAAACGTAAAGCGGCGCAAAGAGTCTCATCGTACGCCCGAAATGCCGCCGCGTGGTCTCCTGGCTGCGACGCGCCAAAACCTCAAGTGAACCTCCTGTTTCCTCGGAAATGAGCTGTGAGAAACGCCGCATCAAGGGCGTCGGGTGCTCGATAAGATCTGGATAAACATCCGCAAAAGCCATGACGCCCAGAGAGTGATCCCTCTCCACCCCCGCGTCAAAGGCGGTTTCCACCCAAGACCCCTTTTTGCCGCATGCCTTTACATGCCGGATCATCCGTGTAGTCTGCTGCCGCTGCTCACCCCCACCACCCTTAATGTTTCGTCAGTCACGTCCCCCCGACCCTGACCAGGACCTCATCACGCGTGCCCAACAAGGCGACACGCGTGCCTTTGACGCCCTGATCCTCAAGTATGGCGACAAGCTTTACGGCCTCGTCTATAACATGACCTCCCACAAGGAGGACACCCATGATCTGCTGCAGGAGATCTTCGCCCGTGCCTATCAATCACTGGGAAAATTCCGCGGAAGCTCCACGTTCTACACCTGGATCTATCAGATAGCGGTCAATCTAACGCTCAATTTCCTCAAGAAACGCAAGCGCCGCACGGGTTTGAGCCTGAACGATTTGGATTCCTCGGTGCAACATGATCCCGCTCTAATCGATACCACCCACGAGGCCAACCCGGAAAAGCAGACCAACCTCAACGAACTTCAGATAAAATTGAACGAAGCGATGATGAAATTGTCAGAAGCCCACAGAATGGTTGTAACGATGTTCGACATCCAAGGCATGTCCCATGCGGAGATTGCCAAGGTGCTCAGCACTTCGGAAGGCACTATTCGTTCACGACTCCACTATGCGCATCTTCATCTTCAATCTGCCCTCCAAGACAGCTGGGAAGAGAGATTTTGAAAAAAATTCTTGCGCCTGGGGTTTATTTTTAATAATTCCTAATCATCAATCGCAGTGAAACCATCGGTCGAACAAATCGGAAGTCTGCTAGCCCTCAAGCGCCAAGAGCGTCCTGAAGAAGGCTACTGGCAGGATTTCTTGTGCGAGTTCCATCAAAACCAGCGCGAGCAGGCAGCGAGGAAGTCGGGACCGATGGACTTCTTGCGGCGCGTATCCAATTGGTTCGGCGAAGTAGGGCCTTCCAAGTGGGCTTACGGTGCTGGTTTGGCCTACGCGGCGGCGACCGTGGCATTTTTCCTCACTCCTCCCGGGGTCGACACGGAAAAATCCCCTGTGGCACCGGTGAATTACCAAGTGGTTCCCGCCTCGACCCCTGCGGTCGGGCAACTGGAACAATTGGACCTGAGTCCTTCGACTCCAGGTAACGCGGGCGAGCAGGTATTTTAATTCCGGAAGGCCCAAATGGTGGTTCTGGAATACCCGCGCCGACGGTGGTCGGCCCGAATCTGTGGAATGTGCCTCGGATGGTCTATTTCAGTGGGCGTTGCTGAGCAAGCAGCCGCGACACCGGGATGGCAGGTGAGTTTCTCGGCCACCCAGAATGGACAACCTGCCGAATCGACGGCAGTGCCGGTGGTAGGGGATTCGATCCTCGTGGCAGTCGTGGCAGCCGGCGCAGATCCTTCGAACCCCAGAGTTTTACTCGGTAGTCTTCCCTCTTCAGCCAAAGTGATTGGGCATGATCCGGTTTCAAGGCTCCAGTTTTTTCAGGTCCAGAGTGGTGTTGCGGCCAAATCCGCGATTTGGCTCGAAAACAGCGACGGAATTGCCACCGCGGCTTTCACGGCTCTGACTGCGGCTGGTCCGATCCAATGCAGGACCCTCGGCTGGGAAAAACAGGTGGGTGGTAAAATCCTGCCCCTCGCTTTGCTCAGGGTTCGATTCACCGGGCAAGTGCCGCCGCCGGGCACGCCGTTGGTTGACGATGCCGGCCGGGTGGCAGCCGTGGTTTTCCAAAATGCCGGCGCCGCTGATCTCGGCTTTGCCATTCCCGCGGAGGCGGTCCGACGGGTCCAGCGCGATATTTGTACCCATGGCCAGCTGGTCCGCGGCTGGCTTGGGCTCGCATTGCGGGCTGAATCCCGATCCCCGCAGGTGGTCCGCGTGCTCCCGGAATCACCCGCCGCCGCTGCTGGCGTCCTACCAGGTGACATGCTGGTCAGCGTGGGGAACCGCCAGATCGCCGATTATGCGGATGCGGCCAACGCGTTTTTCTATCTGATCCCCGGACAGGCGGTGAAGGTGAAACTTTTGCGGGGAGTCGAGCCGATGGAATTTTTGCTCATGCCATCACGTGCAGTCGCAAAGTAGTCGTGACCGCCGCACGAGCTGCAGGAATGCCTTGAGAACTTGCCTCCGAAACGCTAGCTTTTGTCTGGTGAACATTGTGGATCAGATCATTCTGCGGGCATCGGCAGAGCGTCCGGCGCTAGTGGCAGACGGGATTACGCTTACGTTTGGCGATCTGCTGGAACGGGTTTCACAAGTCGCGTCATGGCTGGAACGCTGCGATGGATTCCGTAAAAACAGCGTCCCGCGGGTGGGGCTGGCCTGTGGTAACGGGGTGGATTACATCATTCTCGCACTTGGAATTTTGAAAGCGGGAGGGTGCCTGGTTCCAGTCGCCGACGAACTGACTCCGACCGAACGGACGGAAGTGGTGGAGCGGACGGGACTTAGCGGATTGATTTTGGGGAAATGTGAAAGTTGGCGAAGGGATCAGGCTTTGAGATTCGAAAAAACCACAAGTGCGGCCTGGGTGCCTCTCGATGGGGGAGGGCTCGAAAATGAAGCCGCGTTTTTCGACCTCGATCCGGCGTTCATTCGTTTCAGCTCGGGAACGACCGGCAAAAGCAAGGGTATCGTGATCAGCCACCGGAAATTGCGCGAGCGCATCGTGGCGGCAAATGCGGCACTGCAGATCGGACCGGGCGACCGTGTGCTTTGGATGCTTCCAATGGCCCATCACTTCGCGGTTTCCATTGTGCTCTATCTCTATCATGGGGCGTGCACCATCATCGGCACCTCGCATTTGGCAGCGGAAATTCTCGAAACTGCTAGGGCCGCCAGGGCGACCGTGATTTACGGCGCACCATTCCATCACTCCCTGTTAGCCGCCGACACCGGCGGCTATGACTGGCCGGACCTGCGCCTCGCCGTGAGCACGGCCGCACCCCTGCCGGTGGCAGTGGCGACGGGGTTCCGCGAGCGGTTTGGCAAGCCGCTGGTGCAGGGTTTGGGAATCATCGAAATTGGCTTGCCGCTGCTGAATACGGGCGGAGCGGGGGACTCTCCGACCGCTGTGGGTCGGCCGCTACCGGCATTCGACGTGGAGTTGCGGGACGAAGAAGGCATGCCTGTCTCTGTCGGAAAAGTCGGGGAACTCTGGATCAAAGGACCAGGGATGTTTGATGCCTATTTATCACCCTGGCAGACGGTCGAGGAAGTCTGTGTGGACGGCTGGTTTGCAACAGGCGACCTCGCGGAGACAGATGCGGCAGGCCGGGTTTATCTGAGAGGTCGCAGGAAGAGTGTTCTCAACGTCAGTGGTATGAAAGTTTTTCCCGAGGAAGTGGAGCAGGTGCTCGAACGTCACCCTGCCGTCAGGCGATGCCGGGTGACCGGGGCCAGCCATGCGGTGCTGGGGACCGTGCCGGTGGCTGATGTGATCCTGCACGGCGGCGAGGACGTGACCGTGCGTGAATTGATCCGTTGGTGCCGTGAGGTGCTCTCAATCTACAAGGCACCGGCGAGGATCCGTTTTGTGGATATGCTGCCGATGACCGCGAGCGGAAAAATCCGGCGTGTGTGAGCGGAGAATTTAAAAACGGTTGAATAATCCATCTTCCACGTCGTCAGTTCAGGTGTGAAAACGAAACCAAGTTTCCGGTCTTTCCGTTTGGGCATGTATGCTGCGTTGCTGGTCCCTCTCGGCATGAGCATGAGCTGCATGACGACTTATGACGCTTATGGGCGCCCAGTGCAGACGGTGGATCCGGGCCTCGCTGTGGCGGGTGTGGCTGCAGCCGGATTGATCGGATATGCCGCCGGCAACAACAACAATCACCACCATCATGGGTATTATAGCCGTGGCGGATATTATGGTGGTGGCTATTACCGCGGCGGAAATTACTACCGTTGATCCCGCCGGAAGCGGCACGGGATGGACATTTGGGAAATGGAGCATCAACTTTGCATTCATCTCCCACCGTCTATGCCCTCCACTGCAACACGTCTTGCCGCCTTCACCGAATCTGTCATCCGCGGAACTACGCGGATGGCCAATCAATACGGCGCAATCAACCTGTCGCAGGGTTTTCCTGATTTTGATCCGCCCGAAGAAATACTCGCCGCGTTAGAGCGCGCTACCCGCGGGCCGTATCACCAGTATGCGGTAACTTGGGGTGCCCCGCGATTCCGCGATGCACTGGCCCGGAAAATCCAGCACTTCACCGGCCTAGCCATCGATCCGGATCAGCATCTCGTCGTCACCTGCGGGTCCACGGAGGCGATGATGGTGGCCATGTTGACAGCCTGCAATCCAGGCGATAAAGTGATCATTTTCTCGCCGTTTTACGAAAACTACGCGGCGGATGCCATCCTCTCAGGTGCCGAGCCCATCTACGTGCCGCTGCGTCCTCCCGAATTTGCTTTCGATTCGGAGGAACTCGCCAAGGCCTTCGAACAAAAACCCAAAGCCATTGTCGTCTGCAATCCTTCGAACCCGACAGGCAAGGTTTTCACACTTGACGAGCTGATGGAAATCCTCCGTCTTTCGGAAGAGCACGACGCGTTTGTCATCATGGACGAGCCTTATGAACACATTGTCTTTGCGCCGCACGAGCATGTACATTTCGCCGCACTGCCGGGTGCGTTTGATCGAACGATCACGTGCAATTCACTTTCAAAAACCTACTCTATCACCGGCTGGCGTCTTGGTTACGTACAGGCGGCGCCTGCCGTGATCGCGCAGGCGCGGAAAGTGCATGATTTCCTAACGGTAGGGGCTGCCGCGCCCTTGCAGGAAGCTGCCGTCGCCGGGCTGGAGCTGCCTGACAGTTACTACGTCGGACTGCGTGATCTCTACACCGGTAAGCGCGATCTTTTCGTCGGCTTGCTGCGCCAGACTGGCTTGCCCTTCACGGAGCCGCAAGGCGCATACTATGTGATGATGGATATCTCCTCGTTAGGATTTGCCACGGATACCGATGCATCCGAGTGGTTGATCCGTGAGATCGGCGTTGCGGGCGTTGCGGGTTCCAGTTTTTCCGCGAGCCGGTGAACCACTTGATCCGTTTCCATTTCGCAAAAAACGAGGAAACCTTGCGGGCCGCCGGCGAGCGGCTGCTGCGTATCGGTTAGGGTTTGCTCACCCGCACGTTCATGAACCATCTGCCACCGGAGCTGACCGGAATTTTCGCGCGGCGGGTCTCAATGGTGCCGACGGTGGAGACGATCGTGTCGGTGAATCCGGCGGGCGCGCCTGGTTCGCCGGGAGTTTTCCAGCTCGACAGATCCGAGCTTGCGCAGACGGTGAAGGTGAGGTCGTTGAGCGAAGTGTCTCGCTGGTATTGCAGGATGTAATACGTCGGGTCCGCGACCGTTACCGGCATCCGTGGCGTTGCATCGTTAGGAGCCACCGGTGAGGTGCCGAACGCGTATTCGATGAGATTGCAGCGGCCGTCCATGTCGGTGTCGGCATTCGGATTGTTGGAAATCGTTCCTGCTGCCAGGCTGCTTGATGTTTCCATCGCTCCGGCCCAGGTGGTGAACGAAGGCATCGGGGCGGAAACAGAGAGCGTCTGATAGGATCCGGGGAAATCGCCGCCGGAAATGATCGGGGCCACGGACATCAGATAGGTCCCCGCGCTAGGCGTGAAGGATCCACTGGTCGTGGCAAGTGTCTGGACGGTGTTGTTCGTTAGATTCCAGACATTGGTGAACGTGATCCCATCGATGAACCAGCCGAACGCGTCACCCGAGTTCGGGTAGTTGCCTCCGCTGTTGAATTCGAGAACGAAGCGCACGCGAAACGATTTGCCCGCCATGCCAGTCAGCAAGGCCGAGCGGGCGTTGAAGCCGCCTTCTCCGGGATTTTCATATCCCTGTTGGTCGTAGACATTCTGCCAGGTTGCGGAGCCGTCCTCCTTCACCTGCACCTTGAACCGCTCGCTGGTGGTGGAATAACGGACGCTGCTCTGGAAGGCGAGCGACGGACTGGTCATGCCGTAGTAGGAGCCGTTGAGTTCGAGGATCTGGCTGTCGCCGGTGGAGTTTTCCAGATGGAAAGAGGCGGAGCCCTGTTGTTTCACCGAAGTGCTGAGTACGTTGTAGGTGCCGGATTTCGTGACAGTAATGTTGGTGAGGCTCTCGCAGTTTTCCGCCGCGGCGGTTGTGGTGTTCCAACAGTTCCAGTGGTAGCCGGTGCTGCCCTCTACTGCGCTGAAAGTCAGGTTGTGCGCGCTGCCGGCCGTCGCGGTGGAGGCGCTGGTGATGGACGGTGGCGAGTAGGTGAGTTTCATATCCACCTTCGCATTCTTGGAGAGGGGAACGACGAGGCTGGCAGTCCGGTTCATCCCAAGGCCGGAAAACGTGACCGTGCGGGTGGCGGCAGCGGTGGGGATGGGCACGACCCAGCCGCCGCCAGCTGCCGTGAGGCAATAGCTGGTGGTTCCGCTGACGTTGACAGTCAGGCCGGAGACCCCTTCACCGGCATCGTAGAAACTGTTGGAGTTGAGATCGTAATAGGCCACTCCGGTGCCGAGGGAAGGATCGGCAACTTGCCGTCCGAAATCCTGGGTAATGAGCTGGGGACCGACCGACCCATTGCTGCCGAGCTGCACTCCCACGCCGATTTCACGGTAGTTCGAATTGTGAATGCTGTTGCGGTGTCCCCTGGGATTCTGCATGCCATAGGTTCCCCCGGTGCCCCAGTCCACTTGGAATCCTGCATGGCCGTACCAGGTGCTGGTGGAATAGGCATAGACGTTCTCCCCGATTGCCGACCAACTGTAACCGGCGGCGGTGATGCGGCTGGCGGTAGTATTGACGGGATTGGTCTCATCGTGCGACTGGGTGGCATTGTTGAGCATCCAGACTGAATGGCTGCGCGCGGCGGTGGTGAGACCCACGCTTGGAGCCAACGGAGGAGCGACTGGAATGGCATTGAACTCATTTCTAAGGACAGTTAGATTGACGCCGAATTGGCTGAAGGCAGCGAGTACGTCGGGATCGCTCGAGCTTGCCAGCCGATTGCCTTCGGCAGATGGGTTCGCACGCGCGCGGTTGATCAGCTCGATGTGGGCCTGCTCGTCTCCTGTCGGATTCCCAAATGAATAGGCCACTTGCGAAAACCCAGGCGTGGGGGCGACCAGAAGACCCGCAAAACATCCCATCTGAAACCAAGGGATCTGCGGATGGTGGCTTGTTCGCATAGGGTTTGTGTGAATTTGTTGGGCACGGTTTGAAACCTAGGAGACCGAAGAGTCTTCTATCGTAACCCACGATCGGCAGCAGGCATGCCAGAATGCATTTTTATTAAAAGATAGTTTATTATCAGTCTCTTGTGATGATTTTGCTTCGGAAATAAGTTTTTCCCTATCGGGAAATCACGCACATTTTGCAGAAAAAGCGGCAAATTTTGCAGGATCAGTCTTTCCACTCGCCCTTGATTCCCAATGATTTCCGCCATCGGTCTGGGGACAGGCCGTAAGCATTTTTGAAGGCGGTTGAAAAATGGAAACCCGAGCTAAATCCGACTCGTCCGGCCACATCCTCCAGTTTCAAAGGGCTCGATGCCAGCAGCCTTCGGGCATGGCTCAATCGCAAATGGATTACGTATTGCCATGGGGCAAATCCTGTATGCTCACGAAAGGCGCGGCGGAAATGTGAGTAGGCGACGCCTAGTTTGGTGGCCAGCGCCTCGATACTCACCGATTCGGTATGATGCTTGCCAAGATACTGCTCGGCCTCCAGCACCGCCCGTCGGACCGCAGGGATGAGTGGGTTGTCAGGGTTTTCCCGAGCGCAGATGGCCAGTGCCTGCATGGCAAGGGCGGAGATTTCGGGCTGAAAACCCGCCGACTCCCCCCGGGCAAGCCGATGGATGGAATCCAGCGTCTGACCAAGACCCGCTTGAATCGCCTTATGGCGAAGCAGGGATTTTCCACTCACGCTCTCCGACTCCAGAAGTGACTTGACCACAGGACCTTGCAGCTCGACCCAGCTTTCCTCCCAACCCGTCTCAGGATCAGGGCGAAAGCGGTGCCATATGCCGGGAAATAGCAAAAAAGCCGTTCCAGCCGTGACGCGGAGTTTACCGGTAGCACGAGTTTCCAGCCACCCGCTACCGCAGAGAACCAGTACGATTTGAAATGCCTCCAGCACCCGGCCATGCTCCCAGTCAAACTGGTGATTTTCAGGATGCCGCTTCGGAGGATAAGCATCACACGGTAGGACCCGTGTGAAACCGGATGCGGTGACTCCCACGCCCCAGCGCGCTATTTCGGGTGAAACAGGGGAATAACGAAAGTAATCAGTGGTGGTCATTTTCTGTATGCGAAAGATCATTCAACGTATTCCAACTCAGCGATCAATCGGATACTTTATGGAATGAATAAACCCCCCCTGCGCGTCGGACTTTTCGGGATTGGCCTCGATGCCTACTGGCCCCAATTCGAAGGATTGAAGCTGCGGCTGGAAGGATATTTGGCGAGAGTTGCCGAAAAACTCGCACGGCCGGGTGTGGAGGTGGTCAATCTGGGTTTGCTCGATCATCCGGACCGGGCCTACGCTGCTGGCCGCAAATTCCGCCAGGCAGACGTGGACATCATCTTTCTTCATGTCACCACCTATGCGCTGTCATCCACGGTGTTGCCGGTCGTTAGGCGCGCCAAGGTACCGGTGATCGTGCTGAACCTCGCGCCTGAGGCGGCGATCAATTACGCGAAGTTCAATGCAATGACTGATCGTACGAAAATGACTGGCGAATGGTTGTCGTTTTGCTCGGCCTGTCCGGTTCCGGAAATCGCAAACATTTTCCAGCGGGCGGGCATCCGCTTTCATCAGATCACGGGCGTATTGGAAGATGACCCCCAATGCTGGGACGAAGTCGACGCATGGGTGGAGGCCGCACAAGTGGCTGCTGGCATGAATGGAAACCGACTCGGCCTGATGGGGCACTACTACAGCGGAATGCTCGACATCTATTCCGATGTCACCCTCCAGTGCACCACCTTTGGCACCCACATCGAGATTCTCGAGGTGGACGAGCTCTCATCTCGCCGCCGGGATGTTTCTGAGGAGGCCGTCGTGGCGAGAGTGGGGGAATTTCATGAATCGTTCGACGTGCAGCCGGATTGTGATCCATCCGTTCTCGCCGAAGCAGCACGCACCTCCGTCGCGCTGGATCGACTCGTCGCAGACCATCGCCTCGGTTCCATGGCTTATTTTTACAGAGGCACCGGTGTTGCGGAAAACGAAACCACCCTGTCCTCCATCATCCTCGGCACCTCTCTTCTAACCGCTCGTGGAATTCCCGTGGCCGGCGAGTATGAAGTCAAAAACGTGCAGGCCATGAAGATCATGGATTTGTTCGGCGCGGGTGGCTCCTTTACGGAGTATTATGCCATGGATTTCAAGGATGACGTCGTGCTCATGGGCCACGATGGCCCTGGCCACATCGCCATCGCACAAGGACGGACCAAGGTCCGTCCGCTCAAGGTCTATCATGGCAAAGTCGGCAGCGGCGTCTCCGTGGAAATGGCGGTGAAACATGGGCCGGTGACTCTGCTTTCCGTCATCGAGCGCCCCGGTGGCAGGCTCGCCCTGCTTTATGCACAAGGCGAGTCGGTCGCCGGCCCGATTCTCGAAATCGGCAATACTAACAGCCGTTACCGCTTTGCCTGTGGCGCGCGTGATTTTGTAAACCAATGGAATTCCCATGGACCGGCACATCATTGCGCGGTCGGAGTCGGCCACATCGCTCATAAGATTGAAAAATTAGGTCGGCTTTTAGAGATGGAAACGATCCAAGTGAGCTGAGATTGACCCGCCGTTTTGCGGTTTTTGATGACAGCTCCCCATAATTGGGGGTGGCTGTTGCAGAACCTGTTGAAAGAGGAGCGGAGCAGGTGCAAATCCACGAGTAAACCTTGAACTGCGATCACCGTATTCGCTGATCCCACAAGGATTGCAAGGCATCTAAATAAATCTGGCCGTCACTCGTGGCCGTTGCTTCCCGTGAGCAATTCCACTGGCGGGACCAAGTTACGACACGCATGATGTCGTTTAGATACACATGACTCAGGGTCTTTCTACAAGCGGGCCTTCGCATTTGTGATACCCCTTCCACCTCACATTTGTTTGTCGTTTGCCGAAACCCAAAACCCAGGAAAACCAAGTTTATGAAAAACACACGCGCCTTCCTGTCATTCCTCCGCGGCAGCAGTCTTCTTCACGCTACCTTCGCCACAGCCTCTATTGTGGTTTGCATGGCTCCCTCCAACCTTGTCGCAGCAATCACCGTCTGGGATGGAAACGCGACGGGCGCGTCTGACCTCGGCACCGCAGCAAACTGGAATCCCGATGGCATCCCCAGTGTGGTGACCCCGGATACCGTGCAGTGGAACAACACCGCTACGGGCCCGCTTTCGCTTGTCTACTCGGACGCCGCATTTCAAGGGGCAGCAGGTAATCCTGGATTGAATTTTGATCTCTCCAACACGCAGACGAGCCCGCTGAGCATCGACTCGGGGTTAAATCCGGCTTTCTTGCGTTTGAACAACATCACCATCGCCTCCGGTGCGGGTGCATTTACGTTAGGTGACGGCTCGGACGCTTTCAATCTCACCCTGGGCGGTGCTGCAGGCACGCACAATTGGACGAATGATTCCTCCAATCCCGCCACCATCAGTTCCGACGTGACATTCGGTCTCGGCGGCGCGGGTGCCCATGTCCTCTCCCTGGCAGGCGCTGGCAACTGGCAGTTGAACAACAACATCACCCCGCAAAGCGGCACGCTCACGATTGCCAAAAGCGGCCTGGGCACCGCCACGCTGGCAGGCACCATTCCTTCTAACACCACCACGATTACCGGATTTCAAATCAACGGCGGCACCATCAATCTCGCGAAGGACGTGCCTCTGGCAGGCAGCACGCTGGTAAATGGTTCCGGCGGGACCATCAACGCGACCGGTGGTGGTAAGATCCTCCTCAATGTCGCCGGCGGAGACTTCGGTGTTTCTAACAGCGGCACGCTCACCGTTAACTCCATCATCGCCCCCGGCTCTGTCGGCTCCATCGATTTCTGGAACACCACGAGTGGCACCGGCGTCGTCGTCCTTAATGCGGCTAACACATTCGACGGCATCACCAATCTTCAAAGCGGCATCATCAGTGTCGGCACCATCGGCAACAGCGGCGTCGCTGGAAATCTCGGAAAAAGCGGCATCTTCAATCTTGCTGCTACCACCAGCGCCACGACCCTGCGCTACACCGGTGGTGGAGAAACCAACGACCGCGTTCTCAACCTTGCCGGGACTACTGGCGGTGCGACGATCGAACAAGCCGGCACTGGATTGTTGAAATTCGCCTCAAACATGACTGCCACAGGGGTCGGCACCAAGACTCTCAATTTGTCGGGTTCCACCTCCGGATCAGGAGAAATTGCAGGAGCCGTCGTCAGCAATGGCGTCACTGCCCTCACCAAGTCCGGCACCGGCACTTGGTCTTTATCCAGCAGCTCCAATGCCATCAACGGCCTGGTCAACGTTGCAGGCGGGACGCTTAACGTTTCGGGAACGCTAGGCACCAACACCAGCATCGTCGGCTTCCAGGTCGGATCCGTGGCGAACACCAAGGCGGTCCTTAACATCCTGCCCGGTGCCGTATTGAACAACCGATTCACCATGTTCGTCGGCGACGGTGGCTCAGGCACAGGCGGCGGCGCGGTCTATCAGAGTGGTGGCTCGCTCACCCTCACCCAGGCTGCCGGCATCGACAACCTTCGCATCGGCTCGAATGGCGGAGGCTACGGTTATTACAATCTATCAGGCACCGGCACGGTCACCGCAAACCGCCCGGCCATCGGTGCAAGCCTCGCTGATACAGTCGGCGTGGTGGACATCTCGGGGGGCGCTTTCACCGCTAATGAGCAGCTTCACGTCGCAGCCGGTAGCGCAACCACTTCCGGTCTGCTCAATGTCACTGGTGGATCCGTTTCGGCCGGGACTGACATCAGAATGCTGGTTGGTGGAAACGCGACGTCGGTCGCAACCGTCAACGTTGGAGGCGGTGTCGGCCTAGCCAGCATCACCACCGGAAATGCGGCCTCAACTGGGGTCAATCTTGCGCAAACCAACAACGTCGCCGGAGCCCTCGGAGTGGTCAACCTACTCCCTAACGGAACCCTCAACACCGGCCGTATCCTCGGTAGCCAGGCGAACGCCATCACCCACCTGAATTTCAACGGTGGCACGCTCAAGGCGACTCCGATCAATACCGGCACCGGGTTCATTACCGATGCCAATCTCGACGCAGTCAACGTTTTCAGCGGCGGCGGCACGATCGATAACAACAACACCGCCATTACCATCAGCAAAGCGCTTCTGTTGCCTACCGGCAGTGGCATCAGCGCGGTTACTGTTTCCAACGGCGGTTCAGGCTACATCGGTGCTCCATTGGTGAAAATTTCTGGTGGCTCCGGCACTGGTGCGACTGCTTATGCCACCGTCTCCGGCGGTGCTGTCACCGCCGTCACCGTCACCGGCCGCGGCATTGGCTATCAGAATACCGACACCCTCACCGTCACCTTTTTCGGCGGTGGCGGCACCGGTGCTGCCGCGTCGATCTCAGGCGCGCAGATCACACCTAACACGAGCGGCGGCATGACCTTCGCCGGTGGGGCATCAGGGGCCACCATTCTAACGGGAATCAGCACCTACACCGGTGCGACTACCGTCAGCACCGGCAGGCTCTTCGTCAACGGCTCACTCGCGGCGGGCAGCGCTGTCTCGGTCGCCAGTGGCGCGACACTCGGAGGCACCGGCACTATTTCCGGGACGGCCACCGTCGCAGCCGGTGGAAATATCGAAGCCGGTCAGTCGCTAACAGGAAAAACAACCTTCGGCGGGCTCGCCTTCAGCGGTGCCGCGAACGTGAACTTCGGTAATCTATCCAACTACACCGCCACCACCGGCATTAGCGCCGGCAGCCTGACAACAAGTGGCCCCGGAGCTGTCGTGATCAACATCGCTTCCCTCGGCTCCGCCACCGCTCCTCATGTCTACAAGCTGATCGATTTCACTTCGAATCCCGGAGGTCTGAGCGGATTAACCCTTGCTCCGCTGCCCAGCCGCGGCGTCGGCAGCCTTCAGCTCAATGGCAGCCAGATTGACCTCCAGCTCACCGGCCTGGATTTCCTGAAATGGACTGGCAACGCGAGCTCCGCCTGGAACACCGCTGCGATCAACTGGAAACTGAATTCAACCAACAGCCCGACCGCTTACATCAACACTCCCGGCGACTCCGTGGTGTTCGATGATTCTGCCGGATCAAACACCACGGTGGACATCAGCACTGCCGATGTCACGCCGACGAGCGTGATCTTCAACAACAACCTCCAGGACTACCTTGTCCAGGGCTCCAAAGGAATTACAGGGGTCACGACGTTAATCAAAAACGACGGCGCGGACCTGACCCTCGCCACATCTAACAGTTACAGTGGTGCGACCACCCTGAATGCAGGCACGCTCAACATCAACAACGCGTCGGCCATTGGGACCGGCACCTTCAACCTCAACGGTGGCGCCATCGACACCACGAGTGGCGCAGTTGTTCTAACCACCAACAACGTGCAGAACTGGAACACCGATGTTGTCTTCGGCGGAACCAATTCGCTCGATCTTGGCACAGGTGCAGTGACGATTCCTACCAATCGCATGGTCACCACCAACGGCGGCGGCACCCTGACAGTGGGCGGCGTGATCGGTGGCACTGGCTTTAGTCTCACCAAAGAAGGTCCCGGAACTCTCGTTCTGGGTGGTGTCAACACTTACACCGGTGGGACCGTCCTCAACAGCGGCACCCTCCAGGTCAATCAAACGACCGGCGCGGCCAACACCGGCACCATCACCTACAACGGGGGCAACCTCATCTTCAATCCGCCGGCTAACAACTTCAATTACGCCGCCCCGTTCATCCTGAACACGGACGGATTTATCAGCAAGATTGGTGCGTTTCAGATCAATTACACCGGCATACTCACTGGAAACAACCGGGCCCTCAACGTCAGCACCAATGCGACATCCCGTTTCTATCTGAATTCCGCCGCCACCAATCTCACCCAAATCAACATCACCGGCGGTGCAATGGGCTTCGATCTCAACGTCGGCAACCGGGGAGGCGGCGCGCCCGTCATCGTTTCCAGCGGTGCGGCACTCTGGTTCGCCAACGCCACCAACGTGCTTGCCAACAACATCACCCTCAATGGCGGCGCCGGCCAGGGCGGCGGAGCTATCTTGCAGGAAGGCAATGGCACCCCCACCATCAGCAGCCCCATCCTTCTCGCCGGCGGCGACAGTAGCATCGGCAGCACCTCGGCGAATGGCCTTACAAGTGTCATTACTGCTACTGGCCCGATTACCGGCTCGGGATCGCTCACCAAGCTCGGCACGAACAAGCTGACCTTTTCCGGGGCCAACGAGTACACGGGTTCCACCACCGTCAACGCTGGAACCCTGGCTGCCGGTGTGGCTTCCGTTGCGAATGTCAGCGGTGCGTTCGGTAAAAACTCCGCAGTGGTCATGGGCAATTTCGCCGGAGCCATCCTCGACATCACCGGTTTCCCCACTCAGATCGGTTCGATCAGCGGCGGTGGTGCGGCCGGGGGCAATGTGACTCTCGGCGCGGCGAATCTCACCGTTGGCGGCGACAACTCCAGCCCGCTGGCCTATGGCGGTGCGATTGCTGGCACCGGCAGCCTGATCAAGACCGGCATCGGCACTCAGATCCTCTCCGGTCTTAGCAGCTTTACCGGAGATCTCCTCATCAATAACGGCACGCTGGCTGCAAACCGCGGCAACAACCTGGTCAACCCGGTCACCAGTGCGGTTGGCAACAATCAAGTCGTGCGCAGCATTATCCTGAGCGGCGCCTCCACGTTCCAATTCGTGTCTGGCGATACGCTCGGTGGCAACAACTCCAACATTCTATCAAAATTTGTGATTGGTGCAGGCAGCACTGTCACCAACGCCGGAGGAGTGTTCAACCGTCTCGGATCAATCACCCTGAACGGCGGCACGCTCGCTTCCGTTAGTGGAGCGGCCGCCGGCTATCAGACCTATAGCCTCGACGCCGCAGCAGTCGTCACTGTGGGTGGTTCCACTCCTTCCACGATCTCCACGGATGGAACCTTCCCCGGCATCCACCTGAATGCCGGCAATGTTTTCGACGTGGCCGACGCCACCACCAGCCCTGCCACCGACCTGACCGTTTCAGCGCCCTTGATCAACCGCAATGACAATGAGGGCGGCGTCACCAGCCCCGCTGGACTGACCAAATCGGGTGTTGGAACGATGAAGCTAACAGGAGCAAGCAGCTACACCGGACCCACTACCATCAATGCAGGACGGCTTGATCTAACGGGCAGCCTGGGAAACACCGCAGTCGCCGTGAACGCGGGAGGTACGCTTTCCGGAACCGGAAGTATCGCCGGCACCGTGTCGATCAATGCGGATGGCCGATTCGCCGGCGACATCGCCGCTACTCCAGGAGCCCAGATCCCGCTGACCATCACCGGTGCCCTCACCATAAACAGTGGAAACTTCATTGATCTGAGCGCGGCGGCCACCCCGTCCACCGGAGTTTATGTTCTCGCCACCGCCACCGGGGGTCTCACCTTCACCCCGGGCACCGTCACTCTGGCAGGAGTCTCCGGCGTGGTTTCCAAGAGTGGGAACGACCTGATCCTGACCGTATCCTCCAACGACAACTACACCACGTGGGCGAACAGCAAATCCCTCACCGGGCTCAACAACGGCGCGACTCTGGACCCAGACAACGACGGCATTTCCAACCTGCTTGAGTTCATCCTCGGTGGAAATCCGCTGACGTCGGACACACCGTCCATCATGCCCGCTCTAACACTGGATGCTTCGAATTTTTACTTCACCTTCAACCGTGCGGATGAATCCGAAGCCCAGACCGTACAAACCTTCCAATACGGCACCAACCTGACCGGCTGGTCCGACGTCACGATCGGAGCCATCAGCGTCCTCCCCGTAGTGTCCATCACTGAAAACGCGGGCGCTGCGCCCGACACAGTGGTCATCACCATCCCAAGGAGCAACGCCGTCGGTGGCAAACTCTTCGGCCGCCTGAAGGCTGTGAAGTGATTGTCTGCTAGACTCCCACCGCCGCAGGGTTGCTTGCCCTGCGGCGGTTCTCGTATTCCGGAATCCAACCTCTTCGGGATGACCCTTGCATGCGCTTGATCCGGGATATTCTACCATCATGGAATCTGAAAAAACCTGCTCCACCTGTGGGCGTCGCATCACATGGCGGAAAAAGTGGGCGGATTGCTGGGAGGACATCCGTTATTGTTCAGACGCCTGTCGGAAAAAGAAACCCGGCAAGACGGGACCTGAGATCGAGGCGGTCATCCTTTGCCTTCTATCAGAAAGGAAGGCGGCAGCCACCATCTGTCCGAGCGAAGCTGCCCGGTCCTTGTGGCCGGAAGCGTGGCAAGACCGGATGGAGGAAACCCGTCAGGCCGCACGGCGGTTGGTGGCTCAGGGCCTGATCGAAATCACCCAGGGCGGCCACGTGGTTGATCCATCCACTGCCAAGGGGCCCATCCGGTTGCGGAAAAGTTAGTCTGTGATTGGCTCCATTCGCACCATCCGGCCGTTCAGCGCGAGTGAGGTCATCCGCCATTCGTGCGCTTTGGTGGCGAACGGCCGCTGGATGCGCTCGACGAAATGACGTGGCCAAACCGAGCCGTCCGGCGCCTTTTGAAAATCCGAAAAAACCACGTCCACATCCGCGCCGCGGGTGGTGTCGAGACCGTTGAGCGAAAACTGGAAACGTTTCATCAGCCCGCTCTTGCTGCCGATCCAGGCGATGAAATGATCTTCGGACGAGTTTCCGATTCCTGGAGCCAATCGCCCGGCCACCAGCCGACAGATCTCACCATCGAGCGCAGAATCGTCCAGCAGACTCAAATCCGATCCACGTTCACCCAGCCAGGAAGGACCGAATAGAAAGGCGGTATAAGCATCTGCGACCAGCGCGGCGGCATCGAGCACTTCGCGGTCGCCGGACCTGGCACCATTGAATGACACCGCGGTAGAACGCCCACTTCTAACCACTTTTTTCGTGCCTGCCGGCCCCGTGTGAATCTGGACCACCTCCGGCAGCCGAGGCTGATAGATTTCACGCGAGGTCTTGCGGAATTCCGGATCCGTCAGCACCGGCTGGGTTCTCGTGGCGAAAGCACTCCATTCACCCTCGTAGGTCACGCCGATCCGCTGCTGGTTTTTCCATGGGTTGCCCTGCGCTGTTGCTGCCTGCCGGAGAACCAGTTTTGCTTCCTGCACGGACCTAGGATCCTTCACTGTCCCTGGAACTGGCAGTGTCGAACAGGATGCAAGCAGTCCGGCGAGCGTGATAGGGAAGAAAAAATAGCGCATCCACCAACAAAGGACAGGTGGCAGGCCTGTCAAGTCCCAGGCTGAGCGCTCAACGGAACTGATTGTTTTCCGGCTGATAGATATAATCAGCGCTGGCCAGCCGTTCCAGCAGGTCGGACTCGCTGAGGTTGTGGGTTTTCACCAGATCTTCCAATGTTTTGCAGTGATTCCTCAACTCCGTGTTGACCAGCCCCAGCAGCAAATGGGGATCCATGTGGAGGTAATTCGACAAATTCACGACGCGGGAAACTCGCAAATTCCTGTTTTGGCGGCAAGAAGAAGCAGCCCTTAGTCTGCAGGGTTCTTTTTCCCGGCTGCCCCCGTCTCTTCGTCTGCCAGTCCATGGTATTGGACCAGGTTTTCATGGCTATGGTTGACGAAAACCGAACTGCCCAATGGACGATGGTCACCGATGACATGTTTCACTCCCCGCGCCAGCAGGTCGGCCACATGGGCACCTGCCTCTGCCACCACAGCCATCGACGAGGGCGCGGCCTGATGCAGGAACTCGGCATCATGCTCCACCGAAGTTTCCTCACGCTCGATGTGATCCAGCAGAATCTGGATCTTCTCCAGGCGCACGGAGTCTGGCTCTCCCCGGCTGATGGATTCCTGAAAATTCCGTCGCAGCGCCTTTTCCTCGATTTTCAATATCTCAAGTCGATGGCGTAAACCGGCTCCGGCAGGCAGCCCGATCTCTGCAATCGCAGTTTCGAGATTTTCAAGTTTGGTTTCCAACTCGACGATCTTGCGGGCGAGGGGTGTCAGGTCATCAGTGGTCGATTTCATGGCTTTTTCAGAGGTTCATTTCACCCTCGAGGTTACCTGAAACCCTGATCGGCACAACGCATTTTTCCGATGTGAGCGGGGCCGTTAGAATGGCACGTCGTCATCAAAATCGTCGTCCTTCCGGAGATCGCTCAAGTTGGGCTCGCCGCTCCCGGTCGTCTGATTCCGGGATGATGCACCGGACCCGCGGGAAGGCTCGGTGGACCCGTCGGCTGCTTGAATTTTCCAGCAGGAGAGGCTCACGTAATACTTCCCGTTGTATTCGTTTCCACGGATGTCGAAAGTGACCTGCACGTCCTGCCCGGATTCGTAGGAGTCGAGCAGAGAGCACTTGTCCTTCACCACCTCGAACTTGAGATCCTGAGGGTATTTGTCGTTCGATGTGGTCACCACGAATTCGCGCTTGGTGAATCCACTGGCGAAGCTCTGGGTGTCGTTGATCAGTTTGATTTTTCCGGCGGCTTCGTACATGCACACCAATGTTTCCGTCCATGCGGCGATGTCAAACCTCCGGTGGAAAATCTACCGTGATTCAGCGTCCGGCAGCCGGATTCCGTGGCAATCCGAGGTCCTTGCGGGCTTGGCTCCGGAACCTCAGGGCGATCCTCCTGCCACCTGTCGCCCGACGCGCGAACGGCGCTTTTCTGATGTCCTCAGCGGAGCAATCCAAGGCTGGAGTCGAATGCTCCGACACCGGACCGTCCTCAATCATTTCTCTGGAAAATGGGTCAGGCAGCACGATGGCTTGCCGAATTTCCCGCGCCATGACGATCACCCACACCGCGAGAGCCATCACCATAAAGCCTGCGATGATCCAGCCCATCGTCACCGAAGTGCCCATGAACAATACCAACCCGAGCGAGATGCCGCCGATCCATATGAAGCAGGAGGCCAGCAGGAGAATCAGGATCTTTGATGGCTGGAAGGAGGAGATCAACATCGATTGAATATCAATCGATCGGGCATCCGCCAAGCAGAAAGCATTACGTGATGGCGTAGGGTCAGAATTTGCAAAAATCCGCGCAGGAAGAAGTCGATCACCCGTTCATTGCCCAATTGCCTGGACCCAGGATTAGCAACGAAGGCCCTCTGGTAAGGAGCAATTGTTACCCAAGCGCCACTTTTAAAAACGGCGCTGTCCTCGATTGGGCGGACTTCGCAATCTGCTCGGGCGTTCCTTGCGCGACGATTTGACCGCCTGCTTCTCCGGCTTCGGGGCCGATGTCGAGAATCCAGTCGGCTTCGGCGGCGACCGCCATGTGGTGCTCGATGACGATCACGGTATGGCCTTCGTCAACGAGGCGGTGGAGGACGTCGATCAGACGCTGGACGTCTTCGAGGTGGAGGCCGACGGTGGGCTCCTCGATCAGGTAGAGATTGCGCTGGGCAAAATGGGCGTTGTTCAAGGTGGCCCTCATGCCGCGGCCTTTGACGAGTTCCGACACGAGCTTGATGCGCTGGGCCTCGCCCCCTGATAGAGTGGGGGAAGCCTGGCCGAGCTGGAGGTATCCGAGACCGGTGTCCGCCATCAGTTTGAGCGGGTGGGAGATGCGCGGCTGCGATTCGAAAAACGCGGAGGCCTCATCGATGGTCATGGCAAGCACCTGGCCGATGTTTTTCTGACGGAAGGTGACTTCGAGTGTGGCCGGGTTGTAGCGTTGGCCGTTGCAGGATTCGCAATGCACCCAGGTCGATGGCAGGAAATCCATTTCGAGTTTTACGCGGCCGTTGCCCTTGCATTCGGGGCAGCGTCCGCCTTCCGTGTTGAAGGAAAAGCGTGAGACGTCGAAGCCGCGCATGCGGGCTTCCGGAAGCTGGGCGAACAACGCGCGGATGTGATCGAAGACTTTCACATAGGTGGCCGGACAGGAGCGCGAAGTTTTGCCGATGGGCGACTGATCGACCTCATAACAGGCTTTG
>JANODE010000013.1:0-31050 GCA_031412525.1 Akkermansiaceae bacterium | reverse complement strand
AGCGCCCTAACAGTCACGACCGGAGTGGGCGGTGAAAACACCTCGAATCCAGTGAGTCCATTATACGCGGTCAATTGAAAGCTGAGTTCCTTACCCGACAAGGGATTGGTGATGACCGTGTAGGTCCTCTTCGGCGACGTGGAAGCAGGGAAACTCGAAGAGGGAATCAGAAGAAACCTCGGTGGATTGCCTTTCCCCTTCAGTCCAATGCGCAACTCAAAGCCCACTTCATCTGTCGATTTGTCAGTCCAGTCCACCTTGAACGAATTGACGCCGAGCGGCGTGACTTTCAGGTCTGTGGGAACGGCAGGCGCCTTCGCCTGTGCGTTTGAGAAGCTAAAGCCGCAAAAGACGAGCAGCGTGAGGAATGGAAGAAGCAATCGGCGGCGCATGATTTTGTAGACGAGAGGTTTACACACTTTTCAATGACCGCAAAGTGTTTCACTGCGACCAGCAGATTTGCGGAAGATCTGGAAAAGCTTCACCTGCTCATGTTCCGCCATTTCATCACGGAATAGATCTTAAAAATCGCTCGAGGGAGAACACGGAAAACTCCACTTGCAAAATACTTCGGAAACCTAAGATTTCACAAAACACAGCATCTTGTATCTAAAACGTAAATTAAATACCAGATGCAGCGTGTTCACCCGTTGGCAGGTTGCACAGCTGACACAGGAGGGGTAGTCTCTCCATCGCCCACTTCCCTCTCGGGCGTAACCTCCAACCCGATCCTGTCTGCATGTATCTGAAAACTCTCGAAATCCACGGCTTCAAGTCGTTCGCCGATAAAACCCTGTTCGAATTCGCAAAAGGCGTGACCGGCATTGTCGGCCCCAACGGTTGCGGCAAGTCCAACGTGGTCGATGCGATCCGCTGGGTGCTCGGCGAAACTTCCGCCAAGGCCCTCCGCGGCGGCGAGATGGCAGACGTCATTTTCAACGGCACGGAAAAGCGCAAGCCCCTCGGCATGGCGGAAGTCACGCTCACGATGGCGGATTGCGAAGGGCCGCTGAAAGTCGATTTCAACGAAGTCGCCCTCACCCGCCGGGTTTTCCGCGACGGTCGCTCGGAGTATCGGATCAACGGCACGCTCTGCCGCCTGAAGGATATTCACGACCTGCTGATGGACACCGGCATCGGCCGAACCGCCTACTCGATCATGGCGCAGGGCCAGATCGACCAGATCCTTTCCTCGAAGCCGGAAGAACGCCGCGCGGTGTTCGAGGAGGCCGCCGGCATCACGAAATTCAAGCGTGAGAAAAAGGAAGCGCTGCGCAAACTGGAGTTCACCGAAGCCAACCTGCTGCGTGTCTCCGACGTGCTCGCAGAACAGGAGCGCCGGATGAATTCGCTCAAGCGCCAGGTCGCCAAAGCCCGCCGCTATCAGGCGCTCGCGGCCGACACCCGCGTTTTGGACACCCACCTCGGTCATAAGAAATTCGTTGAACTCACCGCCGAGCGCGACGAGCTCACCGTTTCCATCCGCGGCCTTGAGGTGCGCGACACCGAGCTTGAAATGCAGCTTCCGGCCAAGGAAGAAGCCGTCACCGAGGCCCGCACCGCAGCGCGGATTTTCGAAGGCGAACTGGCCGAACTCCGCCAGCGCCTCAATGAGCACCGCAACGCGCTGAACTCCGCCGCGGGCCGCATGGCCTTCAACGACGAGCGCAAGGCCGAGTTGGAATCCCGCATCCGCCAGAATCACGAGGACATCGCCTCCACCCGTGAAAAGCTCGCCCAACAGGAGTTCGACTTCATCGCCGCGAACGAGTCGCTCGACCAACTGAGCCGCATCATCGCCGAGAAGGAAATCCAGCTCGCCGAGCAGGAAACCCGCACCAAGGGTACCCGCGAGGAGCGCGAACGCATCGAAGCCGCCCTCCGCGAAACTCGCGGTGAGGCGAATCGCGCGCAGACGATCATCGCCTCCATGCAGGCGAAAATCGAGAGCTCGCTCGCCCAGCTTGAAGGCAACCGCGAGCGCGCCCGCCAGCTTGCCGACGAGGAACAGCGCCTCAGCCTGGAGCTTGAGGAATTCCGCGCCGAGCAAGCCCGCATCGCCGGCGAAGTCGAGGCCACCGGATCGCAACTCGCCGAGCTCGAGGAAACCTTCCAAAGCGCCGAGCGCGCCTATCAGCACACCCGCGGCGACCTTGATGCCGCCCGCACCGCCTCCATCGAATCCAACAAAATTCTCGCCCAACGTTCCGCGCGTTTCGATGCCGTCCGCCAGCTCGTCGAGAGTGGTGAAGGCTTTGAAAAAGGCACCCGGAGCGTTCTCGCAGGCCTCGGCCAGCCCGATACTTTCAAGCCCGGCATCCACGGCGTGCTCGCCTCGTTCATCGAAGCGGAAAACACCTGCGCGCGCGCCGTGGAAGCCGTGCTCGGCAACCACCTGCAGGCGGTCCTCGTTCAGGATCAGGCCACTGCCGAGGCGATCATCTCCCGCCTGACGGAAAAGCAGTTGGGAGTCGCCGCCGTGCTGCCGGAAACCTTCATCCCCCATTCCTCCGGCACCCAGATGGAAGCCCTGCCCGAAGGCGCAACGGCCTGGGCACTTGATCGGGTGAAATCCGACAAGCGCATCGCTCCTGTTATCGAGAACCTGCTTGAAAAAGTACTCATCGTTCCGAATCAAGCCACCGCCCTGCGCCTCCGCGCCTCTCAACCTAACATCACTTTTGTCACGCTTGCCGGGGTAATCCTGACGGGCGAAGGCATGCTCCGTGGCGGCACCGGCGCGGAAGGAACCACCTCCGTGCTGGAACTCGCGAACGAATCCCGCTCGCTCGCTGCCGAAGTCGAAGCCCTCACGCAGGCCGACGAAGCCGCCCGCCAGCGCGTGATCGATCTCGAATCCCGCCTCGAACAACTCCGCGAGGAGGTCGAGGTTTCCCGCGAGCGCCTGCAACGCCAGAAGGTCGATCTATCCACCCTCCAGGGCCAGCTTAGCCTCGCCACCCGCGAGGTCGAGAATTTCGACACCAAGATCGAAAACGTCAAATGGGAGCGCGGCGCACTTGACCAGCGCGACCGCGCCGCCGCCGAAGGCCGCGAGCAAATGGAGAGCGAACTTGCCTCTGCCCGCGAGCGTTTGGAAGCCCTCGAAAACGAAGGCCGCCGCCTTCAATCGGAGTCGGATGCCGTGGTCCGCCGCGAGCAGGACATCGTCGATGCACTGAACGAGCTCCGCACCGAACTCGCCGTTGAGCGTCGCGCGAAACAGTCCGCCGAAGAGCAGCAGAAGCCGATGGAGGCCCGTCTATCAGAACTCCGCGAAGTGGCGATCCGCCGCGAGACGGAAATCGCCACCTTTGATCAGCGCATTGAAGCCGCCCATGGCGAAAATGCGCGACTCGCCGAAGAATGCGAAAGCCACCGCGCGGAAGTCGAGGATCTCCAAGTCGAAATCAACACCCGCTCTGAAGGCCGCAATGTGCTGTTGGAGGCGATCGAAACCGCTGAGACCCAGCTCGCCGCCGTCCGTCGTGATCATTCAAAGGTGAACGAGCAAAAGGGCCGCGAGGAAATTGCAGCGACGAAACTCGAACTCCGTTTGGACAGTCTCGTCACCACGATTCAGGAGCGCCATCAGATCGATCTATCCACTTTCGAACCGGATGCCCACGCGCTGCTTTTCTCGATCGCATCTCAAAAAGCCCTGCAAGGCCGCGGCGGTCGCCAGTCATTGGTCAGTGGCGATGAGTCGGACGAAAACGCCGATGACGACATGCCTACGGTGGTTGTCGATGGCACCAGCGATGATGCGGTCGAACTTCCCGGTGAAATGGTCGGCGAACCCGATTGGGATTTCGTCGAGTCCATCGTCGCCGACATCAAGCGCCGTCTTGACGCGATGGGCCCGGTCAACCTCGACGCCATTGAGGAATATGAGGAACTCGAAGAGCGCTACACCTTCCTCAAAAACCAGCACGACGACCTTGTTTCGTCAAAAGCCGAGCTGTTGGAAGTCATCGACCGCATCAACACCGAGACACAGCGCCTGTTTTCCGAAACCTTCGCGCAGGTCAAAATCAACTTCCGCGAGATGTTCAAGGAGCTCTTCGGTGAAAAGGGCGAGGCCGACCTAACGCTGCTGGATGAAAGCGATCCGCTAGAGTCCGGCATCGAAGTGATCGCCAAGCCTCCGGGCAAAAAGCTCCAGTCGATCACGCTTCTATCAGGCGGTGAGCGTTCGATGACCGCCGTCGCGCTGCTGTTCTCGATCTACATGATCAAGCCCAGCCCGTTTTGCGTGCTCGACGAACTGGACGCGCCACTCGACGAATCCAACATCAACCGTTTCGTCAAGGTGCTGGATCGTTTCATCGACCACAGCCAGTTCATCATCGTTACCCACTCGAAGCGCACGATGGCCCGCGCCGACGTGATGTATGGGGTGACGATGGAAGAGTTCGGCGTCTCAAAACCGGTCGGGATGCGCCTGACCAACGCCGACGGCGGGACCACCAAAAACGAAGCGAAAAGCGCTGCGCAGAAAGCCGCCCTCAGGCTGGACGCATGAACTGACAGATCTCCAGACAGGAGAGGGAAACCGGGGGTGGAGCGTGTGGTCCGAGTGGATCCCGCCCCGCCCCCACTTTTTTTGCCTCGTAGCCCCTCAGAGCGGTTGCATTGGCGGCGAAACGTTCCGCAGTCCGTGTTTCAGTTTCTCCAACAGAGCGCGAGTTTCCGGGCTGATCCCTTTAATCCATCGGGCCACGCCATCATCGTCCCACATCGAGGGAAGGCTGGCGGGTGTCAGCCGGTGGTTTGCAAGAAACTGTTTGGCTTCTGCGGCGGTCGCCCCACTGAAGAGCCCAACGTAGAACCAAGGCTTTGGATCCTCTGAACGATCGCGCACCCGACACATGGCCTGAGCGGTTTCACAGGCGGTGACCAGCCGGCGATTGTCGTGCTGCTCAAGATGCGCGAGCCATTCATCCGCCCGCTCGGCGAGGCCATGGCGGACGATCCACGACTGGTTCACCCGCTTTACCCAATCCACCGGTGGCATGCTGTCGCGCTGATTCATCCCCGTTCCTTTTAATCCACCGATTTTCCCAATGGGTCAAGTCCGCGGCATGCACACACTCCCAAGCCAAAACGAATTAAATGACGACATCAGGAAAAATCTTCGATACAAATAGGGAGTCATGAATCCGGAACCCATTGAAAACGCCCCCCCCTCGTCAGGCTTTGCCAAACTTCTCGCCACCGGCCTGATTGGCTGGTTGATCGGCTACATCGCCCTCGTCATCGTTGGCTGGTTCGGAGCAAAATCGGAAACCCTCTCCGTCGCCTCCATGTGGGCCATTTCTTACTGGTGGATCGCCTTCGCCTTTGGTGCGGTCCTGATGATCGTCCACGGCCTGGTGGCGCGCATCCCGTCAGCCACCGCACTGATGGCTTATCTGCTGCCAGTGGCGCTGCTCGCAGGGGTTTCCGGCGTGCTGACGGCGATCTATCCGGACTCCGGTTTCCGCAGTGATTTGTTCGGATACATGGCGCTGGTCCTGATCTTTTACATTCTCGGATTCTTGTGGATGACTATCGCCCGCGGCGGCGGTGGAAACACGGTCTTCCTGAGATTGGTTTTACCAGCCATTATCGGTGGACTTGTGGTCGTCGGACTGCTGGCGGTGCCTGCCTTCACCAGCAACCTCTTCATCTATCGAAACGCGTTCAATCTGGCGATTTCCGGTGCCTCCACCGCTGACAAGGTGATGCTCGTGGAAGGCACCCTGGAAATCCGCAAGCCGGGAAAATATGGGTTCAGCGCCCCGCGTTACTTCTACGGCGGCGAGGGCGGAATGTCTGAAACTGAACCGGCGCTCGAATACGGAAAAATCACGTGGGGCAAGGGAGAGCCCAAGGAGGGAGTCCCAGGCACCTACCCCTTCCAGATCCGTTGGCAGAAAAACATTCCATCGACGCCTTCCCGCCCGCCTTCGGAGGAAGGCGAGCGTGAAATGATTTCGCTCGAGGTCACGGATGCTGCCGTGTCCACCGAGGAGCCGGTCTACAACATTACCGCCGATCTGCCCATCGCCAGGCAATAATCAGTCGTCGTCCCCGTGGCTTTCCGCCGGACTCACGGAGACCCGCATCTCATTGAGGATGAAATCACCAAAGAGCGTCGCCAAGGCCACGTCCGCGGCGTCGCGTCCGTAGGCAATGACGATCCGGTTGCCCTTCGTCTCAGGCTGGGTGGCGTCGAACGTATACCAGCGCCCGCCGATGAACGCCTCGAACCACGCATGCAGGTCCATCGGCTCCAGTTCATGGAGAAAGCCGACCACCATGCGGGCCGGGATGCTCATCGCGCGGCAAAGGGCAACTCCCAGATGCGCGAAATCACGACACACTCCGCAGCGGGATTCGAGCGTTTCCATCGCGGAGGTGGATGCATTGCTGGACTCCGCCACGTAGCGGATCTCTTGCTGGATCCAGCGGTGGATTTCCTGCGCCTGCAGGTAATTCGGTGGCAGATGGCCGACGATCGAATTCGCCACATCTGATAGAAGATCGGATGGGCAATAGCGGCTTGGCAAAAGAAACTGGATCACATCCGTTGGCAGCGCTTCTACGGGAGTCAGGGGTGCATCCGGGTTCACGTCGACGTGGTCGGCCACCCGTACCCGGTAGCGCACGGTCACCCTGAACTCACCCTCCGGCATCATCGTCCTCTGGCAGAGGTTTCCATAAACATCCGAGAACTCCGCCATCGGGGCCTCGGGAAAAATGCTGAACTCCTCGCGCAAGACCCACTGCGCGGACCCACTGCGAGGGCGTAACATGAAAATCACCGCCACCTTTTCAGTGGTTTGGTAAGTGAGCTGGCAGGAGGCATCAAGAATCATGGCGCGCGTGCAACATCGGCGCGGAGCCGTCGAAGGCAAACCATCTCTGCCCGTGGGTAAATGATAGACAAGGCAAAACGGGCCGCGCCGCAGACATAATCCGCCATCGCAACCACGTGGGCACCGGGTGACGGTCGTTCAATTTTTCAGGATTTCCAGCCTCACGTCTTCCGAGTTCGCACGCAGCTCTGGCGCATACATCGCCTCCGCTGTAGCGGGCAACGCCTTGTAAATTCCTGGTGCTTCAGCGCGAAGCTGATAGCGGACCGTGTTAGATCCGCGTGGGAGGGCACGGATGAAAAAGTCCACCGTCTGGTCGCGTGGCTCCATGTAGGCATTCAACCCGCTGCCGCCAAGGTAGCCGCTGAGCGCGTCGAGCACCTCGAATCCGGCAGCCTTTGCATCGGAGAACAGCACATACTCGTAGTCGTTCTTGCTTTCCATTACCAGCTCCACCTCGATGCGGTCGCCGGACGCCAGCTTCGCCCCATCTGCCAACGGCTCGCGGCGGAAACGTTCGACCTGTTGTTTCACGACGAGGCCCGTCGAGTCCGGCACTTCGCTTTCTTTTTCCAAAGCGATGAGTTTTGAAATGTTGCGCGTGACCTTCACTTCCAGCCCGGCGGCCCGGAGTTTGTCCTCCAGCGTGAAGACTTCCAGATAGGCGTTCGCATAAAGCGTGCCCTTGCCTGTCCGGCGCAGTTCGATCTCATGCTTTCCGGTTGTCACCGCATCACCTGCTAGAACCACCGAACCATCGAAAGTGAAAAGGTTCTCTCGGCCGATGGAAACCTTACGAAGCTCCTTCCCGTCCATGCGGATCTCCACCTCCATCTCCGGGGCGTCCTCACCGCTGGCTTTGAAATAACTGGCGATCGCCTCCACTGCGAACGCCGTGTCCCGCGTGGATTCCCAATAACTCGCGTGCTTCCGGTTGTTCACGAGATACTTCACCAGCCCGCGCGTGTCGGCGTCCTTCGGTTTCACCGCGGCTAGCAGTTTAAGATACCACGCGTGTGCTTCCACCTCGCTGCCATACCAGTTCCACCAGTAGCTTTTGTTTTGAAGGTCCAGATAGGTCGTCTGGTTTTCGGCATCGCGTTTGAGGAATTGGGAAATCATCTTCATCACCTCGTCGCGGCGCGCCTCATCGCCGGTGCGGTGATGCTCCAATCCTAACAAACACTTCGCATAAACCGGCAGGCTCACACGGTCCCGATAGAGAAACGCGAGCATCGGCTCCGAGTCGCGTTTCGCCTCGCCCAGCACCAGCCGGACGAAGGCGTCGAGCGCGTCGGATTCTGATTTTTCGTATTTGTTGTCGTCCGGAACTTTCTTTCCTTCCTTCCTCAACGCCTCACGCTCGACGTGGAGTTGCAGGGCGTTCACCTGCTTGCGTTCGTTGGCCGTCAGCCAGTTCAGGCCGGCGTTCAGCATCCCGTCCGGAACTGCCGCGCCGTTGGCTTTCGCTACTAACAACCCATGCACCACTACCGCCGTCGTGTGCGACCAGGAAGTCTCACCGTGACCTGAAAACCAACCCCAGCCGCCGTCGGAGTTCTGCATGGACATGAGTTTGTCCACTCCCTTCTCCACCATTTTCTCCATCTCCACCTCGTCGAAAACCGGATTCGTCTGCCACTGTTTCCACTGCGCCGCGCGCTCGGCGGAATCACCGAGTTCCTGCGGGTTGAGGTTGGTGCGCTTTGCCCTCACCTCGCCGAGGTTGATCTTGAGATCCTTGAGCATCTTCTGCGCGATCACCGCAGGGACGAAGCGGTTCAGCGTCTGCTCGGTGCAGCCATACGGATAGCTCGCCAGATAGGGGATCGCATCAACCACCGCGCCGGCGATGGTGGGTGAAAAGCGTATCGTTAGTTTTGACTGGTCGGGACGGCGTTCGGCGGGCACCTCCATGGAAATTTTTGCGGAATCAACCCCCGGCTCCACCGTGCGGCTCCACGCGTCCTGACGCAGCATGCCGTGCACGCGGACCGGCAGTGTGCGTTCCACCGCATCGCCATCGTCGCCGGAATCCGCACGCATGCGGAACTTCGCCTCGCCTTCGTGCAGCGCCTTCACCCGCCAATCGACGCGAGCCTCGGACTTCGCCGCGATCTCCACCGTCTGCGGCGCGCCGTCGATCGCTTCGAGCGTATTGCCGTCCAGTTCCAACGAAACCTTGACCGTCTTCGGCGTGTCGTGGTCGTTCTGCACGACCGCGCTGAAAACCGATTCATCCCGCTCCACCAGAAAACGCGGTGCCTGCAGGCGGACTAACAATTCTTTCGAGGTGATGATTTCCGCACTCCCCTCGCCCACCTGCGTGCCCTGGCCGAGCACCCACACGCGCGCTTTCCACGTCGTAAGATTGTCCGGATATTCCAACGGAATTTCGGCACGGCCTTCCGCATCCGTTTGAATCGCGCCGGACCATTTCAACAGATCCGCGAAATCCTTGCGAACGAGGATCGGTTGCGGGTTTGCTCCGGCGCCTCCTGCCATGTCCTTGTCGGCACTTTTCATCTCACCGGCCATGGCAGACGCGGGAGCAGCAGCGAATGACATCGACTCATCCAGCATGGCATCATTTCCCTTCGCCGACATCGCCCTCATTCGGCCACCGCCACTGGCAGATCCAAGACCATTTCGAGAAAGCGACTGTGAAAACACGCCTAACTGCTGCATTCCCTGATCTCCTCGTTTCAAAAGATTCCCCACCGGCGCAGGCACGGAACCGACGCGCCCGTCCGGATAGTAGCTGTTTTTCCACGACCAGAAATTCTCATGGATTGCCCCCACGTTCGAGCCGCCGGTGATGGCCTCTAACGATTTGTCATAAACCGTCAGCACCGCGAGACCAGTCACGGGTTTTCCATCCGCATCGCGAAGGGTCACCCGCAGCGGCGAGGTTTCGCGTGGCTTCACCCGGTCTTTCGCCGGTTCCAGCGTCACTTCGATGAGTTTGCTAACAGGCGGCAGCAGGATCTGCCGGACGGCAGTGTGCACCCGCGCGCCGTGCACGGTGATGCCTTCAATGAACATGTTGGGCATGTCCCGCAGATCGAGCGGAACCGAGATTTCCAAACTCTTGCCGTCCAATTGGATGCGGCGCGCCTCGCGACCAGAAGAACCAGCGACGTGAAGGAAAAGCCAAACGTTCGCGTTTTCCTTGTCGCTGTTCACGCGGAGTTTCACTGACTCTTCGGGCGCGTATTCCGATTTTTCAGCGATCAGCTCCAGCGGTCCGAAATGCCAGTCCGCCGGATCCGCGCGGCCGGGGCCATGGACGTTGAGGATGGTCGCGCCCTCCGCCGCCTCGCCGCCGTTGAAGGACAAACTGGCCGCGATCCTGTATTGCCCGGTCGCCGGCGCGGCAAATTTCTGATGAATCTCGCCCTGCGCGTCAGTTTCTATTGGAAATGTCTGGATTTCCTTTTCCTCTACCCGTCCGTTTTCGCCGCTGACAATCTGGAAAATCTTCAAGGTCCCCTTCGCCGCCACCACCGGTTTCCCAGCCAGCGTCGCCGCGGAAATGTTAGCCACCACCGGTTCGCCGGCCCGGGTGTAGCCACGGTTGGTCCAGACGATGACTTCAAATGGTTTTCTCGCAGCGATCACCGATCCCGTCCCGCGCTCCTCGCGCCGCGATGCATCCACCACCCGCGCCTCGATGCTGTATTTCGAATCCAGATCTCCCTGCGTCTGCTTCGCGGGGGCGGTGTCGATCTCGATCTTCGCCGTGCCATCCGGGCCGATCGGGACGTTGCGCTTCATCACCAGCTCCTCCGGCGTCCAGCGGTTCCCCTGCCACCACGGCGGATGCGGCGGGGTGCAGCCCCAACGCTGCCACGTCGGATGCCAAAGCGCCTCACTGCCGTTCCACCACGCGCCGGGGCCATAAAGCCAATCCCAGCGCCACACTGGAAACCATCGCTCGCCCATCGGGCTGCGTTTCACGATGATCTCGACGTTCGCATTCCTCACCGGTGCGCCGTGGAAATACGTGGCCTTCACCGTGGCCGTGAATTTTTCTCCCAGTTTCACCGGCGCGTCGGGTGCCTCCACCATCACTTCGTATTCCGGCTTCCGGTATTCCTCGACCTGCAGGGAAACGGAGGCCGCGATTTCTTCGCCGATCAGGAAGGACGCCGTCCATGCGCCTAACACCGCGTCCTTCGGGATGATCACTTCGCTTTCCACCGCGCCCGCGGCGTCGGTTTTCAGCTTCTCAATCTTCATCGCTTCCTCGCCGCGGCCGTTGGTGAGCGTGAGTTTCCCTTGCTTGTTAGCCCAGCGCGCTTCGTTCGGTTCGAAGTAGCCGACGTTGCGGAAATAAAACTTGAGATGCGCGGTGTCACCCGGCTTGTAGAGCGGCCTATCAGAAATGGCGTAGGTGATGTCGCGGTTTCCGTTCTCAAGCTGCGGCTGTTGGATGCCATGCGGCTGGAAGCCGTAAAAAGCCATCGCGCGGCCCTTGCCGCGGGCGATCGCCAGCCACTGATAGTTCGAATCCAGCTCTCCCGGCCCGACCAGCGTTTTCCCATCCTCATCGGTCACCCGGTTCACTCCCGTCGTGCGGATTTCCATGTTCCGTTCGAGCGGTTTTTTCCGATCCAGATAGATCGTCCGATAGCCGAAAAACTCGATCTCCGCCCCAGCCACCGGCGCACCACTTTCCGCGTCCGCAACCCACCATTGTTTTTTCCCGCCCACGTCGTTCTGGGCGATCACCGAGTCCACGATCCAGACGAGCGTGTGAAAGGAGTTTCCACCACCAATCTTTCCGGTGACCCACCACGCTCCCGCCTTGTCGAGCGGCACGGCGATGTCCGTGCGGGTGTTGCGGTGCTTTTCCTGCGGCGTGAGTTTCGTCTCCCACTCCGCAGCGCTGGCCCCGAGGTATTTTGCGGCATTGCCGGAAATCAGGCGGCTGGCGATGTTAGAAGGATTGGACCGCTCCCAATCCAGATCGCGCGGATTGCTTTTCAAATAGGCAATCGTGTCGCGGACCACCGCCTCCATGTCCACCGGTGCGGCGGTGAGCTTGATCTCCGTCGCATTTCGGAATAGCAGCGGGAGATTTGGCTGCGTTCCGGCAGCCACCGTCGGCGTTGGCTCGAAGCTGCCCCAGTTTCCAGTGATTTGTTGGAGAAGTTTTTTCCGCCCATCATCCGTTCCGGGTCCGTGGATCTTGATGGTCCGTTCGAGAATCTCGCTCGCCTTGTCGAACTGGTTGCGGCTCAAGAAAACCCCGGCGATTGAGTCGCCTGCATTTCCGCCGACGAGTTTGTTGTCGAGAATCGACCGCCAGAGCGCGATGAAATGAAACTCCGCGGGCAGTTTGAAACGGCGGACGCCGTCCGAGGTTTTTGCGAGGCACTCGTCTTCAGCGAGCGTGTCCATTTCCAGAATCCCCTTCGCACTTTCCGGGTTCTGCTGCTGCCACCAGCCGTAGGATGCCAGTGTTTCCGTGCCGAACTGGCTTTCGGAAAACCTCGCCCTCTCATAGATCATGACCGCCGCCGTGTCAGCCTCTGCGCTCAAACGCTCCTGCTCCGCCAGCGCGAAACGCCAGCGTTCGCCATCGTTCTTCGCCGCCTCCCACGATGTCGGTTTTTCATAAACCACCGGCGCGTCGCCTTTCCATGGCGCACCCTCCGTGCCACCTTCCGGTCCTGGCTCGCCCCACTCCGGCAGCGCTTCCAGCGGCGTGAGGGTTTGGAGTTTCCATGACTCGTTCTGCATGAAAACCGCTGCCATTTCGCGCCAAGCCAGGATGGTTTCCGCTGGCATCCCGGGTTTGGTCACCGCCAGCCGCAGCAGTTGTAGCGAGCGGATGTGGTCGCGGTATTGGGTGTTCACAAATTGGCCAGATTCTGCCGTTCCATCCTGTTCTCCCTGCATCCGTCCCCCACTAAAACCGCGCCCGCCGTTCTCCCGCGTGAATTCTCCAGCAATGATCTGCCCGGAATGCGGCGCACGCCGGTAAACCGCCGCCGCCGAAGTCAGCAGGCTTGGGTTCTCCCCATGCGCGGAAACCGCTTTTTCCACTAATGCGTCAAGTTCTCTCCAAGCACCCAAACTTCCCAGCGCATCCACCGCCCGCTCCAAGTCCGAACCCGAACCTGCGTCAGAAATCGGCATCAGTTTTTCGCCATAAAAATTCACCACATCCCGCCACATCCCGCGCTTGATCAGCTTGTCGCGCTCCGCCCGAATTTCAACCGGTTCCTCAGCCATGACGTTCATGCTGGCACCTGCAAAAACGAGCAAAAGGCAAAACAAGGTTTTCATGTCACCCATAATGACACGCAAAACGAAAATTCCTTGGAAGAAAATTCCGTAGCCCGTGGCGAACCGTTTTGCAGGGCGAATGGAAAATCGCGAGCTGTTTCCAGTAGGCATCGGATGAGGCGTGTGCATAGTCCGCGCATGATCGTTCCTTGGTTGGTATTTATTGGTTTCGTGCTGCTCATGCTGGCGCTGGATTTAGGTGTGTTTCACAGAAAATCACACGTGGTTGGGTTTAAAGAGTCGCTCGGCTGGTCGGCGGTGTGGATCACGCTCGGTTTGTCGTTTTCGGTCCTCGTTTATTTCGCCTACGAAAACCACTGGTATGGCTTGGGGAACGCGAAGGACGCGGTAGATGGGATGATCAACAACGGCAAGCTGGCCGCGACAAAATACCTGACCGGCTACGTGGTCGAAAAATCCCTGAGTGTGGATAACATTTTCGTCATCGCGATGGTCTTCGGCTCGCTTGCCGTGCCGGCCCGCTATCAGCACCGGGTGCTTTTCTGGGGGATTCTCGGCGCGCTGGTGATGCGCGGGGCGATGATCGGGATCGGTGCCTCGCTGGTGCAGAATTTCCACTGGGTGCTCTATGTGTTCGGCGTCTTCCTCATCCTCACGGCGCTCAAAATGCTGTTCATGAAGGAAAAGGAAGAGCATCCGGAGAACAACATCGTCGTTCGCTGGATCGGCCGGCATTTCCCGATCACCAAGCATTTCCACGGCCAGCATTTCATGGTGAAGGCAGGAAGTGCAGGGGCGCTCGAGGCCGCGGAACCCGGAGAGGAAGTCGTGGTGGATCCCGTGGTGCAATCGGCACCCGCAGGCAAGTGGCTGCTGACGCCGCTGGCGGTTGCCCTGCTGTTGGTGGAACTAACAGATTTGATTTTCGCGGTTGATTCGATCCCGGCGATTTTTGCTATCACCGCCGATCCGTTTCTCGTGTTCACCAGTAATGTCTTCGCGATTCTCGGTCTACGTTCGCTGTATTTCGCCTTGGCGGGAATGATCGCGAATTTCCGTTATCTGAAACCTGCGCTCTCCCTCATCCTGCTGGTAGTCGGGGTGAAAATGCTCACCGCGCAATATCTTAAGGCATGGCTCGGCGACTCGTTCAATCTCGTGATCCTCGCAGTCATCCTCGGAATTCTCGCTACCGGTGTGATCACCTCGCTGATGGTCGGGAAAAAAGAGGAAGCCTGATTTTTCCGACAGTCCGATAGAAAATCCGGCCGGAGTGATGATGGAAATTTCCGCTCGGCGCTCAGTGTTCAGTTTTCAGAATGAAATTTCAAGGATGTCTGTGGATTGCGCCCAGCTCCCGGCTTTCCGTCTGTCTTCTGAACATTGAACGCCGTGCGGCTGGAAGCTGCGTCAAGCCTCGGCATCCGAAGCCAGAAACACTGGCGCGTGGTGGATGACTCGCGCCGCGGCTTCGATGAATGTGGTCACAACCTCTCTTGCACCGCCATCACGTAGGACTCGGAAATCATCAGGAGATTTTTCGGTGGCTCCCCACATGCCTACGATGATTTTCAGATCGGGGAACGCGGCGTGCAGCTTGAGGCACAGATAGCGGGCCTGGTTTACGGACGTGGGAGCGACGGCCGAAATGCAGACGATATCGGCATTGTTTTCACGGACCCATTCTACCAGTTCCCCGGAAACCATGCGTGCCGAGGCTCTCAAGACGCTGTATCCCTGATGCTTGAGCAAAATGGACAACATGCTGCCCGCCAGTTCATCCCGATAGGCCTTCGCTGGCACGCAGCAGATGCGGAAATCTTCACCCTTCGCGAGCACCGGCTCCATCGGGACAGCTTCCTCCATCAACTCGAGGTCCTCCAGAATTGCCAACATCCCGCGCTCCACGAATTCGAGTTGGTCCGTTTCCAGTATCCCCGCGCGGTGGTCCGACTCGGCAGCAATAACCACCGGGAGCAACATGGAATCGAACAATTCTCCTAACGAGTTGGTCTTCAGATAAGCATCGATCAGTTCCATTTCCTCGTGCTCCCCCACACGGTGCAGCCTGTGATAACAATCTTCCGCAGGTGTGAGGGCTTCCTCGTCGCTGAGTGCGATGCTGAGAAACTCCAGCCGCGGAATGTGACGGCCCATGACCACGAGACAGACCGTTAGAGGGGTGGCGAGCACCAGCCCGACAGGCCCCCAAAGCCAGGTCCACACCAGTGCGGCGACGATCAGTGCGATGGGTGTCACACCGGTGCTGGAGCCATAGAGCCAGGGCTCCATCACGTTGTTGCTGAAGAGTTCCAGGACAATGTAGAGGCCGATCGTCAACATCGGCACCATCCACCCGTCGGACACGGCGAGTGATAGAACGATGGGAAACACCGCCGCAATCCATGGTCCCACGTAGGGGATGAAACGCAATACGGTTGCTAGAGCGCCCCACAGGATCGCATTCGGGACACCGATGAAATAAAGGCCGATCGCTACCGCGAGGCCGTAGGTGGAATTTACGACCAACTGCATCTGCAGGTATTTCGAGACGCGGCTTCCCGCATCGTCCATCGCACGCGAAGTTGCACCGATGCGGCCTTGGCCGATGAGCCGGATCAGGCGGTTTCGCAAATCATCACGTTCGAGCAGCATGAAAATGAGCAATAACAGCACCAGCGCGCCCGTTCCGAGCGGACCTAACACCGGCGCGAGCACGGTTTGTACGAACTCGATCCGTTTGTCCGGCCCGTTCACCACCTCGACGGGCATGGGCGGTTGGGACGACTTTCTCTCCGCGCCTGATTTCAAAGGCGATTCACCTGCCTCAGCACCGGGCAGGTCCTTTTTCAACTCCTCCAACGTGCTGGAAACCCTCGCGAGCGGTCCGCTGTCCGGGATCTGCACGGATCGCAGCTTGTTTCGGATGTTTTCTTTATAATCCGGCAGACGCGTCGCCATGTCGACGGCCTGGCGGGTGATGATCCAACCGGTGCCTACAGTTAGACCGCAGATGATGGCCACGATAAACAACACCGCCCCCATCTTGCCGAGCCACCGCTGGCACCGGGAAACCAAGGGGGCCAGCATGAAAGTCAACAATGCCGAGAGGGCGAGAGGGACCAGCAGCTCCCTCCCGATGTAGAGCGCGGAAATGATGAACGTCCCGAGCAGGACATTGGAGATGGTGGATAGCGATTCCGCCTGTGAGACCTTTTTAAGCGGGCTGGCCATGAAGATGTTCCGCTCAGACCGTTTTTTTCAGGGATTCCAACACGACGATGTGATTGAGCACCGGAGGGAGAAGCTCCTCGCTGATCATTCGTTTGCAGTCCGGCATGACGTGCTCATCGAGCAGCGCATCCTTGTAGTCGTTCCGCCCCATCTCCTCGCCTTGTTGGAGTGACATGAGGGCGGAGGTTTCTCCAAAAAGGTCCGCAGCGCCCTGCACGGCCACCGCGAACATTCCCCATGCCCCTGAATCCTTGCCGGGCGTCCCACCCATTTCGCGGACGTTTGCCGACAAAAGTGCGGCAGATTTCACATGCTCAGCCCGGATGCGGCGCAGTTCCTCAGCGGCGGGCGTTCCTGCATAGGTTTCGAGCGCCTGGCCGTAGGTTTCGACCGCCGACAGTTCGCCGCGGAGGAGGGAATTGCAGGTAGTAATGCAGTGGTCGTTCAGGGAGTTCATGATGGTGAGTGCCTGATTTCCCCTTCGCACATCGAGTGCCAGACAGAAACCGTCGCAAGCGCGTGTTTTTCGCGCTGTTCTTCCGGTCATTCTGCAATCGCAACAGCCAGAGGAATGCATTCTGCACTTTGTGAGCTGGATGGAGTTTTCATGCAGCTTGCCGCTCCCAGAGTTTCCCGCTTGATTCGCCGCATGCTGCGCCGGTTGGCCGTTCCCCTCATTCTCGTTCTCGCCATTCTGACGGCTTCGTCCGGCCTCATGCGGCTGCGGTTTGATACGGACATTCTCTCGATGATGCCCGCCGACCTGCCAGAGGTGAAGGGACTGAAAGCCTTCCACAAGGCCTTTTCACGCGACAACGAATTGATCCTGCTGATCGAGGGTGGCGAGGCGGACGAAGGCAGCCTACCCGCAGCCGCGGAATCGCTCGCAAAACAACTGGAGGCCGATGGCGTGGTCAAGAGGGCCCGTTGGAAACCACGCTGGAGCGACGAACCCGAAGGCATCGCCGAGCTGCTCGCCTACCTTTGGCTGAATGGGGATCCAGTTGCAACAGCCGCGATGACTGACCGCTTGTCCCCTTCCCGCTCGGCGGCGACAATGAAGGAGTCCGTCGAGAAAATCGGAACGGCGATGGAGGGCATGTCGATGGTGATGCTCGCTCACGATCCATTCGGATTTCTCGATCATCCGGCGGTTTCCCAGCTCACCTCGTCGGAACAAGGAGGTGAGGCCTTCGAAAGCCCGGACGGTCGCGCGCACCTGCTCTTCGCCGATGCGCCGGGCGATATCCAAGGCTACCGGGAAGCAGATGGGTGGTTGAAAAAAATCCGCGCATCCATCGCGACTTGGCAGACAGGCGAAGGCAAGGGCCTGAACGTCCGGCTCACCGGCGAACCGGCATTCTCCTCGGAAATCGGTGTGGCGATGGAAAACGACCTGAGCGGCTCCATCAGCATCACGCTGGGGCTGATCGGCATTCTGTTCTGGTGGATGCAACGTCGCCTCAGCCTTCTGCTAGGACTTGTTGGGGTGCTCGTGATCGTCTTCGCGGTGGCGCTAGGGATCGCCGGCTGGCTCTACGGCGAGTTGAGCATCATGGCGCTGAGTTCCATCGAAATCCTCATCGGTCTCGCCGTGGATTACGGACTGGTGATCTGTCAGGAGGCGAAAGTCGCCGGTCACGATCAACAGGCGCTCAGGAAATCCTCCGGCCCACCCGTGTTGTGCGGCGCCATCACCACCACCGTGGTTTTTCTCGCGCTCAACCTCGGCGGCCTGCCTGGGATGGCGCAGTTAGGGACCATCGTCGCCATCGGGCTTGCGGCGGCGGGCGTCCTGATGCTGGTGATCTATCTGCCATTTGTCGCGAAATTCGGGGTGGATCGCGCACCTGCTGGAGGAGACGGGAAATTCCTGCCCCGCCGCAAGATGGCGTGGTCGATCACCGGTGCCCTCACGCTTGCCGCCACTGCCATCCTCGTCATTCATGGCCTGCCCGGGGCCGAGTTTGATTCGAAAATCATGCGCCCGCGCGACAGTAGCGCGATGGAATCCTTCGAGCGCATCCAGCAGCATTTCCCCGGTTGGAGCGGCGATTCCCTCGGCTTTGTCGTGGAGGCGGACAACGATTCACAGATGCTGGAACGCCTCGCCCAAGCCAATCAGCGCCTGCTAACACTTGCGAAATCGGACTTCATCAGTGAGGGCAAAATTCCCTCCGGTTGGTGGCCGGACCCCGCCAATCAGGCGTCTAACCGTCAGTCGATGGCCAAACTCTTCGCCGACCGTGAACGCCTGATCAACGATGCCGATGCCGCCGGATTCACAGTCGAAGGGATGGCACTCGGTAGATCCGTGCTTGATGCCATTGCCCGCCAGACCACGGAAAGCGCGGTGATTTTTCCAAAATCCGAATCCGCCAGGGAAGTGATGCGCCTGTTCCTTTCCCGCAATGAAAACGGAGGTGGCTGTTTGTTAGGAAATGTTTCACCGGCGCCGGGAGTTGATCCCGCAGGCAAGGATTACGACAGGTTCCGCGCGGTGACCGGCGACGGAATCTGGCTCAGCGGATGGTCACTTTTCAAGCCCGCGATCTCGCGTCTGGTCGGAAAGGACATGACGCGCATGCTCGTTCCGATGTTCATTCTGCTCGTCGGCATGATGATCGTGATCTTCCGCCGCGGCAGTGACGTGGTGCTCGCGCTTTTCTCCATGGTCTTCTGCACGGTGCTGCTGTTAGCAATCATGAGCGTGACCGGGCTGAAGTGGAATTTCGTGAACCTCATGGCCACGCCTCTCTTGTTAGGAACCGGCATCGACTACGCCATTCATGTCACCCTCAGCCTTCGCCGGACCCATGGCGACTATCAGGAACTCTGGCAGGGCACTGGAAAGGCCCTGCTCTTCTGCGGTGCGTCCAACGTCATCGGCTTCGGCTCGCTCATCTTCTCCTCGAGCGAGGCGCTGGTGAGCCTGGGGATTGTCGCCGTGATCGGCATTTTGCTCAGCATGGGCGTTTCCATTTTCCTGTTGCCAGGGTGGAGAACCCGCCAGGCGCTCCCGGAAGATGTTCTTTAAAGCTCCTTGATCCACCGCATATCTAAAGTAATTTATCAATTATCGACCGACTTTTAAAAAAAACCAACCGCCTGAGGATTCAACAGCTGCGGACAGCCTTCGCCGTCACCTCATTAGCTGTTGCAGCACCGGCGGTGGCCGATTGGAAAGATCAGACGGGATTCACCCGCCTCCAGCTTATCGCGGGGCCGGAACTTCCCGCTGCTCCGATCCAAGGGTTTACCCAGGTGGAGGCTCCGGAAAACAACAACTACGTCCCAGACACCACGAACCCGAAATTCGCCGGCAAATCTTTTACCCTGAAATCAGGGTCATCCGGCATCAGCATTCATGCGACGACAGTCGCTGAGAATTTCTACGGCGATCCTTCCAGCCTGCTCTCCGGGAGTGCGCCGGTGAATCTTTTCAATGCCAACAGTTTTCTCACCTCGGAATTCCTCAAAACGGGAACCTTCAGTGAGCCCGCGGTGGAAACGCATGCCGTCCAGAATCACAGTTGGGTCACCAACACGTCCTATCCTTCCGCTGCCGAAGCAAACCAACGCCTCGACCATGCCATCAATCGCGATGGATTTGTCTGTGTGGTCGGCGAAAACAATGGCGGGACTTCACCGCTCCCCGATCTCCTCGGGCAGGGTTATCACACGATCTCGGTCGGGCTCACCAACGGTTCCCACAGCGCCGGATTCACTACACTGGACGGCAGCGGGCGGAGCAAACCAGACATTGTCGCACCCGATGGAGCCACCAGTTTTGCCACACCCATGGTATCCAGCGCAGCAGGGTTGCTTCACTCGAAACTCGCCACTCTTGCCCCCACTCTGGCCCCGACCGACAAGCCCCGCGTGATCAAGGCACTGCTGTTAGCGTCCGCTACCAGGGACACCGTGGCATCCTGGTCCAACTCCCCTGCCCGCCCGCTCGATGCCCGCTACGGAGCCGGCGAGCTGAACGTGCATCACGCCTATCAGGCCCTCCGTGCCGGTCGTGCGACTGCGTCCAACAACACGCTGCTCAAATCCCGTGGCTGGGCGGCGGAAAGCGTGGGTGGAAATTCCACGAAAACCTACCATTTCACGATCCCCGCCGGTGCCGCAGCCCCGCCTTTCTGCGCCGCCCTCACCTGGCACCGCGTCATCACGGACAATCGGATCGGCGGTTTTTGGGGTAACCTCACGACCTCCATGTCGGATCTCAACCTCAGGCTCTATCAGTCTGATGGTTTTGTTCCCGGCAATTTGATTTCACAAAGCCAGAGCACCGTCGACAACGTGGAGCTCGTCCATCTTCCCGCGCTTCCTCCCGGAAACTACGCACTCGTCGTGGAGAACTCCTCTGCGGCGGCCACCGCGTTCGGACTCGCCTGGCACAGCCTGCCGGCCGTCTCCATTGTTGCCACGATTCCCACCGCCCGCGAGCTCGATCAACAGCCGGGGCTGATCACCATCAGCCGCAGTGGCGATACGGCGCTCCCGCTTTTCGTGCCGCTCTCGGTCAGTGCCAGTTTGTTAGGCAACGACGGATTCCAACCGCTGCCGTCCAGTGTCATGATCGTCGCGGGCCAGAGCACGGTAACCTTGCCGGTCATTCCCATCGCCGATGAAATGGCGACAGGAAACCGCACGCTGACCGTCACCATCGCCGCGGATTTTGCCTTGGTGAGGGATCCCACTCAGTCCGCCATGGTCGTGATCGAGGACAAGCCCTTTGATTCATGGAGGTTCTCGAAATTCACCGCCGCCGGGTTGCTAGATCAGGAAACCAGAGGGGCCAGCGCGGATCCGGATGCGGACCAACTGGTCAATCTGATTGAATACGCGCTGAATCTTGACCCGAACCTTCCGGATCAGCCACTCATCACCAGCAGCACGGACTCCGGTTATCTCTCCATCACCGCCACTAAAAACATCGCCGCCACCGACATCATCTGGAGCGCGGAAGTCTCTGGAGATCTAACTGCCTGGGGTGATGGAGTCATTCTCAGCAACAGCGCCACTGAGTTTACCGCCCGCGACTTCCTGCTCACGACCGAGGCTGGAAACCGCCAGATCCGTTTAAAAATCACCCGGCCCTGATCAACGCGCCGTCGTCACACGGAAGAATCGGCGGGCGGTGGAAACGGGGAAGATCGTCTGCAGGTTTCCGCCCGTGCCTGCCACATTCACCGCCATGGACGTCCAGGCTCCTGAGAGGACGTCGGATGCTTCGATCTGATAGACGACACCGACCACTGTCGGGAAAGAGAAGAGGAAACTCCCGGAACTAACAGACCCCGTCGCGTTCATGCGGCTGTTGGCGTCGTTGGGATGGGTGCCGGCGTGAAATTCCTGGAGATTGGTAAAACCGTCCTTGTCGTTGTCGAGCCCGGCATCTGCCGGATTTAGCGCGTTGAACCCGGCTGTCGTATTCTCGAAGCCATCCGGAAGCCCGTCGCTGTCACCATCCACGGCGGTCACGATCACGCGGTTGGAGAATCCCGAACTGTCCCCCGTAGCCAGTGCCGTGGCCGTTGCGGAGACAACATCGCCCGCCGAAAGGATGGTTGGGAAAACGGCACTGATCGTTGCATTTCCAGCCGGATCCACCAACACCACCGCCTGCCCGAGATAGGATTTTCCAGCCGCAGGCTCGGCTGAGCGGGAGGAAAAGAACTCGATGGTGTAACTGGCGCCGGGAAGGCCTGCTAGATTACCCGAGACCGTCGTATTCGTCGCTAGAGTGGCTCCGGTCAGCACCGGCGAGGGCTGCGAGTTGTTGGATGATTCATACACACCGATTCCCTCCTGTCCGTTTCCGTAGATTGAATTCCGCTGGAACGTGTGTCCGGTTGATGCCGCGTTGAACACCGCGATTCCGCGGCCGCTGTTTCCCGTGATGATGTTGGCCGCCCCTGGGCTGGTCCCACCTACTAGCGTGGATTGTGCGGCTCCCGTGATTAAAATCCCATCGAATTGATTGGAAAAAGCCGTAGCCAGATCCGCACGGGGTCCAATCCAATTGTTCCGGATGAAATTGCCGGCCGTCCCGACATCGCCTGCGTAAACCCCCACCCCGTTGTTCGCTGAGATGAGATTGCCGGTGCCCGGCCCGCCGCCGAGGTGGTTCGCAGAGGCACCTCCCGTCAGATAAACCCCGGCAAATCCGTTAGGCACCGCCGCTGTCCCCGGAAGATTGGTTCCAATGTGGTTTCCGAAGGCCAAGTTGTTGATGGAGCCACCGAAAACAAGACCGACCGTGCCGTTTCCTGATAGAACATTGCGCTGCCCCGGAAGGACACCACCGATCTGGTTCGAGGACGCGCTCCCGTAAACCGCCACCCCGGCGAATCCGTTGGGGATGGCACTGTTCCCATCGGGCGAGGTTCCCACGAGATTACCAAACACCGTGTTCCCTGAAGTGCCGGTATCGGCAATCCGCAGACCTTCGGAAACGTTTCCAGAGATCACGTTGCCGACAAGGGAATTGTTCGAAGCTCCGTTGACCACATAACATCCCACCACGCTGTTAGGAACGGCGGCAGTGCCACTCGCGTTCAGCCCAATGAGGTTGCCCTCCACCCGGTTGTTGGAAACCCCGCTGCCGGTGATCCAGATTCCCGCGTCCATGTTGCCTGAGATCACGTTGCCCGGGCCGATGGTGTTGTGATGGGTGGCATCGATCAGAATCACGCCACCCTTGAGATTGGCCAGCGCGGCAGCTCCGGCAGCTTTGGTCCCGATGAAATTTCCACGGATGATGTTGCCGGTGGTGGCCGATCCGGAAACCCAGACGCCATATTGGGTGTTGCCGGAAATCACATTTCGGTCCGCGGGCAGTGATCCGCCGATGGTGTTGTTGCCGGCTCCATCAGAAATAAGGATACCCTGCGTGGCATTCGGCGAAGCGGCATCACCCGTTCCGTCGAGCCCCACCCAGCAGGCGGCAATTCGGTTGCCGGTCGCATCGGGATGGAGCATCGCGATGCCGACCCATGGGAACTGTTGGACTCCCAGTCCTTTGACGGTGCAGGTCGCCTGATAGAAAAGCAGTCCTGGAACTTCGCCGCTCTCCGGCAGGAGCTTGGAACCGTTTAAAAACACCAGCGGCTTGCCCGCGTAGCCCGGCTGGGTGGTGGCGTCGATGGTGATGCCGTTTTTTGCCAACGGCGGAAGATAGCCGGTGGGTTTGATCGTGAAAATGCTGTTGGAGAATCCGGGATCAGTGGTTGGAATGTTGAACGTGACCGGAGTTCCCGGATCATCCAGCGCGTGATAGATCGCAGCACGCAGACTGCCAACACCTCCATCGGCAGTGGTGGTAACGACCGCCGAAAGCGCGACTGAGGGTGGACCATAGAGATAGGCCAGCAGGGCGCGGTCACCCGGGCTGAGCGCGAGGTTGCTCATGCGCTTCTGATATTTTTCGTATCCGGGTTTCGGCTGGAGGGTATCGAGCACACCGGGCTGGATCGAATACACGTCGCGGCCATAGTGCATCACCGATTCGAAGTCGTAAGTGCCGTAGGCGGTGCCTCCGGGATCGATATCGAACGGGCCGTTGTTTCCGGGAGTCACGTTGGCGTAGAGCACGTTGACATAGGTATTCCTATCAGGCCGCTGGTGTTCGTGCGCGAGGCCGAGCGCGTGGCCGGTTTCATGGCAGATCTGGCCGCGGGTGAGGAGGTTGATTTCCACGGTCACCGGATTGCTGCCGGAAACGAGGTTCGGCCCGGTCGGCGCGTATTTGAAGAGGATATGTTGCGTCTCGCTGGTGCGCGGGATGAAGTGGATGTTTGCGGCAAGTTCGTATTCCCGCAGGCCGTCGAGATAGGTCTGCTTCTGATCGGCGGAAAGGGCGTTGTCGAAAACATAGGGAATCACGCCGCCTGGCCATGGAACATTGCCCGGCGAGACACCGCTTCCGTAAAATCCGGCAGACGCTGTGATCACGCCAAACCACCAGAAACCGGACACGAGAATCGAAACGAATCTGACCGGGGGCTTCATTTCCATCCGGAACCTATGCCGCAACGGGCGGCGGGATTCCAGTTGAAAGTTCCCCCGCAGCCGCGACACTCCGCGCCACGACCATGCGTATTTTCCTGCTGTTTTCCGCCCTCGTCGGGCTGGCCCACGCCGACACCGCCGCGCTCGACGCATGGCTGGAGCGCCAGCCATCAATCACCTCGCTCGACACGACCTTCACCCAGGAACGGAAGCTGCCCTCGTTGAAGAACCCGACCTCGGCGAAGGGCCGGCTGTCATTCATGAAGCCCGGCAAGTTCCGCTGGCAACTCGGTGAGCCTGTGGAAAGCCTCGCCGTTTCGGACGGCACCACGCTCACGCTCGTCGAGACCGCGGCGAAGACCGCCCGCCAAATTGCGGCGGACTCGCCACAGGCAGCGCGCTTTTCCTTGCTGTCCGGCAAGGCCTTCGAATCGCCGGAAGCGTTCCAGTCCGCTTTTGAAATCATCGAACAACGCGTCACCGGCGGCATCCATCAGTTCACCGTGAAGGCTAAGGACCGCCGCATGCGCTCGCAGGTGCCATGGATCTTCCTCGATATCGATCCGGCGAAAAACGAGCTCACCGCGCTGGAACTGGAGCTTCAGGACAAATCGCGAGTGCGGACGATTTTTCATCAGCCGAAGATCAACAGTCCCTTGCCGGATTCGCTTTTCAAACCGGATCTGACGGGGATTACGATCAAGTGAAGCTCACCTCTCAACAAGACAAGGTGAAAAAGTGGAAATTCACTGTCGTCTTGCAACCCAACTGGCATTGCACAAGCGGTTGGCTAGAACTTTCCCTCGAAAACTGCTCTCGAGTTCCCAGAAGACGTTAATCCGGGACCATTGCCCCCATTCACCCAGCTATTTCAAAAGCAAATCATCCGCTCACATTCCCACCAATCCACCTGTGACCGTCACCGGCTTGGACTCAACCTTCACAGTGGCAGGTGACAACCCTGGGCGTGATGCCGTCAGCACGATGGCCCCGGGTTTCAAGGTCGAGCGGATGGCCACACGGTTGACGCCGCACTCGGTGTCGAGCCAGAGGTTGTTCACGGAATTGAGCTTGCCACTGTTGTAGCCGCCACGCCAGGTCGCGGGGCCCTCGACCTTGAAGTCCACACGGGCTTCGTCAGTCGGGCAACGGCGACCAGCAGCGTCCACGACTTCCACATCATAAAACACCACGTCCGAGCCATCTGCCAGCAAGCCGTTTGGACCGGTATGCGGCGTCAGTTTCAACTGCTTTGCTTCCCCTGCAGTTTCGATTTCGTGCCGGGCGAGCACCTTGCCGCCGGCCATGGCGCGGGCTTCGATTTTTCCGGGCCTGAACTTGATTTGTGGAAACTCAAACAGGTAGCCGTTCCGGGGCGTGCCGGATTTTCCCAGAGATTCGCCATTCAGGAACAGCTCGACCGAATCGCAGTGGTTTGCCGCCACATACAGATCTTTCACAGTGTCTGCGGGGTAATTCCAGTGGCCGATAAGGTGAACGTCGGGTGTCGGACTCTGCATGACCCGGTAAACATAGTAAGCCTGCTTGGGCAAGCGGACGGAATCCACTTTGCCACTGACCCGGCAGACTTCGCTGCTCTCCTGACGCCCATCGGCATTCGAGTCCGACCAATAGATCGACGCGTAGCCAGCCCATTTGGAACGGGCGGGATCCGTGTTGGAGATCTTGTTGATGGCATAGGCGTTGTAGCGTTCGGCGGCGGCGATGCAAAAGGTCTCTGAATTCCAGGAATAGGAGTCCTTCGGTCCTTTTTTGAAGCCGAAGTGGGGCGGGGAAAAATCATCCCAGAAGCGGCGCGCAGCCTCATCTCGGAAATCCTCCGTTTCGATGAACGGGGCACGGTCGCGACGCTCAGCACTATAAGCGCGGAACATCTGAGTCGGATTCGTCAGTGCGTCGGTGCGCTTGTCCTGACCGATCATCACGCCGAAATAATCCGCCACGGCGGTGGATCCCGCTTCGTTCAGACTGCGGCAACCCATCGCCCGTCCACCGTGCGGGTCCAGTTCCTTTTTCAAGTCCACCATTTGCTGCAAGTGCGCCGTGGTGATGGAGCTGTTGCCCGCCTCCCAAAACAATATGCTGGGGTTGTTGCGATAAGAGATCATGGTCGCGCGCATCACCTCCATCCGTTGCTCCCACATCCGGATGGCGGCAGCCGGTTGCAGGCGTCGGTCCAAGACCGGGTCCTGCTCCTTGTCACCCGCCGGACAGGCTTGGATGATGCCGGCCTTGTCGCAGGCCCGCACGTCGGCTGCCTGAGGGGCGATGTGCATCCAGCGGACGTGATTCGCATGGGTGCTGCGGACCAGGCTCGCGTCGTAGTCGTGCATCCAGTCGGGATAGGCTTGGCCGAGTCCCGCCCAGTCGTTCGTCGAGCGTTGGGCGTAGCCCGTGAGATAGACAAACCGGTCATTCAGATAGACCCCGCCGGTCCCTGCGCCCCCTTTGAACTCCGCCTTGCGGAATCCCGTTCGGGTTTTCCGCACATCCACCACCTTGTTGTCCACCTTGAGAATCGTATGCACGTCATAGAGATAGGGATTTTCATCGCTCCAAAATCTTGCCCCGGTCAATCCACCGCCGGCGCTGAAAACCTCGGTTTGTCCTGCCTCTAACTTTCGCGGGGTGCCTTTGAATTCCGTGCGGACGATCCCCTCCGCATCGACGACCACCGCCGACAGCGTGATCGTCTGGGGCGAGTCGGTTTCGTTCCGGACCTGTGATTCGATATTCACCTCGCACGTTTTCGCCGCCATGTCGAAATTCGAGCCGTAGATGTAGGTGCCGGTGGTCTTCAGGTTCTCATACAGCGGCAACGTTTGATAGATCTTACCCATCACATGCAGCCGGATATTGTGGTTCAAACCGCCGTAGTTCGGATTGAACGCACGGCCCATCCACTGGAATCCCACGCCGGTCGCCTCTTCCCGATAGTCGTCGCTGTTGTCCACCCTCACGGCGATGACGTTGTCCGCCCCCCCGTGAACCACCAAATCCGTCAGATCGAGTCCACAGGCGGTAACTCCGTTCTCGAAACGCCCCGCCGCTCTTCCGTTAATCCAGAATCTCCCCGCCTGCTTCAGACCCTCGAATTCGAGAATCACTTTCCGCCCCTCGGCGTTGGCCGGAAGTTTAAAATGTTTGCGATACCAGGTGATTCCCGTCCAAGCTTCCCGGTCGCCGCCACTGTGGCTGGCGAGTCCTGCATATGAATCAGCGTCATTGTAGGTGTGTGGGGTGCTCACGTCCGGCCACGTCGAATTATCTAGCTCAGTCTGCTCGGCTCCGGCGATATTTTCCCGAATGAATCTCCAAGCGAGATTGAAATCAAAAATCACGCGCGGTGAAGAGGGCGCAGCGTATGCTGGAGCAGCGGAAGATATGCAACTTGTTCCCATCAAAATCAGGAACATTGAAAAGAATCGGTATGGCGTCATGATTGATGAGTAATGTATTTTCAAACCTTTTAAACTTTTGCGCATCGCTGCATATGTGGTAGAAAGCGAAACACTCTCTCAATAACTATCCCATTGGCGACTTGACTCACATATCACGAATGCTCGCCTGCCGGAACGGACCTTAGCAACGTTAATCAGCGAGGATCGAAACCATTCACCGGAGATTTGGGGCCGCCCCCTGAGACGGCACACTCCTTGGGTTCACTCCTCAGTTTTTCTTCTCATCAAGTTCAAGCCCGCGATCAATCAGTGAGCCGTCAATCATATCAAATATAAGCCATTCAAGCTCTCGATTTCTTATCAAGAAAAACTGCGAATCCGCCCCCCTTCGTTCAATTGCTCGCAATACGTTTGGCGTTCTTTTGTTGTCAGGAACTTTCGATCCCTCAATCATAACAGGAGCAAATTCGGAGTAATAATTGACAATCTCATACTCATCTAAAAACGGCGACACCCTTACTTTCTCAGGATTAATGATATCTTTAACGAGGAATGTCTTGAGCGGCGATCCATGCTTATAAAATACCAACGATTCCATTTTACCAACATCGCTGACAGGATGATTGATACACATAACTCGTGCCAACACCTCTCCCGAGCCAGACAGATATACGCTTCCTGGATAGGAATACCATCCACTTACATTCCATATTTCCACAAATTTTCCATCAGCGCCAATTTTGTAACATTTCCCTGCGGGGCCGAATCTGCCATGTGTCGCATCGTCAGTCAACATGACAAACAAGTGAGACGAAGCAGAATTGGTCACGACATACACATATGGCGCAGCGGGAACGGACGAGTAGACCCTGACCACCCCAACCGCCAACAAAAGTAAAATTCTAAGTATATTTTTCATTTCATCAATTCCGGGTAAACGTTTTTCGGACTAAACCACTCCCACGTTTGTTGCATATCATTGATTTTTTTCTTTTCATCTGCGACAGCCTTCTTGAATGCCGCCCATTCGGGCAGATCGCCAGGTTTGCCGATTTGGGCCTTTCTTGCAATCGATGTACCTTTCAACCTGACAATCCGGTCAGTAATATCTTTAGCTGGATTTTTATCACCTATTATAGCAAGTTCTAAATCCGCAACTTCTTTATCAAGCTCTTTCGACTCTTCAGTTCCTTCAGCATTAATTGTGGCGAGCTGAACAGCAGTCTCGCCTGTCCACATAATTTCTCCTTTATCAGGAAAAAATTCAACGGCCACCTCCTTGCCGTTGAATCTGAAGTATTTCAGTGTTTTTTTTCCATTCTCGGTGACACAAAAAACTTGTTTGTAAGGCACGGCGTTTTTCTCTGGTGAATTAGCAACACTTGTAATGTGTCTCAGCTCATGATTGTTAGCAGCAGTATAGACATGATCATCTTTAAACGTGCTTTTTAGAATTTTTACCCGATAACTACCTTTGTCCACGATGAACGATGCGGCTCTCTTGAAAAAGTCGGAGGGATGACCTCGCCCATCAACAAACCAAGTGGTGGGTTTTGCAGACTCGTTCGGGGCCAGCCCAAGAACATCTAGGAATGAAACGGGGCTATTGTTGACAAATCCATATATATTCATCCCCCCGTGTTCTTCTATCAGATCCCTTGAAGACCATCTTCCCAACACAGGATCATAATACCGGAGCACATAATAAAGCAGTCCGGACTCCGCATCCGTGTATTTCGTGCTGAAACCGAATCCCAGCCGCGACAGTGTCGTGCTCACCGTTGGGGTGAACTTGTATTGCGTAATCAGTTGCCCGAACGGCGAGTAGTCCATCCGCCCAAGCAAGACACCTGCACCGTCGATCCAAGCGCTGATATTGCCATTTCCGTCGTAGGCCGGGTAGCAAGCGGAGGCGGGTGCCGCGACCAGGTGCGTGGCGAGCAGGCCGCCGACGCCGCCCGCGCCCTGCGGCGCGCCGGAAAGATCAATCCCCCAGGTGTGGGTGGCCTGCAGGGTGAGGCTGTTGGGAGTCGCCTCCGCAGTGCTGTATTCCGCGATCAGGTTCCATCCGTCGTAGAGGAAGCGCTGGTTTCTGGCGAAAGTCCAAGTCGTGCCGTTCGTGGAAGTGGAGACGGTTTTGGAGATGCGCCGACCCTGCGAATCGTAAGCGAAGTCCAGCTTCTCGCAGGGAATCCCGGAGGCGGTGGCGGCGGCGAGGGCGGCGGACGAGGCTTTCATCTGGATCAGGCGGTTCTCCGCATCCCAACTGTAATCCCATCGGCCGTCGTATTTCAAGTTACCATCTTCGTCGTAGATGGGCACCACCACGGCGGCGGGCGTCCAAGTGCGACCTGCGATGGTGACACCATTGCTGGCAACACTGTCATTGCTCCAGAGCGGAGCGGTGGAGTTGCTGTCGGTGAACTGTTTCCAGTAGAATCCCAGCCCTCCCGGACGGGCCGCAGCGGTGGGATCGCCGTTGATGATGACAGCATTACCAGAGGGAGCCTCGCCGAGGATGTAGCGTCCGTCTTCGGTCTCAATCCGCTTGTACTGGTTGATTGCATTGGTATTTCCCTCAGGGTAAGCGACCGCCATGCCGGTGCCGCCTTGAACGGCGCTCTTCCGGTTTCCAATCCCGTCGTAAACATACGAAAAGGCATGACCGGGAATGGGCGTGGTGCCGTCCGGGAATTTCTTCAGTGCGGATGTCACCTGACCCAACGTGTCATAGCCGTAGTCCCAGCGTTGGCCATTCTCGCGGGTGGCGGTTTTTCTCCGCCCGGCATTGTCCAAGGTGTAGCCATGGCGGGAAAGCGCCGTGCCGGAGGCATTGGCGGTGACGATGCCCCGGAGCCGCTGCATACGATCGAAGTACAGAGTTCGGGTGAGGATGGTGGTGGAACCCTCGGTGGTGGTGAGATTGGCGCGGGTGGCGGTGCCAGGAAAATAGCTGTTGGTGTGGGTGCTGCCAGAAGCGGCAACCGTGTAATATCTGCCCTCCGCGTCGTAACCGACTACAGAGGAAGGCCCGCCACCGGACACGCTGTAGCCGGAAGGTAAGCGGGGTTCACAGCACCATCTGAAGATTCTGTCCGGAGCGTAGCATGGCAGTCATAGCGTTGCGGATTATGACTGCTACGAGCAATGCTATCTTAAAGTCCGATCGTCGGGGCCGCCTGCGCTATTCCGTGGAACAAAGGGCCGCCATGGTGGAAGCCTATCAAGTCAGCGGCTTGAGCGGTCCGCGT
>JANODE010000012.1:0-147361 GCA_031412525.1 Akkermansiaceae bacterium | reverse complement strand
ACGAATGGCGACTTGCCGTCGATTTTCGGAAACTCGGTGCGGCCGTAGAGATTGACGATCTGGCCTAACAGCGTGACTTCCTTCACGCCGTGCGCCGCGAGGTGGCGGACTTCGCCGACGATGTCCGCGATGGGGCGGCCGCGTTCTTTTCCTCGAGTGTCGGGGACGATGCAGAACGAGCAGCGCATGTTGCAGCCCTGCATGATGGAGACGAAGGCGCTGGCCTCGTGGGCTTTCGGAACGTGGTCGCGGATGGTGTTTTGCGAGCCTTCCTCCTCGGCTGTATCGCAGACGCTGGTGCCGCGCAGGGAGTAGGTGGGATCGTCCATCCGTGCCTCCAGGCGGCGCTGGAGGATGGTGTCCACGTATTCGAACACCTTGTGGTATTTCTGCGTGCCGACGACGACATCGAGGCTGGGCACGGATTTGAAAAGCTCCTCGCCGCGCGACTGGGCCATGCAGCCCATGAAGCCGTAAACGACGTGCTTCCGGTCGCGGCCCTTGTGCATCATGGTGCCCATCTTGCCGAGCGCCTTCTGTTCCGCCTGGTCCCTAACGGAGCAGGTGTTGATCAGGATGGCATCGGCCTCGTTTTCGTCAGCCGTGACCGTGTAGCCGCCTTCGGAGAACATTTTCGCGACCTGTTCGGAGTCGCGTTCGTTCATCTGGCAGCCGTAGGTCTTGACGTAAACTTTGGGCATTCGGGAGAAGTTGAGAGTGGATGGTTGAGAGTTGAGAGCGAAGAGGTGGAATCTTGAATCTGACTCTCAACTCTCAACTCCAGACTCTCAACAACTCTTCACGCCAGCACGAGCCGTTCGTCGGACTCGAGCTTGGCATTGAGCTCGGGCCAGCCGCCGGGGATCTGCATGTTGAAGCAGTGGAGGTAAACGGTGAGGAGCTTGGGATCGAAAATATCGACGAGGCGGTCGATGGTGGTGTTGAGGCGCTCGGGGTCGAGTTTCTTGGGCAGGTCGCCGACGACGGAGCCTTTGCCGTCGTGGGGGATGCCCATGCCGTCACAGAACATGGCGAGCAGCGATTGCTGGCCGGCCATGAGGTAGGCTTGCAGGAGGTGCTCGCCGATGGTGTCGCAGGCCTTGAGTTTCAGGGTCTTGTTGATCCAGGCGTATTGATCGGCCATGGATTTTTTCTCGATGAAAATGGGACGGAGCTTGCGGTTTCCGGCAAGGGTGGCGACGGCGGATCGATACACATTCTTGTCGTTGGTGCGGAACCAATCGAGGATCTGGGTGACAATGGCGGGGTCAACGGCGGTGTAGAGTTCGTGGGCTTTCACGGTGAGGAAATTTCGAGTGGCGGGAAGTCAATGCGCTGGTCCGGCTGGTGGCAAGGGCGGAGAAGGTAAAAAGCGCGGGGCCTGATTTCCGGGTTTTCTTGGGAATTTCCTACGAGAAAACCTTCCGCAACAGGGCGGCGAGGCCGGGGTTTGTCGAGTTCGTGTTTCGCGATGTTGATTATGGCGTCGTAGAGATGCCGCTCGATCTCGGGGGCGCCATGGGAGGGAATGTCATTCAGTTTCAAAAACATGAGGGCGGAGCCGACACCTGTGCGTTTGTTTCCATCAAAAAAGCACTGTGATTCCGCGAGGTGGAATGCGTAGGCGGCCTGCCACGTCGAAGGCATCGCCGTCCATGTAAAGAAACGTGTTCACCGCTGCAGCGAGCGCGGAATCGAGAAGGCCGGGCTCGCGTGAGCCATTTGCCCCGCCGTAGCGCCGCAGGGATTCCTCATGAAGATCGAGAACGTCTTCGATTTCCAAAAAATCGAACATCCCAATCGTTACTTTGCGAGTTCGCTGAGCAGGAAATCGTATTCGGCGAAGATCTCGCTCTTTGCCTTCGCGATCCGTGCTTTGCGATCGTTCCCGGGCTCGGTGGGCTTCTTGATGGGCTCGCACAGCTCGTCAACCGAGCGCTTCAATTCCAGAAGCTCGGTCTGACTGAGAGTTTTCAGGGATTCCGTGATTTCCCGTACAAGCATGAAGGAACGCTAGCAAAAGTTGACTCGTCTTCAAGTTTCAATTCGGCCTTCTGCTCAGGCCGTTCCACTCACACCTGCGGCCAGAAAACGGGGATGATGCACGAAAAAAGCACCCCCGCTCCTGAAACGACCAGCCCTGCGGTGAAAATGAGCCACCTTCCTCTACCGATTCCCTCGCCACTGCGGAAGACCGCACGCAGATAGAGTTCGGCCAGCGGTCCGAGGAAAAACGCGGTGTTCGCCCCGATACCGACGATGATCCCGAACGCGATCGCGCCGGGGATGGGCAGATTTCCCCGGATGACCCACAGCGTGAGCACGCCCAGACCGGGGAGGATCATGAGGCCGTTGTAAAGCAGCCGGAGTTTCTCCCAGGCGCGCACCAGTTCGCCAAGCGCCGCGATGTCCGGATGCGAGGAATCCCCAGCCTCTGGTGTCCGGTAGGGATCGAACTCGGGCTTCTCCATCATTTCAAGCCGAGAACCTTCGGCGGGCTGGCGTTTCCGAATCGATCAAAAGCCGTGACGGCGATGGTGTCGGCGCGCGGGATGGTAGTGCCTTTTGATCCGCTCGGTGAAATTTTCATGGTGCGCCAGGTGCCGTCGATGCGGGCTTGGACGGCGATCTTCGCGGTGTTTCCGTCTGGCTGCCATTGAATCGATGTTCCGTTAGCGTTGGCATTCGCACTTACCCCAGGGGCGGCCGGAGCCTTGCTGCTGATCCACGGCATCGGCGGAACAGCGGCGGGCTGGGTGTAGGTGCTTGCGAGGCGGGTGGCGATGCCGCCCTTGTTTTTCACGAGGCTTTTGGCGCTCCAATGGATGTGGCCGTTCCAGTTGGTGCCGATTTTCCGGGAAAGATCGATCTGGCTTGTGATCTCCGAGGCCGAGCGGTTGTCCTCGGGGCCGCCGATGCGCTCGGTGGCGATGCCCGGCCAGACGGGGCGCGATCCCTGCTGCCGCCACCAATTCAGGAGCGCTGGGAAACTCTGCTTTTGAGGGGAAATCCGCCAATAAAGTTGGGGCGCGAGGTAGTCCACCCAGCCGTTTTTCAGCCATTTCCGCGAGTCGCCGGCGAGCTGTTTATAGCTGTCGATGCCAGCCTCGATGCCAGCGGGCACGCCGGGCCGCCAGATGCCGAACGGACTGATGCCGACGCGCACCCATGACTTCTGCCGCTTCACGGCGGCGTAAAGATTGCTGACAAATGCATCGACGTAGGCCCGGCGCTCGGCAGGGCTTTTTCCATCGGCGAAGGAAAGGCTGCCTGATGGATACGGATAGAAATAATCGTCTAGGTGCACGCCATCAATGTCATAGCGCCGGACGACATCGAGGATGACATTGAGCGCCCGCGCGCGGGTGTCCGACTGGGCGGGATCGCACCAGGTCATGGTGCCGAATTTTTTCGTGGTCTGCGGGGCGACGCGAGTGACGTGATTCTGCGCGACAGCCTGGGAATTGTTAGAAAGCGCGCGGAACGGGTTGAACCAGGCATGCACTTCGATGCCCCGGGCGTGCGCCTCGCGGATGCAGTAGGCGAGGGGATCATAGCCTGGAGAGCGTCCCATCGTGCCGGTGAGGAACGGGCTCCACGGTTCGATCGACGACGGATAGATTGTGTCGCATTGCGAGCGGACCTGGAAAACAACCGCGTTCATTTTCAGGGCGACCAGTTTGTCGAGGATGCCGCGCAATTCTGCCTGCTGGCTTCCCGCGCTGAGGCCGGATGAGCTGGGCCAGTCGAGATTGTAAACCGAGGCGATCCACGCCGCGCGGAACTCACGAGCAATGGCTGGCGGGCGCTCGTTCACCGGCGCATAAGACTGCGCGGAGGCGGCGGCCAGACTGAAAAGCGCGATGGATGCGATGAGGCGGATCATGGGAGCGAACATGTCGCGCCGGGGCCACATCGGCAAGTGTGGAGCGTCGGTTCTCATCCTTGCCGTCGAACGGTCCTTCCCTATGCTTCTCACGTCGTGATGCCCGCTGCCAAACCCCTTCTAACATCGATTAAGGAACATGCCCTGCTTCTATTCGGGCTGGTCGCCGTCATGTGGATCACGGAAGGGGTGGATTTTTTGCTGCCGGTGGTGAGCTTGGATGGATTTGGAATCCGCCCGCGATCGGAACAGGGGATTTTGGGAATTTTTTTCTCGCCCTTCCTGCACGTGGGTTTCGGGCATCTTGTTTCCAATTCGCTGCCGTTCCTCCTGCTAGGCGGGCTGGTGATGTCGGGTGGAAGCCGCCGGTTTCTCCTGCTCAGTCTGTGGGTGACAGTGGTTGGCGGCGGTGGCGTCTGGCTGCTCGGCGGTGCTGGGACGGTGCATTTGGGAGCGAGTCTGGTGATTTTCGGGTATCTCGGGTTCCTTGTTTGTCGTGGATTTGTCGAACGCAGCGTCGGCGGGGTGCTGATCTCGCTCGGACTTTTGGCTGGCTATGGCGGGATGCTTCTTGGCGTGCTTCCGGGCCAACCCGGCATCTCATGGCTGGGCCATCTCTGCGGATTTCTCGCTGGCATCGCTGCAGCATTTCTGTTTGGCCGCAAGCAGTGAGCGGAAGTAAGGACAGGAAAAACTTACATTCAGACCATCAAAATCACTGTAAATTTTACCGATGCCTCGCCAGCGCATCGCGGGTCAGAAGGTCGGTCGGCGGCTGATTGTGCTCAAATTCAATCACTTAAAAGACCTCTTCAAATCTTGGCATCTCTCAAGCGGATAGGAACGCGCCACCACCACCCTTATCCACCGCCAAACATGAAAACCTCCCCAGTCCTCGTCGCTCTCCTGGCTCTCGCCGCGGCCTCTTTCCACTCCCATGCCGCTTCCGTTGCCACGGACTACAGCATGGTCATCACGACTTCCGAGGGAGTCGGTGCTTTCAATTCCAGCCTTAAAGGCACCAGCGTCCAGACTTTCGACAACCTCCTCGGAGTCCGCCAGAATGTCGTTTGGGAAGGCGTCGGCACCTTCGATCAGCTCAACGTCATCAAGGCGGATGTCTATGGCGGCGCGCCGAGTGATTCATCGCCCATAGGCACGCCTTATGCGGTTGAGGGCATTGGAAAAGTTGCCACCACCGCCCTCAAGCTCAACGAATCGAGCTCCTATTTCGGCCTCTATTGGTCGGCAGGTGACTCGGCGAACGACTTGAAGTTCTACGACAAGGGAGTTCTGGTGGCTGATTTTACCACCGCCAACCTGATGAGCATGCTGCCGGAATCCTACTACGGCAATCCGATCGAAAAAGGCCCGAACTCCGGGAAAAACAGCGCTGAGCCCTACGGTTTCATCAACTTCTTTGGTGGGGCCAACACTTCATGGGACACGATCGTCTTCGGCAATACACAAGGCTCCGGATTCGAGGCTGATAACTACACGGTCCGCTCGGAAGGATGGAATGCCAAAACCGATGGAGCCCTCCCCGGAACCCCCGTCATCAGCGTGGAATCCAGAGGCGGTGTGCAAACGGTTTCGAAAATCACCAGCGTGGTTTCCACCGGGGACAAGCTCGTCCTTACCGTGAAAGATGCGAAAACCGGTCTTTCCAGAATGCTCAACTTCGCCCCGGCTGCTCCAGCCGCTCCGGCACCACCGATGAGCGCCGTCGTGGCCTTCGTCGCCGCGATCGCCTTCAAGGGACTCCGCCGCAAAAAGGCCACCGCCTGATCCTCCGACAAGCCGCTTTTTTCACCACATCTCCCCATCGGTCAGAGACGGTCCGACCATCGGGCCGTCTTTTTTCATGACATCCGGATTTGATCTAACCGCTGGCGGGCGGTATGCGTTCCCGAACGTTGATCCCACATCATGCCTACCTCGTTTAGGATGTGCATGTGTCTCAAGGCCGGGCCACGTGAAAAGAGGGGTGTGGCGTCCCACCTCAAAGTGACGTTGCTGCGAGACGCAGCAACCACGGTCCGCCGCTACTGCGAAAGGACTTGGCTATCAGCTATTTCAAAATGAGAGAGCCTGGATCCCACGTCATTGCGGAGTGGCGGCATGGCACATTGTTTGCTAGGTTACGGTTCATGATGCATCGGATCGCTTCTGCCCGGGCGGGAATGACTCCCGCGGATGTCGCCTTCGTGGAATCCTCCCTAGCCGCCGACGGAAAATCCGAGGCGCTGGCAAAACTCTGGAACGACCCGGACGCGGTCACCGCCTTGCTTGACCTGAAGGAAATCCATCGTGCGCTGTTGGAAAGCCCGGTTGCCCTGCCGGTTTCCCCTTCGCTCTATTTTTATGTGCTGGTACGCCACGCCTTCGTCGTCGGCGGCATCGACCACGCCGGGCTCGCGGATTATGTCGCCGGGGTTCTGGTCGAAAAGCTCGACTCGCGCCACCAGTCGTCACGGCCGGGATCGATGCCGGGCTGGGTCACGCACGCCGTTGATTTCATCTCCGTCATTCAATCCACCGGCGGCATGCTTCGCTTCCAGCTCGAAGTGGCCGCGGGCGAACAGTTTCTCGTTCTAACCGGAATCTTCGCCGGCTTCCTCCATCAGCGCTCCGAGCGCAACGGCGCACCCAACATCGACTTTTACGAATCCTTCGCCCGCCAATCCTTCCGCAACGCCGCCAACCGTCCCGGAGTGGCCGGTGATACCCGCGAGCTTCTCTATCTCATCGCGGAAACCTTCCCTCTCGCCCGCGCCTCGCTCAACCGGATGACCGACCGCTGTTTGTTTTGCTAAATGACGTGGAGATCGCACGCCCTCTCCGCCTTGTGAGGGTGCGAAATGCATGTAGTTCCATGCTTGCTCTACGTGAATGCAACACGGATCAGTCTTGTTAAGTGGCTGGATAGCTGCCAACAGTCGGCTAACAATGGCCGCCAGGAACGGTCCCGGATCATGAATTTTTCCTTCTCTCCAATTCAATTTACAATGTTAGGCCACCTGTTCCGGCTGCTGCTGTTAGCCAGCGGCATCGCCGCCGGACAGACGCCATGGGTGGTCAGCGAAAGGACAGGGAGCGAAACGAGGTTTCTCTATACCGATCAGGTCAGAAGCTATCACACGGGGACGATGACATGGTCGCCGTCCTTCACGCTGCCACGGTCCGGAGCGACGGCAATGGCGACGGATGAAACAGGCTCGGTGGTAGCCTACGGAGCGTCCATTTACCGATATGGTGTTGGTTTGGGAGGTGAGAGTTTGTTAGGAACAGCCGCCGGCAGCGTGGGAGCGATCTTTCTGGATGGAAACCTGGTGATCGCCCTGAACCGCGTCAACTTCAGTACTCGGGTGACGATATTCAACCGCCTGACCGGAGCCACGATTTCATCTACCACCAGCAACTTCATATCGGTCGACTCGTGCAGCCATGCGCCGTTGTCTAACCGTCTTTATTCGAGGACGGACACGATTTCGGGCGATCTGCGGAGCGCGAGTTACACGGATGACGGAATGGTCGGCGGTTTTTCGTCCCAAAACACCAATAATGGATTTCCCGATGCGACGAGGACGTGGGTGTTTCCCGCAGAAAACCGGGTGGTGGATTCTGCCGGAATCATCAACTCCGCTCCATCCATCAGTTATTCGGCCAGTCTGGCGGGAACTGCCACGGACATCGCTTTCAGCGGAAACGAGCTGGTGGTCCTGCGCGGCGGGGACTTGATCCGCTATTCGGCCTCAATGGTGGAAGCCGGCCGTGGTCCGGTGGGTGCAACGACGGGTATCGAGGTGACTGTCGATGGTGGCAATGCTTTCGTTTTCTCGCCGGGCAATGGTGGAAATCCGCTGGTCCATGTTGTCGCTCTAACATTACTTTTGCCTCAGCTACCCGGGCCTGCCGCCAGTCCTAACGGGTTGGCCTACACGGCGGACAGGGTATTTCCCGACAAGGATGGAAATCTCCTGTTAGTCAGCAAGGCGCAGCGAAGTCTTTTCCGCTGGTCGCCCGCGAGCCGCCAGTACACCGGCAGTTTCCCACTGGCAGGTTCGCCGGATTTTGCTTCCTACTCCGCGTCAGATCACAGCGTGTATCTTGCGTATCCGTCAGCAGTGGTCCGGAAGCTGGACCTGTCTGTCCCGGATCCAATAGAGGTCCCGCTCTTCAATCTGCCGACACCTCCGCGTGGATTTGTGATGGCGGGAATTTTTCCCTGCGCAGTAACCGGGCGGGGAATGACGACCTTCTCGGCTGCGGGCGAGATCCTCTCAATCGGCACTTCCAGCGATCAAAGCATTCACAACACATGGGACCCGGTGAACCGGCGGATCTATCATTTCCGTGACGGTATCATCGGTGACAATCTTCTTTATGAATCGGTCAACCCAAACGGCCAGATCACCGGAAGTGGTGCGGCTTCCACGCTTAACATTGAGTTTACCGTCGCTCCTCCGATTCGGGTAAAACCGGATGGATCCCAAATCCTGCTAGGGAGCGGTATCGGATTCAATGCCGCGGGACTGGTCCGGAGCGTGAACCTTTCCAATACCATCAGCGACGCCCTGTGGACGGGTGGAAAACTCGCGACGCTGCGGCCGTTGAACGACGCGAGCCAGTTGCAAACGTGGGAAGGTGATGGCTATCTGCCGGGGGCGGTGGTCCGAACTTTCGCTGGAAATCCTCTCGGATTGTTTGAAACCCCCGCGGGGACCGTGGTGGTGACTGCTGTGGATGGACAGCCGCGCTTCGTCATTCTGGATGCGGCCTTCGAAACCGTCCACACGTCGCCGACGCGCCCATTGGCGCCGGCTGGGCTTCTTGTCGGTGCGAGGACGACGACTTCCGTAGCCCTGGGTTGGCAGGATTTGTCCGGTAATGAAGATGGATTTCAGATCGAATACCGAACGGGATCAGACGGCTGGATTGCCGGTCCTGCGGTAGGGGCAGGTGTCACAGACGCGTTGGTCACCGGGCTGTCCGTTGGAACCGACTATGAATTCCGGGTCAGCGCCACCGGTGAGGGTTTTATTTCTGATCCTTCCTCCACGGTATCTACCAGAACCCTGATTTCCGGAAACGACCCGGGCGGCGAGCCTTATGATCTCCGGGCGACCCGCATCTCTGAAAACCGGATCACGCTGCAGTGGAACGACCACTCGGCAAACGAAACCGGTTTCCGCATCCGCCGATCTACAGCGGGCGGCCCTGCCGGGGGAGTGCTGCTGACCGCACCTGCCGGGGCAACCTCGATCAACGATGCACCACTGTTACCCGGCACGGTTTATAACTATCAGATTCAGGTGGTGAACGGCGCGTTTGTTGGCGATTTGTCGTCCTCACTGAACGTCAGCACGCTGGCCAGTGCCGTCGTGCCGGCGCTTCCTTCGGTATTCACCGCAGTGGCAGGAAGCGGCTATTCGGTTTCCCTCACTTGGAAGGACAATTCGACCAATGAGGATGAATTCGTGATCGAGCGGTCCGGGGTTCCGTCGGTGGTCTGGACGGAAGTGGGAAGAACAGGCTTCAATGCGACAAACCTAACGGATTTAAGCGTGATACCTGATACATCCTACACCTACCGGGTCAAAGCCGTGAACGGTGCGGGATCGTCTGGATTCTTTTATGCAGGAGTAAAAACTCCGTCACTTGGCGGCACGTTTACCGGCCACGCCATGCGGGCTGGCGATGTCTATTATTTCGCATTCAGCGGTCCCGGCCGGATCGAGCGATATGACCTGGGGTCACGTGCCTGGTTGACACCGATTCCGCTACAAGCGCCCCCCACCGCCTTGTGGGTGGATGCTGCTGGAATTCTTGTCGCCGAGGGAAAACTGTTAGTCCGTATGGGCTTGGACGGCACTTCGCGCACCCCGGTTCGCAACGCGAATGATACGATCCAAAAAATCCTCATTATCGGTGATACGCTGATCTATCAGGAAAAGATTTACAATGGCGGCAGTTATGTCTCCCTAACGAGGAATACGGGAGAGTTTCGTGCGGCCTTCAAAGCCAGTTATGCGGGAAGCGGACATTCCATCTCACCGACGACCGGGAGGATCTTCGCCCGGACGACCAACGTTTCCCCTTCCGAAATTTTCTACATGGATGTCGATGCCACCGGGAATCTGATCAAGAGCGGCGATGGCCCGTATCATGGAGCCTATCCAGACGCGAAACGAACCTTCATTTTCCCGAATGGTGCCCGCGTGGCAGATGAGTCCGGCACCGTGTATCACAGCGAAACACTGCAATACAACAACAGCCTCGGCGAGCCCTTCACCGATCTCGACTTCCGTGGCTCTGACGTGCCGATCATGCTGCGGGGCGACCGCCTGCTCGCCTACAACAACGCCTTGATCGAGGCCGGTTCTTTTGCGCTCGGAAAAAACGGCCTGAGAGTCGCAGTTTCGGGAAACGACGCCGTGGTGTTTTCCCTGGATGCCGTGAGCACCCGCGGGTTGAGCGTACGCGTGCTTGCGCTGGACGTGATTTCGGCACCTGCGCCTGATACTCCAGTGAACCCTAACGGACTGGCATTTGCTCCGGATGACATCCTTTCCGACAAGGACGGCAATGTGATGCTGCTCAGCAAATCCCATGTCAGCCTGTTCCGATGGTCTTCATCGCTGCGCGGATACCTGCCCACCTTGCCTTTGAGCGAAGTGCCTGCGCGCTTTGCCTATTCGTCCGCGGATCATAGCGCGTGGATTGGCTATTCTAGCAGAGAGGTCCGAAAAATCAATCTGTCCGCGGGTAGTCCCGTTGAGGCAGCAGTCCTTTCCCTGACAGCTTCTCCGCGCGGGATCGTCGTCGCTGGTGGCTTTCCCATAGTATATGAAGCAGGTTTGGTGAGGAGCTATTCAGCAGATGGAACCAATCTATCAAGTGTGGCCAGCATCCAATATGGTAATACCTTCCACAATGAATGGGATCCGGTGAATCGCAGGGTCTTCCACCTTAACAACAACATCCAGCAGAGCCTGCAATACGACGTCGTTGACAGCGCGGGGTTGATCACGGCGACTGTGAAATCTCCCGATACGAATTTCACCCCCCTTGCGCCGCTGTGCGTCAGTCCGGATGGGTCCACGGTAGTGACCGGCAATGGCAGGGTATTCAACGCTGCCAATCTCACCCAGACCGCATCACTGGCGAATGGTTTTGGGGACGCGGCATGGTTCGGCGGTAAGCTTGTGACCGCCAGAGCTTTTAACGGTTCGACACAGCTCCAGACGTGGACGAGTCCGGGGTGGGTCGCCGGAACCCTCGTCAAACAAGCCGCCGGCACTCCGCTTCGGCTGTTAGCGTTGGATTCCACGCGCTTGCTTCTCGTTTCATCCATCAACGGACAGCCGGCTTTCAGCATCCTTGATGATGCGCTCGATACGGTCCACGTTTCATCGACCAAACCTCTCGCTCCGATGAACCTGACATCCACCGGTCGCACGACTAACAGTGTATCCCTCGGATGGCAGGACGGTTCGGACAACGAGGATGGCTTCCGCATTGATTACCGATTGCCGCAGGCTGCGTGGTCTGCGGGTCCTACTGTCGCGGCCAATACCACCGCTGGCACGGTCAGCGGGCTCCAGACCGGAATGACCTACGAGTTCCGGGTGGTGGCAAGGGCGGGTGCGTTGAGTTCGGACCCGGCCGCATACTCCATCGCCACGTTAGCAGATCCTGGACAGCCGGTCGGCGAGCCCTACGGCCTGAAAGTCACCCGCGTTTTCAGTGATTCGATCACTCTGGCATGGAACGACAATGCGAACAATGAGACCGGATTCCGGGTCATGCGTTCCACCACCACTTCCGGCACTCCATCAGAATTCATGGTGCCTCCGGGCAGCACCACGTTCACCAGTAGCGGACTGACCGCGGGCAGCGCCTATTACTTTCAGATCCAGGTCATCAACGGCGGATTGACGGGTGATCTATCCAGCCAGGTTTCAGCGGTTACCCTATCAGGAGACACCGCGCCGTCCGGAGTCACGATGGTGAATGGGGTGGTGAATTCACCAATTTTAGTCTTCCTCACCTGGAAGGACAATTCGAGCAACGAAGACACGTTCACCGTTGAGCGAGGACTCGGATACCATCCTCCCAGTTGGACGGATCTTGGATCTCTCGCTTTCAACAGCACGGAGTTCGCCGATCAGAACGCACTACCGGATACCGAGTATTCCTATCGAATCAGAGCCATCAATGCATATGGCTCCTCCGCGTCACATCCCATCGTCGTGCGAACACCCAAAGTCGGTGGTGAATTCGCCGGGCATTCGATTCGCGCCGGCGATGTCCATTTGTTTGCCTTTAATGGTCCGAGCCGCATCGAGCGCTATGACCTTGCCCTGCGGACATGGCTTCCATCCATTCCACTACAAGCACCGGCTACCGCACTCTGGACAGACGAATCGGGCATTTTTGTGGCCGAAGATCGTGCGCTTGTCCGCTTCAATACTGATGGTAGTGGCAGACTTGTGTTCGGGAATAACGCGCTGACGATCCGATGCCTCTTCGGTCTCAACGATATTCTGGTCTCCGGCACTGGAGACGGTAACTACACCACACTGGACAAGCGAAACGGTGCATTGCTCTCCACCTTCAACGTTCCTTCGCCAGGGACTCGGTTCTCCGTTGCAGCAGCGCAGAACAAGGCATTCTTCCGTGGCGCCGTCCATTCAACTCCGGACATGTTCTATCTGGAAATCGGAGCCGATGGACTTCTCAAGCGCGCGGTGGACAGCCCGTATCTCAATACCTATCCAAACGCCTCGCGCTGTTTTGTCTTTCCTGATGGCCGGCGAGTGGTCGATGACTCGGGCACGATTTATTCTACTGAATCGCTGGGTTATACCAACAGTCTTGGCGGCGCATTTACCGATATTGCCTTTAACGGTGCGGATATTCCGATCGTCCTGCGTGGGAACATGTTGGTTGCCTACAAGAACACCCTGGTGCAAAGCGGCACGTTCATGTTAGGCCGAAACGCCCTGCGCGTTTCGGTCTCCGGAAGTGATGCCGTGACCTTCCTTCCGGACAGCCTCGACCTCCACGGCTTGCGGGTGCAGGTGGTTCCGCTCACTGCCTTGTCGGTGCCCGTCCCCGGGCAGCAGATCGACCCGCGCGGGCTCTCGTTCACACCGGATGACGTGCTGCTGGACAGGGAGGGAAATCTCCTGCTTCCCAGCAACGCCCATCTGAGCCTCTTCCGTTGGTCGTCTTCCCAGCTTAGATATCTGCCCACTCTGCCATTCGTCGGCACACCGGATTTCATTGATTACTCCAACGAAACCCATCAGGTCTTCACGGTTTCAAAAAGCCAGGTCGTTAGAACCTTGAACCTCGGTGATGTGAATCCGGCGGAAATCCCGTTTCTCACCCTGTCTTCCATGCCACGCGGGTTTTCCCTGGCAGGATCGTTTCCCTATTTTTGGACGAATGCCGGCCTGATGACCTTCTCCTCTGCCGGTGCTAACATCTCCACGATTTCACAGGCTTACTATGCCGGCAGTTACAACCGCTGGGATCCGGTTAACCGCCGCATGTATCATTTTCGTGACGGCATCACTCCCAACACCCTCTGTTATGACACGGTCACGCCCACCGGGGAAATCTCGGAGACTTTTCAGGCGAACGATGGCTGGAACTTTTCCGTCGCCAAGCCGATCCGCATCAGTCCGGATGGCTCGAAAGTGGTGGTAGGCAGTGGCGTGATCTTCGATGCCAGCGGACCCACCCGCATCGCCACACTGTCTAACACGTTTGTCGATGCCCTGTGGCGGACAGACCAGCTTCTCACCATCGTGCAGTCCGGAATGCAGACGCGGATCCAACGTTGGAACGCTCAGACATTCGCGGCCGGCGCGGAAGGTCCGTTATTTGACGGGTCGCCCCTGCGCCTGCTGGCGCTTGACGCCGGGCGCTCGGTGCTCATTACGCTGGAGTTTGGGAAACCTCATTTCTACATCCTGAACCCCGATCTATCAGTGGCTGAAAGCTACGTGCCATTGGGCGGCACTCCGCCCGCTGCGGTGGAAGATGTGCCTTATTCGTGGAAACCCACGGATCTCTGGAGTTTTCCACAAAACGTGACGCTGGTCGAAACCGCACCGGTTCTGCCATCGTGGTTGACTTACGCGAACGGAGTCCTCAGCGGCACACCTGCCGAGCAGGACGTGGGAAATCAGGCGGGCAGGCAGGCCAACCACCGGGTCGTCCTGCGGGCGGAGGATTCTCAGGGGAATTCGAGCGAAAAGGAGTTCCATATCCCCGCCTTTTGGAGAAATGACGCGCCGGTGTTCACTTCGACGCCTGCCCCGGTGACCGCCAATGCCAATGCGGATTCTTCGCAGGTGGACCTCAATCCACTGATGGCCGATCCCGATGGCTTGGATGAACATGTTTGGGAAATTGTTTCTAACACCAATCCCGCCATCTTCTCCGGCATCTCCGTGGATGGGACTGGCCTGCTTCGGTTCGCCTATGCCCCGTATGCCGCGGGCAGCGCCCGAATCACCGTGAAGGTCACCGACCGCTCGGCAGCATCTGCAAGCACGAGTATCGACATCACCCTGGGTGCATTGTCGACACCCACCGTCACCGCCAGGAAGGAGTTGGTGTATAACAAGGCCACGAAAACCCATGACCAGAACGTGACAGTTAGAAATGCCTCCTCGCGTGCGATTCCAGGATTCCAGCTGCTCATCTCCGGTCTGCGGACCGGAGAAACTCTCAAAAACGGCACCACCGTGAAAAAAGGCGGTGGCACGTTCAATTACTCCAAGCCACTGGCCCCGGGAAAATCCGTCAATCTCGTGCTGAAATACACCGTCCGGAAAAATGCCGCCAGCCCGTCTCCGATCGTCAAGGTCAAGCTGCTTGCAAGGGCCGTTTCCCTGCGGCCGGTCCAGGCGCGAGTGGGCGCTGTGGCACCTGCGGCGGAGTTTTCCATCAGCCAATGCATGAAAAATCCCGATGGTACGGTGGGACTACTTTTCCCTACCGAAAAGGGATTCAACTATCAGATACAGTATAGTCTCGACGCGGTGCGCTGGACGACGTGCCCCCCAGTCTTCGAAGGCTCCGGCGGCATGGCATCATGGACCGACAACGGGCCGCCGTCGACCCGTTCACACCCCTCGTCGGAAACCCGCCGGTTCTATCGAGTTCAGCGAACCGACCGCTAACAGCCGTTTCAACGGTCCTTCACCCGCTCGACATCAGCGCCTAACATGAGGAGCTTTTCGTCGATGTGCTCGTAGCCGCGGTCGATGTGATAGAGGCGGCTGATTTCCGTAGAGCCCTTCGCTGTTAGAGCCGCCAGCACCAGGGCGGCGGAAGCCCGGAGATCGGATGCCATCACCGGCGCGGCGGAGAGTTGCGCGACGCCGCGGACGACGGCGGTTCCGTTGTCCACCTTGATGTCGGCCCCCATGCGCTTGAGCTCGGCGCAGTGCATGAAGCGCTGCGGGAAAATGGTGTCCTTGATCACGCTCAGCCCCGGAGTGGTGACAAGCAGCGCGGTCATTTGCGCCTGCATGTCCGTCGGATAGCTGGGATAGGGCGCGGTGCTGATTTCCACGCCCTGGAGGCTGCCCTCGCCACGGTGGACGGTGCAAACGTCGCCCGCCTCGTTGAAATCCACGCGGTGGCCGGATTCCTCGATGGCGGCGGTGATGGCTTTCAAATGCTCGCGACAAACGCGCCGCAACGTTACGCCTTCTCCTGCGAGAGCAGCCGCGGCCATGAAGGTGCCGGCCTCGATGCGGTCGGGAATGACCGTATGTTCCACGCCGTGCAGTTCCTTCACGCCTTCGATCACGATGCGGCGGGTGCCGGCGCCGGTGATTTTCGCGCCCATGGAGTTGAGGAAATTCGCAAGATCGAGAACCTCCGGTTCGGCGGCGGCGGATTCGATGACGGTGATGCCTTCCGCAAGCGTGGCAGCCATCATCACGTTGTCGGTGCCCAGGACGGTCGGGCCGTGGGTGCCGCGGAGGTCGATTTCCGCGCCGCGGAGTCCGTCAGGAGCGGTGAGCGTGATGTTTCCTCCTTCGAATTCGACTTTTGCGCCGAGTGCCTCGAACCCGCGGAGATGCAGGTCGATCGGGCGATCCCCGATCACGCAGCCGCCAGGAAGCGAAACGACGCAGCGGCCTTTTCTCGCCAGCAGCGGCCCCATCACGCAGATGGAAGCACGCATCCGGCGGACCAGTTCGTAAGGAGCCTCGTCCGTAATATCCGCGCAGGTGATGCGAACGGTGCCGGAGGAGCGCTCCACGTCCGCACCGAGGGCGCTGAGGATTTGGATCATGTAGTTCGTGTCCGAAACATCCGGCACGCGGCGGATGATGCAGTCGTCCTCCGTGAGCAACGCGGCGGCGAGAATCGGCAGTGAGGCGTTTTTCGAGCCTGAAATATTGATGGTCCCGCGAAGGGTGGAGCCGCCGTGAACTACGAGTTTGTCCATTGAGTTGAGAGTGAAAGGTTGAGAGTTGAGAGTCAGAGAAGAAGGGGAAGAGCGGGTGGCGAGTGATTGGGAGAAATCTTCATCTTTCTCTCAACTCTCAACCTTCAACTCTCAACTTCTTCGGGCCTTCTCGCGAAGGGGAAGCGGGGGATTCCGGAGAGATCGGTTTTCACTTCGATGTCCGTGAAGGCGGAAGCTTTGAGAATTTCCGAGACTTGTGAAGCCTGATCGTGGCCGATTTCCAAAACCAACCAGCCGCCGGGTTTTAGCTGCCCGAAGGCGTCCGGAATGAATCGGCGAATGAGGTCGAGGCCATCGTGCCCCGAGAAAAGGGCGAGCGCCGGGTCATGCGAGACCTCGCGCGAAATCGTTGCCCGTTCGGAGTCCGCGACGTAGGGAAGATTCGCTACGATGCCGTCGAAGGTTCCGCTGATCGCGGAAAAAAGGTCGCTTTGGATGATTTCCGCATTCGCTACTTCCAGTGCTGAGGCATTTTCCCTGGCGAGTGAAAGGGCATCCAGGGAAACGTCTGCGAGCGTGACTTTCCAGCCGGGTCGTTCGCTGGCGAGTGTCAGTCCGAGCACGCCGGATCCGCAGCCCATGTCGAGCACCTGTGAACCGCCGGGCAGCTCCCATTTTAGAATCCACTCGGCGAGCTCCTCCGTTTCAGGCCGCGGAATTAGCGCGCGCGAATCGGTTTTGAACTCATACTTGTGAAAGTAAACCGTGCCGAGCAAGTGCTGGAGCGGGATGCCCTCACCGCGTTTTTTCAGGCTTTCGCGCAGCGGGGCGAGGTCGTTTTCCTCGATCATGCGGTCGAATTGCAGATAAAGATCCATCCGCGTGCAGCCGAGCTGGTGGGCCACCAACATCTGCATATTCCTCCGTGCGTCCTCGATTCCGCGTTTTTCGAGATAGCGGGTGCCGCCATCGATGGTTTCCAGAACGGTGCTCATTCGTAAGACCCGGCGAGATTGGGCGGCGGAGGCCAAATTACAAAAGAAAACTGAGTTGATTCCGCGGCGGTTGCCAAAAGTGAGAAAGCACGGAAAAAAATCTTGCGCAGGGGGGTGGCCCGTGGTGTTCTCCCCGCCCGCCCATCCGGGTGGATTCATTTATTTCCCCAAACGGCCATGGCCTACGCAGTGATCAAAACCGGCGGTAAACAATACCGCATCCAAGAAGGCGACAAATTCGACGTCGAGAAGCTCGACGCCGAAGTCGATTCAGTAATCACATTCGATGCACTCATCGTCGGAGAAGGTGAGACCGTGAAAATCGGTGCTCCTCTCGTCGAAGGTGCGTCCGTGACTGCCAAGGTCATCAACCAATACCGCGGACCCAAGGGCGTTGCCTTCAAGTTCAAGCGCCGCAAGGGCTTCCACAAAACCATCGGCTTCCGCCGTGCCCTGACCACGCTCGAGATCACCTCGATCGCTGGTTGAACCAACCACTCACCTACTTACTTCCATGGCCCATAAAAAAGGACAAGGCTCCGTCAAAAACGGTCGCGATTCCCGCAGCAAGCGCCTCGGCGTGAAAAAATTCGGCAGCCAGGCCGTGATCGCCGGGAACATCATCATCCGCCAGCGCGGCACGAAAGTGCATCCGGGCCTCGGCGTCGGGATCGGCAAGGATCACACGCTGTTCGCCCTCGTCGACGGCCGCGTGTTCTTCGACCGCGAAGGCCGCCGCGTGAACGTGGTGGTCTTTGAGACCGCCGCTGCGAATTGATCCCGCACGCATTTATTTCGAAAAAGGCTGCTTCCTGTTTGGGAGCAGCCTTTTTTCGTGCCACACGTTTGTCATGATCTCCGGCTGCCGTTGGCTCCTTGTCATTTTGGTTTTGATTGCTTTGGCAGGTTGCCAGCGCAGCCGTGCCGTCGGAACCCCCAAAGCCGTGCCGGTGCGGGCGGACGGCGGCTTGGAACTGCGGGTGATGAGTTTCAACGTGCGCTATGAAAATGACGGTGACAGGGACTCGCGGGCTTGGCGGCAGCGTGTGATCGGAGCTGTCCACCTGTTGCGATCGCAAAAGCCGGACGTTTTTGGAGTGCAGGAATGTCTGCATGGCCAGGTCGCGGATTTATGGGCGTCCCTGCCGGAGTATGAGTTTTTCGGAGTGGGTCGCGACGATGGCCGGCGAGCGGGCGAGTATTCCGGGATTTTCTATCAGCGCGATCGATTCGAAGCGGATGCCTTGGACACCGGAACGTTCTGGCTTTCCAACACCCCGGAAGTGCCTGGCTCGCGCACCTGGGGGAATGAGATTCCACGGGTGGCCACTTGGGTTCGGCTGGTGGATCGCGCGAGTGGGCGGGGATTTTATGTATTCAACACGCATTGGGATCACCGGAATCAACCGTCGCGGGAAAAAGCCGCCATTCTCATGGCGGAACGAATCGACCGACGGAAGCAACCGGACGAACCGGTCGTGCTGATCGGGGATTTCAACTCGATCGAGACCAATCCGGGGATTTCCTATCTGACGGGAAAACGGGTTGCAGTCGCCGGGACCGAGCAAGTGTGGGGAAACGCGCTGCTGGACACGTTCCAATCCCTGCATGCCGCCCGAAAAAACCGGCGCACGCTGCATTTGTGGAGAAATTCCACCGAGGGTAACGCAAAGGTGGACCACATTTTCGTGAGCCGTGACGCGGCCATCGAGGAGGCGGAAATCCTGGCAGGTGACAAGCCGATGGTTTCCGATCACTTCCCCGTCATGGCGCGGGTGGTTTTTCCCTCAAAGTGAATCGCAGCACTGGCGGACGTAGGCCTTGAGCGCTTCCGGCCAAGGTCGAAGCGAAATGCCGGTTTCCGCTGCAAGCCGACTCGTATCCATCGCCGTGAACCGCGGACGCACGGCGCGGAATGATTTCACGGAATCCAGCAACTGCTTGCCAACGATCGGCACAGGGTCGATCACGCCCGCCGCGGCCATTTCCGCAACCACCGCGCAGGCCATGCCGTGCCAGGAGACCGGCGTGCCGGGATTGCAGGCGTGGATGATGCCTTCGGTTTTCCTGTCTATCAGGATTTCCATCCAGGCGGCGAGATCGGTAGTGAAAACGGGGAGGGAGTACTTGTCGGCGATTGCTTCGAGATGACGGTCGGCGAGCGCGTTATTGAAGGTTTGGTCGATGAACGACGGCTTTTCCGGCCCGAAAACCCATGAAACCCGCACGACGAGATTTCCGGGATGGGCGAGCACGGCTTTTTCGCCAGCGAGTTTGCTGCGGCCGTAAACGCTGAGGGGATCTGGCGCGGCCTCCTCGGTGAGCAGCGCGGTGTTATTTCCGCCGAAAACGTAATCGGTGCTGAAATGGATCATCCGCACACCGCGGCTTGCGGCCCAAAGCGCGATTTTTCCAGGAGCTGCCGAGTTCACCCGCATCGCAAGGCGAGGATCATCCTCGCAGGCTTCGAGACTGGTGAGGCCGGCGGGATTGATGAAAACATCGCACTCCAGATTCTCGAGCGCGGCAGTCAGTGAGTCCGGATCTGCCAGATCGCAGAGCTTGCGGGGGAGCGCGATGATTTCATGACTCGCGGCCAGGTGATTTGCCAGAGCGGCTCCCACCCGACCGGTGGTCCCTGTCACCGCCACGCGCATGACGGCTCAGAGTAGGCCCTGCTCGCGGAGCTCGTGATCCACTTCGTCGTAATCACCATCGTAGTCACGCGAAACGATGCCCGCATCGCGGATGCGCTGGATGTTCTTTTTGACGCCGAACTTGCTGCGAGGCCCGGTGACCAGGCCGGTCACACCGCCGACGACGAACGGCAACAACGCCGCAACTCCAAGTGCACCAAGGCCGATGCCGACACCCCGCCGCGCGCCGCGATGCATCAGGTCTCCCAGCAAGAGTCCCGCCGCCGCACCCAGCAGCGCCGGCGCGGTGAGAGCGCTTGTTTCCATCCACGCTGCCGTGGTCGGTTCGTAATACTCGTCAGCCATGCAAAAAACTAAAACGTTTTCCCAACTAACGACAACCCTGGAAAAACAAAATGTTGCGGATTGCGCCTTTTCGACTCGGCCCGATTCGCGCAGCATTCAAGTCATGCCTTCCATCGAAAATACCTACGCCCTCATTCTCGCCGGTGGATCTGGCGCCCGCTTCTGGCCACTCTCGCGGAACGCCCGGCCGAAGCAACTTCTCGATCTTTTCGGAAATGGAACGCTCCTCGAGCAGACGATCCTGCGCCTCGAAGGCCTCGTTCCATTTGAAAACATCCTCATCCTCACCAACGACCAGCAGGTCGACGCCGTTCGCGAAATCGCCAACATGCTCCCGGCGGAAAATATCTTCGCCGAACCCGCCAAACGCGACACCGCTCCCGCCGTCGCCCTCGGCATCGGCCTCATCGCCGCGCGCAATCCCGACGCGCTCATGATGGTTCTCCCAGCCGATCAACTTATTCAAGACACCGCCGCCTATCACTCCGTCATGCGGGACGCCCTCGCCACGGCGGAGAAGTCCGACGGCCTCGTCACCATCGGGATCAAGCCCACCTGGCCATGTCCCTCCTACGGCTACATCGAGCGCGGCGGACGAGCGAACATTCCCGGCCTCCACTGCGAGCACCCTCCCGTCGAAGTCACCCGATTCCGCGAAAAACCGAACTCCGAACTCGCCGAACAATTCATCGCCCAAGGGAATTTTTCCTGGAACGCCGGCATGTTTGTCTGGTCGCTGCCCACCGTAATCAAGCAGCTCAGCAGCCACGCACCGCAGCTCTCTCATTTCGTTTCCGAGCTCCGCCGCTCCCGGGACATCGCCGCCACCGTAGCCGCGCAGTTTCCCAAACTCACCCCGATCTCCATCGACTACGCGCTCATGGAAACCGCCGACCGGGTTCTCAACATCGAGGCCACTTTTGATTGGGACGACGTCGGCTCCTGGATTTCCGTCGCCAAATACCTCGAAAAAACCGGCGTCGAGAACCGCTCTAACGAACCGATCACTGAAATCGACTCCACCAACAACATCGTCTTCAACGCCCGCCCCGGCTCGCGCATCGCCTTGTTAGGAGTGGACGACCTGATCATCGTGCAAACCGGCGACGCCCTCCTCATCGCCAACCGCCATCAAGCCGACGCCATCAAAAAACTCGGCGACCTCCTCCCGCCGGAGCTGCTTTGAACTCTAACTGGAGCGCGGAATTGATTCCGCCCGAAGCCCTGGATATTCCCATCAACACTCAAAACTCAACTTCTCCCCATCCCGCTCTCGGCATCGATCATGGCGATGCCCGAATCGGTATCGCCGCGACCGATGACTTCGGCATCCTCGCGCATCCGGTCGAGACGATAGACCAAAACAAGGGCGACGCGATCGAGCGCATCGCCCAGCTTGTCGAATTGCGGAAAATTCAAACCCTCGTTGTCGGTCTCCCAATCCGCATGGACGGCAGCGAGGGAAGCTCCGCCGCGAAAGTCCGCGCTTTTGCCGGCCGTCTTCGCGAGCGCATTCCCACGATTCCGCTGGTGTTCGTGGATGAAACGCTAACAACTGCTGCCGCCGCGGACAAACTTCGTCAGGCAGGTCGCAAGGCGAAGCAGCAGAAGTCCGTGATCGACCAAGCCGCCGCCGTCGAGATCCTGAACGGCTGGATGGAAATCTAGCAATTCTCAGCCAGCAGTCTCTAACTAACGCCGGATTTCCCGGCGCGTTCGATGACCGAGGCGAGGTATTTTTCGAAATGCCAGATCGGTTCCTCCAGATGGCTGAGGCGCCCGGGCGAATGGCCGATCGAGTTCATGCCGCGCTGCGTGGCGACACAGACTTCCATGTCTTCCATGTGGAAATCGATCCCGCCCTGGACTTCTTTTTTGAGGATTTCCTCGTAGTTCGGCAGTTCTTTTGCGGCTTTCGGCACGATCATCGTGGTCATGAGGGTGCAGGTTTGCGGTCCTGTCGGAAGAAGGCGATACCAGTAAATCCGATCCGGTGCGGAAAAGAGCAGGAAGTTAGGGAAGCCCAGATACACGGCCCATTCGACGCAGTCCTCGATCTTGAGTCCGGAGAAGATCGGGAACGGAGTGCCGGGATCGCCGGTGGCGAGGATGTTTTCCTTCATGCTGTCCTTCAGCGGGAGATGCATCGCGGAAAACTCAGGATCATATGGCTCCGTCCAGCAGCCGCGGGCAGGCAGGAAGGGTTCCAGGGTTTTCATGTGGGCACCCATGTGGTGATAGGCTTCCATGAAATTTTCCAGCAGGATCTTCCAGTTGAAGTCGCACTCCCAGTGCGCGGACCAGACGAGATCGCCGTCCGCCATGTTCCATTTGCCGACGAATCCATCGCGCAGGCGCGCGTATTTTTCGGATAGCGGCGCGATGTCCGCAGACAAGGTGACGAAGACGAAGCCTTCCCACACTTCACTGCGGAACTCGTGCAGGCAGACTTCACTGCGATCGAAACCCTCGGCCTGCTGCATCTCTGGAGCACCGACAAGTTTGCCGCCGAGATCATAGCTCCAAAGGTGATAGGGGCACAGGATGACGCGCTTGTTGCCCTCGTCCGGATGGCCAAATCCGCTGGGCATCAGGTCCATGCCCCGGTGGCGGCAGGTTCTTGATAGAACACGCACGGCCATGTCCTTGCCACGCACGACGAGCATCGGTTCCCCGCAGAGATCCACTCGGACAAAGTCGCCGGCTTTGGGAATCTGTGAGACATGGCAGAGGGAAATCCATTCCTTGCCGAAAATCTCCGCGTTTTCAAATTCATGAAACGCAGAATCAGTGTAGGCGGCGGCGGGCAGGGTGACCGACTGCTCACGGGGCTTGGCGGCGGCAGCAAGGATGGCCGGGATGAGTGGGGTTTTCGCGGTGGAAGCTGGACCTTCAACAGGTCGGGGCGGTGTGGCAACGGTGCTCATGATGGATTGTGTTAGTTTTAAAGTTGGAAGTGGCGTTGAAAGCGTTGGAGCTGGCGCTGGCCGATCCAGCGGTTGATGTCCCAGAGGTCGGCCACCGGGATCCGGCTGAAGGGTGCGCACTGAAGGTAGCCATCGGGACCGAATTCCGGAGTCATGGTGAAACCGGTCATGCCACGGGCTGCCATCGAATCCCAGACGACCGTCCACCAGCGCTCATGGGCATCGAGGGCCTCACCATATTCCGGAGCGCGAGGATCCGGCACCTGCGGGCCCTGATTGTAGCCGACACGTGGCTGGATGTGATGGGCGTGTTGGGCGGCGAGTTCGAGAATTTCATGCTCCTCGTCGAGGATCAGACGTTCGCTAACAACACACCAGTGGCTGAAATCACATGTGATCCGCAAGTCGGGCACGGCTTTGAGGAGGTCACGCGTGAGCCATGGGCTGTAAGTCGAGCGCCCGCGGTGGGTCTCTGCGGAAATGATGATTCCGTGTTTTTCCTGGAGCCTGACAATGCCCTCGCCGAAGCGGATCGCTTCCGTCGTGCTCCAGGCATCATAGCCCGCCATGGTATTGATGAAACGGGGCGAACCTTCCACGCTGCGGACAAGGCCCTCTTCCAACGATTCAAGGTGATCTTCCACGCTGTGTCGCGGCGAAGGCACGAAAACCCCTTCAAGCGTGCAGGTGCTGATTTCCGCGATCCATTCGAGACCGGCTGACTGGATTGCTTTAAAAAAAGCAGCGCGTGCGATCGGTTCTAACGGTGCCGGAGCCTCGATGCCCTGGAAGCCTGCCTCCTGGCAGAGTCCGATGGCATCGGCGAGGCTGCCGTCATGTCCCCAGAGGGTTTTGAAAAGTGCGAGATTCATGAATGTTAGAGGCTGAGGGCCACGCGAAAGCCGAGATTGTCCCAGCGTGCTTGTTCCGGCGCCCAGTCGCGCCATGAAGCACGGAGGACCCGGGGTAGATGGTCCCAAGCGCCGCCGCGGATGGCGCGACAGGCGGTTTTGCCAGCTTCCGCCCACGCGCCGCCGTCGTCGGGTGCCCCTTCGAAGTTCGGGTGCCACGTGTCGCCGGTCCACTCGCAGACGTTTCCTAGCAGGTCATACAGCCCGAAGGCGTTTGCCGGATAGTGACCGACCGGAGTGAGTTGTCCTGCGCCGACTTCGCTACCCTGTTCGTCGTAGAAAAAATTCGCGTCCTGTGCTGATAGATTTCCACCATGAGGGAAAACCGACGTGCTCCCGGCCCGGCAGGCATACTCCCACTCGGATTCGCTGGGTAAACGATAGGTCCGCCCAAACGTCGCCGACAATTCGCGGAGATACGCCATCACCTCGGGAAACGTGACGTTCACCACGGGACACGATTCATCAACACCGTCCATCCCGCCGGGTGGGAGCGAACCCATGACCTGTTGCCACTCGCGGCGGGTGACAGGAGCCTTGGCCAGTGCAAAAGGCTTTTGAAAAGTCACCCAATGCCGTGGCAGCTCCACCGCCGAGACAAACTTGTCTTCGGCAATGCCCCCCATGAGGAAACTTCCTGCCGGCAAACTCGCAAGGTCGGGAGTTTCGGCAAGGTTTCTGGCTGCCATGGGGGCGCTGGAGATCATCGGATGGACAGCAGGAAAGTAGTTAGAAGCCGGACTCCTTAAGAGCCTTGAACGGAGCGAGATCCACGCCTGCCTCCATTGGATAGTCCTTTTTGACGGTTCCAAACTTCACCCACCAGTCGTTTGTCAGCTTCCAGTGGCGGGTGATCTCGTTGTTCGTGCCGAAGGGTGGATCTCCTTCGAGGACACCCATGAAACGACCGGCTTCGTCGTAGTTGAATGGATAGATTCCACCGTCGGTGGCGCTGCCGTCCTTGCCCACGACGGTGACGACATCCTCGACTTTGAAGCCAAGACCTTTGGCCATGATGGCATTCGCTTCCGCGGGGTTCTCCTTCCAGAATTTGACCGCGGCAAAGTATGCCTTGAGGGTGAGTTTTGCGAGTTCCGGTTTTTTCTCAAGGAATGAGCCGCTCATATACATTCCGTCGCCGAGAAGGGCGGTTTTTTTAAAGTAGGGATCCTTCGAGGTGGCGACGACCTTCGAGCCGGGAAGGCTGGAAAGCACCTTGCCACCGAAAGGTTCCCAGAACTCGCCTGCAGCGACTTTGCCACTCACCATCGCGGCCACGGCATCGTCCATGATGACATTGGTGTATTTGACTTCATCAAACTTCACGCCGTTTTCTTCGAGCCAGATTCCCATGTAGATCTGGGTGAGTCCGCCTTCTAATACGGCAACCTCCTTGCCTTTTAAATCGGCCGCACTGTTGATGCCGGGTCCCAGGATGATCTTGTCCGTGCCGTAGGAAGGATTCGTGTAGGTGACCAGTTTCACCGGCACTCCCTTGTCCGCGGCGACTGGCCCGTATTCAACGGTGGACGACGTCACATCCAGTTTTCCTGCCGCCATCTGGGCGAAACTTTCATAGGGATCTTCAATGATGACGATGTCCAGATTGAGCTCGGGCACGAGGTTCTTCTCCTTCGCGATGAACCAGAAGGCATAGCCCGGCCACGAGAAGAGCGAGATTTTAACGGTCTGCGGATTGGCAGGGGAGGCGGCCGTCACTTCTTCCTTCTTGGAACAAGCGGTGAGAAGCAGGCAGGCACCTGCGACGGCGGGGATGAGGCGTGTGATGTGTTTCATAGGTCGGATTAGTGGAGGTAGCGGAAACATTGACGGTTGATGAGGCGGAGCAGAGTGTCAGTTAGGAGCCCGAGCAGGCCAATGGTCAGGATGCCGGCCATGATGTCATCGACCTGCACGAAGCGCTTGGCGCGCATCATCATCGCGCCGATGCCATCGGTGGCGGCGACGATTTCCGCGATGACCAGATAGGTCCAGCTCATCGCCAGCATCTGCCGCGCGGTATCGACGTAGGTCGGCAGCGCTGCCGGCAGAAGCACGTGCCACAACACTTTTGCCCGGGTGGCTCCAAGGGTGCGCGAGCATTCCACCAGTTCCGCGGAGACGGCGCGCGTGTTGTCCATGAACAACGAGATCAGGAAAAACACCACGCCGATCACTAACAGGGCGATCTTCTGGCTGTCCCCGGTTCCCAGCCACATCAGCAGCAGAGGCACGAAGGAAGGCGCGGGCAGATAGCGGAAAGGCGAAACCAGGGCATTAAAAAATCCGGCCACCGGCGTGAATGCGCCCATCAGCATGCCGAGCGGCAGCGCAAAGATCAGCGCGATACCGAAGCTGAAGAAAATCCGCTTCACGCTCTGCACGACATCAGCCGCGAAGCCCCGTTCGCTGAAAAGCGTCACCCATGCATCGAGGACTTTGATCGGCCCGGGAAGCAGCGTGGGATCGGCAAAACCGGACACCGAGATCCCATGCCACGCGCAAAAAAAGCAGATCCAAGCCAGCAGCCCGAGGCCGAACCGAAGTGCCAGCGGCAGGGAGGTGCCGAATTCAAACCACGAGCGCCGGGACGATCGGGGCGCGGTTTCTGTTCCTTCGTGGCGGGAAGGCATGACAGCGCTGGAACGATTGGATATGATTACTGGCATCCGTGTTTCACATCCAAACCAGCACCCGCCATGCCACCACCCGGACTTATTTGCGCTTGCAACTAATTCCCCGGTGGCACTAAGTCTCAGCCGATGAAAACAGCCGCACTCCCGGACATCGAACCACCTCCACAACAGGTCGCCTGGCGGCTTTTTCTCACGGTCCATGCACTGGCCTACCGCCGGATCGATGAAGGCCTGCTCGCGGCGGGTTGTTTGTCATTCGATGATTACGACGTGCTGCTGACCCTGAACGAAGCGGAAGGTGAAACACTGAAAATGAGCGAACTCGCCGAAGCAGTGCTTCTCAGCAACAGCGGCATGTCCCGGCGTGTCGCACGTCTCGTCGAGCGAGGACTGGTTCACCGTGAGCAATGTTCGGTCGATGGCCGCGTTTTCCGGGTGAGTCTGACCCGCGCCGGACGGAAGTCATTGATTCAATCGTGGAATGTCTACGGCGGCTTGATCGATGAAACGTTCGCCAATCACGTGACGTCCACAGAAGCAAAAATGTTAGGCAGCATTTTCCAGCGCGTGCTCAATCGCATCGGCACTGAGCAGCATCGGGGGCTACTCGACGCCGGTGTGACCGATGCTCCAAAGCGCCGATCATAGATTTTCAGGAAGTGGGGCTTCTCGCTCGAAGGACGAAACACCCGGCGGAGAAATTGCCCAGGCGATTCGATCTTCGGTCCAACATTCGTCAGCCGGAACATGCGGTGCCGGATCGTCAAACGTGCAGGTGTTCATCTCGAACCATTCCGGAAGGGCGGGGTCGTAAAATTTCAAGGGCGTCCCGCAGTCGCCGCAGAAAGATCGTTCGCGTTCGGCGAAACGTAACATCCTGGGTTCCCCCTGCAGCCACTCAAGGGATCCGGTTTTGAAAAACGTCCATGCTACCGCGGGTGCACCGCTGGCTTTGCGGCAATCGATGCAATGGCAATAGCTGGTGTGCAGGGCGGGGCCGTTCACCTGATAGCGAATGGCTCCACAAAGGCAGCCGCCTTGGAAGGGTCCGTCAATCATAAGGCACGATCGGGATGTCCGCCCAGTGTTCCGGAGCGAGCGGAGGTGATTCGGAAATGGCAGTGGCGACGATCTCTGATAGAGCGGCCGTCATCCTGTTGAAAAGATCCTCACCTTCTACCCTAGTGGCTTCGGATGGCGAACCGGTCACGCCGTTCAAGCTGGTCTGCGCGACCGGATAGGAAAACACCGTGCCAGTCGTCCGATCCGGATCATCCGACTCCGCGAGACGATCCATGTGCACGAGATCCGGATGAAGATGAAGCATCAACGAGGTTTCGGCCCGATTCGCATGAAGGTCGCCGGCGTCGCTGGTGTAGTCTTCCCAAATGGCGTCGCTGAGTTTGAAAACATGCACCAGTCCCACCTGCAGCTTTCCCAGGTGGGTGAGGCGCAGTTGATCGACGGCGACACGGGCGGGGGCGTCGTTTCCAAAGTGGGCGTTCACTAACAGCAGCCGCTTCCACCCGGTTGCGACGGCCCATGCGGCGATGTCGCGCAGGGTCGCGATGAAGGTTTCGTGACGGAGTGAAAACGTGCCAGGCCATTTCGGCGTGTGGCCTTGGGAAACCGTGTAGCGCAGCGCGGACATCACGGGCACTCCGGTTTTCCCGGACACCGCATGGCAGACGGCTTCGGCTAACAGCGTGTCCATCGCCACCGGCAGATGCGGGCCGTGTTGCTCGGTCGCACCTAACGGGAGCAGCAAAAGCCCGCCGTTTTTGTCGCGCAGTCCGGCGATTTCCGGCCAGGCGAGGTTTTCAAGGAAGACAGGAATCATGTTAGAACATACGGGCGTAGGTGTCGATTTCCCACTGGCTGACGCGCTGGTGGTATTGACGCCATTCTTCGGATTTGTAGGTGATGAACTCGTTGCGGAGTTCGGTGCCGAGGATTTCCTCTACGAAGGGATCTTCTGCGAAGGCTTTGACGGCTTCGTCGAGCGTGCGGGGAAGTTCGGAAATGCCGCGGGCGGTGAGTTCATCGGCGGTGAGTTCGTAGAGGTTGTCCTCATGCGGATCGCCAGGATCGAGTTTTTCGCGGATGCCTTCAAGCCCGGCGGCAAGCACCAGGGTGGCGGCCAGGTAGGGATTGCACGCGGCGTCGGCGTTGCGGCTTTCGCAACGACCGCCAGCCATGGGAACGCGGACCGAGTTGGTGCGGTTGTTTTTTCCATAGCTGTTGAAAACCGGTGCCCACGAAAAATACGACATCAGGCCGCGGCGGACGAGGCGCTTGTAGCTGTTCACCGTGGGAGCAAAGGCGGCGCAAAGGGCGGGGCCGTGCTTGAGCACACCCGCGATGAACTGATAGCCGAGCTCGCTGATGCCAAGTCCGCGCGGATCCTCGGCGTGGGACCGTTTGAAAAGATTCTCGCCGGTTTCCAGATCGTAGAACGACATGTTGAAATGCGCGCCATTCCCGGTCCGGTTGGCAAAAGGCTTGGGCATGAAGGTGGCTAACAGTCCTTCCTCGGCAGCGTAGTGTTTCGCCATCACGCGGAAAAATACGTAGCGGTCACACATGGTAAGGGCGTCGGCGTATTTAAAATCAAACTCGAACTGCGAGTTCGCATCCTCATGATCCAACGAATAGAGATCCCAGCCAAGATCGTTGATGGCGGTGGAAACCTTGTCGAGCCAGGTGTAGCGGTCGAGGAAACGTTTGACGTCGTAACAGGCCTTTACGAGGTCGTCATCGGGATTGGGAATCTGCAGGGTCCCGTCCTCAGCGAGCTTGACGACATAAAGTTCGCATTCGATTCCCAGATTCATGCCGAATCCCATTTCCGCGGCTTTGGCGAGCTGCTTCTGAAGGGCGACGCGGGTGCTGACTTCGTATGGTTCACCCTTGAAGGTGTTGTCGGCGGGGAACCAGGCCACCTCCTTGTTCCATGGCAGGACGCAGCCGCGTGTTAGGTCGGGCAAGGATGCGATCTCATCGTCGTTAGGCCGCTGGCCGACGCCGTCCAGCGCATATCCGGTGTAAAGTTCGCTGCCCGCGGCGAAGTCCTCGAAGTGGTCGATAGGAACAAATTTTCCTTTCGGGACACCGTGAATGTCGACGAATGCGCCGACGCAATATTTGACGCCTTTTGATTTGAGATCATCGCGCAGGGCGCGGATTTGGTCTTGGTTCATACGATTTGGTGAATAAGTGTGAAACTGTGAGGGTAAAAACGACCGATGAGTTCGGTTTTGGAAGTTAGACGACGTCAGGATCGGCCACGGCCATTCTGAGGACGGGCGCTTCCTTTTGTTCCTGCCCAGGCGGGTGGATCAGGTTGTCGATGTGTTTACGCACTCCGAGGAAGGATGGATCGAAGAGCTGCTCGCTCGAACGCGGGCGGGAGACAGGAACCTCCACCAGCTCGCGGATCCGGCCGGGGTTGGCGTCGAGAACCAGGATACGGTCTGATAGAAAAACCGCTTCATCGAGGTCGTGGGTGATGAAGACGATGGTGATGTCCACGTTTTTCCAAATCTCCAACAGATAGGACTGCATCTGGCAGCGGGTCTGCGCGTCGAGCGCACCGAACGGCTCGTCCATGAACAACACGCGCGGCTGGTTGGCGAGGGCCCGGGCAATGGCGACGCGTTGTTTCATGCCGCCGGAAAGCTGATGGGGGTAGGCGTTTTCGAATTTCGACAGGCCGACGAGTTCGATCCATTCGCGAGCTTCCGAAGCCGCGGTAAATGCGGGAGTGCCGGACATCCGAGGTCCGAACATCACGTTTTCCTTCACCGTGCGCCATGGGAAGAGCGTGTAGCCCTGGAACACCATGCCGCGGTCGGAGCCGGGGCCGGAGACGGGTTCACCATAGACACGGAGCTCGCCTTCACTGGGGGTTTCGAGTCCGGCCAGAATCCTAACAAGGGTGGATTTTCCACAGCCGGACGGACCGATCACGCTGAGCAGCTCCCGCTTGTGGACGGAGAAGGAAACATCCTGAAGCGCAGTGACGGTGCCCCGCGGGGTCTCGAATCGTTTTGTTAGGCCAATGACATCCAGTGCGACAGGCCGTTCGCGGAGGCGTCCGAAGCGTGCGGCGACTTCGGGGGTTTGCTCGCGGTAGTCGGGGATGGCAAGATCGTGATTCATGGCTGGACCGGGGTTTTGCGGAGGTTGAGCGCGTTGAACGGCCACTTGAGGATTCTTACAAGGCCACGGGAAATCGGATCGGATTTTCCGATCCACGGGAAGCAGATGCCGTGAAGCCAGGAAAGAATTTGATCCATGACGAATCCGGTGACGCCGATCAGGATGATGACGGGGAACACGCGGTCGAAATTGCGGAAGCGGCCCTGGGTCTCGATGAATTCCGTGAGCCCGCTTTTGACGCCGATGAGCTCGGCGATGACAAGCCACGTCCATGCCCAGCCTAGCAGGATGCGGAGGTCGTTGTAGAGGTTGGGCAGGATGCCGGGGATGACCACGTGGGTGATCATTTGCCGGGGCTTCGCGCCAAGAGTCTGCGCAGCTTCCAGCAGGGAAGGATCCAGCAACCGGGTGGTTTTGGAAACGACGAGGATCATTTGAAACACGGTGCCGATGAACACGAGGGCGATTTTTGGAGCATCGCCCGCAAGAAGAACCGCGACTAACAGGGTGCTGAAAGTAGGGGCCGGCATGTAGCGGAAAAAATCGACGAACGGTTCGAAGAGTCGCGAAAAGAAATCGAACACACCGCAGAGGATGCCGATCGGGATGCCGATCAGGCAGGCCCACAGAAAGCCCATGAAAATGACATTCAGCGATTTTTTATAGCGCTGTCCCATGGTGAGTTCCCCATCGGGCACGTCTGCGGTGAAGTCGCGCAGGCCGGTGCTGATCACCTCGTCGGGTGCCGGGAGATAAATAGGATTGGCGGGTTTTCCCTGTGGAATGAGTTTCAGCAGGGATTCGTCTGGGAGTGACTTGTAGGAAAACACAGGCGAGGCGGCTGATAGAAGCGCCCAGTTCTTGCGGACGATATCGAGGTTTTCCGCGGTGAGCGCGGGCTTGGTGGTGGTTTTTGCGCCGGTGGCGATGTCCCGCCAGAGCGTATAAAGGACGGCGTCGTTCTGGGCCTCGGTGTAGGGAAGCCAGTTGTGGGAAACGGCGAGTGGAGCGAGCTGGCGGAGAAGTTTCTGGTTTTTCCGTTTAGCACCCGCTTCAGCCGATCCGGCTGCACGTGCGGCGAGAACCACGGCGTTGTCTTTTCTAACGGCCTCCGCGAATTCCGGGAAAAAGGCTTTGCTGACATGATCCCCGGCAGTGAAAACGGTGGTGACCCCTTCGCGTTCGGCGGACAGCTCGATTTTCACATCCGGGTGCCAAATCCACGGCACATAGGAAACGAAGCACCAGACGGCGAGTGGAAGGATGAAGGAAACGATTGTCAGCGCCAGCCGCCTCGATTGTGGAAGGTCCCGGCGAATCAGAAACCAATCCTTGAGAATGCCGGGGCGGGTCATCAGGTGGCGTTAGGGAATGTTTGGCTTGGACGGGATCATGCCGCCGGAATGAAGTTGCGGCATGATCCTGATGATGCTTGCGGTCGTTTTACTCGCCCTTCTTGGCCGCGATCGATTTGGTGATCGATGGATCAAGGTACTTGGTTGTATCCTGGCTCTTTTCGTAAACCTTGAACTTCACGTTGAATTCGTTGACCACCTTGGAGGAACCATAAACGGTGCCGAGACCGTCGGTGGCTTCCCAGCGCTTCAAGGCTTCGTCGAGGGTGAGGATTTTGGTGCCTTTGAGGAAAGGCTCATATTCCTCGGGGGTGATCTTGACGCGGGCTGATAGAATCTTGAGCACGTCGTCGAGGTTCTGCTCGTCATTGATGTAGTCGGCGATGCGATACCAAACCTTGGCGACTTTGGACCAGTCGTCCTTTCGTTTCTCCAAGCTCTCAGGGGAGACGTATAACAAGTCGTAAATGATGCCGGGTGCGTCGGCCGATGTGAAGACCGGCTTCGATCCGGGCAGCACCTTGAGCGCCTGGCCGGAGTTCGGCTGCCATGCACCAATTGCATCCACCGCTTTTGATGCGAGAACCTGCGGCGTCTCGTTGGTCGGCGTATTGACGATGGTGACGTCTTCCGCCTTCAAACCGGCCTTTTCCAAGCCTGTCAACAAGAGCAGATGGGAGACGAAGCCTTCCTCAAGACCGACTTTTTTGCCCTTCAAGTCCTTCACCGATTCGATGCCGGGAGCGGCGACAATCATGTCGTTACCGTTAGAAAAATCATTGATCACGATGCCGACAGAAGGCTTGCCGGTTGCTCCCGTGACGAGTGCGTCGCCATTGGTCATGCAAACCGCGTCCACTTTTCCGGCGACATAGGCATCCATCGAGGGCACGTAGTCAAACCACTGGAATTCCACCTCCACGCCGGCTTCCTTGAACCAGCCTTTTTGCACGCCGATCTCCCATGCCACCCAGCCTGGCCAGTCAGAGTAGGCGATTTTGAGTGGTTCAGCGCTGGCCAACCCGCAGAGCGCGAGGAGTCCCGCGGCGGCGGATCCGAGGTGTGGAAACAATTTCATGGCTGTGTTGGATTGGAGTTTGGAAAACCCTGCGGTATGAAAGATCCGCGGTTTGTTCATACCGATTTAAGCACGGCCCATACCAAGATCCGGTAGCGATGGATTCAGTTGCCTGCAACCTGAGAACAAACGCATGATTTTCGAGTTCCTTCGCAGAGGGGATACGCGGTAGGGTGCGGCCATGAACCAAACGCAGACTCCGCCGAAGAACATCGTTCTGATCGGTTTCATGGGGAGTGGGAAATCGACCGTCGGACGGGAACTCCACCAAAGGTTAGGCTACCCGCTGGTGGACATGGATCAGGTGATCGAGCAGCGGGCTGGCAAGCCGGTGACGGCGATTTTTGCGGAGGACGGCGAGGAGGCGTTCCGCGACATGGAAACGAAACTACTGGAAGAAATGAGTGATCCCGAGGCTCCGCGGCGGATCATCTCGACAGGCGGGGGAGTGGTCGGGCGGGAGGTGAACCGGGAATTGCTCCGGCATCTGGGCTATGTCGTTTGGCTGCACGCGCCCATCGCGGTAATCCTCGATCGCACCGCCCGGAACCGGGATCGACCGCTCCTGCATACGGAGGATCCGGCGGCGCGCATCGCCACCCTGATGGAAGTGCGCAAGCCGTTCTATCAGGAATCCGCTCATCTCAAGGTGGAGACGGCGGGACTGGATTGTGGTGAACTGGCGACGGGGATTCTCGAAAGCGCACGCTACTTTTTCACGCACCAACCATGATGGTGGAGCAGGTGAAAGCATGGGCGGCGGAGCTGGGCTTCGATGACTGCCGGATCGCGCGGGCGGGAAAGGCGAGCCATGCGGAGGTCTTCAGGGAATGGATCGCGGAGGGAAAACATGGCGAAATGGCCTGGCTGGAACGCATGCCTGAGCGACGCTGCGATCCGCGCGAGGTGTTGACCGGGTGCGAGTCCATCATCTGCCTCGCGCTGAACTACTACCCTGGCGAAAATCCCTTTCCCGCCGGACACGAGGGCGGCTACCGGATTGCGCGCTATGCGTGGAACGAGGATTACCATGATCTGATAGAAAAGCGGCTGCGGGATTTCGATACGAAATTGAAATCACTCGGCGGCACGCAGCGGTTCTACGTGGACACCGGTCCTGTGCTCGAGCGTGACTTTGCCAGCGACGCGGGCATTGGCTGGAACGGGAAATCCACCGTGCAGATCCACAAGGGCATGGGCGCGTGGTTTTTTCTGGCAGAACTGCTGACCACGCTTGATCTAACTGCCGATGCACCATTCGGCGACCACTGCGGGAAATGCACGCGCTGCATCAGTGCTTGCCCGACTCAGGCAATCACTGCGCCGCGCCGGGTGGATGCACGCCGCTGTGTGTCCTATCTAACAATCGAGCACAAGGGCCCGATTCCCGAGGAGTTCCGCGTCGCGATGGGCGACCGGATCTACGGCTGCGATGATTGCCTCGACGCCTGTCCGTGGAACCGCTTTGCCAGCGAGTCACGTGAAATGACGTTTCATGCTCGGGCGACGGTTTTCGAAAAACGCCTGCGCGATTTCCTAACACTCGATGATGAGGGATTTCGCAAGCTGTTCGCGAAATCCCCGATCAAGCGTATCAAGCGCAGCCGCTTCCTGAGAAACGTCTGCGTGGCGTTAGGCAATACCGGAACACGAGACGACCTGCCAGCTCTCGAAAAGGCAGCGCGGGATGCGGACCCGCTCATCAACCAACACGCCGCGTGGGCGGTCCGCCGTCTGCTGGATCGGCTTGAAGCTGGAATCAGTCAGGAAGCGTAACGGTTTCCAGCCTCGGCGAAAGCATGTGCAGCACCATCAGCGCCAGCACGTAGGCCAGCGCAGCGATGGCGAAGAGCGGCACATAGCCTCCGGCGTTGATGATCTTGCCCACGTTCGCGGCCAGCAGCGCGCCGCCGAGGCCACCCATGAGACCGCCGATGCCGACGACACTGCCGACCGCCCGCCGAGGGAACTGGTCGGCCACGGTCGTGAAGAGGTTTGCACTCCAGCCCTGATGCGCGGCGGTGGCCAGCGAAATCAGCGCGATGGCCACGATGATGCTGCTCGTCATCGATGCGAAAATGATCGGCAGGACACAGACCGCACAGATGCCCATGGTCACCTTGCGCGCCTTGTTGACCGACCATCCCATGTTGATGAATTTCGTCGCCAGCCAGCCGAAAAACACGCTGCCACCGTCGGACACCAGATAGATCACCAGAAACGGGATGCCGACCTGTTTTAGATCGAGCTTGGTGGTGAAGGCCGCGTTGTCGTTGAAGAAAGTCGGCAGCCAGGTGAGGTAAAACCACCAGACCGCGTCGGTCATGAACTTGGGAATCGCGAATGCCCAGGTCGCGCGGTAGCCCACGAGGCTGCGCCATTTCACGGGCTTGCCGGTGTCGGCCGGTCCGTCCTGGCGGATGAAGGCGAGCTCGTCCGCGGAGAGTTTCGGGTGCTCTTCCGGCGAGCGATAGATGCTCAGCCACCAGAAGAGGACCAGCGCGCCGACCGCGCCGGTGATGATGAAGGAGGCGCGCCAGCCATAGTGCGAGATGATGAAGGGAACGCAGATGGCGGTGAGGATGATGCCCACGTTCGCGCCCGCATTAAAGATGCCTGTCGCAAAACTGCGCTCGTTTTTCGGAAACCACTCAGAAACGGTCTTAATGGCCGAGGGAAAGTTGGTCGCCTCGCCCACGCCAAGCAGGCCGCGGGCCCACGCCATGCCGGGGACGGAATGCACGAGGCCGTGAAGCATCGCTGCGAGGCTCCATCCTCCGATGCCCACGGCGTAACCGCGGCGGATGCCGATGCGGTCGATCATGTAGCCGGCCAGCAGGAAGCCGAATGCGTAGCAGTATTTGAAGATGGCATCCAGGAAACTCATTTTCTCCCGGAACACCGCCATGTCTGCTGCCGTCAGCGGCTGGCTCTCGGGTATGCCGAGCATTTGGTGCCGGAAGCCCTCGTCGAGCATCGTGAATGAGAAAACGTTGCGGTCGATGTAGTTGATCGTGGTGGCCAAAAACAAAACGGCGCAGATTCGCCAGCGGAAGCGACCGATTTTCTGATTCGCGGGAGGGGTGGACATGATTTCGGGTTACGTGGGTTTACGGGTGAAAATTGAACGATTCCTATTCCGGCTGCGAAGTTGCCGGGGTCAAATACGGGTGACAAGAAACAAAATATCTCAATTCTTGCATAGTCGCTCATTCGAGCGGCATCGCCGTTCTAACCCTGCAAGGATCTCAAAGCTCCACGGACCAAAGCTTCCGTTGCGGCTGCCGGATCCGCGTCCAGCACTTTTCTAACGGCCTTGCGCGCGTCCACCTGTTTGTAGCCGAGGGCGATGAGAGCCAGCTCCGCATCGGCCGCCCCGGCGCTTACCTGACCGGCCGCCGCGTCCTGCCAGGTTTCCGTCACGCCGACCTTGTCCTTGAGCTCTAACACGATGCGCTCAGCGGTTTTTTTTCCGACGCCCTTGAGTTTGGAAAGCCCCGCGACGTCGCCCGCCACCACGGCTTGTTTGAAACGTGTCACATCCATCCCGCTCAGCACCGAGACTGCCATCGTCGGGCCCACGCCGCTCACCCGGTCGATCAGCAGCAGGAAAACATCGCGCTCCTCCTCACTGGCAAAACCGAACAACTTCTGCCCGAGCTGGCTGAAATGCAGGTGCGTCCGCAGATCCACCGCCAGCCCCTCTGCTGCATGCAGTCGGTCGAAGGTGGAAAGTGGGATGAACACCTCATAGCCCACGCCCTGCACATCCACCACCAATCGGTTAGGATACGCCTCGATCACCTTGCCCCGCAATCTCGCTATCATGGGTGGAGCTTGGACAAGGTGCTTATCGCGTCAATGGCCATCCATTGAGAATTTGCCCGTGCGCGAATTCAGGCGATGTTTGGAAGCTCAAAATTGAAAGTGCACCGGTCATGATGAACTCCTCAGATCAGCGACTTCTGGGTTCACCGAAATGATTGAGCAAAACGGTCGATTTACGTAAATTCGCGGCAAGATTGGGCGTAACTGTGCGCTTCCAAACCCAAGATGGCCCCAAACCCCAAAATCAAGCTCGGCGACATCGCTGAAAAGACCGGAGTCACCCGGATGGCCGTTTCCCTGGCGCTCCGTGGCAAGGCGGGGGTTTCCAGAGAAACCCGCGCCAAGGTGCTGCGGGTGGCGGAAGAACTCGGTTATCGGCCCGATCCTGAAGTTTCCAGCCTGATGGCGCGCATCCGGAGCCGGACGCCAGCTGCGACGAAATCCTGTCTCGCCCTGCTGACCTATGGTCCCGTCACCGAGGGCAGCAAGCGGTCAATCACCGAGCGGAAATATGTCGAAGGCGTGATCAAGCGGGCAGATGAATATGGCTACCGGACGGAGGAATTCCTGATTCAAAGCGCGAAAGACTCCGAGCGGGTCTGCAAAATCCTTTGGAATCGAGGCATAGAAGGGGTAATCATCCGCCCGGTTCAGCACGAACTGCTAGGAAAGAGTCCGGGTTCCACTGGGTTTGATTTCGGGCGTTTCTCTTCGGTCGCGATCAGCGAAACGCTTGGAAACCCCGATCTGGATCGATCCCTCCACAATCAATACACCTCGATGCTCAAAGCCGTGAGCGTGTTGACGGAAATGAACTACCGGAAAATCGGTCTCGTCTTGGAAGAGGAGCTGAATCTGCGGACTAACGGACGCTGGACCGGTGCCTTTCTGCAGCATACCTTCCGCAGCGGCGGGATGTCGTTACCGCCGCCGCTGATCATGGCAGAGCCGAAGCAGGGGACATTCGACCGATGGTTTGAAGCCCACCAACCTGACGTGATTTTAAGTGTGAACCCACATGTTCCCTCCTTCATCAGGAATCGCGGCCTTACGTTTCCCAAAGACATCGGCTACGCGTCTCTCGATCTCGACGGTGATTACGACGGCAAAAGTGACTTAAGTGGGATCGATCAAAACTCCTGCCACGTCGGTGCCGTGGCCGTTGACATGATGGTCAGCGCCATCCAACGCGGACAGCGCGGGATACCGGAGCATCCCGTGCGCATTGAAGTCGAAGGGGTATGGCATCACGGATCGAGTGTTAAGAGGCGACTCGAGGGAAACTTTAGGTAAATCAACGAATGCGTTGATGCAATCACATGGAAGGCTAAATTGCATCGTTCGAAGAGGATCTGGCGCTGAAGCTTTAATGAAAATGCCCGTCTTTGTCCCTCGGATTTCCAAACCCAATAACGATGAAAACCTGTTTCAATACCCTCGGGAGACTTCCCCTTCATGTTGCCGCATCCATTGTCCTGGTCGCCGGTTCCCATTCGGCTGCTGCCGCTATTTTGGTTTCGGTCGGCAACACGGTTCAGGATTACAGCACTGGCGGAAGCTTCAGCAGCACGTTCGTGACTTTGCCGGCGGGATTTAACGCTTCCGGGATGGCCGCGTCGGGGGGCAATCTTTACATCGCCGCAAACAGCGCGACCGTTGGCGTGATCTATCAATTCAATCCCGGCACTTCCACGCTCACCCAGTTTGCCGCACCCGGGCTGGGCAACAATCTCCAACAGATTGGCTTCGGTTCTGACGGTAATCTTTACTTTGCCTCGCAGGGAAACGGAATCTATCGAACCAACGGCGTTGGGACCACCCAAATCCAGTCCAACGTCCAGAACACCATTGGTCTAACTGGTGGCAGCTTCGTCATTTGGGGTTACGCGGGTCCAGCCAACGCCGGCTCGCTTGACGGTTACGAGGTCGCCAACCCGCCCGGCACTTTCAACCTTGTGGGCCCGACCGGCGGCAACGGCATCGCCGGGACGGGGAATTATTACGTTCCTACATCCATCGTGCTCGGTTCCGGCGGCTACATCGCAGGCCTCTATGCCGGCAACGGGGTGACCCATATCAAATCGGGGATCGGTTATGCCAATCCGGGAACCAACCTTGCCACCTTTGGCAGTGGGGGAGATTCCAATGATATCGTTTCCGGCCTGACTATCGATCCAAATGGAAACTTGTATGCATCGGTATCCACTACTGGATCAGCAGCCAAATTATACTCATTCACGGGCCAATCCGGTGCTCCAACGGAAATCGCCACCGTGGCTGGTGCCGGAAACATACTCTACTTCGAGACCGTTCCGGAGCCCTCGACTCCGTTGCTCTGCACTTTGGGGCTGCTTGCTCTTTTCAAACGCAGACGCCCGTGAGTGGCGCGGTCCCCTCCCTTTCCTAACAACGATTTTTTTAAACCCATCCCAGATCATGAAAATTCCCAATCAACATTCTTCCTCCAGGTCATTCGAAACATGGCCGGTCTTTGCCATTGCTGCTGCGTCCATCGTGTTCGCAGCTCCTAACGCCTCAGCGGGCATCCTCGTTGCGATCAGCAACACCATCGTCGACTACAGCACGACAGGTACATCGAACGGGGTTTACGTCACCCTGCCAGCGGGCTCCACTGCCACCGGAATGGCGAAGTCGGGCGGAATCCTTTACATCGCCGCCAACAACTCAGGCACAGGAACGATTTATAAATTCAATCCGACCACTTTGGGATTGACGGTGTTTGCAACGCCCGGCGTGGGAACCCCGATCCAGCAGATCGACTTCGCCAGCGACGGCAAGCTGTATTTTGCTGTTCAGGGATTCGGCATTTACTCCACGGACGGCATCACCACCACGCAAATTGAAGCAAGTGCCAACAACACGGTGGGTCTTTATGCCGGTGCCAGCTCTTATGTGGTGTGGGGAACTGCGGGAAGCAACGGAAACGGTGGAGTCCGGGGATACGGCGATCTCAGCATTGCCAACCCCGGCGTCTTCCCACTGGTCGGACCTGGCGCAGCGGTCGATTCACTGGTTCCAAGCGGTTTTTACTATGTGGCAACCTCGATCACCGGTGGCACCGAGGGCTATATCGTTGGAACTTATCACAACACCGGCAAGACACAGATCAGAACTGGTGTCGGCTACGAAAACCGGGGCCAGGTCCTGGCTGATTTCGGTAGCGACGATGATATCGATAATCAGGTGACTGGCCTCACCACCGATCCCTCCGGAAATCTTTATGCCTCCGTCACGACGAACGATTTCGGCGGCTCGCCCACTTCGGCGCTTTATTCATTCGTCGGCCAAACCGGTGTTCCCACCCTGCTATCCTTCGTGCCCGGAGCCGGGAATATCCTGTATTTCAACACCGACCCAGTGACTGCCGGCTATGCGGGCTGGGCGATTTCGAAAGGCTTGAATCCGTTGACCGACGGTGCACCTGGCGTTGACAAAGATGAAGACGGATCCAGCAATCTTGAGGAATACGCGTTCTACACCGAACCCACTTCGGGCTCCTCAATTCCAGTGACAACAGTAAACTCCGGTGGCTCCACAGTCAGCCTAACTTATCTCCGGGCAATTCAGGCAACGGACGTTTCCTACACCGCCGAGAGTTCGACGGACCTTCTTGTCTGGTCACCTGCGGGGGTGACCGATGCGCCTACTGGGGTCTCCGACGCCAACACCGTTCAATACGTGGCGACGGTGGCTAAAGGTTCCGCCGCTGCCAAATTTTTGAGAATCAAAGTCGTTCTGGCGACAGCAGCACCGTGATATTCGACAGCTACGATCGCCACGTAATTCAGCCGTCAATCCCGCGGCCCACGAGACTCTTGCCCCAACCATGATACCAAAATGGCCTTCCAGTGCCTTGTTCAGTTTGTTCGTTCTCGGCGGGTCTCCGGCCGATGCACAAGCTCCTGAGGCCAAGGCCGCCCCTCCCGTCCTGCCACCGCTTTCCTATACCGATACTTGGATCGGCAACAGCCATGGAAAAGGAGATGGCAAATGGATACAGAACAACATTCTCGGACTTTATGCCACACCGGACGGAGTGCTCTACACCAACAGTTGGTGGGATGAAGGACGTCGTGAAAGCGGCATCTACTCCGGCAAGGACGGCGATCCGATTGGAATGCTGGAAAGTCTGCACGATACCTTCGGCGGTGGTTTTGCCGTGGCCGGGGATGGTGAGTTCATCTATGCATCTAACTGGGACAGCATTCGCCGCTGCAAATTGGACGGCAACCCCGCCCCGTTTCCCAACGGACTGGGTGTGAAAGGGGACTCATTCGATGTTTCGACGAAGCCCACCGGCACCAACAAGATGATCGGTGTGCGGGGTTTGGCGGCCGACAAGGCGAACCACCTTCTGTTTGTTTCCGAGACCACTGACAACGAGCTCGAGGTATGGGATACGAAGACCGTCACTTTGGTGCGAAAATGGCCTGTCGAGCGACCCGGACATCTAACGTGTGCCCCGGATGGAACCGTCTGGCTCGTCTCACGCAAGGAAGCCGGAAAAAACGCTGTCATCCTTCACTACAATTCCGCCGGCAAGAAGTTACCGGACGAAATCACTGCGGGCGAATCCTTTGATCCCACTGGAATCTGGTTTGATGGAAACACATCCGAACTGCTGGTCGCCGACAATGGTCCCGATCAAAACATCAAGATCTACAAGAGCCCGCAAGGTGCCCTCGATAAACCAACCGCCGTTTTCGGCAACGGCATTTTTTCGGGGACACCCGGACAAGTGACTGACCGGAAGTTTGGCACCAGCGGACTAACCGGCATCGCCACCGATTCGGCGGGCAATCTTTACGTCGGCATGAATGGCGTCGGACCCCAATCGTTCTGGCACGGCGGCGGCACTGTTCTCGAGTCGTGGACCCGAGGCGGGGACCTCCGGTGGCGCAAGCTGGGACTCACATTTGTCGATTGTGCGGACGCTGATCCTGATTCGGACAACGGAGACTCGGTCGATATCTACGACAAGTATTCCCGCTATCGGTTCGACCTCACCAAGACGACGGCCGGCACCGAATGGAGTTATGCAGGTCGAACGCTGAACCAGATGAAATATCCCGCGGATCAGCGGTTCCTGAGAGCGGTGGATGGCTGGGACTACACCGGCGGCACCTTCGTCCGCAACGTCAAGGGGCACAAACTGCTGTTCGTTACCAGCATGCAGGCGCGGCGGCTGCTGATCTATCGGTTTGATCCGGAGAAGCAGGGTGATACCGCGATCCCGGCAGGAATCTGGGAGTCGCAGGCGAACTATCAGGCGGGCTACCCGGGCTGCCCGCCGGGCAATGATTTCATCTGGAGGGACAAGAATGCGAACGGCAACTTCGACGCGGACGAGTTTGCCGCAGGACCGGGGATGCCGAATCTGGGATTCGGCATGTGGGTGGACGCCGAGGGAAACCTTTTCTCCTGCAACCATTGGGCTGGAAACGGCGTCGGGATCCGGGCTTGGAAAATGTTGGGTTTCGATGATCACGGGAACCCGATGTATGACTACTCCCCGGGCAACTATACTGAGTTCCAACGTCCGGAAGGAAGCCACGGGGAATTGCGACGCCTCGAATACTTTCCGGATTCAGACACCATGTTTGTCGCCAGCACCAGCCTGGCCGACGGCGACCGCGACGCGGGCAACCGGATCGTCCGCTACGACCGTTGGAGCAGCGACCGGCGCAGCATCGCCTGGACGCTCGATCCGCCGATGGACAATACCAAGATATCAGCCATCAGCATCGCCGGCGACTATCTGTTTCTCGGATACAGCTACTTCGGCAGCAACAGTCGGGAGGGAACCATCCGCATCCACCGGATTTCAGACGGCGGCTACGTCGGTGAAATGACGCCAACACCTGCAGTGGGCTCACTTTGTGGAACGTTCGACATTCCCTACGCCATCCGTGCTGTCAAGACTCGCGCCGGCGATTATTTGGTTTTTGCGGAGGACGACCACTATGCGAAGGTGATCGTCCACCGCTGGAACCCTAACGGAAACACCATCGTCGATACGATGGACGATTTGAAAAAGATCGACCCATCGACCCCTCTAGCAGGTTGGAGCATCGATACCGCCAACAAGGAATATTTCAGCAATGACTCTGGACGCGCGACCCGGACCGCCGATGAACCACAACACATCGTCTGGAAACATTCGAATCTGGGTAATTTCTCGGCGTCGGTTTACTTCGATGTGAAGCTGGATATCGACGCGTTGGTCACCCTTAGCAGCTCGCCGGACGGCACGACCTGGCAGCCGGTAAAAACCGCACGCAGCCCTTCGATGGGAAGTGGCGGCGGCTGGAATGTTACCACCTTCAGGCCTGCATCGGATTCAATGCCCGCGGGCTCCCGCTTCCTCAAGTTGACGCTTCTTCCCAGCGGGGTGAGTTGGAATGTTCAAGTCGGGCGGGTTGAACTTTTTGGAGTGAGGTAGTGGAGAATGGAGTCGCAGCCCCTTATGCGCCCGGCTACGCTTTTGAATGAAGCCGCTGTTCGAAGAACTGGATTTCCGCCCCACGCCGATTGGGGATCTGATTTTGCGCCGCCGGCGGATGGCGATGCTGGATGATCTGATCGTTTACGAAGTTCTGCTAGGTAACGGCTATCTCATGTCCAGTTTGTTCCATGTGGTGGAGGAAGCGTTGGCGGATCTCGGGCTGGCAGAAGTGGACGGGAAGGACCTGCGCGTGGTGGTCGGAGGTTTGGGGTTGGGATATACGGCGGTCGCGGCTTTGAAGGATGCGCGGGTGGCGGAGCTGCTGGTGGTGGACGTGATGAGGCCGGTGATCGAATGGCATGAAAAAGGGATGGTGCCACTGGGAGAAATTCTAACCAGCGATGCGCGGTGCCGTTTGATCGAAGGAGATTTTTTCGCGATGGCGGGCGATCCGGAAACGGGATTCGATCCTGAGGAACCAGGACGGAAATTTCATGCAGTGCTGCTGGACATCGATCACTCGCCGCAGAATCTGCTGGATGAGAAGAACGCGATCTTCTACAGCGCGGATGGACTGCGACTGCTGGTAAAGCAGCTGATGCCGGGCGGCGTTTTTGCGCTTTGGTCGGACGATCCGCCGGATGAAGATTTCATGCGTCGGCTGGCAGAGGTTTTTGATTCCCCGCAGGCAGTGGTTGTGAAATTTCCGAATCCGCTGCTGGAACGCGATTCGGAGAGCACGGTGTATGTGGCGCGGAAACGCAGATGAGGTGCCGCAACCACTTCAGACCTTCATCAAATCCGCTTCCTTGGCGACGGCGTGTTCATCGATTTTTTTCGTGAACTTGTTCGTTAGATCCTGCACTTCCTTTTCGAAATCCTTCTGGCCGTCTTCGGTGATGAAGTTGTCCGCCTTCATTTTTTTGGCGGTGTCCATGCCATCCTTACGAGCGGCGCGGAGGCGGACCTTGGCTTCCTCGGCGAGCTGTTTGATCATTTTCACCATGTCGCGCCGGCGTTCTTCGGAAAGCTCCGGAATGGGAACGCGGATGGATCGGTCTGCGGCGGCGGGGTTGAGGCCGAGCTTGCACTCGCGGATGGCGCGCTCGATGTCGCGGGTGGTGGCTGGATCGAAGGGCTGCACGACTAACATGCGCGGCTCCGGCGAGTTGATGACGGCGAGGCTCTTGAGTTTCGAAACGGCACCGTAGGCGTGGACATGCACGTCGAGGTTTTCGATCAGCGCCGGGCTGGCCTTGCCGGTGCGCACTCCGGCGAACTCGTGGATGAGGTAATCGACGCACTTGGTCATCGCGTCCTCGACTTCAAAAATGGCTTCTTCGGGGTCCATGTGGGATGTGAGGTTATTTCAACTATCAGATTCACTCGCCGTGGACGAGGGTGCCGATCGGCAGGCCGCGCAGGGCGTGGGAGAGATTGCCGTGCGGTGCGAGATCGAAAACGATGATGGGCACGTGGTTGTCCATGCAGAGGCTGAAGGCGGTGGCGTCCATCACGTTGAGGCGGCTGGAAAGGCACTCCTGGAAGGTCACGGTTTCGTAGCGTTTTGCGTCGGGATTTTTCCGCGGATCGGAATCGTAAACGCCGTCCACTTGGGTGGCCTTGAGGATGACATCGGCCCCCATCTCACTGGCGCGGAGGGCGGCGGTGGTGTCGGTGGAGAAAAACGGATTGCCGGTGCCGGCGGCGAAGATGACGACTTTTCCCTCGTCGAGCTGGCGCTCGGCTTTGCGGCGGATAAAGGTTTCCGCGACGTTTTTCATCTCGATGGCGGACTGGACGACGCAGGTGACGCCGTGATGTTCGAGCGCGCCCTCGAGGGCGAGGGCGTTCATGACGGTGGCGAGCATTCCGACGTAATCGGCGGTCGCACGGTCCATTCCCCGGGCGGACGCACTGGCGCCGCGCCAGAAATTTCCGCCGCCGACGACGATGCCGAGCTGGAGCCCGCCCTCGACTGCCTCGCGGATTTCCAAGGCGATGCGATCCACGATTTCAGGCGAAATATTGTCGCGGGAACCCGTTCCCCGCAGAGCTTCTCCACTGAGTTTCAGGATGGCGCGCTTGAAAGGACGTGGGTCTTTGGATGATGAAGTCATGCGGAAATGGGGCTGGCCGATGAAAGCGGAGTCCACCCCTCATTGAAAAGGGAAAACACGGAATCAATTCGGAACCGCAGCGTCGCCAATGGTGAACTTGCTGCCCAGGTCGCGCAGGCTGGCCTTGGCGTCGTCCGCGCCGTCGATGATGAGAGTGACGTTGAGCGGCTTCGACTGCGGGCGCTGGTAGGCGTCGAGCGTTTTTCTAACGGCGATGATTGCCAGCTTGAGGATCTGGCGGGTGGTGAGGTCCACGTCGGCGGGGATGGCGAGCTGTGCCACGTCGAGCCGGACATGGAGCCCTGTTTCGGTCATTTCCCCGTTGATGCCGACGTTGCACAGCACCAGCAGGTTCGCTTCCTGGACCTTGTAGTTCGCGTTGTTTGTCGGCAGCAGGTGAGGGCTGCGGATGGCATGGATCAGGTCCTCCGGCATCGCCCCGGAAAGCGCCATGGGCCGCGACATGACGGAGGCCTGGAGTGCTTCCCCGATCTCGGAAATGGCCTCATCACCGTCGGAACCGTGAAGGCTGATGGGTTCGAAAATGGGGACCACCGTGATCGTCGAAGCGGTGGCGAAAATGGCCAGCGATGCCACCGCGAAGACCGATGTGAGCAGAGTTTTCATGGGGAAAAGCATGCCCGATCCGCGCGAAAGTGGCGAGGCCAAAGACGCGGGCGGATGCGCCGGATTTTTCCATCAGATTTGCGCTGGTTCTCATTCGCGGTGCTTGCCAAGCCATCAGTTCTGGGCTTGTCATGAGCCATGGATTACCTGGCCCGCGCCCGCTCCGTGATTGAGATCGAAACTGACGGACTGCGTCGAATTTCCGAGCGTCTGGATGAATCCTTCACCTCCGCGGTGGGCATCCTCCAGCACACGCTCGAGCATCGGGGCAAGATCGTCGTCGTCGGCGTCGGGAAATCCGGAAACATCGGCCACAAAATCGCCGCAACGCTCAATTCCACCGGGGCCACTGCCGTCGTGCTCGACTCCCAGAACGCGCTGCACGGCGACCTCGGGCTACTCTCCGATGGGGATGCCGTGCTCGCTCTTTCTTATTCCGGCGAGACCCGCGAATTGCTGGATCTCCTGCCATTCATCAAGCGCTTCGACGTGAAACTCATCGCCATGTCTGGAAACTCCGGGTCCACGCTCTCGCGGTTCTGCGAGGTGACGCTGGATACCTCCGTCGAGCGCGAGGCCTGCCCGCTCAATCTCGCGCCGACCTCTTCCTCCACCGCGATGCTGGTGATGGGTGATGCGCTGGCGATGGTGCTGCTCGAGTCCCGCGGCTTCACGGAGTCCGACTTCGCCCGCTTTCATCCCGGAGGCTCACTGGGCCGTGCCCTGTTGACACGCGTTTCCGACATCATGCGCTCGGAATCGGAGCTGCCGACCGTTGCTGAAGACGCCAACGTTTTTTCCGCACTCGATGCGATGAACCGAGCCCGCGCGGGAGCTTGTTTGATTCTCAAATCCGACGGAATGCTCGCCGGAATCTTCACTCACGGTGACTTCGCCCGCAGCTTCCGCAGCGATCCGTTGTTAGGTGAGAAGCCCGTGGAAAAACTCATGACCCGTCGCCCCATCACCGTCAAGGCGGACGCACTGGCAGTAGAGGTCCTGAAAACCATCGGTGCCAACCGGATCGACGACATCGTGGTTATGAACTCAGAAGGAAAACCTGTGGGGCTCATCGACACGCAGGACCTCGCCCGCTTGAAGATCGTCTGAGGCGTCCCCCTTCTATCAACTGATTTGATTCTCGTAGGCGGCGGCGTCCATCAGTTTGGAAACATGCTCGGCGTCCTTCACCTTGAGTTTGAAAATCCAGCCCTTGCCATAGGGATCGGTGTTGACGAGCGAAGGATCCGCCTCGACGTCCGGATTCACTTCCACCACCTCGCCGCTCACAGGGGCGTAGATGTCGCTGGCGGCTTTCACGGATTCCACGACGGCGGTCGGATCACCGGCATCGACGGCGCGTCCAACGGAGGGGAGCTCGACGAAAACGACGTCGGTGAGTTCTTCCTGGGCGTGATCGGAAATGCCCACGGTGGCGATCTCGCCATCAAGGCGGACCCATTCATGGGAGGTGGCGTAGCGGAGGTCGGCGGGGGTGTTCATTTTGATGGGGTTGGTATAGGGTATTCGAAATACAGGTGAAGAATATTTGTTAGGGATCAATGGGGATGATCGATTCCCAATGCTGCGGCCCATTCATCCCAGCGATTCCGCAGACCGTGGCGAGACAAAACATCCATCAGAAGTGGGCGGCTGAAATCGGGCAATTCAGCAAGATAGACGAGCCTCGCTCTGTCTTTCGGGCGCCCGACCATCATGGCGATAGCGGCGAGATGTTCGGGGCGCATCACACGAATCCGATGTGCGTCCCACTCCACAACGAGGGCGGCTTCGAGAGCCTCGGATTCCAAGCCAGGCGCTGCGCCCAGAAACTGCACGGGGAATCCATGGATCAAAATTCCTTCCTCTTCAAATTCTGTGAAACCCAGTTCCTGCAAACGAGTAAAAAGGGGAGCAAGAGTATCTAACAAAGCGCCTGGCGGTGGATCCAGAAACACGAAGACATCAATGTCGCGGGTCGCCAGTGGTTCCCCGTGGAAACCGGCAGCAGTCGCACCACCGATGGCGTACTGCTTCAGGGTGTCTTCCTGGACGAGCTGTTCCAAGACATCACAGACGGCTTGCATGATTTTTTTACGACTTCGAGTGCGCGTGTCTCTTGGATGAATCTCCCGATGAGTTCGATTTTTTCTCCCACCGAAAGTGACCGTTGTTTCTCCCTCCAATTCGGCATGCCTCGGGTGGCTGGCGGGTTGTTATTCATAAGGATGCGATGACGTCAGGACTGCCAGGTTTAAAAGGTTGGTTCAGAGATCTTTCCGATAGAACGGCTTTTTCACGACCTTGGCGGGGAACTGTCTTCCGCGCACTTCGATTTGGAGGGGCGTGCTGACTATTGAAAACTCCGCGGGCAGGTAGGCCATGGCGATGCCGGTCATCAATGACGGTGAAAGCACGCCGCTCGCCAATTCACCGATCACCGCGCCGTCGGCCGAGTGGACCGGATAATGGGCGCGCGGTGGGGCCCCTTTTTCCAAATACTGGATGGCGGTGAGTTTCACGGCGGGGCCGTCCGCTTTCTGTTGGGCGAGCACGTCGCGGCCGATGAAGTCGCCTTTTTCGAGATCGCAGAAAAACCCGAGGCCTGCCTCGATCGGCGTGCGCTCGGGCGATAAATCGTTGCCATTGAGGGGGTAGCCCATTTCGAGGCGAAGCGTGTCGCGCGCACCGAGGGCGCATGGCTTGGCGCCGGCGGCGATGAATTTTTCCCACGTTGTGATGCCTTCACCGACGGGGGTGAAAAATTCGAAGCCATCTTCGCCCGTGTAGCCGGTGCGGCAAACGATGGCACCGGAGGCCAAAGTCGCATAGCCGTTGCGCGGCGGCAGGGTTTCTCCAGGACAGACTTTGGCAAAAATTTCCGGTGAATGCGGCCCCTGCACGGCCATTCCAGCCCATAGATCGCTCTCGTCGACGAGACTGACGTCCGCTTCCAGATAACGGCTCATCCAGGCAAAATTCTCGTCGATCATCGAGGCGTTCACCACCAGGAAATACTCATTCTCACCCGTGCGGTAGGCGATCATGTCGTCGATGACACCGCCTTTTTCATTGAGCATCAACGTGTATTGGCCATGACCGATGGCGAGGCGCGAAATGTTGTTGGTCAGCATCCGATTCAGCCAAACTCCGGCAGACGGGCCGCTGACGATGAATTGCCCCATGTGGGAAATGTCGAAAACTCCGGCGTGGGTGCGGACTGCGGTGTGCTCGTCGATGATCGACGTGTATTGGATCGGCATGTTCCAGCCGGCGAAGGAAACGAGTTTGGCCCCGAGCGCGACATGGGCGCTTTCGAGCGGAGAACTTTTGACTTCGGGGATCACGGGTCGGAGCCTGAAAGCCTTAGCAACGCTTGTCAACCGGATGGGGCGAATTGCCCGGTTGGCTGTTCAGTTTTTCCACCAATCGCCGTCCCGCTCCCAAGGCTCGACCTTTGGGGCCTCAGCGATGGCTGCTTGTTTTTCGGTGTTTTCAGCGTCGGCCACTTCGTCCAGCAGGTCGTCCACGTGCTGATTTCGACGGATGGCGTTTCTGCGCATGCAGAAAAACAGCAGCGCCACCACGCCTAGGCTCAGCATCATCATCGCGAGCATGGCGATCACGAATCCATCGGCGGCTGAATGAGGTTCCATTGGCATCAACTTCGAAGTTTAGATACTTTGGCGTGAATCCCGAACAGCGCACGGAAATTCATCGGCGGGGGAGAGATTTAGAGGCGATCGAGGGCTGGGATTCCGGCCATGGGCAAGGGGTGAAGGAGCACTTGCCAAGAGCCTCGAATCGGCGATGGTGCGCGGGTATGACGGTTTACGACAAACTCGAGCGGCGGATCGGCTGGATTTCCTTCCCGGGATTTCTCCGTTATTACGCGCTATTTCATGTGCTGGTGTTTGTCATTCAGTTCATCCGCCCGGACGTGGGCCAGTTGTTCGAATTCGACCGGGCGAGAATTCTATCAGGAGAAGTCTGGCGCGTGGCGACGTTCTTTTTCGCTTCCTCGCAGTTCGGTCCGCCGACGCTGATGAGCATCGTGTTTCTGATCTTCGCGGTGAACTTCGCCTTCATGATCGGCGATGGATTGGAAGCAGCGTGGGGCGTTTTCAAATCCTCGCTGTTTTACTTCATTGGGATTTTTCTAACGATCGCAGCCAACTTCATCTATCCGTTCAACATTCCGCTGAGCGGGTTTGTGCTTTATGCCTCGGCATTTCTGGCATTCGCCACGTTGTTTCCCAAGGTGGAGATCCTTCTGTTTTTTGTCATCCCGCTGCAGATCCGCTTCCTTGGGATGCTTCAGGGCGCGGTGGTGCTGCTGATGGTGATCACCGCGCCGGTCCTGCTGCCTTACGTTCTGCTAGGTTTCGCCAATTACATTTTGTTAGCCGCCATTCCCGCTCTGCGCGGGACCGCGCGAGTCATCGAAGCCGGGCAGCGGAAAAAGCGGTTCAATGCGGCGAAGGACACCGGGGACGAAGCGTTTCACACCTGCGCGGCGTGCGACCGGACGGACGTCAGTGATCCTGGGCTCGAGTTCCGGGTAGGGAATGACGGCCGCGAGTACTGCGCGGAACACCTGCGGGAATAAAAAATGTCCGCTCCGGGAATGGAGCTGACATTTCTAGAATGGGTTTGTTAGCAGTTCAGTGGCTCACACGGGCGCGGCCGCCGTTGTAGAGCACGCGGACGCGGTCACCTTCGGAGAACGGTTCGCGCGGATTCACTTCCTGAGTGACGGAAAGCGTGCCGCCACCGCCATCGAGGCGGACTTGGATTTCGATGCCTTGGCGTGTGTCGATGGCTTTTTGAGCCTGTGATCCTGCAGCAGCTCCGAGGCCGGCACCGCCAATGGTCGCCAGAGTTCTGCCTGCGCCGCTGCCGACCTGGTTGCCGAGCACGCCGCCGGCAACGCCGCCGAGAATCAAGCCGCCGGTCGATCCGCCTTCGATTTTCACATAGCGGATCGAGGTGATGCGGCCTTGTTTGACCGTCTGGGCGACGCCTGCCTCATTGCGAGAATAGGTGTCACCGGTGAGACTCTGCTGGGCGCAGGAAACGAAAAGAAACGGCATGGTGGCAAATGCGATGATAGTTTTCATGACGGCACCAAAATTGGACGAATCGCCCATCCTGTAAAGAGAGGAAATTCGATCACAGAATCTCTTTCACGAAGGAATCGCGGCGGAAGATGGTGAATGCTTCGGGTTCCTCACCGGTGCCGAGGAAGCGGGTGGGGATGCCTAACTGGTCCTGGATGGTGACGGCGATGCCGCCTTTGCCGGAGCCGTCAAGCTTGGTGACGATGAGTCCGTCGAGCGGGCTGGCCTTGTGGAATTCCTTCGCCTGCTGGAGAGCGTTAGAACCAGTGGTGGCATCGACGACGAGCAGCGTGAGGTGCGGCGCGGTTTCGTCCTGCTTGGCGAGCGTACGGCGGATTTTTCCGAGCTCTTCCATCAGATTGTGGCGCGTGTGGATGCGGCCGGCGGTGTCGCAGATGAGGAATTCGGTTTTCTCGGCGATGGCTTTCTGATGGGCGTGGAAACAAACGGACGAAGGATCGGCATTCGGATTTCCCTTTACGACGTGGAGCTTCAGGCGGTCGCCCCAGCGCTGGAGCTGCTCAACCGCGGCAGCGCGGAAGGTGTCTGCGGCGGCGAAAATCACCGAATGGCCGCGCTTGTGGAGCCAGAGGCCGAGCTTGGCGGAAGAAGTGGTTTTCCCCGTGCCGTTCACGCCGACGATGAGGATGACGTAAGGCATGCCGTTAGAGCGCGGGGTGGGGGCGAGGAAATCCGCGTCGAGTTTTTCAGCGAGCTGGCGGCGGGTGACTTCCACAACATCGTCCGCGGAAACCTCGCGGCCCTGGTTGCGGAGCTCATCGATGATGGAGGTGGTGAGGCCGATGCCGAGGTCCGAGCTGATCAGGTCGGCTTCAAGTTCATCCCAATCGATTTCCGCGCGATTGGTGATCTTGTTGAGGAGGGATTTGAAAAAGCCAGCCATGCGGGGAGAGACTAGGAGAGAGCAGAGACCAGAGACAAGAGCGATGAGGGAAGAACTGGACTCTGGACTCCGGACTCATAAGTCTCGTCACGTGCCCAAGATCCGCGTGCTCCCCGACATTCTCGCCAGCCAGGTGGCGGCGGGTGAGGTGGTGGAGCGCCCGGCCTCGGTGGTGAAGGAGCTGGTGGAAAACAGCATCGATGCGGGAGCGCGCGAGGTGCGTGTGGACATGGATCGTGGTGGCTCGGCGCTGATCCGGGTGAGCGACGACGGCTGTGGCATGTCCCGCGAGGATGCGCTGCTTTCGTTGGAACGGCATGCGACGAGTAAACTGCGGACTTCGGGCGATCTGGCGGCAATCATGACGCTGGGTTTCCGCGGTGAGGCGGTGCCGAGCATTGCGAGTGTGTCGCGTTTCCGGATGGTGACTCGCGAGACGAATGCAGTTTCCGGCACGGAGATTCTGGTGGACGGTGGAAAAGTCCGGGACGTGCGCGAGGCAGGTTGCGCGCCGGGCACGGTGATCGAGGCCCGGGCTTTGTTTTTCAACATGCCGGCGCGGCGGAAATTCCTTCGGGCCGAGAGCACGGAATCCGCCCATGTGGAGCATCAACTGCGGTTACACGCTCTAGCAGCTCCCCACGTGCGGTTCCGGTTGCGGCGTGATGACCGGGAAATTTTCGACCTTCCGCCTGCAGCAAAAGCGGTCGACCGGGTGCGGCAGTTGTTAGGAAATGATTTGTCGCGGGAACTCGTCGCGCTGCCGGTGACGATTGGGAATGGGATTTCGGTCGAGGGTTTCGTGCTCCCCGCCAGCCACGCGCGGAAGGGGAGGCGGCATCAGTATGTTTTCCTGAACGGCCGGCCGGTGGAGGACAGCGTGATTTCGCGAGCGCTGGCGGAGGGATTTCGCGGTGCGTTGGCGGATGGAATGTATCCGGCGGCATGGTTGTGGATCGACTTGGAGCCGACCCTGGTGGACGTCAACGTACACCCGGCGAAGCGGGAAGTTCGATTTCACCGGCCGATCGACGTGAGGGACGCCATCCTGCAGGCCGTGGCGGACGGATTGCGGCCTGCGGTCCCGATGATCGCGCCCAGAATGGATTTCAAGTCGGTGGATGTGGTAGCCGGATTTCAGGAAAAAGTCGTGCCATCGGTGAGTTTTCACGCACCGCAGCCGGTCTTGGCCGATTGGCAACCACCATCGCCCGCACCGGAACCCGAGATCGAGGAAGCACCCGCCGTCGCGAGTGGGCCGGATTTCCGGATCATCGGGATTCTGCATCAGCGGTTTGTGTTGTTAGAGAGCGAGGACGGGCTGGTGTTGTTCGACCCGAAAGCGGCTCACGATCGGATCATTTACGAAAATCTGCTCAGCCAGCATGAGGCGGGATTGGAAACTCAGGGATTGCTGGTTCCCGTGTTGATCGAGCTGGAGCCGCGCGACTTTGAATTGGTTCTACGCGAGAGAATGTCCTTGCTGGAGGCTGGGATCGAGGTCGAGGCATTCGGTGGCAATACGCTGCAAATCAGAAGCTTGCCAGCTTGCCTGCGGATTGACGATCCACGGCCTTTTCTGGGTGCTTTGCTGGATGAGCTGCTTCACGACTCGTCGCCCAGTTCGCGATTTGCTTTCGACAGGCTGGCAAAAATCCTTGCGAAACGCGCTGGCAGCCAAATCACACCGAGACTGTCGGAAACCCAACAGCTCTTGATTGCGTTGTTCCAATGCGATCTTCCCTTCTGTGCCGCGGACGGGCGGCCGACACTCAGCGAGTTCGGACTACGTGAATTGGAACGGCGTTTTGGCATCACCAAGGGCTGAGGCAATCTACGTGATTGCGTGGAAAATCGATCTTTCAGTTCAGTCAGGAATGATGAATTGTATAGGCGGCTTCAAGGTCTCCCCCGACTTCGAAGGTCAGTGCCTCCAAATACAACTTTGATCGCTCCCCCGCGGGAAAAGTTCGTCTGATTCCCCCCAACGTCTCATCCCCCCATCCCCCCGTGAAAATCAATATCGTCGCAGCTGCGGCTTTAGTAGCCGTGTATTCCCTCGTCACCAGCCGTGCCACCGCACAATCCTCGACGCTCACCGCGCCCGTGGGCTGGTTGACAACCGGTTCCAGTTTTGTCAAAGCTGGAAACAACACCCCTCTCCGCTGGGAGATCAGCTACCCGTCCACCGTCGTGGATTACGTGGGCGTGACCTACCCGGCCACTATTTCACCGAAGCAGACACTGGATTATGAAGTCCGCGTGCTCGGTGCAGGCGTCACGAGCAGCAATTCGGACGGCTCCAATCTGTCCTATGTGCCCACCGAAGCAGTGTTCAGCTTCAACGGCGGATCCTATAACCGGATTTTCTACGGCACGAACAACGACGTGAACCCCGGTAAAGTCGTCTCCAAGGGCACTGCAACAGCCAATCAGACGCTGCGTTTCGGCGGCCGTTACTACTTCGGTAACAGCTGGAGCAACCTCTACACGTCCACCACCGGCACCAAAAACGTGCGCACCCTGGTCAACGGCGAGTTTCCGCCCACCACCTATCCACTTGCCACGGCACCTACCCTCGAAAATTTCATCAAACCCTACCTCGACGCCTCCGGTCGCGTCACCATCGGGCCGATGGATGTGATCGTGTTCATGGAACTCACCCACACCGACGCGCAGTCCACCCAGCAAGGCTACGACTGCCAGGACATGGTGCTTCTCGTGACCTTCAAGGTGAAAAACTAAGCCTTCTCTCCTGCAATCCATTTCCCACGCCCCCTTATGAAAACTCCCCGCTGCGTCACCTTCGCCCTGCTTTGCGCCAGCCTGATTCCGTTGCACGCCCAGACGACCTACACGAATTTCATTCGCCAGGTGCAGTTGCCGACAGGGGTGCAGTGGGATGCCAGCGTCAGTCCCAAGGGTGAGCAAAGTTCACCGGTGCCCATCGCTCTCGGCGGTGCCCGCTTTGAGCTTTGGACGGTGAAAAACGTTCCGCTGACGAGCTACTTGCTTGATACGAAGTTCATCGGGGCGTTCTCACCTTCCGCAAATATCGTCATCCGCACCGAGGACCCCTACGCGCTGGTGCCGCGCACCCGGGCGGATCGTCCGTTTTTCATCGATGTTACGGTGAACGGCCTGATTTCCGGGTCAAACGCGCCGGACTCTGCAAAATCCGTAAAATTGCTCCGCCACGTGCAATCCTACGGCCTCGGGGGAATCGGCGACCCGATCGACCGCTCGCAAGCGACGCTTCTGACCCAGGCCTCGATTACCCAGAATGCCCCGCAGACGCTCACTTACACCGTGACGTCCATCCCCAGCCAGAATTTGGCAAAAACGGCAGGCGAGGAGCGCTTCTCCGTGTTTTCCGTGGCGGACAGCATGTATCCCGAGGCCCAGCTCTCTTCGCGCTACGTTCAAATCTGGCCAATGGCCGATGCCTCGATCTCTGGTCTGACCCAAGGCCAGAAAATCCGCTTCACCATGCCGCAGGTCACTCTCACGTTCAATGACTTGTATCCGAGTTCCGATACCTATGCCCAGGTTTATCCAGGTGTTGCGCGTCTGGGAATGAACGGGAAACGTGTGAGCACGCTCGTTTGCAACGATTCGAAACCCCAAAGCCGCGTCCTCATTCTCAAGGACTACGATGCTGTCTTCGATGTCGATGGCACTTGGACGATGGAAATCGTGACCGTTACGCCGTTTGGGATCGAACGCCTCAGCCACGTCACCTTCGAACTCGACCGCACCCTGCGCGTCAATACCATGCTCACCACTCGGGAATGATCCCTCATTCACCGAATTCCCCTGCCATGAAAAATCATCCGCTTTCCAACACCGTCGTCCTTCGTGCCCTCATCCTCGCGGGATTGGTTCTGGCGAATTCCCCAGGAAGCGCTGCACCCGCAGCCATGCGGGATTCCCTAACTGCCGACCAACTCGCCAGCCAGCGCGGCTTGATGGAGCGAGAGGATCCCATGAAAAAGCTCGGCGTGGCAGCTGGTGAGGACCCGGCTAAACTTCTGCCGAAAGACCTGATCAGCGAGTCCGACATCATCAGCTTCGGCGGCTTGACCACTTTGGTCCCGAAACACGCGATCCTCCAGATCCCAAAAAATTTCGCGGGTCGTCTGAAATTCGTGCCAGGCTCGGAAATTAAAGGCTGGTCCGATTTTTACGCCGTCAATCGCGGCTGGATTACCACCGTGGAAATCAGCCTTGCCCAGGCGGAAGGCAAAGAGCCGCTGCCCGAGTCCACGAGCCAGCAACTTGCGAAATCCGGGAACTTGATTGTAGCTGTGTTCCGTGGTGGGCCGGTTTCCATGCTCCCTGCCAAACCCACTGGCGAAAAAGCGAACGCCACAACGGTGCAGCGTTAAGATCTGACTCTCAGGGAGTCAGACGGCCGATTTTTAAAAATTTTCACTTTGAGAAAACTCTGGCGGCAGCGTTTTTTAAAAATTGCGTTGCCGTGATACGGCTTTCTTGATATTCGGGCATGCGAAATGAACGCTAGCCCTTCTTTTTCAGCATGCCGGTCGCAAGATGTCAGGTCCTTGGCAGTCCGACCGCCAATCCGCGCTGCGGACCTTCTGTGGACGTTTTTGACCATTTGGTGCTGTATGACGGGCGTCGCGTCAGGACAAGTGTTTGGCAATTTCACCTACACCGATGATGGGACTTCCATCACCATCACGGACTATCCGGAAACGGCGACAGGGGTGGTGGTGATTCCGGATACGATCGCCGGCAAGCCGGTGACGGCGATCGGGGCGAACGCGTTTCAATTCTGTGTGGGAATCACTAGTGCGACCATTCCCGCGAGCGTGACGAGCATCGGGGTGAGTGCTTTTGATGGTTGCTCCGCGCTGACGAGTGCCCCGATCCCCAGTGGGGTTACCACCCTTCAGCCCTATGCATTCAAGGACTGCGCGGCTTTGGCTGCCATGGAGCTACCATCGGGATTGACCAGTGTCGAAGTTGGGCTCTTTACCAAATGTGTCGGTCTAGCCAGTGTGATCATCCCGCCGACGGTGACCAACATCAAAGATAATGCGTTCACTGGATGCAAGGCGCTTGTGGCCGTAAGTCTTCCTTCAGGCCTTACGACGATTGGATTCGGTGCTTTCTCGAATTGCGGAGGCTTGACGAGTTTGACGATTCCGGCGGGTGTGACCGCTATCGCGGTAGGTGCCTTTTCGAGTTCCAACGCCCTGACTTCTATCGTGTTTCAAGGCCCGGTGACCACGATCGGGACCAACGCATTTCTCTATTGCAGCCAGTTATCAAATTTTACGATTCCTGCGACAGTGACAAACATCGGGCGAGGAGCGTTTGGAGGATGCTCAGCGCTCCAAAGCATCCATATTCCACCCAACGTTAATACGATAGGAACCGCCTCTGCGCCCAATATTTTCATCGATTGCAGTGCATTGACCTCGATTACCGTTGATCCCGCCAATCAAAATTTCAGTAGCGTAGCCGGGGTGTTGATGAATAAATCGCAATCAATTCTAATCACCTACCCTAAGGGTCTCAGTGGTGCTTTTTTGATTCCATCGTCTGTGACTGGCATCTCGATTCAAGCATTCGCAAATTGTGATAAACTCACCGCAGTCACGATGCCGTCAGGACTGGCTAATATTGCCAGCAAAGCATTTTCCGGGTGCAGCATGCTTTCTGTTGCTAATTTCACTGGCAATGCTCCGGCGACCATGTCTGGCAATGCATTCGAACTGTGTGCCTCCAATTTTGCGGTTTATTATCCCTCCACGGCTACCGGATTCACATCGCCCACTTGGTTCGGCTACCCTGCGTTCGCTGTCACGGGGGTGGATCCGGTGGTTGCCTGGCTGACCACTCATCAATTGCCTGCGGACTCGGACCTCAAGTCGGATTTGGACGGTGATGGTGTCAGCCTGCTGATGGCTTATGCGCTGAATCTCAATCCGAATCAGAATCTGAGTGGAGCGCTACCCCAGCCGGTATTGACGACGAGTCAGATGAGCCTGAGCTTCTACGCGGGAGCCGCCGGGATCGCTTATATGGTGGAATCCAGCACGGATTTGCAATTTTGGAGTACCAGCGGAGTGTCTGTTTCCGCTCCGGACGCCAATCAAATCCGCACGGCTACTGTCGGCAATGCAGCGACATCGAGATTCATGCGACTCGTAGTAAGACGCTGAGAGTAAGGATTTTGAAAGCTTGCCGGCACCGCGACTTGAGTGCGACTTCGTTACAACACCGAGGTTGGATGGATGTCCAACGTCTTTCAGGTGTCGTATGGTCCGCGCGCAACGAGGTGGCTGGCACGTGCTTTCGGCGATCTTGAACGGACCAGGGATGATATCATCTTACGTGATTGCGCACACGCGATTTTGTTTGGAAAATTACTTTAGTATTGCTGAATTTTTGGAAAAATTCGCCGGCGCAAGCTTTCCGATTGGGGACGAAAACACAGCGAAAGGACCGATTTTTGGTGCTTTGGGCCTTGATTTATTTGTGGGTTTATGTTAGTTTGCCTCGTTTTTCCATTGAAAATAAAGGGAAACCAGGTCATGACACAGAAAAATAAATTTCGTTCAAAAAACATTTAAGATTTTTCTTGTTAAGTTTTATTAAAGTTTTACTCTTCGGGCAAGGTTAAGCCCTAAAGAGGTTCAACCTTTCCGTCAGAAAGAATGAAACTAGGACTGATCATTGCCGGAACCGCCTGCGCCGCCCTCTCGGGAGTGGCCGGAGCCGCTCGTTTGGCGGATCGACTGTCGATGTTGCATGAGCGTTTTCTGGAAGACCGCCGCGAGGCATTGCCTTCGTTGAGCAATCCATTCGGAGTGCCGGAACTCGCGCGTGTAGTCATTGAAGCTCCTCGGGAAAATTTCCGCTCTCCTTTCCCATGGAAGCGCAACGTGATTGCCACCGTTTTCTGGGTGGGGGAACTGCCCACCGAAAACAATCCGACGCCCAACACAAAAAGCGCCTGGGATCAACACTGGCAGGCAAACTTCGGTGGCTACGATCACCCGGATCAGCGCGATGGCTTGCTTCCCGCCGGTTTCACCCCTTCGCTCAATCCCTTCTACGTGGCTCTGCCCTACAACGACGTGGCAAAAGGCGGCGTTCACCGCCCTGAAGCGTCCGAGGTGATTCCCTGGTTCTGGGAGAGCTACCGAGGTGACGGGATTTCTGTTTGCAAGGGCCGCTGGGTCGCAATCCACCACGGGGGCCGCGTCTGCTACGCCCAGTGGGAAGACGTGGGTCCGTTCGAAGTCGATCACTTCCAATATGTTTTCGGAAATGAGTCACCGCGGTCGAACCGCAACCAATCCGCCGGCATCGATTTAAGCCCCGCCGTCCGCGATTTCCTCAAGCTCCGCAGCGGGCAGACCGTCGAATGGCGCTTCGCCAATGACCGGGAAATCCCCGCTGGCCCTTGGCGCAACTGGTCGCCCCGTGAGAGTGCCCTGCCGCAACGCTGAAAATTCATCCCTAGACAACTGCTGTTCCAACTCCCAACCCCTGATACAACCGACCCCACCCGTCCATTGCATCTACCAAATCCTTTCTGAGGGAAGATCCTAACCGATCAACCTTCAGGCGGCCCGGATCGGGATTCTGTCCCGAATCGGCATGGTTTTTCAGAACCCCATGCCCATGCCCGATCCGGGCCGTTCACCTCTCAAAAGAAGTCCCGCTTTTGAGGTCCCAGGTGAGGGCTATTTCCAGACATCCCACCCTTACAACCAGCCATGAAAACCAGCCACCTGGCAGCCGCATCGGCCGCCCTTACGATCCTCTGCGCCCTCGTGCCCACGAGCAGCTTCGCGCAAACTATCCCTTCCGCCCCTATCGGAACCATGTCTGCATACCCCACTGTGGTGCAGACCGGCACGAAGCCTACCCTGACTTGGGAAATTCTCTATCCCAGCAAGGTGAGCGACGTGGCGGTGATCAACCCTCCGGGGACCATCAAGATCACGAAAAAAAACACGTATGTTTCCGTGCAGCCCATTGGCACCGGAATCACCGCTTGTGATTCCACGCAGGGGACTACGCCGCTCGCCACAGACGCGCGCTTCAGCCTGAATGGAGCTGCCTACTCCCAGATTTTTTATGGCGTCCAAGCCGATGTTAATTCCGCCTATTCGCTATATATCAAGAAACTGGACATCAATAACACGCTGAATTTCTCCGGGCGTTATCTGAAAAACGGAAACTGGAGCCCGCTGTATACGACGCTCAGTTCCAACTTTCAGGTGATCGCACTGGTCAACGGAGAAACGCCACCAACGACTTTTTCACTCTACCAGTCATCCAATCTGGCGGCGTATCTCAGGCCCTATCTGGATGCGTCCGGCAAGATCAAAATCGGACCACTGAGCGTGATCATCCTGATGGAGCTCGGCCAGACAAACCGAAGCCTGCCGTGTTTCGACTATCAGGACATGGTGCTGCTCGTGACATTCAGCACCAAACATCCCAACAACGGCCACGGCAACAATCTTGACGGGGTGGACTCTTCCAATCCGGGCAACGGACGTGGTGGGCCTAACGGAATGATTGATCCTTCCGGCGGAGTGGATGATGAAATCCGCTGAAACCTCACTTCATCAACCATCATGAAACTGACACTTGTCATCCCATTTCTGTTAGTGACGGCGCACCAGCCCCTGAAAGCCCAGGGTGCGCGGGTCGTCGTCATGCGCGAGGCCGCGACTCATACCGATCTCACGGGGGTCTATCGCAAGGCCGAACAGGCCGATCCGATGCGGAACATGAAGCCCGCCAAGGGCTCGGATCCGTCAATCGTCAATCAGCCCAAGGATCTTGTTGCCACTTCTGACATCCTTTGTTTTGGAGGTGCCGCCACCCTGGTTCCGAAGCGGGCCATCCTGAACGCGCCCAAGGATCTGCAGGGTCGCCTGAAGTTCGTTCCGGGTTCCGCAATCCTGAGTTGGGCGGATTTCTACGCGCTGAACCGCGGATGGATCACCACTGTGGAGGTCAGCCGGGTGCAGGCCGAAGGAAACAAGGCCCTCGATGAAACGATCTCCGATCGAGTAAGCAAGAGTTCGAATTTAGTCATCGCAACCTACATGGGCGGTCCGATCTCGGTCCTGCCGATGAAGGTCGCTCCCACGGAAACGCCAACTGCCAACCCCATACCACGACCATGAAACAGCCAATTTCCGGCATTCTCTTGACCAGCATTTTCTGTGCGACCAGCGCATGGTCTCAAACGCCGACCTACACTAATTTCATTCGGCAGGTCCAGTATCCCAGCGAAGTGGTCCGGGATGCATCGGTCATATCGGCTGGCGAGCGCTTGTCAGAGCTTGCTATCGATCCTGGCGGTGCCCGCTTCGAGTTGTGGACGGTTTCCTCCATTGGCCCGGTTAGCTTTCTGTTGGATAGTAATTACGTCGGCACCTACATTCCGGTCGCAACGGTTAACGTGCGGTCCGAAGATCTGACTTCCGCGATTCCTCGAACCCGCGCTGACCGTCCGTTCTATGTGGACTTGGTCGTCAGCGGCCTACTGGCCGGAACGACCGATCCCGAGCCTTCGAAGAGCGTGAAATTCCTCCGCCATGTCCAATCATACGGGATGGCAGGAACTGGAATCGGCATTGACCGCACCCAAGCCACGCTGATGACCCAAACGTCGGTTTCGACGAATGGTACGCAGAACCTGACGTTCCTGATCAATTCCGTACCGGGTGGAAATCGTTCCAAAGTCCGGGGCGAGGAACGTTTCTCAGTGTTCTCCCTCGAAGACTATCAAGCACCCGAGTCGCAGATCGCATCGAAATACATCCAGATCTGGCCGGTGGCTGATGGATCCTTGTCGGGGATCGCCAGCAACCAACTGGTCCGCTACTCCCTCCCCCAACTGACTCTGACGCTGAACGACCTCTATCCGTTTTCCACGACCTATGTCCAAGCCTACAAGGGGAATGCCGCTCTCGGGACCACCGGGACCGTGGTCCCCGGTTCCGCACTTGTGGTTAACGATTCGGTTCCGCAAAGCCGCGTTTTGATTGTGAAGGATTACGATGGGATTTTTACTTCTGATGGGCGCTGGACGTTGGAGCTGCTCACGAGAACGCCCTTTGGCCTTGATCGTCTCAGCTTTGTGACTTTTGACTTGGACCGGACCATGAAAGTGAACGGTTCCGTCACCACCATCGAATGAACACCCGTCAAATTCCTCATTCCTTCGCGGCCGGCACCTTCAGCTCCGCCAGCAGCTCGTTGCGGAAGTTGTCATTCCGATAGATCAGGGAAAATCTGGCAACCTTCGTTTTTCTCAACAAATCCTCCACCTCGGTGAAAGCCAGCAGGAGGAACAAGCCCTTTACCGGTTCCCGATGAAACGATTGTGTCCTCGTTACGAATTGATCCTCCACCGACCTCCGCTGTTGGTTGGGGAGCAGGGGACCGTGCTCCTGCACGACCTGTTTCCGCAGCGCTTCGAATCGGGTTTCCATCAGGTCGGCCGACGCTTGCGGATCGAGATAATGGACGGTGAGTTCATAAAGTTTTCCCGCGAGGAAACGGCCCTCCACGGCACCAGCCTGGCTGTCGGGCAAGAGTCCTTTTTTCGGTTCGATTTTCAGCACCCGCATTGCCGGTTGATCTCCAGGGAGGGAAATGTTAACATCCAGCGAATGTCGCGAGGCCCAAGTAATCAACTTTTCCGGAGAATCGCCCCAATGCAGGCCGAACGGCGGCTCGAGCACCGCTTGAGCGGCGACGGGCGAAACGGCGAGCAGCAGGAGCACACTCCCCAGTGCCAATCGTTGAAAGCGCCCCCACATGGGGCGAGTTTCCGTCGTTCCCGCCCGGTCCGCAAGGCGCGATCACTCCGCCGCGGCTATGTTTTGTTGGAGGCCATGCTGGCGCTCTCCATTCTGACCACGTTGGGGCTCGTGCTTCTTAAACTTTCCCTCAACATCCTCGCGCCCCGTCAGTGGATTCTCCAGCAGGCAGTCACCGATGCCTACATGACCTACGAGCGGGCCTACGCCGAACGAATTCCGTTCGAGAACCTGCTCGCCACGGGTTCACCTTGGCCCACCTTTCCGACCACCACCTCCACTGTTGTGGAAATCGGCCGTCTCCCCGGCAACACGATCATTTCCGGAACCGTCACCCGCACCCGCATCGCCGACACCGGAAACTATCCGATCGATGGTGGCACCGGCACCGTGGCGACCAACCCCGCCGCCATGAAAGTGTGGAAAGCCCAGAGCATCCTGACCTACAAGGTGGGCACCCGGACCTACGCGAAATCCCGAACCGTCCTCAGATCCCAATGAAACCGTTAGTCCATCGGTTGCGCAGGGGCTTCACCCTGGTCGAGCTGTCCATCGCCATCATGATCGGCCTGATCACCTCCTCCATGGTGCTCGCGCTCTTCAACCAGCAGCTGGCGTTCCTCAAGATCTATCAGGCACAGAATTTCCTCACCGAGGAGGCACCCATCATCAGTGTGTATGTGAGCCGGCTGGTGGGAAAGGCCGACCGTTTCCGCCTCCATGACAACCTCGCGGATGCGTTGGCCGGCACCCGGGTCCGCACGACGCCGTCGCCCGTCGCCGTGTTGAATTTCCGCCAGCCGGACGGCACCATGCGCGCCACCATCCTGTCGTTTGAAAACCGGGGCTCCGGCAATGCGCTCTACTATTACGTCGTGCCCAGCACCGGCGTCTTGGGCGAGCCGCAATGGGCGGTCACCAAAAGGCCCAGCAACGTCCAGTTTTCACTGGAGCAGGGCGTGCTCCGCATGGCCCTCACCGGCCCGGCGGGCGAACGAATCACGTATTCCGGAACCATGCAGCAATGAAAACGTCATCCCGCAAGCGCTGGAAATCCGGCTTCGTCTCCTACGTGCTCGTCCTCTCCACCGGGGCGATCCTCACGTTCATGATGATCTACGCCTACAAACGGGCGATGGCTGGAAACACCACCCAATCCCAAGTCCAGCTCCGCCTCGACTACGCCGAAAAAGAAGAGGCAATCCTTCGCTCGATCGTCGCCATTACTCCGAACCGCGCGATCCGCGCGATGCAACACAACTCGAACTCGAGCAACACCATCAGCAATCCGCTACGCTGGCAGAACATTTTCACCGAGTCCATCGCGCTCGCCAACGCCGGCACCTCCATCCCCACCAACGTCGCCACCGCGCTGGCGATCCCGAATCTAAGATACGGGAACTCCGGCGACTCAGCGCTTGGCTCTCCGAGCCGGATCTTCGCCGCGATCTCGCCCGACACCGGATTCGCGTCCGCCGGCATCAACCGCAATTTCGGCACCGCCTATCCGGTCCCGCTCACTGTGAGCGACTCCACCACTGCCACCCGAGATCGGACCTTTCCAATCATCTCTTCCAACAAGGTGTATGGCACGCTCGCCCAGAGTGCCGATGCCTCACTGCTGGATGTGACGAAGTATTCCGGTTTCAACCAGCTCAGATACCCGCAGATCAACTTCGGCTATGCGAGACCGGGCGATTTATTCGTCGCCAAGCGCAACTGGTGGGCCTTCTCCCTCGATGTCGCGGATCATGACAACGACAAGACCCTGGTCGCCCTCGCGAAACGGAACATGGTGCTCTCGATTTACGAAATTCCCTCCCAGCTCGCGATTTCCGCCTCGTCGTTCATGTCGTTCGGCCAATACGCCTCGGGCGATGCCTGGCAGAACGTCACCATCAGCGGCGGAGTCTTCGCCAGCAAGGCAGCGGTGGAGGGCACCACCGCCTTTTCGGCTCTCACCGCACGTCGCGGCATGACCCTTTCCTCAAACTCGTCCATCGGCGGCCAGACATTTGCCAGCAATCCGTTCACCCCCGGCGTGCGTGAGAACTATCAGCTCACTCAGGGCAGCTTTTTCCCGGTCTCGCTTGCCTCGGAAAGCGGTCGCGCCGCCTTCGTCCCCATCAACCGTGGCGCGGATTTTTTCGACCGCTTTTCACATTCCACCGAGTCCAACGTCGTCTCCAGCACCACATGGAACGACTATTCCGTCGGTGCCGTGCAGTGCGCGATGCGCCTCGACATCACCCAGCGGCAAAGCGCCACCAACAACACGCCCACGGCACTGCGCTTTTCCTACATGAAAGCCGGCGTCCGCACCGACCTCGCCATCCCTCTCACCACTGGCGCGGAAGCCGGCCTGCCTCCCGGATACATCTATTGCGTGCCGGAGAATTCGACCTACAACTTCGGCACGAATGTGGTGGACGTCGCCTACGGCAAAAACAGCTCGTTCGCCTTCCAGTCCGCGGTGACGGGCAGCGTCACTTTCAACAACGCCCGTTTCGGCGACCCGCTCGTCGGCACCCTGAAAAACGGTTACTACAAGCCGAGTTATCCCTTCGAGGTGAAAACCCTGCCGTCGGGGAAAATGTGCATCGCCGTCTATCCAAAACGCTTCAAGAACTTCCTCGCCCTGCTGGGGGCTGACAACCTCGTCGTGAACGACTCGCTGGTGGTGAACGTGGACTACACCACCACCACCGGCAGCGTCCTTCTCACCAAGCCCTCCATTCCCTGCACCGACCTCGACTACGGTGTCATCCTCAGGGAATGCGATGATCTAACTTCTTTCCCTATCGGCTTCTCCCTCGTCACGAACCTCCGGCTTTTCATTGGTGACGATTTCAACACTGTCCCCGGCACACCGCCTTCCGGCTACACTCCCACCGGCACGTATTATCCGCCGTGCTCGCTCTTCACTCCAGAGAAACGCTACGGAGTGGACGTGAATCCCTTCGCTGTCTCGATTTCCGGCCAGATCGGCTCGCTGGCCAGCGATACCGATGCCAACCCCGTGCGCCCGTTTGATTCAAAAAACAGCACCGGAGTGGCCATGACGGCAGACAAGATCACCGTGAACCTCCGCCCCATCACCCACCCGGCGGACCTTCCGCCGATCACGATGATGAACTGGCTCGTCCTGTTGGAAGAGCGCCGGAAAGAGTTCGTCAATTATTGACGACCGCGGCTTTATTCCTCGACGTAAAGGATGCGCCCGCAGTCCTCGCACTGGGCGATCTCTCTAGCAGACTGCACTTTCATCACCGTCGAGGCGATGAGCTTCATGTGGCAGCCCTCGCATTTTCCGTCCCGCAGCGGTGCGATTGCGAGTCCGTCCTTGGTTTTCATCAAACGGTTATAAAGCGGAATGATTTCCTCGGGCACCAGCAACACCAGCTTCGCCCGCTCGGCGGTCACGTCGCTTTTGTCTTCGATCATCCGCTCGTGCCGCTGCTTGATGGTGGCGAGATCTTGTTCTACGAGTGTCTTGGTTTGGGCAAGCGCAGCCTCCGCAGTTTTCAGCGCCTTGCGGAATCCGTCGACTTCCTCCATCGCTTCGAGCTCCTTGGTTTCGAAATCATCCAGATCCTTTTCATAGCGCGTGATCTCGTGGCCCAGCGCCTGAAACTCATCGTTCTTGCGAGTTTCAAACTGCTGGAGTTTCAACCGCTTGATCGTCGTCCGCCGCGTCTCCGCATCGAGCTCGATTTTTTTCACCCGCAACTCGCAATCCATCAGCGCCTGATGGGCCCTGGCAACCGCAGCTTCATCACCAGCCAGCTTGGCCTTCGCGCGGGCCTCTTCCTGCGGCAGTTTTTCGAGATCCTTCCCCAGGGCCAACAAGCGGCGGTCACGATCCTGGAGAATTAACAGCGCGCGGACTTCATCTTGCATGCACGTTGGGTAACGGTCTCCGCGGGACACGGCAAGCCCTCTTCACGTTGACGCCCCGTTTCTCCGCAACGCATCCGCGGCATAGATTCCGATCGCCAGCCAGATCAGCGCAAAGGAGCACAGCCGCGCCGCAGTCATCGGTTCGCCGTAAAGTTTCCAGCCGATGAAAAACTGCAAGGTCGGCCCAAGGAACTGCAGAATCCCCAGCGTCGTCAGCCGGATCGTCCGCGCGGCGTATCCGAAAAACAACAGGGGCAATGCCGTCGCCAACCCGGTGCCCACCACCAGCCACGCGTGCGGCCAGCTTCCTCCGAACGCCGCCTGAGTGCTCGGATTGCTGAAAACCAGCCAGCCCAGTGCGATCGGAGCCAGCAGGCTCGTCTCCGCGGTCAATCCGACGAGCGCTCCAAGCGGTGCGCGTTTCCGCACCACCGCATACAGCGAAAAACTCACCGCCAGCGTCAGCGCCACCCATGGGAAATGCCCCACCGCCGGGATCTGGAGCGCCACTCCGCAGAGCGCCAGCGCGATGGCCGCGAGCTGCCAGCGGCTGTTTTTGTCGCCGAACCAAAGCGCGCCGAAGAGCATGTTGAAAAACGGATTCAGATAGTATCCCAGCGCCCCTTCAATGATCCGGCCGTTCAGGGTCGCCCAGACATACAGCAGCCAGTTGGACGCAAGCAGCGCGCCTGATAGGAAATGCCAGGCCACCGCCGATGGCCTCCGGAGTCCGCGGAAAAGCTCCTTTGATTCGCCACGCACCGCGAGAATCACCAGCAGCAACAACAGCGACCAAAGCGTGCGCTGCGCCACGATCGTCGCCGGCGGCAGGAAATCCAACAGCTTCCAGAAAACCGGCAGAATCCCCCACAGGAAAAACGCGGCCAACGCGGCCATCACACCCGAGCGGTTCCGATCCACGCGCGGAATCTGGATCACCCGCCACTCCCCGCGAAGCGAAAAGCGCGCGCAAGGAGCGTTGGCATCTTGCCAACGAGTCAACCAGGAAGCGGTTTGAACCTTGCGAGCATCCCCGCTTCCACCCAAGTTTGTCCCGATGAAACAGAATCCACCCCCCGCGTTTTCCCGCCGTGATTTCCTGAACCGCTCCAGCCGCTTCGCCGCCATTTCCGCCACCGCCGCCGCCTTGGGCTCGCGTATCGCGAAAGCCGAGGAGGCCGTCGCCGGGCCCGCTGCAACAAGTGGCATCAACCATTCGGTCTGCAAATGGTGCTACAAGGACATCCCGCTGGAAGACTTCTGCGTCGCCGCCAGGGAGATCGGCTTGAAATCGGTCGAGCTGCTCAATCCTGCCGATTTCGAAGTTCTCAAAAAACACGGCCTGACCTGCGCCATGGTCACCGCGCCGAACGGCACCACCAAGGACGGCGTCAAGGTGGGCGGGATCGAAAAGGCCTTCAACCGCCTCGAGCACCACGACACGCTCGTCGGGATCTACGAAAAGACCCTCAACGACTGCGCCGCCGTCGGCGCGAAACAATTGATCTGTTTCTCCGGCAACCGCAACGGCATGGACGACGAACAGGGCCTCGAAAATTGCGCCATCGGCCTCAAGCGGCTACTCCCTACCGCTGAGAAGCTCGGTATCACCCTTTCCATGGAACTTCTCAATTCCAAAGTGAACCACGCCGACTACATGTGCGACCTCAGCAAGTGGGGCGTCGCCTTGTGTGAGAAACTCTCCAGCCCGAACTTCGGCCTGCTCTATGACATCTATCACATGCAGATCATGGAGGGCGACGTCATCGCCACCATCAGGAAGCATCACAAGCATTTCAGCCACTACCACACCGGCGGCGTTCCCGGGCGCAATGAGATCGATGACACGCAAGAGTTGTTCTATCCGGCGATCATGAAGGCGATCCTTGAAACGGGTTATCAAGGTTTCGTCGGCCAGGAGTTCATCCCGAAACGCCCGGACAAGCTCGCCAGCCTCAAACAAGGCGTCCAAATCTGTAGCGTCTGACCCATCATGCACGGCAATCGACTGTCCATCCCCCAATACGCCATGGCTCTCGCCCATGTCGCCAGCCTGCGTTCGGAGGATCCCTATCGGAAAGTCGGCGCGGCGGCGCTGGACTTCGACAACCGCGTGATCGGCACCGCTTACAACGGCCTCGCCCCAGGCTACAACCCGCCCGCCAGCTTCTGGGACGACCGCGAGGCGCGGCAGAAATTCATGCTCCACGCCGAAGTGAACCTGTGCAGCCTCTTCCGCCGCGGCGAGGCGAAGATCGTGGCCACCACCACCATGCCTTGCACGGCGTGCATGCAGACACTCTGCGCGTATGGCATCAGGGAAATCTATTATCGTGAGGTCTATCATGTTTCCGACGCCCCGGAAATCGCCGCGCTTTACAACGTGAAGCTGGAGCAGATCACTGACTTCCCAGTCGCCGATTAGAAAAAGTAGTCGAGGACTTCAGTCCAATGCCTTTAAGGATTGGCGGAAAGGAGCGCGGCATATCTTTATCCCGGAGGGGATTACAGACGGTAGCCCGGGGCCGAGGAGCGATAGCGACGACCACCCCGGGTAGGGTTTCTTTTGAATTCGCACCCTGAAAGGTGTGCCAGAAGCGTCGGTTTCGCCACGGACCACCACGCCTTCTGCGACCGGCTACCGGGGTCAAATCCTTGTGGTTGCATGGTTCCCGGGGTGGTCGTCGCTATCGCTCCTCGACCCCGCGCTAATTTCAAAGATCCCATCCGGGATCAAGAAACGGACTTTCCGAAATCCAATCCTTAAAGGCATTGGACTTCATTCCGTTCTTCCTTTTCCCAGTGCAACAGCCGGACTGAAGTCCTCGACTACATTAGAGTCCGATCCTCTTTCCGCCCGCCGCCGCGCTCTGATAGATCGCCTCGATCAGCGCCACGGATCTCCTCGCCTCGACCGCGGAGACACTCGGCACCCGGTCTTCCCGGATCGCACTCACCACCTCCTCGAAATTCCGCTGGTGCTGGACGAAATTGATCGCTTTCGGATCATTCGCGCCGAGTCCTCCCTTGCTCCCGCTCATGAGCGATTCATGCACCGCCGCGTCTCCCGGCAACTCGTTTTTGAAATCCCACACTTCAAAGGATTCATCTGCTAGAAACGCCGAGCCCTCCGTGCCTGATAGCTGGACCCGCGCCGGGTGCCCGCCTTCAGACCACGTGCAGGTCGAGCCTTCGATCACCCCGCGCGCGCCGTTTTCAAACTCCAGCATTGCGATCCCGATGTCCTCCACCTCGATCCGATCGTGAGCGAGGCAGGCGGTCATCGCCTGCACGGATTTCACCGGACCGGCAAGATACAACAGCGCGTCGATGCTGTGGATGCCTTGGTTCATCAGTGCGCCGCCGCCGTCGAGCGCCCAGGTCCCGCGCCAGTCGGCGGAGTCGTAGTAAGCCTGGTCGCGGAACCACTTGATATAACAGGAAGCGGAGGTCAGCCGGCCGAAGCGCTGCTTTTCACAGGCCTTTTTGAACGCCTCCATCGCCGGGTTGAAACGGCGGTTGAGAATGGCGGCGAGCGTTTTCCGCGTGGCGGCCGCCGTTTCCATCAGCTCGTCGATGCGTACGGTGGTGACTTCCAGCGGCTTCTCGCAGAGCACGTGTTTTCCCGCTTTGAGCGCGGCCATCGCCGGATCAAAATGCGCGCCAGACGGGGTGGCGATGGTGACGATTTCCAACTCGGGGTCGGCGAGGAATTCGCTGATGTCGGAAAACGCGCGGACGCCGTATTGCGAGGCGAGTTTTTCGGCACTTTCAAAGCGATGGTTGAAAACGGAAACCAACTCGCTGCCTTCCATCGCCGCGATGGCCTTGGCGTGGATGCCACTGATGTTGCCGGTTCCGATGATTCCAAATTTCATAAAAATCAGGCGTCGATGGCGTCTTCGGGAAGCGGGTTTTTGCGGGAGTTTTTGCCGTAAACCATTTCAAAAAGCGGCGTGGCCATCAACGTGGTGACGATGGCCATGACCACGAGGATCGAAAACAGCGGCTGCCCGATCACCCCTGCCTTGAGGCCGATGTTGATGATGATCAACTCCATCAGCCCGCGGGCGTTCATCAGGCTGCCGACGGCGAGCGCGGTCGCGTTGTTCTCCCCGTTGAGGCGCGCGGCGGCCCAGCAGGCGACGCCTTTCCCAAGGATCGAGGCTAACAGGATCGCGATCGCGGGCAGCAGATAAGAAGGATCAACGAGCACGTTCAACTGGGTTTTCAAACCTGAGAAGGTGAAGAACATCGGCAGCAGGAAGACAACGGTGAACGGCTCGATTTTTTTCCGGATCTCATCCGCGAAAACCCCGCGCGGCATGGCGATGCCGAGGATGAAGCCGCCAAATACGGCATGCACGCCGATGATGTCCGTGTACCAGGCCGAAATGCAGAACAGCGCCAGCACGATGGCCATCATCGGCTGGGAGACATGACCGGCTTTTTCCGCCTTGGTGCCGAAGCCAGCGAGGAACTTCCGCCCTGCGGTCAGCATGAGCACGCCGTAAAGGAGGGATCCACCGATCGCGAGATATTCCGGGCCGATCTGAATTCCGAAAAGCGCGACGGGCTGGGTGGCGCCGAAGCTCGCGAGCACAATCGCCAGAACGCACCAGGCCGCAGCGTCATCGATGGCTCCGGCGGCGAGAGCGAGTGTGCCGAGAGAACTGCCGGACAGCCCGCGTTCGGAAATGATTCGCGCCAGCATCGGAAATGCCGTGATGGCGATGGCCGCGCCGAGGAACATCGCGGCTTGGTAATACTCGGTTTTTGCCGAAAACAATCCGGGCACCTTCACCAGCCACAAAGCGAGCAGCGCGGCGAGGATGAATGGGACCACCATTCCGGCGATGGAGACGCTTGCCGCACTGCGGGCCCGAGTGCGGAAATGGCCGATCTTGAATTCCAGTCCCACCAGAAACATGTAAAGCCCCACACCAAGCTGCGCGCCCACCTCAAGCACTCCTCGAGATTCCTTGGTGAAAATCACCTCCGTCGATCCCGGCCACAGCATCCCAAGCAGCGATGGTCCGAGAATCACCCCCGCGATCATTTCCCCGACCACCTGTGGCTGCCCGATCTTTTTTGCCACGATGCCGACGAGCCGACAGGCCACAAGGATGACCGCCATCTGGAGGAAAAAGGACGCGGGGAGGTGTTGCATGAGGCGTTTGTAAGAGGATCGGACTAACAGAGTCGAGGACTTCAGTCCGCTATTTCAATCTTTCGGAGGTCTGTTGCATTTCCATTGATGCACAAAAAAACCGCACCCGGTGAGGAGTGCGGTTTTTGAAAAGTTCCGGAAACGGCTTAGCGCTTGGAGAACTGGAAGCGCGCGCGGGCGCCTGGCTGACCTGGCTTCTTCCGTTCCTTCATGCGAGGGTCACGGGTGAGGAAACCAAGTGGCTTGATGAGCTTGCGGTTCTCAGGGTCCACCTGCGTGAGCGAACGGGAGATCGCGTGGCGGATGGCGATCGACTGGGCTTGCTTGCCACCGCCTTTGACGACGACGTTCAGGTCAAACTTGTTCGAAAGCGAAACGGCGAGAAACGGAGCGAGCACGGCGTTCTGAAGCTCGATGGTCGGAAGGTATTCCTCGAAGCTGCGGCCGTTGATGGTGATCTGGCCGGTGCCTTCGGTCATCCAGACGCGGGCGACTGCGGTTTTGCGGCGGCCGGTGGCGCTTTGGGTAGTGGTGGCGGACATGGTGGGAAAAGGAAGGGATTATTTGACGGCGTGGGCGACGGGAGCCTGAGCTTCGTGCGGGTGGCTTTCACCGGCATAGACCTTGAGTTTGCCGAACTGGCTGCGACCGAGGCGGGTTTTCGGGAGCATGCCCCAGACTGCGCGCTCAACGAGGAGGATCGGGCGGCGCTCACGAACGATGCGCGGCGTTTCCACCTTCTGTCCGCCGACATAGCCGGAGAAACGGGTGTAGATTTTCGACGTTTCCTTGGTGCCGGTGAAAACCACCTGATCGGCGTTGATCACGACGACGAAATCGCCGGTGTCCACGTGGGAGGTGAAAATTGGCTTGTGCTTGCCGCGGAGGAGGCGTGCGGCCTCAACAGCGACTTGGCCGAGGACCTTGCCCTTGGCGTCGATCACATACCACTTGCGCTCGACTTCGTGCGGCTTGGCGGAAAACGTCTTCATGTGCTTGTATAAAAAATGACTTCGGACACACGGGATGTGCGAAGGGGTGGGGAAACTAGGGAGCCCGTTTCCGGGTGTCAACCGGGAAATCGCGGGAATTTTCCCTAAATTTCCCGCTCCCTAGCGAAGTCATGCATGCTTTATTTCACTCGGCGGAAGCCAGCAGGCGTGGGGCCACACCGCTGGTGCGCTTGACCTTGATCACCTTGTTGACGCTTTGATTGGTTGCCCCATCGATCGCAAAAATCGTGATCGTGTTGTCACCCGATTTCAGACTGGCCTTGAAAGTCCAGTTAGCAGTGCCGGTGGCGGTTTTAAAGGCTCCGTTGTTCACCTTGAATTGCACTTTGGTGATGCCAGAAGAATCGCTGGCAGTGCCCTTGATGGTGAATTTCGAAGCGGAAGTGGTCTTCGGAATGGTCGTGGTGACGACGAGTTTCGGCTTGGTTCCATCGGCCGGGAAGCGGAGGACGCGGAAATGTTCCGTATCCGCGATCCACAGATTTCCGGCGGGATCGACAAAGGGCTGAGAGAACGAAATAATGGATCCCTGACTGGTGACGGCAGCAGCCTTGGTGGTGAAATTTGGCTGGCCGACGACTCCACTGGCGGCTGAGCCGTTTGGCAAGGCGGAAGCTTTGTCAAAGCGGAGGAGGCGCTGATTGTCACGATCCGTCACCCAAAGGGTGTCATCCGGGGTGATAAAAACACCGACTACGAAGTCCATGGTGTTTGCGGTGAGGCCTGTGGTTTTCGTGTTGAAGTCGGTCTGACCGAGAACGGCGGTTGCGCCAGCTCCGAGGCCAAGCGCGGCGGCGTTGTTAAAGCGCAAAACCCGGTTGTTGAATGAATCCGCCACGAAAAGCGTTCCTGTGTTTGAAATGGTGAGGCCGAAGGTTTTGTCCATGTTGGAGGCGGTTGTTGCAGCGGCTGAGCTCGTGAAATTGGGTTGTCCGAGCACACCGTCCGCCGCCGCGCCGTTGGCCTTGGTGCTTATGGAGTCGAAGCGGAGCACCCTTCTGTTATCAATGTCTGCGACCCATAGCCGGTCCTCCGAGTCCACTGCGAGACCGCCTGGGCTGCGCATGCCCGTTGAAGAAGTGTTAGGTGTGACGGTGGTGAAGTTCGGCTGACCGAACACACGCTCGGGAAACGGTTGGTCACTGCGGAAACTCGCCGCTTCGTACATCAACACCCGGTGGTTGGCCGTATCGGAAACCCAAAGTCGGCCTTTGCGGTCGAAGTGGATTCCAATGGATCCGCTTAAATTGAGTTCTCCAGTGCCGCTGGTGATCGAACTGAATCTGGGTTGACCGAATACCGCTTCAGCGCCGGCGCCGTTTGTCAGGGTATTCGCATCCGGGTAACGCAGAACCCGGTTATTCGCAAAGTCTGCCACGAAGACCTTGCGAGTCATCGGGTCGATGACGACCCCTTCCGGCCGGGAAAGCGTAAACGAACTGGTGATCGGGTTCAGCGCGCCACTTACGAAATCATTTTGCCCGAGCACCAGATTGGCGGCGGCATTGGTGGGAACGGTTTTTCCAGAGGCCGCGCCCCCCAGAATGAGTATGAGCAACGCGGGGAGGTAGTGATGTTTCATAGGAAACAACGCTACTAGCGGCTTGCCGCAGGGGACTCAAGGAATTTCGGGGGGCTTTTTCGCTAGAAATCACTCTGCTGCATCGGTCGGACGGCTCGGTGGAGCATTGAGTGGCGGTGGCAGTGGTAAGGTGCCGGCATCGCCATTCGCAGCCTGGGCGCGGATGGCTCCGGCGATGGCACGCGCAAGTTTCTGGCGGTAAGCGGGATCCGCGCAGAGGCGGCTTTCGGCAGCGTTGCTTAGATAGCCACCCTCGAGCAACAAGCAGGGGATTTCCGGGTTCCGCGTCAGCCGGATGCGGCGTCGGACGAGGCCGCGGTTGCCACTTTCAGCCGGGCTTGCGGAAGCCATCGCCTGCTGGCAGCGGACGGCAAGTCCATGACTGTCCACTCGCCAATAGTAGGTTTCCGGTCCGCGGATGCCGGATGGGCCACTGTTGAAATGCAGGCTAACAAGGATGCCGCCATATTGATTGGCCCGCCTGACGCGCTCATCGAGATCGATGAACGTGTCGTCGCTGCGCATGAGGATGGTTTTAAAATCGCCGCTGAGCTCCGAGCGAAGACGCTGAGCGAAATCGAGCGTCAGGTCCTTTTCCTTCTGCCGGGTGTGCGGGCTGACCGCGCCGCTGTCTTTGCCACCGTGGCCGGCGTCGATGATGACCGTGCGAAATCCCTTTGGCCCTGCGCGGTGACCCAAAACATCACGTCCGGCCGACGATGGGGCGGATGGCCCGGCACAGGAGGCGAACATCACGGCGATGGCGGCGAGGAAAATCAGATTCGAAAACGAGCGCATGAAAAAGCCATCACAGAATCCTCGCAGGAGGGGAAGCACGGGTTTCGCACGACCTCCGTTTTCGCGGGTCTTGACGTTGGTGCGGAATCGGACGAATCCTTCGCTGGTGAAATTCTCCCTCATCATCCCGCCTGCCGTTGCGCTTGTAATTGCAGGCGCTTGGAATGTTTCGCAAATGCGTTCGATCGCCTCGCTGGAGGAAGAGCGTGTGACTTTGCGGAAACAAATCGCCGCAGCCACCAATTCCCCGGAAACTGGCATGATGCCAGGCAGTCGTCCGGGTAAACCGGGCACCGCATCCGGGAATGAACGGATCGACTGGAAATCCCTCTCCGCCCAAATCGAATCCGCACAGCAGGGCGGCAGCGTCGGTGAAATGCGGGCGATGATGAATTTCCAACAGCGCCTCGACAAAATGACCACCGAGGAAATGGCTGATGCGCTCGATCAGATTGCCAGCCTCGATCTTCCCTCGGCGACGCGCTCGATGTTGGAATCGATGATCATCGATCCGCTCATCGCCCAGGACCCGGAGCTTGCCCTGCAACGCTTCGGAGACCGCATCCAGAGCGATCCCGACGGCGTCGGATGGCAGCTTTCCAACGCGCTGAAGGAATGGGCGAAAACCGATCTATCCGCTGCCACGGCATGGTTCGACAAACAGATTGCTGATGGAAATTTCGAAAGCAAGTCGCTCGACGGCCGGAGCGATATGCGCCTTCAATTCGAAGGTGCCCTGATGGAGTCATTGCTTTCCTCCGACCCCGATGCCGCCGCCCGCCGTCTGGCAGAACTGCCGGAAGACCAGCGGCGCGAAGTTCTCCAACAGATTCCTTTTGGCGAGATTTCGGAGCAAAGCCGGAAGGCCTACGCCGATCTTGTTAGGGGGCTCGTGCCTGCCGACGAGCGTGAGGGTTCCTTCGCCCACATCGCGACGGAGCTGGTGGGCAGCGGAGGTTATTCGGACGTGAGTTCATTCCTCGACGCCGTGCGCGCCACTCCCGCAGAACGTGCCGCCGCCGCCATGGATGCGGCGGACACGAAACTGGAAAAACTCGCCACCGAGGGCAAGGTCACGGCTGCGGATGTCGATGAAATGAGGGCCTGGCTCAAGCTCCAGGCACCCGACCAGGTCGACAGCATCACTGGCAAGGCGCTGGCCGAAGCCGCGCAAGAGCGGGGGAGGTTCAAGTTCACCGAAGCTGCCGAACTCGCCCTGCAATACCATCAGCGCAGCGGCAACGATGATGTGCTCGTTGCCTTCCTCGAAAGCTATTCGGCCCGCTCGAACCTGGACCAGGCGAAGCACCTTGCGGAAATGATCAAGGACGATGCGCGCCGCGCCGAAATCCTCCGCGGACTGCGCTGAACCATCAGGCACTCATGAAAATTTCACTCGCTCTATCAGCCTTGATCCTTGCCATCGGACTGGCCAACGGTTTCATGCATCATCGGCAGTTGGCCGGACTCCGCCAGGATCGCGAACAACTCGCCGCACAGGCGGCGAAACTTGGCATTCACGTTGAGCCGCGCGCTTCTCCCGGCCAGCCGGCGGTCACCAAACGCCAGCGCGAGGACCGTGAGAACCAGACGCGTGCGGTGTCTTCCGAGCTCGTCGCTTTCGCCCGCGCCATGGAGCGGCACGATAAGAGCGGTGAGGTCGCTGACGCCGATTTCGAAACGCAGGGAATGAAACTGATAGAGAGGCTGATGACCCTCGATCCCGAACAGCTCAAGCTCGTCATCGAGGGACTGCGCGGTGATCAAGATCTATCAGAAGAAACCCGGCGCAACATGATCGGCTTTTCCATCATCATGCTGGCCGAGGATCATCCGGCCGCCGCGCTGTCGCTTTTTTCCGCATCATCGGATCTGATGAACGGCAGCGACATGGGCCAGCAGGTGATCGCCGCATCACTTGCAAAATGGTCGGAGAACGATCCGCGTGCCGCCCTCGCGTGGATCCAGGCAAACGCACAGGATCATCCGGAGATCGCCGACGACGACACGAAATGCAGCGTGCTTGCCGGTGCCGCGCAGACGGATCCGAAGCTGGCGTTCACTCTCCTAACCGAACTCGGGATCAAGGACATGCCGGGCGCGATCCAGTCGATCACCGAAGCCGGCAAAACTCCCGAGGAGAGAGCCGCGATTCTATCAGCCTTCCGCGAGCACGTCGCCGGCATCAACGATCCGGCGGAGCTTGAAGCCCAGCGCGAGGAAGCGCTTGGCGGCATTGCAAGGACCATCTCCGGTGAATCCTTCGACGCAGTGACAACATGGATTTCCTCCCAGAAACTCAGTCCCGAGGAGAGTGACCAGTTCGCGAGTGGAATTTCCTATGACACTACCAAGGGCGAAACTGAAAAATGGATCGACTGGATGAGCAAAACCTTGCCTCCGGAAAAGCTGGGTGAGCGCGTCGGCGACCTCGTCGGCCAGTGGACGCAGCAGGATTATCTAGCAGCCGGGAAATGGCTCACTGGGGAACCCGATGGCCCGGCAAAAACGGCGGCCGTCAAATCATATGCGGAAACCGTGGCCGAATACGAACCGCAGGTGGCCGCACAGTGGGCGATGACCATGCCTGCCGGACAGGAGCGCAAAGACACGTTGCAGAACATCTACCAGAACTGGCCTGATCGAGATGCCGATGCCAAGGCCGCCTTCGCCGCGCAGCATGGCATCGATGTCAGCGAGGACTCTGAAGGAGAGCCCTAGCAGAACGCAGCGTGTCGATGTCGCCGATCGTCTTGTCATGCCGGATCGCCTTGATGCGTGGGAAACGCAGTGCGAGTCCGGAGTCGTGGCGTGGTGACGGATTGATCGCATCGAAGGCGATTTCCAGAACGACGTCCGGCTCCACGTGGTGCTTGCGGCGTTCCTTGCGCAGCGTGTGTTTCTTGAAATGTTCCGTTAGGTCTTCGATCTCATCGTCGGTGAGTCCGGAATACGCCTTGCCGAGCACACGGAGCTGGCCACTCGCCTCATCTCGTAAGGCAAAGGTGTAATCGGAGAGAACGTCCGAGCGTTTTCCATGACCCTGTTCCGCGATCACCACCACGCAGTCGAGCGTGGGCATCACGCCTTTGAGCTTGATCCATGATTTCCCGCGCCGTCCCGGGGAGTAGAGGCTTGCGGGGTCCTTTGCAATGAGTCCTTCATGGCCATCCTGCAGTGCCTGCTTGAAGGCCGCTTCGATTTCCGCCGGATTGTCCGCGGCGTGGAGGGCGATGGTTTCAAATGGCGGCTGAAGTGCGAGCGCCTCAAGCTTTTCCCTGCGTTCTGATAGTGGACTTCCCAACAGGTCCTCGCCTTCCGCCCACAGCAGGTCGAAGGCGATGAAACGCAGAGGCACCGAGTTGTCCTGACCTTCGTCAGTTAGGAAAAGATCACCATCGGCCATACGGCGTCCAAGGCGTTTCTGCAAGTCCGCGAAGCCAAGCTTGCGACCTTCCGCGAAGGCGATGAGCTCGCCGTCCAGAATGAAATCACCGGCTGTCTTTCTAGCGGAAACCAGCAACTCCGGAAACTCCTCGTCCAGCGGGCGCAAATCGCGGGAGAAAAGTGAAACACTCTCGCCCGACTTGTGCAGCTGCGCTCGGATGCCGTCATACTTTGGTTCCAGCCACACCGGCGGGGTGAAGGGGAGCTTTTCAAACAGGGGGGTGTCGTCCTCTGCATCGCGCTCCAGCGGCGCGGCGAGCATGCACTTGATCGGCACTAACGGACGCAGACTGGCATCGGCTAACTTCTGCTGTTTGGCGAGCAGCGCTGTTTCTCCAATGTCGCCCGTGAGCATGTGGGCATGGCGGACCGCAGAGGCATCCGCTTGGAAGGCTTCGGCGATGGCGTCTTCCACCAGGCCTTCCTTCAGGCCGATGCGGAGATCTCCAGTGAGCAGTTTCACCACGGTCTCGCCCTCCACCGGATGGAGTGTTGCCAGCCGCGCTGCGAGCCGGGCGATTCGGTCCAACGATCCCTTGGCTGTTAGCAAGCTGACAAAAAACGTTTCCAGCCCCGGCAGATCGACCGGTTCCGGCTTCAGCGGGATTTCCTGGAGCAATAGCCGCGCGGTCCGGGCGGAGTCGTTCTGGCTGATGGAAATTTCGCGATAGCGGTCCTCCCGCGCGCCGGGAATGGCGAGAAGCGCACGACGAATCGTCGCGGAACCCACATGAAGCGCGCGGCGTCCTGCTTTCCGTGGCAGCGCTTCGCCTGTTAGCCAGACGGCGGCCAGTCGCAGGTCGGCTTCACTGGTGAGTCCCTTCAGATAGGTGGCGAGGAATTCCGTTTTCGCCACGCGGCTGCTCGTCTCACCAACGAGGCGGCAGAGATCGCCGAAGTCTGCCAGAGCGCAGATCGCTCGGGCGTGGCGCGGACCGCTGCCGGCGCGCTGGGCGACCTGGTTGATCGAGAGCTCGAGCTGGTCGCCGCCCATCGCGCACCAGGCGTCCATGCGCTTCGTCCGCAGCTCGGCGGCGAATTCCTTGGCAAATCCGTGCACGGTTAGAATCCGCTTCGGCCGCACGCGCTGGATGCATTCCATCAGCCCGGGATGATCGGCGTGATCTGAAAGGGGAATCATTTCATCGACGCGGTAGCGGAATTTCGACCCTGCCTGCATCGCCCAGCCGGTGAGCATGGCCGTGCGCTTCGCTTTCAGTCCGCGCATTAGTTTCGAGCGGATCGTGTTAGGCGGGGCGATCACCACATGGCCGGGAACGGCGTGGCCTTCGAAAATGATCGGCTCCGGCAGCGTTTCCACGCCCGCCGCGCGGCAGGCGGTGGTCATCGCCGCCACCGTCGGGTGGAGCAGTGCGGGAATCCCATGCTCGGTGAGAAAGGCGAGCGCCTCCTGTGCCTTGCCGAGCGAGTAGCCGAAGAGCACTGGCGTTTCCCCATCGGCGAAGGCGTCGTTCACGAAGCGCAGGATGCCCGCCTCGATTTCCATTTGATTGGGAAACTCGTAGAACGGCAGCCCGAAGGTGGTTTCCAGAATCAGCGTGTCTGCCGCAAGGAAATTGACCGGTTCCGCCGTGCGCCCGCGGCGGGTCTTGAAATCCCCGGTGTAGAGCAGGCTCGCGTTGTCCTTGATGCGGGTGACATGCAGCATCGCCGAGCCGGAAATGTGCCCGGCCGGCAGCAGCCGCAGCCGGAAACCGTCGCGCACCACCGGCACATGGAACGAAACCGCCTCGATCCGGTTTTCCGCGAGGTGAAACCGCTCGTGAATCAGCGTCGCGGTCACGTCCGAGCACAGCGCGGACTCATGCCGGGCGAAGTGGTCGGCATGGGCGTGGGAGACGAACGCGCGTGGTTTCGCATCCCATGGGTCCAGCCACAGGTCGAGCTCCGGCAAGTGCAGGCCGCGTTGAAAACGAACTTCGATCAATCGGCGGGAGAGTTAACCCGGATGCGGGTGAATCGCAAAGGCAATCGGGAATGGAGTGGAAACCTGCTTCGCGGCTGGGAATTTGGTTCTTGGTATTCAGGTGGGATGAAGACTTACTCAAACCGTCCACCTTGGTGGATGGGGACTTAGAAAGCCCGACCAAAAGCGGTTAGCAATGACCGCAACATTGCTGCCAAACCGACCAAACGGCCGGGGAGGCGGCGGCGTATGTCCAGGCTGTCTCTCCGGGGGTGGCTAAAGGCCGTTGCGGCTGGCTTTTGGCAGCTTTCTAACTCCCCGTCCACCAGGAAGGACTTCAAATCTCACCTTCCACGATGAAACCAATCCTTCTTCTTTTCCTCGCCGGCTTGGCCAGCGGAACTCAGCTGTTCTCACAAGAAGAAGCGTCTGCGGTCGCCCGCACCTACATCCCAGATTCCCTCGAGTTCCCGGTATTTACCCCACCTTTGCTCTCGGTGGAAAAAGTCCTCCCGCCGATCCGCATCGACGCCTCGGTCACCGTTCCCGCGGAAAAATCCCGAACCACCGTCACCATCCAGCGCGGCGAAGCCTCCACCGTTCCAGACCTTCCGCCGCCGGCCATGCCCGCACCCAGCGAGCAATCACGGGAGCTGACCTCGGAAGAACTCGCAGAAATCAAGTGGCAACGTCAGCACAGCATCAATCTCGGAGCCACCGTTTACGATCATAAGACCAGCGATGTGCAATGGACCGATCAGGACACCGGGAAAACCTACCAAGCCATCTGCGGCTTCGATGTGAGTCTGCTAGCCGGACTCGGCGGATTCGTCCAGAATGGCGAGTCATATCAATTCTTCCTGATGCACTCCACCGTCGATTCCGCAACACTCGGCGACGCCGATGGCACTGGCCTAGACATCCCACAAATCCCCGCCGGTCAGATCCGTATCACCCAGGGGAATCCCGACGCAGCCGCTCTCGCCCCCCTCAGCGCTATTCAGGAAGTCATCACCGCCGAGAAGCCACGACTCATCATCTATCAAAATGCTAGAGAAAAGTTCGAACGCGAAAGCGCCGCCTGGCACGCTGCCCACCCGCCCATCCCTCGCGACGAAACCTACATCCTCCGCCCCCATCGCGGCAGCCGCTACCTCAGCAATGCCCAACCCGATCAGAAGGGAGGCACACGATGAAATTCCTGTCTCTTCTCACCGTTCTTCTTAGCCTCACGCCGCTGCCAGCTCAGGAAAATGGCATTGAACAGCCCTCAGAGATCACCATCGCCCCCACCGGAGAGCCCTTCATCCGCTGGCATGGTAAACCCGGCCGCACCTACTTCGTCCAGATATCCAACGCCAGCGACCACCTCGCCAAATGGAACTGGGCACCCCTCATCGAGAGCGGAAATGACGAAGAAATCAGCCATGAAGTCATTGCCTCCGCCGAAAAAGGTTTCTTCCGCCTCAAATACACCGACCAGCCCCTCGACCCTGGCAAAACCGTCGACACCTCCGACTTCGACAAAGACGGCTTAACTAACATCAGTGAAATCGTTCCTCCGCTAACTACCATTGGTGGTCCCACCGATCCTTTGAATGCCGACACGGACGGAGACGGCCTCAATGACGGCTTCGAGCGCACCAACGGATTCAATCCTAACAATTCAGACGCAAATGGAAACGGAATCCCCGATGGCCAGGACGATAACGATAATGATGGCCTAACCAACGCCGAAGAGCAAACCATCGGCACTGATCCCACAAATTCGGACACCGATGGCGATGGAATCAGTGATGGAGGAGAAGCAGAGCAGATTACTGATCCCAATGATCCCGATGATGCACCGATCACGGACTGGTTTGTAATCGTAGGTAACTCAGCGGCTGGAATTGAGAAAACTGAAACTCGGGAATACAAAATCAAAAAAGGTCAAAGCAGGCTTCTTGTTATTGGAACACAAAGCGATGAGTATCCGTATTTTACGGGCACAACTTCGGATTTTGACGATGTCCTGGCATGGGATGTAATTCCTTCCTCCGGTAGCGCCTTTTCTGGGAGTATCCATGTGAATGAACGCGACTTGGACTGGTTTGTTGATGAAGTCGCTGGAGTGACCCTGAAAAGACTGTCCCCTGTCCATATTGAAAAGGTCAAAGTGTTCCAAGCACCCGCAGAATCTGACATGAGCGTGACGGTGAAGCTCAAGGCCACGAATGTGAGTGACGGTTCCCTTCCTAGCAGAGTCATCGTAGGTATTTGCCCTATCAGAATTGAACCTGCCGGTGGAATGTCAGGTGTCCTGGGCGACAAGATCGGAAGCAATAAGGGATCGGGCGGAGAACAGCACTTTGTGACACCTCAGAAAACGACGGAAATTGCTCAAGACTATGTGAATCTCGAAGCGAGCCATTTGGAGGAAGCGTGGATCACCCCCGGAGATCCCAATCAGCTTGTTGAATGGGATCCAAGCGTTGGCGAATCAAACGGAGGCGTGATGAAGTGGAAGGTGAAACGGGACGCTCATGGTAAATTCTCAGCAAAGATCCGCACCATTGCTTCTTATGGAAGCGAAGAAGCTGCGCGGCTCAACGTGTGGGTGATGTGGGCGGAGATCAGCAGTGTGACGGCGTATGAAAATGTCGGCTTTTATGTCGAGTCCACGGCATCGATTTACAGAGGAAACCTATTTAGTGAGCGCGCGTGGAGATTTGTTTTCAGCATCAAGCCTAACGCTATAACTTCCGCTACCGAGGATCGCCCCGATTTAAGTGGTGCGAATCAAACCCCGGTGCCAGGGCACGGCAAACCTCACTTTTCTAATCCCACCGAAATTGGAGATACGGCGGCGTTAAAATGGGATATGAGCCGTCAGGTAGAAAACATCATTCTCAACCCTAACCTAATCCCAAAAAATCAGTTTCCAAACCACCCAGTTTTCGCGAATCAGCCGAAGGCGAAAGACGTGGTCGCTTCCTATCCTAACAATGCTGCCGAAGGAAATGACGATCCGGTTTCGATCGGGGACGAAAACACAAACCCCTATCAAGCCTGCACGGATCTAGGGTTGGTTCACGCAGTTGGCGAAATTTCCTCGTTCGATGGTCCTGCGTTTGCAATTGCCAACTCTGCAGGCGTCGCAGGAGCTACATTTGCAAATATCGCAAATTTCCGGGAGTTTGCCCGACTCGAGATTTCGGCGGGCGGGACCGCATCTGGTGCAACAACTTGGTTTAGAATCTCGGATTACAAAACATGGCACCACGCCCTGGGAGCTACCTACGGGTCGTCCGATGGCGGCACGTCTTACACGTGGCAGAACTCAGGTTCCAGCTCTGGAGAAGGTGTTTTTGTCATTCCAGATAACTAAGAATGATCAATTATGAAACTGATTACATTACTGGCCGTTGACTTTTGCATGACCATCGCCCTAGCGGGTGCCAGCTTGGTGGAAATGACCAGCGAAGAATTGTCCAAGGAGCTTCGAGGTTCCTGGGGAGGCAAATATCTCACCCAACTTGTGGTCGAACTCAATGAACCGGGAAGTGATGCGCTTATCGAAAAGTGCCTGCGCGATGACGTACTGAAAAAGTATATGTATCGGGATATTCATAAGTTCCCCAATGATGCGGTCCGCGATAGGCTCTCGCTAGAATTGATCCGGGACCACGGTTATTGGGAGAGAGCGGGGGATAGCATCAGACCGATCGTCGCTTCAGCGATGAGTGAGTGCATGTGGATTCATCTCCCCAGTCTCAAGGTCAAACAAGAGGACCGGATGGCGCTAGCCTATACGCTTCAATCGACCCCGGGACGCAATGCTTTAGCGGAAATCTACCAGAAGTATCTTAACCTGCCGCTGGCTGAGCGGAACGAGACACATCCGAATGCGGTCGCTCTCATCGGCGGAATCAATGGGGCAATCGCCAAGTTTGGTACCCTGGAATACGTTTTACCCAACCTCATTCGGATAGACCGTGGAAACGCTGCCAAGCCAGCCACCATAGAGCCACCACCCGAGAAGGTTGTTTCGCCCGATCAACCCGCGATCATTGTGAAGAAACTGCCTCTCCAACGGGTAGAATCAACGGGGAGTTCCTCAGTCTTTTGGATTGGAAGCGGGCTAGTGTGCATTCTTCTAACCTTGCTTCTGGCTCAAAAAATCACCAAAATCATACGGGGATAGCCATTGTTCCCACATAGGGAGAGGGCCCTCCAAGATCTGCGTCGAATGGTGCAGACGATGAGTTTTTAAATGTAGACGATCAATGTGTGACCATTTCAGAAAATGCGCTGACAAGAACGCCCGCTTCGGTTTCCAAACGGGGCGGGCGTTTTGATTTTTTGGAAGGATGGCTGTCAGTTGATCAGGGGGCGGGTGGGACAGGGCCGGGGGCGGGCGGTTCTTCGGCTTTGCGCTTGGCGACGGCGACGGGATCGCGGGCGAGGAGGTATTCCTGATGGAAGGTGGTGCCGGTGAACTGGATGGCGAGCTTGTCGAGGCCTTTTTCGAGGAGGCGATCGATGTCTTCGAGGGCTTGCTGGAGGTTCTCGGTGGCGGCGGTTTTCTGGCCGCGGGCGCTGCGGGGACTACCGAGGAGGAGGTTGTAGGTTTCGATTCCGGTTTCGAGGAGGTCGAGCTTGCCCTCGGTGAGGCCGACGTCGGCGAGGCCGGGAGTGGTGGAGCCGGGTGCGGGTGCGGGAATGGCGCGGGCGAGTTCGAGGAGTTCGGTGGCTTTGTCGTCCACGAGGGAATCGGCGAGGGCGGCGAGGTCGCTGGGGAGGACGTCCGCTTTGGCTTCGAGGACGGGATCCTCACGGAGGAGGGCGAGGGAGCAGAGGGCACCGGCGGTGGCGAGGGTGTCTGCAATGAGGGTGGCGCGGGCGTCGTTTTTGGCTTTGGTGATGCCGGTGAAGTTGCTGATCTGGAGGAGGACGCAGGCGTCGGCGTAGGAGATTTTGGCGAGGACGCGGTCATAAATGGGCTTCCAAGCGGGAAGGCTGGAGGTGATGGCGAGGCTGGCGTCCTTGGAGCAGAGGCTGCGGAGGGCGAGGTGGCTGTCGTATTTGAGGCGTTGGCGGTCGTTCATGGTTTCAGGGGATGGTGGTCGGGTCTGGAGAGGTGGCAATTTTGCGTAAATGTCTGAGGATGAGTGTTTCTTGTGGGTGTAGATGATGTTTTGACGGAGGTGGATGGAGTTCTGGCGGATGCGGCAGGCTTTTGGCGGGTGTGGAGGGGCTTTTGATGGATGCAGCTAGTTTCTGGCGGATGTGGGAGGGCTTTTGACGGGTGCGGAGAGGTTCTGGAGGGTGTGGATGGGGTTTTGATGGATGCAGTGGGGTTCTGACGGGTGTGGAAGGGGCTTTGATGGATGCAGTGGGGTCCTGGCGGGTGTGGAAGGGGATTTGATGGATGCAGCGGGCTTCCGGCGGATGTGAATGGGCCTTCGACGGATGTGGGAGGAGTTCTAGCCGTTTTCGCTTACTTTCGGAATGAGGTTAGGGATTTTCTGATGGATGTAAATGAGCTTCTGCTGGGGGCGGAAGGTGATATGCGTCTGTCGGAAGAGGAGCGGTGGGAACTGCGCCGGAATCACACGCGCAAACTTTGCGTGGGATTGACGTGGACGGGGCAGCGGCTGGTGGTGATCCGGTCCGGAAGTCGGGTGGAATGACATCCGGACTCCGTTTCACGACATGAAAAAAGCGAGGCTGCTTGCGCGGCCTCGCTTTGGGAAGGATCTGAAGTTTTTCAGGAAATCAGAACGGGATGTCGTCCTCTTCCTGGAATTCATCGACGGGCGCGGCGGACGCGCCTTGCGGCGGGCCGGAACGTTGTTCGGGGGCGCGGGAGGCCTGGTAGCCGCCACTGCCTTGGGAGTTTCCACCACCGCCGCCCTGGGCAGCTTGGCCGCTGGAGAGGAACTGGAGATTCTCGCCGATGACTTTGAGTTTGCTGCGCTTCTGGCCGGTCGCTTTATCGTCCCAGGTATCGAGGTTCAAGCGGCCTTCGATGTAAACCGGGCGGCCCTTGGTGAGATACTGTTGGGCGAGCTCGGCCTGGCGTCCCCAGAGGGTGACGTCGACAAAGGTGGTTTCCTCCTGCTTGCCTTTCTGCTCGTCCATCCACACGCGGTTGATGGCGAGGCCGAGTTCGGCCACGGCGGTGCCTTTCGGCGTGTGGCGCAGTTCGGGATCCCGGGTGAGATTGCCGATGAGCATGACTTTGTTGAGATTGGCCATGGGAGGAAGAGGTGGGAAATTTGGCGAAGAGCAGGCAGGAATGCCTGTGTCACGTCACCTCAGGCGAGGCGGGAGAAGTGCTGGAGGTGCACGTGGGTGTTGAGCTTGAGGCGGGCCTGGATCTTTTTGATGACGTCGGCGGCACCTTGGAAGGTGTAGTTGACGTAGTGGCCGGCTTCGAGATGGCGGGATTCGTAGGCGAACTGGCGGCGGCCGAGTTGGGCGACCTTTTCGACTTTGGCGCCTTCTGCTTCGAAGTCCTTGGAGATGGTGCTGACGAGTTCGTCAACGGTGCCATCGAGGGATTTGGTGTTAAGGACGATCAGGCCTTGGTATTTGCGACTCATCGGATTGAGATGGAATTGGATTGGTACGAGTGTGATAGCGATTCGCCGCGGTGGCGATGCCTTGGGAACGCGCAAGCTGCACAGCTTCGAGAGCCGTGGCAAGCGTGTTTTCGAGAACGGGCCGCTCGTCGGGGGAAAACTTCCCCAGCACGTGGCCGACCATTTCACCGGGCTGGCTGCCGCCGATGCCGATTTTCAGGCGGGGGAAGGCATCGTTTCCCAGGTGCTGAAGGATGGATTTGATGCCGTTGTGTCCGCCAGCGGAGCCTTTTTCGCGAAAGCGGAGGGTGCCGAGCGGCAGGGCGACGTCGTCATAGATGACGAGCATCTGCTCCGGCGTCCATTTGTGAAACGAGAGGATCTGCTGGATGGCGCGACCGCTCAAGTTCATGAAGGTCTGCGGCTTGAGCAGGATGGTGCCGCTGCCGGGGAGTTTCGCGAGATGGCTTTGCCATTTCGGAGTCGATTGAAAGGTCGCACCCCCCATTGCGGCGAGCCGGTCGAGCAACATGAAGCCGACATTGTGGCGGGTGCCTTCGTATTGCCGCCCGGGGTTGCCGAGGCCGACGATGAGGGGGAACATGAATGAGAAATGTAAGGATCGATGGGTGATGAAGCGGTCTTGCCTTCCGCTGCAATTCGAAAACGCCCGGGCTGTTCGAACAGGCCGGGCGCTTGCAAAATCAGGCTCGCGGCCGTTGGTTTAACGCTTGCGGCGGCTGGCGACGGCTAATCCGGCAAGTCCCAGCAGGCTCAGTGCGGAAGGTTCCGGTATCGTTACGGTGTTAAACGTGGTGAAAGTTTGGGTGCCGGTGAAACCGCCATTCGGGGCGTCGCCCGGTGTGCCTGGAATTGTCGTGCTGGTGCCGATCGTTTCATTCGACCGGTAACCGGAGTCGCTGATCAAGGTTCCTACAAAGTTAAAAGAAGAAACACCTGAAGCCGGCAATCCTAACGAAGTTTTCAAAACTGAAAAGGTGAATGGTCCAGAGCCGGAACCCGCCAGGACATTGTCTTGCACGAAGCCGAAGTTAGATGGAGTCGAGAGATTGTATGTTCCCGAGAAGGTGCCCGGCTGCAGTGTGAGCGCAAAGTCCGCGCCAAAGCCTGCTGCAAAATTAACCAAAGTTCGGCCGCCGCCGGAGAGGCCGCTGATGGCGGTGCGGCCGCCATCGGAAATATCGGTGTATCCTGATGTGTTATTGTCACCACCGGTGGTGCTATCGATGTAAAGTACCAGGACGTTGCTGTTGAAATTGGCACCAGCTGCGAGCGAGAAGTCGATGTTCGCGCCGTTTTCAATGATCGACAGGATCGAGCCGCCGATTGGGCCGCCGAAACCGGTTCCACCATTTCCAGCATAGGTCGCGGCATGTGCGGTGCCCGCGATACCAAGTGCGATTACAGAGAACAACGGAGTCGTTATTTTCATAATTTGAGGAGATTACTACAGAATCAAGAACGGTCAATTGGGAAGTTGCTCACTGAACATGGAAAGGCCCGACAGATTTGTCGGGCCTTTGTATCAGAAACTGCCTGAGCGACTTCTGCCAAGTGGCATCACTTTGTGGCAGGTGCCGCGGCCGCTTCTTCGGACACAGCGGCACTGGGCTTGCCGATGTGGGCGACGACGACGTCCGCAGCATGGGTGGCTTTGACACCGGACGGGTAAGTGATGTCGCCGATGTGGAGGGAATCGCCAACTTGGAGGTGGCTGATGTCCACTTCGAGGGTCTCCGGAAGATCGTTCGGGAGGCAGGTGATTTCGATCGCGTGAACGTATTGTTCGACAAGGCCACCTGCTTTGACACCTGCGGATTCACCGTTGAGGTGGGTCGGGATGTGGGCGGTGATGGCGGTATTTTCGTCGATCGAGCGGAAATCGGCGTGGAGGACCTTGCCGGAAAGTGGGTCGTGTTGCACGGATTGGAGGAAGGCAAGGCGGGTGCCGTGGCCTTCGATGTCGAGGTTGATGAGGATGTTTTCCGAGCTGCTGTGGGAGAGCACGTCATCAAAGGTCTTGGCATCGACCTTGAGGTTGAGGTTTTCGGTGCCTTTCCCGTAGATTACGGAAGGCAGCCAGCCTTCGCGGCGCATTTGATTGAGACGGCCGGAGCCGGTGCGGGCGCGCGTTGCTGCTTTGAGAGATGTCTTCTTGGCCATGACGTTGATGTCGTTTGTATTTAATGTGCCGCCGGGGATTACTGCACCCAGTACGGGGCGGCGGATGTAGCTGCCGGACCGGCGCTTGTCAAAACTTGTTCGAGAAACGACCAGGCGGGCTCAAACCGAGAAGAGCGACGTGATTGACTGGCCGCCATGAATCCGGCGGATGGCTTCTCCCAACAGCGGCGCGATGCCCACGACTTGCACCTTAGGACCTGCGGCCTGGGGGACGGAATCGGTGGTGATGACTTCCTCGATCGAAGAATCACGGATGCGCTGGTGGGCGAGTTCACCGAGGATGGCGTGGGAAACGCCGGCGTAAATTCGTTTTGCCCCGTGCTTGTGAAGGATCTCGGCCGCAGCGGTGAGTGTGCCGGCGGTTTCCGTCATGTCATCGACGAGCAGGACATCGCGCCCGTCGACCTCGCCAATTACGTTCATCGCCTCAACGCGGGTGGCGCTGACCCGGTGCTTCGCCACGATGGCGAGCTCAGCACCGAGAGCATCGGCGTAGGCACGAGCCATTTTCACGCCCCCCACGTCGGGCGAGACGACGGTGAGGTTCGAAGTGTCCGGATGACGCTGGCGAAGGTAGTTGATGAGCACGGATTTCGCGTAGAGATGATCCACGGGAATGTCGAAAAACCCTTGGATCTGCGGGGCGTGGAGATCCATCGTGAGAACGCGGTTCACTCCGGCAGAGGTGAGCAGGTTCGCCACCAGTTTCGCGGTGATCGGGACGCGAGGTTGGTCTTTCCGGTCCTGCCGGGCGTAACCAAAAAACGGCATCACCGCGGTGATCCGCTCGGCACTTGCACGGCGGGCGGCGTCCACCATGATGAGCAGCTCCATGAGGTTGTGATTCGTCGGCGGGCAGCTCGGCTGGACAATGAAAACATCGGCGCCACGGACGTTTTCGTTGATTTTCACCTCGGTTTCTCCATCGGGGAAGGAAGAGACATGGACGTCGGCAAGCGGTTGTCCGACACATTCTGCGATGCGCTCGGCAAGCGCGCGGTGAGCAGTTCCACTGATGATTTTCATGGGCAAAAGAAGCGGGAAGAAGGCGGCGGCGGGATTGTTGACAGCCGGAGGAGGCTCGGCAATACTTTGCTCGGAAATCGTCTAACCTATTGCTGCTGATGCCTTCAAATCCAACCGAGTCCGCCGCCAGCGGACGGCAGCACTCCGGCAGTCCGGACGCGAAGATCATGATGTGGGTGTCGATCGCTCTATCAGTCGCGGCGGTGGTTTGGTTTTATGGGTTTCAATTGAGATTCGGAGCGGGTCGAGATTTTTCCGCTTTCGGATGGATCATGAGCGCCTGGAACGATGATCTGGATTATGAGCATGGGATCTTGTTTCCTTTCGTGATCGCAGGTCTAATCACTTACAAATTCAAAGATCTAAAAGCAGCGGCAGGAAAAGAGTGCATCTGGGGACTCCTGCCGGTTTTCATAGGTATCTTGCTTTATATTGCCTCTTACCGCACTCTGCAGCCGCGGATGGCCATGGCCGGGCTGCCGTTCATTCTGTGGGGTTCTTCGTATTATCTCTGGGGCTGGCGGACGGCCCGGCTCCTCATTTTCCCGTTATTCTTTTTCTGGCTGGCGATTCCTCTGCCATCCTTCCAGCAAGCAACTACTCACTTACAACTACTTGCAACCTCGATGGCTCATCATGGTTCCGCATGGTGTGGCGTTCAGACCTATGTCGAGGGAACCACCGTACTTCCGATCAAAGGAGACTGGAAACCGCTAGATATCGCCAAGGGTTGCAGCGGCATCCGTTCACTCATGGCTCTTCTGATGATTTCCGCTGCGTGGGCATACATCGCGAAGATGGCGTTATGGAAGCGGGTGCTTTTGTTCTTCTGCGCCTTTCCGCTCGCGATCCTCGGCAACGCCCTGCGGGTTATTTCCATTTTCGTGATCGCGGAGTATGGTGATGCGAAGTGGGCGAGCACCACGTGGCACGACTGGTCCGGCCTGCTACTTTTCTATCCCTTTTCCCTGATGCTGCTGCTGGTGATCCACTCGATTCTCGAGGGCGGCCTGCCCTGGAAGGAAGGAAACCAACGGAAGCTGCGGCGGATGTTGGTCAACCAAGCGGACGAAACCAAATCCTTTGTCGCTGGACTATGAACCTCAAACTGCTGGTATTACCGCTTTTTCTCTCCGGATCCCTGAGCGGGATCTATTTCCTGCCGAGCGTTGGCAAGGTGGCCGAGTCGGCGGTGAAAATGGAATTGCCAGATTCCATGGGGCGCTGGTCCCTAGACAAAAAGCCGCCCACGGAGGCGGAGATTGGCACGCTTTCGAAGGATACGAAATTTTCCAAGGCCCGGTGTCTGACAGCCCGGCCGGGCGAGGTAACCTTGGACGGATATCTTGTTCCCGATCAGGTGGATCTCTCGATCGTCCTATCTGGAGCGGACATCAACAACTCGATCCATCGGCCCGAGCGCTGCATGCCGGCCCAGGGTCACAACATTGTTTCCTCGTCGAGCCAGGTCCTCAAGCTGGACAACGGCCGCCAGTTCGAGGCCAAGCGGTTGTTGTCGATCCAGAACATCCCCACCACCGAGGAGCGCAAGGAATACCTGAAATTCAACTGCGTGACCTACTACTTCTTTGTCGGCCACGATCAGGTTTCCAATGAACACTTGGCCCGCACCTTCATCGACATGAAGGACAGGCTGTTGCGCGGGATGGACCAGCGTTGGGCCTATGTTTCCGTCTCGATGTGGTATGGTAAGCTGCCTTGGATCGAAAAGGAAGTGACCGAAGCGGAAGCGGATTCGAAGCTTAAGAGGTTTTTGGCGGATTTTTCCGAGAGACAGATCGATTGGCGACAGATTTCCGATCAATAAGGATCAGTCTGAGAGAAATGGGACAATTTTCGCACCTTTGAGGAATGCAATCGTCTGATCAAGATAAGCCAGGTATTCCAACCGCTCGCTGGGAGACACACCTTTGGGAAGGTCATAGGTGTTGAAAATCTCCATGCGTGCCTTGATGAAAAACCCAAGTGCCTCGGATGGACGGCGGGCTGACCACGCTTCGGCAGCCATCTTACCATAAAGGATTCCCGCGCGATAGCGGCCGCGGTTACCATTGTGAGTGGTGGCGGCGAATTTGTAACGATCCAAGGCTCTCGATCGGTCTCCGGCGGCTTCCAACGCTGCCCCCAGGCTCTCGTGAATGGCAGCCCGGGGTTCATACATATCAAGCAATACCTGGTTGGACTCTTTGATGGCGGTCTCGATGTGTTCCGACGCGAGTTCGAGCGAATCAAGAGCTTTTGATGGATCGTCCCGGCTGAACTGCCGGAGCCCTTTGCGGAGGAAATGAATCGCCAGTGAAAAATGGGTCCTGAAGCCGGGTTCCATTCCTCCCTGCAAGCGGATGCCGTTGGCAAAAGCTTCCTCCGCCTCGGTGTCGCGATGCAAATCGCTGAGGAGATTCGCCCGGTTCACTGCGATGCCGGGTTCGTAAGGATGCAGCTCGGCCGCATGCCGGTAGTCTTCAAGAGCCGCCGCTAGTGATTTCTGATAGATCTTCTCCTCACTTTCCCTAGCGAGTTTCTGATAGTTCACCGCCCTTTCCTGGTGGAAAACAGAATTCGGCCAAATGTTGATCGCTTGGGTGAGCACGTCGATTTTCCCCTCGGAAGTGGTGAGAGGTTGTTTGCTGAAATACAAGGGCCACACCGCGTGGGTGACGCGGGTTCCCTTCCAGCCGAAAGTGAGGAGGAAAACAAAAACAACCAGTGCCGAAAGGGACAACAGGATCCGGCTGCCGATCGCCTGTGGGGTAGTCTTCCCGGGTTCGGATTCACAGGACATCTGCCCGAAGCAGAATCCAAGAAGGATCGCTCCAGGCATTAGGTGGAAAACGAAACTGAAGCACGATTGTATTAGCATGCCGGCAAGCGCGGCCAGAGCGCCTAGACGCCACGCGTCCTTGGTCAAGGCTGTTTGCGTCTTCTTTTCCTCAAACAGGACGCGGTAAACCACAAGGATCGCCAGTGTTCCCAGTAAGCCAATCAGCAGGCCCACACCGATCAGGCCATAGTCCGTCGCGGCTTGCACCAGTTCATTGTGGACCTGTTCCGGCTTGTGGTTGACGATATCACCTTGGACTTTCGCTTCTACGAATCGGTAACATTCCCAACTGAAACTCCTGCTACCACCTCCGATCAGCGGGTGGAGATTGAAACAGGACAGCGCGATTCCGAGGAGATACAGCCGGCTGGTATTGTCGAAAATGCCCTCGATGCCGGAGTCGGTTGGCTGGCGGACGAACTGGGCACTCTGCAATCCCACCCAAAGAAATCCTCCGATCAGAATTCCGATGACTGGGATGGCGATCAACACTGGACCAAACCAGCCGGCACCCCGTCTCTTGCCGATCATCAGGCTGACGGCAGTGAACACTCCGCATGCGATGGCCGCACCGAGTATCCCCCCGCGCGAGCGGGTGAACCAAACACAGGCGAGTGCGGCCACGGCGATCAGAATCCACAAAATCCGCGTGGCAAGAGCATGCCGGCCGAACAATGCGGCGGCACCGACCAGCATGGATGAGGCGATGAGGTAGTTGGCCGCTTCGTTGTAGTGGGCAAAGAAACCGGTGATCATTCCGGGAGTCGAACGCTCCCTGAATACCGGCGTGAAAAAGGGGTCCATCAACTGCTTGCCGGCTACCAGAACATTGGCCAGCAGCAGCAAGGCGACTCCCCAGATCAGAATACGTTCCGCAACCGCGTTTCCGGCCATGGCCCTGATGCTGATGAATGTCCCGGTCGTTCCACAAACGAGCAGGAGGTCGGCTTGCCCGAGTTCCGCGACAGGTGAAATCCAAGCCCGCCATGCAAACCATCCGGCGGTCAGGGTTCCGAAGGCGATCAATCCGAAGTCTGAGGGAGATTTGCTCCGCTTCCAGAATGACGGCAAGCCGGAGATCACCGCACATCCGAGCGCGAGCATCGCCGGTCCCCACGTCCAAGACCGGGTCTGCGGGCCGATCACCACGGCCAGGACCAAGGCGAGCACGAGAAAAATGGAAGAGATGACAGGCACAGCCGGACTCTATTTAGCACCTTTTCCAAACAGAACGGCGGGGATGGTCTTGAGCAGGATCTGAAAATCGAGCCACAGCGACCAGTTGTCGATGTATCTGAGGTCCATTGCCACCCATTCCTCGAAGCTGGTGATGTGATTCCGTCCGCCCGCCTGCCATTCGCAGGTGATACCTGGCTTCACGCTCAACCGCCGGCGGTGGGAGAATTCATAAAATGCCTCAACTTCGTATATGGGTAAGGGCCGCGGACCGACCAGGCTCATGTCACCCCAGACCACGTTGAGAAGCTGGGGGAATTCATCGATGCTGTATTTCCGCAGCATCGATCCGAAGCGGAAGACCCTCGGATCATTGTCGAGTTTGAATACCGGACCCTCCATTTGATTGCCGTGTTGTTCCTTGATCTGATCCAGAAGTTCCTCGGCATTGGCAACCATGGTTCGGAATTTCCACATGCGGAAGGGCTGACCATAGCGCCCCGCCCGCATTTGTGAGAAAAACACCGGCGCTCCAGGGCTCCTCAACGCGATGCCGGCTGCGGCGAATACCCACAACGGCGCAGATATCAGAATGATCAGTGAGGCACCCACGCGGTCGAAAAGCTCCTTGCAGAGCAGCTCCCACGATAGCTCGGGCGTCGAGCGGAGCACCAGCATCGGCTTCTTACCGACAGCATCGAACTCCGGCCGCGCGATCTGAGAGCGGATGAACGAGGCGGAAATCCATGCCTCCACGCCTTGCAACTCGCAGGCTTCCACGGCTTGTGCCACTTTTTGGAACTCCGTGTTTTTCGCCGAGAAGATGACCCGGCTGACGGACTGGTCCTTGAGCAGGGCGAAAAGTTCGATGACCTCGCGTTTTCCAAGATCAAAATGATCGACGATGTTCCAGCCTGAAGTGATCTCAGGGTCCAGATCCGCAAGCAGCTCCTCCATTTCCCCATCGGAGCCCGCGATGATCACCCGTTCTTTGGTGGCATCACTTTCGGTCCGCCGTTTGAGCCAGCTCTGGGTCAGGCGATCCCTGACCAGCAGGAGAATGAATACGAAGATCAGGCCCATCCCCAGCGAAAGGCGTCTGGCATCAACCTGCTTTGCGAATACCGCGAAGACTCCGATGAACAGGATGATCGCCACCAGAGCTCGCAGAAGCTGCCACACCGCCGCGCCAGCTGACTTGTGCCTGAGCCGCTCGTAAAATCCGAAGCGCTCGAGAATCAACGGCGTGAACGGAACGGCAATGTAGAGCACCCAATTCATGGTTGCGAGCGTTTCTTCCTCGGCAATTCCGCGAAGGCTGTTGCGCAACATGCCACCCATCAGAAATGCGGCCCAAACCAGAAGTGCGTCCGAGAGCTGGAGTACCTGGATAGTGAAAGAGTCTTTGCGGCTGATGGCCATCGGATTTCAGATCGTTTCGCGGGAAACCGGTGTTCCCAAAGCGGGCTCAGGATTACCAGAATTCCGGCCTCTGCAATCGCCGATTTGCAGGGAAACGCCGATTTGGTCTTGAGAATCCGGATTTGTCACAAATCACTGTGGAAGCTGGAATTAGATTTGAAAGCGGCAGGATGCGTGCTGTTTTCCCACCGAAATGCGTCGAATCATCCTGACGGGAACCTTTTTCATTCTCACCACAGCCCTGTTTTTACTCTGGCAACATCGTTTCGAGCGATCACCGGATTTCCCGCCCTACAGGCTCGCCGATCTCCGCCTGCAGGGGGCACCGGCAGCAGGCGTCGAATGGTCCGGCACCGAGATGGATCCGGCGATCACGCTGCAGGTAGACCAACCGGAAATCCCTGTTGTGACGCGCTTTGAATTCCCCGGCATCCGCGAGCTTTCCTTCCTGCAAATTCGCTACCGGATCGCCTCAAAGCGACTGGAACCCGGAAAAGAAAAGTGGGCGGACGGCCGCTGCATCATCGAATGGCACACCGGCACTAGCGGATCAGCTTGGGAAAATGACGGCTTCACCTCAGTCCGGTACGGCACCACCAGCGGCATCGTTGAATGCGTTCTCAGACCTGAGGTTCCGCCTGCCATACCGGCACTGCGCCTCGAGAACCTTGGCATCTCCGGGGATTTCACCCTGTCGATGTTCGAAGCCATCGTCCTGCGGGAGCGCTTTATTTGGAGAGTCGGTCGGTGGGTTCTCATGGCCGCATGGATCGCATGGGTGGCCACATGGATCGGCCCAGTCGGCGGGCATCGTGTCGTGCGACCGATTCTAACCGGGGTAGTGTCGCTTCTGATGGTGATTCATCTCGTCGTTCCCGGTCCTTGGAAAATTCTCTATCCGCTGGGAGGCACGTTCCGGACTGGTCCCGAAACCAGCAACATCAGGGTGCCCCCATTCCAGCAGGAAACCCGAATCACGCCTGTTGCCAAACTGGAATCGGTTGGGAAAATTCCCGACAAGGGAGATATCACCCTGCGCATCAAGCACCTTGCGGACCTGGCCCGCCCGTTCCTCCATTCTTTACTGCTGTTTGCACCTGCGCTGGTCGTGGCCTGCCTGATCGGCTGGAAACGAATGGTTCCCCTGATGGTGCTCCACTCGGTGGCGATCGAGGCCGCCCAAGTCATGTTCGGATACGGTTTCGACCGTATCGACGTGTTGGATCTGTTCAATGATTCCGTCGGCATCGTCTTGGCGGTGATGCTCTACCTGCGCCTCCGAAAAATCAAATCTCCTTGGCTCGTCCCACTACTGGAATCTTGAGCTGAGCCGGCGTTTCCTCTGCAGCAGGGTGAAGCCGTGACGCAGGGTTGCGGTCGAGTGAAAATGAAGCGCGGAGAACGCAGGATGGCTGCTGACGATCCAGTCGATAAAATCCCGCTCGCCGGGCTGGTGCGCGTAGAGTTCCTCCGATTCCCAAACCCCGGGCATTTCACTGGCAAACGTCTCGTGAATCGCTGCGAAATCCCTGCGGTGCCAAAGTCCGGTGTCATGAACTGCGATCATCGCTTCGTCCGACAGGTGGCCGACGATCCGCCGGAAAGTCTCCGTATTGAGCTCCAGTTCATGAGCGGCGTCGAAGAAGGCGAAATCGATTTGCCGGTTCCCAATATCCGCCGGGTCAAATTCGGTCTGGGATTTTCCGATAAAGGTGAACCGCTGGTCGAAGCTGAACTCGGTGGCCGCCCGTTCGATCGACTCCACATCGATGTCGTAGCTGAACAACCTCGCGTCGTCGGACAGTGCGCGAAGGAAATTGAACGCGCTGTGACCATGGAAAAATCCGAATTCCACCACCACTTTCGGCCTGAGCGTCCGGATGATTCCGAACAAGGCGACCGCCTCATCCCGTTGCAACGGTCCGATGGCGTCGTTCTCCCGATAGGAAAGGAGATGGGACATGCCGATGCCGTCCGTGCGTCCGGTTAGCACTGAGAAAAATCCGACGACACTCCGGAAGAATGCGGAGCGGTAGAACAGCCGCCTGACGAGGGATTTGAGAGAGGAGGTCATTGACGGAAAGTTGCTAGAGCTTGCCGAGCCTTCCGGTCCAGCCGTGGCGGATCGCCTTGGACAAAATAGGGATGCGCGCGGGTCCTTCCAAAAGCGTGCAGGCAACCGTGTAGGCCAGCGCCATGGCCATCGCCCGGAGATTCCCTGACTGCCGCCGCTTCAGCCACACCATGTTACGGACCTTGTAGTAAAGTTTCCAGTCCGCCAATCCCCGCTCGAAGAAAAAGTTTTTACCCAGGAAGCTCCAATGCACTAAATTCTCCGGACCGGGGTGATCTATCACCGCGCCGCGGATCGCTTTCTGTGAAAACCCCGCCTGTTCGATGCGCCATGGATACTCCTCATCCTCTCCGCGGATAAACAGATCACCGTTCACCGGTCCCACTACCTCGCGGACCTCCCTCGGCAGCAGGGCCCCCGTCCAGGTGATGCGGCTTCGCACCCCGCGATCCGCTGGGAATTCCTTGTCGTCCCACACGAGTTTCCAGCCTCCGAGTCCATCATCTATCAGAAGTGGCCAAGTGAAGCGTCCGGTTCTCGGATCCAACTGCAAGGCGTGCCTGACCACATGCGGATCCCACTCTCCTTCGAGAAGCGCTTCCATCGCCTGCTTCCTGGGCCATGAATCGTCGTCGAGAATCCAAACCGCCTCCGCACCTTCGGCAAACGCCATTTCCATGACCGCCTTGACGCCACCCGCATTTCCCTTGTTGTCAGGCATCCGGTGGACCACCAGTTTGAACGGCAGATCTCCGAGATTCTCCAGCACCGCCAGCGTGTCATCGTCCGAGACATTGTCCGCCACCATCACCCAATCCGGCGGGCGGGTCTGTTTTGCGAGGGCCATCACGCAAGCCTCCGCAGTCCGCGCTCGGTTCATCGTGGCGAAAACGGCGGCTACCTTGATTCTTTCGGCGGGGAATTCCATGAATAGGCTGCTAGATCAGCTTGAGAACCGCTTTCACCACCCTTGCTGTCACCGAGAGCACTCCATCGACGAGACCAACCAAATAGGGATCCTTGAAAAAAGTGACGCCATAGGCCCTGCGGATCGCCCGCGACTCGACGTGCTGGTGCTCGGCGGCGAGAATCACATCCATGTCCGTAGTCTTCTCCAGATGGCGCTGCGAGGCGTTCCTCCCGTGCATTCTGAAATCGGCGACGGTGTGAGCGGCGTGCTCGAACTTTTTCCCTAACGAATCGAGCCGTGCGTAGTACTCACCGTCCATGACATAGTGGAAATCCCGCCTCAGACGGTGTCCCTCGGAAATGACCGAGGATCTGCGATAGAAAGCTGCCGTCGATGGCACGTAGCAATGATGATAGATGTGAACGAACGAGGACCAGCGGGGCACTTTCATCCGGCGGATCAGCGCTCCGGCTTCGTTGATGAAGTCGTAATCGCCATAGACGATGTCGGCGTCGGAACGCCTGAGCGTTTCCAACATTTCTCCGAGGGCACCGGGTTTCAGCCGGTCGTCCGCGTTCACCCAGATCACCCACTCTCCCTTCGCCCGGTCAAAGCCCTTGTTGATCGCGTCCGACATTCCCCGGTCCGGTTCCTGGATCCATGTCACATGGGGGAAGCAGGCTGCGACCTCGGCGCTCTCATCAATCGAGCCCGCGTCAAAGACCAGATGTTCGAATGTCACCCCGGCCTGCCCAGCGACGCTTGCTAGGCAGTCGTTGAGAAACCGCCCGTAGTTCAGGCTCGGTGTGATGATGGTGAAGTCCATGGATCCGGGATCGGGTTAGGAGCGCATCGCAAGCAGTCTCGCGGCAACCTTGTCCGCGTGAAGGCGGGAGCACCACGTCTTCGAAATGGCAGGCGCGCTCCTCCGCCCGCGATCCCAGTTTTCGAGTTCTTCCACCAGCGCCGCCAAGTGTCCCGCCGTGTTATCGGTGGCGGCAAGCAGTCCTGAATCCTCCGACACGAACCACTCGAAACTCGCCATGGAAATGGAGCGCCCGGCCACCACGGAGCATCCTGAGCAAAGCGCTTCGCCAGCGGCGATCCCGAAGCTCTCATAGGCGGACGGGCTGTAGAAAATCCTCGCCCGGCTCAGGATTCCGGCCAGTTGCCCGCGATCCACCCGCCCCAACAGATTCACCCGGATTCGGGATTCGGGTGTGAGCGAACGTTGCCATTCGGCGAGCGCTTCACTCGGGTCTCCCGCGATGTCGACCAGCACGGCGGTATCCTTTTCCAACAGTTTGCCGAGAACCTCAGCCATCAGAACGGGGCGTTTCTGAAGCTTGTCCCCCCAGCGACCCACACAGGCGATTCTCCGCTCCTTCTCTTCATCAGATCCGGCGAGCTGAAAATTCCTTTCCACCGGGTGGGGCACCACCTTCACACGTTCCGCCAGTCCGCTGCCGCCGTAAACGCGGCAAAGCTTCTGATAGTGCCCGGCAGCCGCAGGTGACACACAGGCGATCACATCGCCCTGCAGAAGGTGCCGCGCGCGCAGCGGATCGGTCACCAGCAGGCCGGTGGTCAGGCCGCGGAACACGCGTTTCAGATAGGAGAAGAAGCTTTCTGATAGTATCCGCTGTTCCTGCAGCCAACCTCGAAATCCCGCCAGCGGGCTGATCAGGCCGCCGTTGTCCTGATTGAGGATGAGAAAAATTCCCGCATCGTGGATCGCCTTCGCGACCTTACGGAACTGCGGGCTTCCCCATGCGTAAAGGACAACGCCGTCCAATTCCTGGCTCTTCCACCACGCGGCGGATTCAAGATCGGCGTATTTGGTCCGGATGAGATCATCCAGGTCGTCCGCTTTCCGTTCACCGGGCATGATGGCGCGTGACTCGCACCCCGCCGCCTGGAAGCCTCGGCACAACAGCCCACTGTCACGCGTGAAAAAATCCGGCCCACCGCCGAAGGCAACGGGTGTGCAGGTGAACCAGCGCATCAGCAGTTGGTGTAAGGTTCCGCGCCGTCCGCACGCTCACTTGGTGAAGATTACGTTGCAGTTGGCGCCGTAGCGCAGGAGTTTCGGGAACTTCCGGAAAAGCCAAGAATCCGTCTCTCTAACAAATGAGGACAGGGATTGGAAGCGGTCGGATGCCGCTTTCATCGGGTAGCCGAGGAAATTGAACATCTGGACCTCGCAACTGGAGAAACCCGCCGCCATCCGCTCGAATTGTGAGAGATAGAGATTGCTCTCGTCTCCCAGCTCATGCTTCGCCATGCGGACGGCGCGGATCGCAGCCACCAGCAGGTTGTGGCCCATCGGTTCGAAGATGAAGACAAAGCGGCCGCCCGGCTTCAGCACGCGTAGGACCTCAGCGGAAAGCTTCACCTCGTTGTGGGATAGATGATGAAGCGCCGCCTGCCCCCAGACGAGATCGAAGGATCCTGATTCATAACGGGATAGATCAAACGCGTCGCCCGCCACGTAAGAGAGATGGGGAAGCCGGCTCAGCTGTTCTTCGATCTCCGGTCCGTAAGCGGCATAAAGATCAAGCCCGATGATATCCGCCTGCGGAAATCCCTCGGCGAGATGAGCTGCGAGTTTTCCCGCGCCCCCGCAGATTTCAAGCGCCCGGAGTCCGTTCAGATCGACCCTACAGAGTTCATGATAGCCAGCAAGGAACAACGGTCTATCCGACGGCGGAAAACCACCGATCGCCGGCAGCATCGACTCCGCGTGCGGATGGATGGCGGCGTTTGGGTCTGGGGAAGTGAGGGTCAGCATGGGATTCTATCAATCATGGGTTTGTGCTGGTGCCTGCGGACGGCGAGGCCGCCAGAAATAGTCAACAGGAGTGCCGCGGCCGAAATTCCGAATCCGAGCCTCCTGATGGGCGGGGCATACCTCATTTCCACCGTGGCGGGGGTGGACGAGGCACTATCTCCAAGCGATAGCAGCATGCTCGCGTCGGCGGCGCGCTGGACAGGCTGCCATGATTCGGTTGAGGAAGTCCTGATTCTGAACTCCCAACCGGAAGCCTGGTTTTCTGCGACGCGGATCCACTTGATTCCCGGCGGCACCTGGATAATGCGTGAGTTTTCCAGAAGAGTGTCTTCCTTCAATCCCACCCAAGCTGCGTCTTCACCTGGTTTGAGAAACAAGTTCTTTCCGGCGTCGGAACCGAAGCCGATGTATTTCGGCACCGCCCTGGTGTTTGCAAACAACGCCATGGAGGGGCTCTCCCAGATCCTCGTCCATTCGTCCGAGATCTCCCGGTTCTGAGGGTAAGTGATCAGGTGGCTCACACCCAACCGCCCGAGCTTCACCGCATCGCCCGTGGATTCGATCGGCAGGATCATCCCATCCGGAATGATGCTGTCATAGCCGCTGATAGTGGCGATACCGTAGGGGCTCAGGGTGTTGGGAACGAATGGCGTGCACGCCAAGTGGGCAGTGGGATGGATTACGGTGGTGACCCGGCCCTCATGTCCCACCCTGTTCCACAGGGCGGTGACCTCGGGTGTCACCGGATAGAGAGGATGCGTCAGCGGGTCGGTGAAAGTAACCCAGCGGGAAGCGAAAAGCGTCACCTCGCAGATGACGGCCAGACAGACAATGATGTTTCCGGAATTCCGCCACTTTCCCTTGAGTGAGGCCGTCAGCCTCAGCCCGGCAAGAGCGGAGACGAGAAGTGCGAGTGGGAGTAACTGCTGGGGACTCCAGATGAAGAGGTCATTGATGAAATGGTCCACCCTGGATGCGATCCAGCCGTCGAAATAGCCGAAAGAGCTGCCTTTCGCCTCAACTAGCAGTTTTTCGCGCAGGGCTGCCAGCGGATCGGGTCTGACGGCCAGCATCACACTGAGAATGCTCCACAGGATGATTCCCGCGGAGGTCACCCACGCGCTGGCCTTGAAAATCCTCAACCGCGTTTCGCGACCCGCGTTATCCATGAATTGTGTGAAGGCGATGATGCCGCCCATAATGAAAAGGATGAACAGCCGCTGATAGAGCACCCTGACCAATGGTGTCAGTGGCATAAGGAGACCGGTGGCAATCAGGAGTCTCGGCAGGACGGGAGATCCTCGTTTCCAAAAGGCGACGAATGCGAGGAGGACCGGAAGCGAACCGAAGTAGGCGGTGTAGAACATCTCGCTCTTGAAAAGTTTCAGCAGGTCGAGCGAATCACAGCGGCCCATCAGCGATGGAAACACCTGGAACGGATAGGCTGCGAGATTGCACAGGGGCTGCAACCAGCCTTTTGGATAGATTCCCATGTCCTGATGTCCGTACATGCCGATGTGGAGGCCCAGGCGGTTGCTTTCGAGAAACGCGGCGGTGCAGGGGAGGAACATCATCGCCGCACAGCCGGTGCCGAGCAGCCCCCAGATGAGGTAACGTCCCAGAATTCTCCCCTGGGGCGCTATCCCGCGTCCGCCCCGCAGGGCCTCCTCCGCCCACATGACGGCGACCACCAGGACCAGCAGGCTGGCGTGCTGGAGTGTGCCACCGAGAAATCCCATGCCAATGAAGACCGGTACTAACGCCCAACGGGTCCGCTTTCCTTTTCCATACCCGTCGATGGCCCACAGGATCCAAGGCACCCAGCAAAACGCGCTGAGCGTCCACCGGTGATAGATCCAAGTCACGAATTGGGAATTGGCGGCATAGGCGAGGGCACCACAGCAGGCCCAGATCAGGCTGATGGATCTTCCGCGTAGGAAAAGCAGCATGCCGGCCGCCGCGAGCAGGACCTGCCCCAGCAGCCCGAGATGCCACGCGGTCCAGAAGCCAAACCAGCGATGAAGCTGCATCGTCCAGTCATAGTAGAGCGCCATAGTGTTGGCATACGCGGCGGTGCCACCGTAAGTGAGGCTGCTCCAGCCAAGCCATCCCTCTCGGTGGTAGCTTTCCGCCGCGACCATCCGATAGACGAGGTATTGGTCGACCGCGTCGGAGACAATGTGGTTTTTCGCACCCGACTGTCCGCTCGCGCCGCGCCAGGGGGACATCATTTCGTTGAGAAGGTCGAGCGGGGCGAGGTTTCTGCCCATCAGCCACCATGGAGAGAACCATGCGAGAACGACCGCGAGGCAGATCATCATGCCCAGTGCGGTTCTGCCGGATGATGAGGAAATGGATTTGATGGGGCCGGAGGGTGGGGTGTTTATGCGATTTGCCAGCCATCGCAGCGCTTCTCTCCTATGGGGGCGTGGATCCGCTGGAACCACCGCGGTGGCATCAGGACCTGCTGTCCGTCCTTTTTGCCAAGCCAGGCCGCCCACCATGAGAAGCTGCTGTTGGCGATGATGTGGTTTCCCGCGAGGCTCATGAGGTGGAGATCCACCAACGGCGAGACAATCTCGTGATGGTCGATGATCTCCACGTCGTCATTCGCAAGGTGGTCCGCACACCATGCGGGATCATCCGAAAAAATGAAAAAGCGAGGGTTGATCCGGGATTGCCGCATCAGGCCCATCGACCTGTTGTAGTAGCCGATGCCGCACAGGTCCAGATTCGGATTACCGACATAATCGCTGCGGCGGACATGGACCGCCACGGAGTCTGCGGCACCTAGGCGTGCGGCAAGATCCTCGAAACCGAGTTCGAGACCCAGATTCCGCGTGGACAGTTCTTGCCGCAAAGCTACCTCGTGATCTTGGAAAAACAACGGACTTTGGAAATAACCGAAAAGCAGGCAATCCGCCGGAGCGTTCTGAAAACGTGGGTCGAATGATTGATCGCTTTCGTTTTCCCTCAGGACGGGAACGTTGCGAAATTCCCAATAGTGCCTGCCAGTAAGCTTGAGCAGGGCCCGCATGCCGAGGGAACAGCGGCGGACGATGCGGGCCTGGCCTGCGGCGGGTCCTGGCAAAAGATTGATGCAATTGACCTGTGACCATCCCTCTTCATTGAACCAGGATCCGTCCAGGACCAGCGGCACCTGGTGCTTTTCCGAGAGGACACGGCCCAGCGCGTATTGGAAAAGATTGTTGCCCAGACGGCCTAACATGACGATGCGGATCATCTTCTGTGGGATGGGGAATCAGGAGGGGACCCGCGTTTTCCGGGCCACGATGATGGCCAGCCCGCAGCGGCAGCCGAAGTTGTCATGCAGCGCGGCCGGCTTCCAGTCAACATCCTCCCGGAGTACGCCGTCGTCATCCACGTAGGAAAAGGAAAGGATCTCCCAACCGCTTTTGAACCAGTTCAAACAAGTTTCGGTGGAGAAAATCCTGTGGGCGTTGAATTCGATCCGCTGGGGTCCCATCGGAGTTGACAGATAGAGGACTCCGCCAGGAGCGACCATGCGTTTCAACTGCGCGAGGCCCTTGAGATGCCCCTGCCCGTCGATGGTATCGCCGTAGCGGCCCATTCCGAAATGTTCGATGGTGTGCAGGCAGGAAAGAGAGCTGGTGCATTCCACCCAGTCCGGCGGGAGCTCATCCATCAGGTCCAATTGGTGGAAGCACACGTTCGGGATACTCACCGGCTGGGGGCGGATGTCGAGAACCTCGACTTTTCTGAAAACAGCGAGGTGGCCGATGAAGCCGTCGATCCTGGAACCCACGTCCACGTGCCGGTCCGGGGCCGCGTCATGCACCAACTTGGCCACCAGCAGGTCCTGTTGGAAATACGCACCGAGTCCGCCGCTTGTTGCTTTGCGTTCGTCGAGAATCGGAATCTGGCTGCCCCATGCGAAATCCCCACCTGCTTCCTGGCGAAATCTCCGGCGGTCGCGCAGGAAGGGGCCAATGGCGGTGACCGCGGTCTTGAAACGCTTGGCATCCAAGCCGAAGATCCGCAACCAGTGGGTGATGAGGGGCATGTCGGTCGATCAGTTCGCCTGAAATCCAGGATTCGATGGTGCCGGACCCATGGGAAACCCCTTGAGGCGTCCAAACGCTTCCAGCATGTGTTCCGCCACCTTCCGGGCGGCGTACTCGGAGCGCAGGACGAGGCCGCAGCGGTGAATTTCCTCCTGACCCATGGCCATCACCTCGTCCAGCGCGGAGAATAGGCTTTCCGAGTCATCCAAAGAGAACCTGCCCTTAGTGGTTGCAATGCCGAGTATTTCTCCAACCGAAGTGTTTTCGACATGGCAGACCGGTGTTCCCAGATAATAGGCCTCAAGTGCGGGCAGGCCGAAACCCTCGATCTCGGACGGCAGGATCAGGGCGCGGGCCGAGGCGTAGGCATCCTGAAGCGCGGCATCTTCGAGGAACGGTCTCTTGACAAGTGTCTGGGAGGTGGCCAGCAAAGGGGCTATTTCGTTTGGCAGGGTTCCTATCAGATGCAGCGTCGGCAGATGGCGCCCCTTCCGCTCGGCCTCCAGCCACCACCGGACGAGTTGCGCGGTCCGCTTGTGGGGTTCCCGCGAGGCAAGATGGATCACGTAGTCCTTCTTGGAAGGCCGGACCGGCTGCGGGATTTGTTCGTAAAGGCAAGGTTCGTAGGTGACGATGATTTCCTTGTCTGGGATGCCGTGGCGCTCCATGAAGCCGAGGATCTGGGCTTTGGAGGATTTTGAAACCGTTAGGATGAGGTCCGCCTCCCTCAGCGTGTGTTTGAGCATCCACGCCCAGTAGGCGTAGTCCCTCGGTTCCCGCCATTCGGGGTAGTGATCCTCGTCGTATTGAATGATGGTGTCATGGATCGTCACCGCGGAAGGCCGGCAGAACTGGTTCACGAATGGCAGGTAGCCCTTCGGGAAATAAAAAAGGTCCGGCAGCCCTTGCCGCAGGGCGAACAGCGGATGGAAATGGTCTGTCAGCAGCCGGACCATTTTGTTTCGCGTTCCCCAAGGCAGCACCCGCGATGCGATGCCCGCGGGAGGTTGTTTCGAGGTTTTCGAGGTGACCGCCTCGACCCGCACCTGTCCCGATTTCCGCAGTGCGGCGAGCACGACCTGCGACATTCTGGAGATCCCGAAGCTCCGGTCATGTCCCGGATTCTGGTCTGCCAGATAGGCGGAGATGCGCAGCGGGGAAGGAATTACCGGTGATCCGCTGGCGGCGGTGCTGTCCCTTGTGGCTGCGGGACCGGGCCTGACCGGGCGCTGGGCTCCATCGGAAACCGCCTTCCAGCTCGCGGCGATGCGCCCGACAAACCGCTCCGGAATGAAATTCGCGTGATAGAATTCGCGCGATTCCTTCGCCATTTCCGGCAGGGTGTCCTTTCGTGCGAGCCATTCGATCAACGCTTCCGCATAATCGGATGGAGACCGGACTGGAAAAAGCCGCGCTGAGTCGCAGCCATCCAGCATGGCTGGAATTCCCGCCCAGCGCGTGGTGATGATCGGGAGACCGGCGCCAAGCGCTTCCATCAGGACGATCGGAGTCGCCTCGGATTCATAGTGGGTGGGGAAAAAGAAGATGTCCGCATCCCCATAGGCCCGCCATTTGCTTTCGCCCGTCAACTGGCCGGCGAACTCCACCATGGCTGATAGGCCGAGGTCCGCGTGCATCTGGCGGGCTTCGCTTTCGAATTTATCGGAGAACCACCGACCGACGATCCGGAAACGCAAATCTTTCTCCTTGCCCCTCCGCTTCAGCAGCTCCGCGGTCCTGAGGATTTCAAGGACGCCCTTGCCTTCCTGCAGGCTGGCGACGAAGAGGATCGTGAGCGGTCCTTCTGCGACGCGCGGTTCTCTAACCAAGTCCGGGACCTCGATCGCACACGGACACCATTGCCACGACCGGGCTTCAAACGCCACATGGGGTGGGACAACTTCCTGGGCCACCTCGAGCGCCATGTCCGGATGCTGATAGATCAGGCGGCCCAGTCTCTTCCGCAGGGGTGAGCTCTCAACAAAAACAGGAAGTCCACTCGCGTGGAAGATGAAAACGGTCGATCCGGCCAGTGGTCTCACCGCCAGCAGGAAGATCACGTCGCGGAGAAATGGGATCCACTTCGCGCTCGCCGGCGGATAGAAGAGGATGCAGCCGGGATTCGCACGGAGGATTGCTTTCGCCCTGCGGATGAGATCGAAAAGATGATGGATTTTCTTCCACTGGAAGCGTCCGACCTCCTGCATCTCTTCGCTGAATTCCATTCGCAAGCGGTGGACATCGAAGTCCCGCCAGTCGTGTTCGAAAAGGATCTGGGTCGCCACTGCCTGGCCATGCCAGGGTGGCGGTGTCTGTCCCATCAGAAGGACAGGTGGTTTTGTTGAATCAGGCATGAATGCTTGATGAGCTGGATCGACTAAGGAGGACACCGTCGGATTCAGGCGTCTCCCAAGGAGAATCCGAACAGCCTTCTCTTGCCATTTCCCACCATGAACACCTTCGCGGGGAAGGGGACGGGAGTCCCGTTGATGTTGAATTCGACCCTTTCCAGCGAGATCGGCGGGCGGTCATGCCAAGTGGCGATTGGCGCTTCTCGGCGGATCATTTGCGAAAGGTTCAGACCTAGCAGTTCACTTTCGCGGGTTTCGAGAACGAGCTCCGCATTCGCGTTTACAAGGACGATTTTTCCGCTCCTGTCCGTGAGGATGACCGGCTGCGGGATTCGGCGGATGAGGCCGATGGTGATCAGCATCCATTCCTCGACATCCCTGAAACTGACCGTCAGAAGATAGGATAAGACGGAGGCAACCACGAAAGAAAGCAGCCTGACGATTGCAACGTCAATGGGCCTCACTCGCAATGAATAAGCCGATGCAATCACGAAAATGAGTGAGATGATGATTATATCCCGACTCGTTGCTCTCAGACTGAGCAGCATCAGGGCGAAGATCATTACCAATGGGGCTTTTACCGATTCACCGGTGTAGATCTGGTCCGAAAGAAGGCCGATCACTATGGCTATCGCAGCATAGAATAGCGCGTGTGTCGTGACAAGCTGCTTGCGCGATCTTCGCATGGAGAACGAGCCCTCATTGTCTATTTTCTGTTTGCTCGCCTGCCTTCGCGCATGATCCCAGAAACCCCATAGCCAGTGTGTGTGGGCGGTGCGCGGACGGGTTTCAGACTCGAAGATCTCCACATGGGTTCTCCGTGGCAGATAGGCACCAGAGAGAAGTTTGGAGAACCGGTATTGCCAGATGTAGATTTTCCGCCGCCAAGGGTCAGTGGCACACAGCTCGATTTCCCACTGCCGGCGTTCTTCGAACAGCGCCGCCGATTGGCCGAGATTGGATCCCAACATCGCGAAAGTGGCGAGTGGCCTGCAAATCGTGACACCGCGGTAGCCGGATCTCAGGAGCTCCTCGATCCAAACCGCGTCAGCGATGGTCTTCCAACGGATGTTGAGATAGTGCCCTTCATTAAGAACCTTCCTGCGGACGAACGTGGCTGCGGAAAAGGTGCTGAGATGGCTATACCGGATATGTCCGATGGTGGGCCGGACCGCCCGTCGGTAGGCGAGGGGTTCCATCGACTCGTCAACCAGCACCACATCCCCGAAAAGAATATCGACCGCGGGATTGCTGTCGAAAAAGTCAGATACCAATTGCAGTGTTCCAGGGAGATACTGTTCATCGCAATTCAGCCATGCGATGATTTCTCCGCTCGATTTACGGAATCCGCGGTTGATCGCGTCGTACATGCCGTCGTCAGGCTTCGAGTCGCACAGGGCCCCTTCCTGATCCCGCGCCCATTTATCGAACTCGCTTCCGCTGCCTCCATCTTGAATCAGATGCTCCACGCGGAAATTCGTTTTCTGATCTCGGATGCTGGCCGCACAGCATCTCAGAAAACCCATCTGCCTGAAACTCGGAGTGATCACCGAAATGCGGACCGATCTCGAATCCGGCGGAGCGGTGGCAATTTGAATTCTGTCCGTCATGTTTTAAGGGTGGCAGATGGGATTTCAGCTATCCCGCTGGAAATTTTCGAAGCGGAGGATGCAGTCCGGCACGAATGCTTGGTTTGCTTCAGTGGGCTGCGTGTTTCGCTCAGGAAGCAAAGGAGGCTGTCTTGCGAATATTCAAGGCGCACCGTTACCGGCATACCTGAAGAACCTGCGTCCATTTGAACCTTGGTTCATTTCGACACGATCCACCCGGTCCGTCATGCCATCCTCGCGGAGTGTCAGGGTCTGGGTGGAAACGGCGGGCTGCCAATTGATCAAGTCTTCGGATGTCATCAGTTGAAGATCCAACCAAGGGGGATTGTTCTCCTCGCGAATGCGAAGAATGACGAAACCTTGAGAGAGCTCCAAAGCGGTCGGCGGAGCAGTCGGCGAGGGGGGGACCGGGGCGACAACATTTGGCGTCCCAAACTGGGTGGTGTTTCCCACAAATCCCGAAGGTGCCAGTGCTAATGGAGTGATTCTTACGAAATCGATAGCTCCATTGAAGGGGTAATTGCCGGTGTTGTAGCGCCCGATCCACACATCCTGACCGTTTGCAAGAGATCCGGTGGTGCTGTCGGCAGTTGTTCCACAAAGCTGGCCGTCAATATAGATGCGAAGTTGCCTGGCAGCCGGGTTGGTGGCATCGCGGACGGCTGCGACATGGTGCCACAATCCATCGTTGATGAAAACCGAGGAGGTCACGATTTTTTCAACCGGATTGGAACATATTTGAAAACGGACTTTTCCGCCTTCGATGCGCAACCACCAGGATGATCCATTCGCCGTGAAATCCTTGGCAATCAGCGCTCCGGTCTGGGGGGAGTTCGCAGGAACTCGAAAAGCGACTTCTACGGTGAACGAATCGTTAGAGCCGAAGTCCAGATGATCCGCGCTGTCGGCGTCGGTTATCCGGATACCACCGTTTCCCGCGAGACTGAGAGCGGCTCCATTCCCGAACGCCGGGGCACCAGCGACCACAGGAAACGAACGTTGGGCGGTCATGTGCATCCTGTGATTGTCGGGATGAACATCGCGAATCGCATCTGGAAAAGCAGAAGCTGTTTGACCGGCGGGCCGTTCCTCAAAATTCCAGAAAGCGGCCCACGGAGCCACCGCGGCTGGAGGCGGAACGTTCAACCACTCTTCGTTGACTCTAACAAAAGTGATCTTGTCGTAAGGGTCGGTGGGACCGTTCTCAAAGAGGATGCAAAGGCTATCGGGCCCAGCCCTCGCCATGTCCGAATAGGAACTGGGTCCAGCATTGAGCAACTTCGGCGCGGACCAGCTGGCGGCTTCGTCGCGAGACGACCAAATCGAAAGGCGCGCCCGGGTAGTTGAGCAGGGAGCGGAAAAAAGGATTCGATTTGAAGGGTCTTCCTCATCGGTCGAGCGGAAGCGCAACACGGAACCTTGGACGATCGGGCAGGTGAAGACCGCGTTGGGGCTGAATGTGCCTGAAACAAAAGAGAGTCCCGAATCCAGAGAAAACGCCTCGCCTCTGTATCCACCTGCCTGATTGCGGGTGTTGAAGTAGATCCTTGATTCACCCGACGATCCTAGCGTGTTGAGTTCCACGCAGGAGGTCTCGTTGGGAGCGATACCGTTCCAGATTCCAGCGGTAGCCCCCAGTTGCCAGGTGTTTCCGTGATCGTCAGAGTAGATCGCGTGCGCTCCCTGCGCTCCGGTGACTGCGTTCAGGTGGTCACAGGGAACGACGAGTCTCCCGGCGTGGCTCCCTCGTTTCAATTGAATTCCATGACAGGGCCCGGTGGCATACCAGCCCCAGTTTTCCCTTTTCACCGTTGAGGTGATCTCGACAGGGGGGGACCAGGTAATACCTTCGTTTTCTGATACCAAGTGAAAGACCCGGTCATTGTTCCGGCAGCAAAGCAAATGGATGAATCCAGTTTCCGCGTCGAGCACCGGTGCGGGATTGCCAAAGGTGATCGGGGCGTTTCCTCCTTCCTCCACCACTACCTGCTGTTGGCTCCACGTATTTCCGCGGTCCGTCGAACGTCTCAACAGGATGTCGATGTCCCCACTGTCCGACATCCCGTTTTTCCGCCCTTCGCAGAAGGCTAGGATGGCACCGCTGTTTGTCTCGAGAATCGCTGGGATCCGATAGCCATAGTAGCCCGCCGTATCCTTCACAAATAATGGCTTCTCGGTAAATTCCGGAGCCGCCGAGGCAACCGGTGCACACACCATGGCTGCAAGAAGCGGTTTCAGGATCAGCCGAAGGGTTTTTGGCATGAGTTTACCTATTCATGCGGCAATCGGTCCTTCAAACTAATTTTAAGGGAAAAACCAGAACCCGATTCTGGAATGAACAGGTGGCGGTTCTCAACCTATCCGGATTATCGGATTTCCCATGATGAACTGGCATTTGGCGAAGGTGGATTGAGATTGAATTTAAAATCTGAGGCGGGCGGAAGAGAGGAAGTTTCAGAGCGAAGAGAACTTAACAACGTGTCCGGAGTTGTGAAGCCACTGTGGTGCTGGTTGAATTGACGGAGCAACAGCATCCGCTGATTCGTTTCCCATTGCACCTCTTCGAGGTCACCCAAAACCCTGCCCAATTCAGCGGCGGTCCGGAATTTCAAACGATCCGAAAGCTTGCCCCAGTGTCCTTCTGTTTCATAGGGAAGTCCTGCAAAAATGGCAGGTACGCCGCCTGATGCCGCCACATCGCCGATGCTTCCCGAAAAGGTGGTGACCACGTGGCGGTGGCTTCCCACCTGCTGATTGAGAGGTGTGGAGTTGTCCACGCTGAATCCCAAACCCAATGCCAGTCGATTGAAGTTGCTGAATTCCAGAACCGCGCTTTCTCTCGGATGCGGGCGCCAGGTCATGGATTGCAGGCCCATTTTTTTAAAACAATTCGAAGTCATGCGCAGCAGCTCGGCCAGTGCCCAGGATGCTCCGTATTCGGAGAAGCGGCTGTCCGGATGGATCAGGTTGGTGATTACCAGGCCGCGGGAATCGAGGGATCTTCTGGAAACCGGATCCTGCGTGAAACATTCAGGCGGGTTGGCCGGATGGGCCGCACAGCGATCATAGGAACCGTGCCTTTGTCTCAACTCCGCATCAGTTTCGTTTTTGCAAAGGCATGCCGAGCTGTTGGCACGGTAGTGCAGCGAATCTTCCACGATTCCGTGAAGCCAATGGACGGTCCGGGCTCCCCGGTTCCGGAGAGCGAGGTCCGCCAGGCGGGAATCCGAATGCGCGATCAAACCGAAAACCGCCACGGTGTTTTCGGGGTCTTTCATCGCCACGGCATGCAGGAACCTGTCGTGGAGCAGACCGCGCAACAGCCACGCTCCCGATCTGACATGAAATGCGGTTCCGAGATGGATTTCCAGATCCGCCTCCCCGAGATGCTGCAACCGCAGAAACTGCCGCCAACAGCGGGCCAACGAAAGGAGTGACGGAAGAATATCTCCAGCATCCACCGGATAGATCAACTCACCTCCCTTGTCTTTCACTCTTGCCAGGAGATCTTCTTCCAGCGGTTTGTGGCCGAGCACGAGGACCATCGGCGGAGAATCCCTCTCCGGACTCCTGTCGATCTCACTCCAAACGTGGCGCGTGTGATTGCTCAGGCCGGAGAAAATGACGAACAGGTTTTTTGAGAGGGTCGGGCGGGAGGATTGCCTGTTTTTCCGAGAGGCCAGCCACAGGATCATTACGCCGAACAGCGCGTACGTCACCCCGATGGCGAATCCCGCCGCCGCCCCGCACTTTAAAACCAAGCTCCCTATTCCGCCCCGGCTCGCAGGCCGTTTCCGCAGGCGGGACTCGATGATCGCCGCAAGCCGGCTTGCATCCCCCGCACAAGCGGGAAGTGAAACCAGTGTCCTCTCCGTGCTGAGAGGCAATGTCGAAACCAACCGTTCCGCAAGCAACACGGGGAATGCGTTAGGTCGATAGATTTCGATGAGAAGGTGATTTTCCATCACCTCGCCGGGCAGCTCGCAGGTATCCAGCGTTCCCGGCGGAAAGGCCCGCTTGAAACGGTTCGTCACTTCTAGCGAATGATTCGCCCAGAGTTCCTCCACGATCCGGCCACTATCGAAGATGTCTACCCCGGGCGATGCCGGTTCCACGACCCTGCAACGCCAGCGGCCGGCCTGTTCGTCGATTTCCAGGAAGTGGGAACTGTCGGAATGCTCGGGCATGGGGGTAGCATTGGGTCGGCCTCCGCTAGCAGTGGCTAGCGGGCGTGGAAGGGCGGTGCTACCAGCTTTCAACGGCGGTTTTTCTTTGTATCAGGTCCAGCGATGCGATCATGTCGTCCTCATAATAGGAGTCTCCGATCTGATGGGTTGTGGAAATCTCCTCAAAGATGGCCCCACCGTGGGTTGAGAAGCTGTGCCAAGCGCCACGCTCGATGAGGGCTTGGTCACCTGTCGCCATTTCACGCTCCACACTGTTGATGGACAGGGCAAGGTCTCCATGGAGCAGTTGGAAGGTTTCTTCCTTTTTCAGGTGCCGGTGGTTCGGATGGGATTGCCCCGGCAACAGGACCACCAGCTTCTTGCAATACTCGCGGTTGATCAAAGTCACGATCAGCGCGCCTGTCTTGCGGAATTCCTCTAGGCCGTAGTGATGGGACAGTTCCACGGCATACTCGTTGCCAAGGTGGATTTTCGCCTCGCTCAACATCCCCTTCGCCTGATGGATGAACAATCGGATATCCAGCACCGCGCCGCTTTTGACCGCTTCAAACAACGGTGCGTTGACCACGTAGTCATGACTCGCAACGTAGTTCGAGCGATAGCTGCCGAACTGCCCGCTGGTCAACTGGCCTTCCTGACAAGGCATGGCAAAAAACACGTCATCGGGACGAATCCTACCGCCTCGTTTCACCGCCACTTTCGCATATACGCCACGCTGGAGTGACAACAGCGATGCCCGCTCCTCTTCGGTGATTTCAACCTTTTGATCGTCACCGAGGATTTCAAAACTCTCGAGAGCGGATCTGACCCATGCATCCACCTGATCCGGATTCATCGAGTATTTGTTCAGGCTGATGCTCTCCGTCGGGACGCCCACGTGACGCTCGAACATCCTGGCACCGCTCGCCACCGCGATTCTGACCGGGGAAAGATTGTCGGGCGTCTCATGTCCCGAATACCCAATGGTGATTCCCGGATAACGGTCGATCAAGCGTCTAACGACCCCCATGTTGAGCAGGTGGTTCGGGGTCGGATAGATTCCGACACAATGCATCACCGCGAACTCGCATCCCTTGTGGGTAAAAAAGCTCACTAGGTTGTCGATGTCGTCGATGCCAATTCCTCCCGTCGAAACGATGACCGGCTTACCCGCGTTTGCAATGGTTTCAAGTAGCGGCCAGTCCGTCGCACTGCAACTGGCCACTTTCAGGATCTCAACCTCATGATCGATACAGATTCCGACCGACTCTTCATCAAAAGGCGTCACGAGTGTCCGCAGCCCCATCTCCTTTGCCCGCCGCACCAGCCGGAGCATGTCATCATTGGTGAGCCGGGTGGAAAGAAAACGCGGGATGTGCGGCAGATCCTGGCGATCCCTGAAATCGGGATGAATGAAAGAATCGAGCTGGCGGTACTGAAGCTTGACCGTGGCGTTGAGTTTGTGGCGGTTGGTGACTTCAGCGGTTTCGTCAATGATGCGCAGACCATGCTCCACGGAGCCTTGGTGATTGTTTGCCATATCAAGAACGAACAGATTTTCGAATAGGTTTTTCATAATATCAGTAGGCGGAGATGCTCCGGAGGTCGGAGATCGAAATGAACTTGTCGTCAACGTAGATGTCCGCGTTGGGTTTTCCAAAATGAAGCTCGTGGTATCTCACCGACCATCGTTGCAACTGTACCTCTGTGATCTGTTTCCAATCGCGTTTTGTCACATAGCCCCGTGCGGTGAACAGGACGATCTGATGTCCCTTGGCATGCAGTCCGTTCACCGCCGAAATATTATCTATCAAAGGCAGCGCTTCCGAATATTCCCCACTGGACACGATGGAGGCGATGACGCCATCGATGTCGATGACAAACCTGCGTGGCACCTCGTGAAAGGAGGCGGCCTCAATCAGAAGTTTCGCCTTGTTGAACTCGTCCTCGGTGTCGATGTCGAAAAAGTGGTTCATTTCATAGCCAAGGATCACCTCTCCCGTCATTGAATCCTTGCTGACGATGGTATGTGTCCGGATGACGTCGATTGATGCGTTCTGCAGGAAGACCTCGGGAAGGACCTGGCGGGGTTGGTTGTAGGCTTCGGGGACACCGCAGCTTGCGACGGGCCGCAGCCGGTCCTCATCATCTTTCAACCACATCTTGTAGGGCGTGTGGGGCGCCGGGCTCAGCGAGCGGATGGAATCCGAATCAACCCGTGCCACCAGCCGGTTGACCATGGCATCAATATCAGCTGGATTCCGCACCGGGTGGGTCGGACGGAGGTGGACGACAAGATCTGGTTCGTATCCTTCGTTGACGCGCAGCCAGTCCAAAGCGTGCTGGAAAACCTCAAGATCCGTCGAATGATCTTCCGATATCCCGGCGGGTCTCAGGAACGGGCATTCCGCCCCGAACTCTTCTGCGATTTTGGCGTAGTCCGCGGAGTCGGTGCTAACGATGATCCGGGTGACGGTGGCGGATTGCTGTGCATGACGGATGGAATGGGCTAGCATGGGAATTCCGGCGATCGGCAGGATGTTTTTGTGGGATACGGATTTCGAGCCGGAGCGTGCGGGTATCAGTGCGAGAATTCTCATGAGCGCGATATGAACAGGATGCCGGACATGGCTGGGGAACGAGTGCGGGTGATGCCGGGGCTCACTTCGGGCGAAGCAGGGACTTGAGTCTCCGGTGCAGGCCGCCGCCTTCGCGAGGCCCGCGGCCCCACCAGATGCAGGTGGGTTTTTCCACTGGAAACACCGTCCGCCTCTCACGGTTGCGGCAGGTGAAGATTTCGTAGGAAAACGGCTTCTGATGATAGGTCCCGTGAAGGAGCCGGCGCACCCGCGACAGCATCCGAAGCGGAACCCCCAGCGTTTTGCTCCAGGCAGGATTGGATGCCCTCAAGCAGAGGCTCTCGTCTTTTGCCGCTGGCGATAGATCCAGGTTCGATCCGGTTTCCGTGAATGCGGAGGTATACCGACGAAGCACCGCCGTCTTCAGGTTTTTCGCCACGCTTTCCCGCATCCAGATGGCGTCGGACACGATCCGGTAATTCGTGTCGAAAAACAAGTGATGCTTGTCTATCACCCGTCGGTGGAAAAACAGGGAACTGGTGATCGTTGGAAATTCGGTATATTTCAGAAGGTGGGAAGGCTTCATCGACTTGCGGCAACACACCGGTTCGCCTTCGCTGTCCACCACGACTGTATCGGCATAGAGCACGTCGAGTTTGGGATCGTCCTGGAAGCGCTTCATCACCGCAGACAGCGCACCGGGCAGATACTGCTCGTCCGCATTCAGATGGGCGAAAATATCACCCCCGGCCCTTTGCAGTCCGCGGTTGATGGCATCATACATTCCTTCATCGCGCTCGGAAACAAGCTTCACCCTCCGATGTCGCTCGATCCATGAAAAATCGAGGTCCGAAGACAGCGCATCCTGGATGATATGCTCAATATCGACACCTTCCTGATCCGCCACGGAGGCGATGCAAAGATCGAGCCAACCGCCGCTGTTCAGGTTGGGCGTGATCACCGAAATCTTTAGAGGCGCTGTCATGCCGGATTGTTACCCCTGACCCAATAGTCTGTTTTCTTTGCCATGATCCGGTTCGCTCCGACAACCACGGCGTTAGGAGGCACGTTTTTCGTGACAACGGCATTGGCACCCACGATCGCGTCATCTCCGATCTCAAGATCACCCAGCACCTTGGCTCCTGCCGCGATATAAACTCGATTTCCAATGCGTGGTGATGCGAAAACACCATTCCTGTTTCCGATGGTGACCTGCTGACCGATCACCACATCCTCGCCCAGGATCGTGTCTGAGGAAATGACAATTCCGTAGGGATGGGGGAAGAAGATCGTATCCGGCAGCCGGAGAGAGATGTCACAATTCAGATATCCCCGGAACAATCTTCCGATCACGGGGATCCTGTGCTTCGAGAACGCGATCAACAACCGGCCGAACAGGCCGTTCGAGATATGGGAATCATATGGATGTGTGCGTCGGGCCATGTTACGATTTCCCATTTCCCAGGACACACTCATAAATCTCCACCAGGATGCTGCCACATTCCTTCCATGAAAGAAGTTTCACATCAGGGGCGGGGAGGTTGGGACAGGCATTGTGGAAATTTTTGAGCCTTGTGGCGTTTTCCGGTGGGTTTCCAAGGAGAAGATAATTGGCCTGGGTGCCGAAAATCTCGCGGCTCCATGGCTGGTCTGGAACAACGATCGGGAGACCGCACGCGATGGCCTCGTGTGCTGAGAGGCACCAGTTCTCATAGTCGCTGTAGAGGACGTATCCGCGGGATTGTTTCAACAGGTTAACCATCTCGCCGACACTTTCCGTATGTGGAATGTGTTTCACGAATCTATTGTCGATCAACGATTGGAATTTATGCCAGTACTGGCTGTTTGAATCATAGGGCTTTCCGACAAAACAGATCGGCACCTGGGCGGCAATCGCCATCCGGGCCAGTTCGACGGACCGTTTCCGTTCGGTGATAGTGCCGGTCGTGATCAGGTGGTCGCTGTTGCGGGTACCGTGGCCCGCTTCTAGAAAGATCTCCGGAAGACCGAGGGGAACGATCCCGATCTTTGAATCAGGAACTGAGTAAACCCTGCGCAGAACGTCCGCTTCGGCATTGAGTCCGACGATGTTCAGATCGCATTGATTGAAGGAGTCCCAGATCAGTTGGGAACGGATGGCCCCCCAAGGTGGGAATGATGGCAGTTTCATCAGGGTCGATACCATCGCGCCCTGCAGGCTGAGCTGCCACTTCGGTCGGTTGCAGGTGGCGGTGAACAGGGTGGTGTTGACGATGGGGATCCGTTTGGTTTTTGCGAATTCGATATAGGTGCCGTTCGGGACTCCGAAGGTATGGATGAGGTCCCCGGTTTGTTTTCCGTCCCACCAGCGGGCGTATTCCACGTCGATGCCAAGTTCCCGCAGTCCCCTGACTGTCTCGACGACCTGCGTCTGCGCGCCACCATGCGCAAGGAAGAAGGGTGGACAAAAGGAATCGATCAGAACTTTCATCGCTTGAGGACTTCCCGATAGATTTCGACATGCCGCCGCGCGATCACGGCGGGATGATAGTGTTCCAGCGCATGCCGCCGGGCGGCCACACCGAATGCGGCGCGCATTTCCGGGTTTTCCAGCAACCGGCTGATGGCGTCGCGGATGGCGTCGGTCGAAGCGGGATCGAACATCAGCCCGGTTTCTCCCTCTTGGACCAGGTCGGGTACGCCGCCGACCCGGGACGCCGCCACCGGCAGGCCCGCTGCCATGGCTTCGAGAATGACCATCGGACAATTGTCTTCAAAAGTGGGAAGGACCAGCAGGGTGGAGCGAGCGAATTCCGCGGCAAGCGCGTCCCGATCCAGAAATCCGAGCAACTCAACTCCCGGCAAAGTGGCGGCCAGTTTCAATACCTTGTGCCCGTATTCACCTTCAGCATCGGATTGTCCGGCCAGCGCAAGAGTGCACTCTCCCTTTCTGAGCAGATCCTCGCAGGCCTTCAGCAGTCCCAGTGGATTCTTCCGTTCACCTAACGAACCAACGAACAGAATCCGTGGAACCGATGGCGATGCCGGCGCCACATCGAAAAACCGGCGGTCGACCGCGTTCGGCAGCAACCAGGATTTCCGGGCCAATCCTGCGACGAGTTCCTGGGTGTATCGGGAAATCGCCACCACGCCATCGGTCCGCTTCAGACAGAATGTCTCAAGCGCCGCCGCCATCTTGTAATAGGAACTGCCCTTTTGTTCGGGCCGTGCCGCATGCACCCGCATGTTGCCGTGGAGGGTCAGCACGTTCGGATAGCCGGAAAGCACCGCCTCCATCGAGCAGTCCCGTTCAGTGCCCTGGCCATGCACGATGTCCGGCTTGATCCTGCGCAACAGCCGTCGGGTCGCCCACGCACAACCCAGGAACATGGAACGGCCCCAGCCGATTTTCGGAACATATGGCTGGTGGAAATACACGTTGGCAGCAAGTTTCTCCGGAACGCTCATCCGTCTCGAGGTGCAGGAAATCACATGCACCTCAACATCTTCTATCAGTGAGAATCCGTCAATCAGGCCGGCCGGTGCCGTTCCGAAATACGGTTCCGTCAGATCGTATTGCTTGATCTGATTTCGATTGTCGGTCGTGAGCTGGACGATTTTCATGGTAATCTAACATACCTGCGGATCGGGCGGAATGGTGTTCCAGCCGCTGCTACCGCACTCTCTGGAACGCGCGATTGTGGCCGACCTGAATGATCTCCTTGAACTGTCCCTCCTGTTTTACGGAGTTTGCGATTCTGGAAGGTCCGGGAAATCCACCGGAAGCGAAGAGCGGGGGATGGTATCCGGATTCCAATCCGGAATCGTCCAGGACGATGATCCCCCCGATCCTGACACTCGGGGCGCAATTCTTCCAATCTTCCAGCACCACTTCATAGTCGTGATTTCCGTCGATGTAGATCATGTCCCATGTCGTTGCCTTGATCGTTTCGATGGCGTTCGCGTCGGTTGACAGAGCCTTCAGGAGGGTTGGCTGAGGCAAATTGAAATGAGCCACGTTCGCCCGGATGTCTGCCAGCCAGTCCGGGCAATGCCCGTAATCCTTGACGGAGGCAAGGTCTCCGATCCGCTCGAACGGGCCGATGCCCGTGATGTTTCCAACGATTCCGTGATCATGTTGCAAGAGGCTGAGCAAACTCAGGACCTGCCCCCGGTAAACACCGATCTCAAGAAAGTTCACGGGCTTGAACCTATCGACCAGAAGACTCCACAACACATGGAATGCGTCCTCGCCGAATCCGCGTTGTTCCTGGCCGAAGTAAGCCCGGTGATCCTTCAGATGGGCGGGCAGGTGCTGATCGAAATAAGCGACGCAGGATTGATAGAACTCGGTCGGGTTGACGATGCTTCTACTTAGGTCGAAACCGTCAAGGTTCCGGGGGCTGGTGCCATTTCCCACTTTTTTGCGGGACGCTTTGGCGAGCTTCTGAATGATACCCGCTTTTGCCAGAATACGGCGGACGATATTGTGCTTCATGATGATGTTACAATGATCTGGGATGGTGTGAAGGGTTGATGGATCTATCAGTCAGTGGCTTCGATACGAACGATTGTTCAGTCGCTTCGCATATTCGTCCCGCAACCGACTCGCATAATCAGCCCAGGTATTGGACTCTCCACCGGCGAGATACGCGGCCTCTCCCATGGCGAGATTCTCAGCAGAATCATTTGCCACCCGCAGCATCGCTTCCGCAATGCCATCGATGTCACGCGGCCGGAGGATGATGCCTTCCACCCCGTCACGGACGACGGTCGTGGCACCGCTCTCGTAGCTGGCCAGGATCGGCAGACCCACCGCCATCGCTTCCGAAATGACTCTGGCGAACCCTTCTTCCAACGAAGGCATGACGAATGCGGTGCAGCCGGCCAGCATCTGCGCGAGGTCGGGATGAGAGACGCTTTGATGATGAATGAAACGGCCCTCCCATTTTTTCAGCTCCTCAACGAAGTCCGGCCGGACGCCGCCAACGCAGACCAGTTCCGCATCAGGGAGGATCTCCTTCACCTTTTCAAACGCGCGAAAGAGATATTGCTGCCCTTTCCTCAAGGTCAGCGAACCGACGCAAATGAAGCGCGGCTGCGGGGGAAGGGCTGCCCGTTTTTTGAAAATCTCCGTATTCACCCCGAAATGCGAGATGAAGCATTTCTCCTCCGGCACGCCGTTGGTCACCATGGTGTCCCGGACGAAGTTGCTCGGACAGAGAACCACATCGGCGTTTTCGATCTCACGGTTGATTCGCGAACGGACCCAGTGGGGAACCGGAAGCTGGTAGCCGGGAGCATACAGATCGCATTCGCGCTGCCAGTAGCCGAACTGGGATGTCGGATGGCTGTTAGTGGCGTCGTAGACCTTGAGCACCTGGCTGCCGCTGCGGTCCGCCAGCTTGAACAATGCCTGGCATGAGCCCATGGGAGCCTGCACCACATTCACCTCCTGCGGCAAGGTCTGCCGGGCCATCCAGGCGTCGTAGTAGGGTAGGTTCCACCAGCGCATTTTTTCCTCAAGATTGGAAAAAGGGAGATGATAGAACGGTTTCTGGGCCGCATGATACCACCAGATCCGCCGGTAGTATTCCGGGAGAATCCCCGTGCGGTTGGTATTGCCCACCCAATAGCCGCCCAGAGTCTCCATCGCTTGGAACTCACGTGCGGTATTGCCGAGATGCCAGCTTCCCATTCCTGCGAATAGCGCCTTGGGTTGTTTCATGATGGAGGACTTAGTTCGCTGATTTAAGATTTACAGCCTACCGCCGTTGCCTGCATGGATTCCAATCGTCCGTTCGGACTATTCTCCATGTCGGATCTGTGCGAATTCCACACAGGGAGCGGCGGCCTCCGTCCGCCGAGGTGCATGAGATGAAAATGGATCGCGGCTGGCCTCTTTACATCGGCTATTCATGGGCTGGGCGGACCGATTCCGCTCTTCCTTGAATTTCCAAACCCCAAAGGCACGAGGCTATGGCCGGATGTTGGGATCGGTCCGCGGCGTATTGTCCTTCTCAAGGCGGGATCCCGAATACTGGCCGAGGATGTGCGCGGAATAACGGATCCAGTTGCCGCAATCAATTTCACCGGACAGTTTTCTGAAAAGCATCTTCTTCAACCCGCCGCCGAGCTGCCACAAGGTCATGGGAACCGCGTCGTCCTTTTTGACTGCTCTCGCATCGCTCTGCCCCTTTCGGAACATGTAGCCAAGAGAGTAGTTGCTCTTGTTTAAAACCGGGGCCGATGGTGCGTAAGCGAGCTGATATCCGGCATTGAGGGCTTCCCGCGCCCAGGTTTTGTCCTCATCGGTCCGGATGGTTTCATCAAACGGCAGCTTTTTCCAAACCGGGAGCCGGTAAAGGGCATTGGCGTTGCCGATGATACCCAGATACCTCGGATAGTCGTTCTGTTGGAACACGATTGCCTTGTCATTGCCTAATCTCAAATCGTCGCGTCCGGAAATCCCGGCCGGCCCATAGAATGCGGCAACTGTCTCCGGATGGTTCGAAGCCAGTTTCCTCATCCGATCCAGCAAATCCGGCACGGTCGGAACGGCATGGGAACTCACGACATGCACCAACGGATTCTTCGCTACTACAAATCCCGCGTTCAGCGACTTGCTGTAACTAAATGGCAATGGAGCTTCGACAAACCTTGCGCCGAAACGGGCGGCGACGTCCCGCGTCAGATCCTGCGAACCTGAATCCACCACCAGCACCTCGTCCCCCGGCATGAGGACCAGCTTTGAAAGGAGACGAGCAAGCGGTTTTTCCGAGTTATAGGTGCGAATCAGCACCGAGATGGAAGGGAAGTCTGGCATCTTGGAACAGCCTGTTGAAGAGGCAAAGGCGCTTACAGCTTGGCAAACGTGTGATCACCCGTGCCGACATGGGAAACCAGATGGTAGCCATGGAAGCGCAGCCGGATGATCCAGAGGTATCTGAGAACGCCGGATAGAACTCTTCCATGGAGATTATGGAACTCCACGCAGATCTGGCGGACCGGTGTTTTGTTCCTGAGGATGGTGCGCAGAACATCGTATTCGAAGCCTTCGATGTCCATTTTAAGAAGATCCAGCGACGGCATTCCGCGCCGCTCCATGAAATCCTGGATGGTCAGGCAGTCGAAGGTGACGGTCTCCATCCCCTCGGAGTCGTACCGCGGATCTTTGTAAGAGCCTTCTTCAGGGTTGCGGGGCAGCGCGAACGTGAACTGCTTGGATTGACCGGCGAGACCAATCTCGTAAAAATGGACTCCGAACGGCGAGGTCTGATGGAAAGTCGCAATTCCGGTGGGAGATGGGTCGAGAAGATGGACCGGCGCGCCCGTCAACCGGTGTAGTTCGATTTCAAAAGATATGTCTCCTCCCGCTCCCGCACACACGATGTGGCTTCTCTCGTGGAGTCCGGTCGCGCTGAAGTTCCAGGCACAGGGCGCCCCGAGCGTGGTGAGAGATGTCTTCTTCGTCAGAAGGGAGTAGAAAAAATGATGCCTGAGAATGCCGAGGAAGTTCATGAGCGCGAGGGTTGGGTTTTCTAATGGATAGGATGGGGCGGATTCAGAAAATCAAACGGTCCAGTTCATCCAGAACGGTTGCGTCCACCGCACTGTCAAACTTGCGGGCGAAATGCGCTTTGGACTGAGCGAGAAGTGGAAGGTCCTCCTTGGTCAGAATCTTCGGATTGCTGGCTCGTGTCGTCCAGTCCACGTAGCGCAGGTAGTTCTGGCTCAGTTTCAGATCCGGGGCGTTCGCTAACACGGTTTGCAAATAGGACTCCTCGGGCACCAGCGCCCGGCGATAGTGCGCGGCGAGCTGCTGGTCATGTTCGGCGAAATCAAGGATCCGGCGGGCGCAGCGATGGTTGCCGGTGAACCAGACTTCCCCGGCATAACATTTGAAATCCCGGGTGAACGGCAGCCGCCCGCGGGTGAGGATCGGATGTTCCAGCCAGAAGGTCCGGGTGCTCGGGCGGAGATAGCGGTTGATGCCGCGGACATCGACCCGCAGTGAACAATATCGCCGGTGACACTGCTTGAGCCACGTCTCCCACTTCCACCCCCTGGGATAGTCCGGATCCGGGGGGTAGTGGAGATCGCTTTTTGAAACCAGCCTGTGCTCAATGTGTCCGTCAAATGCGCTGGACTGCAGTTCCGAGAGGATCTGCCGTGCCGGCTTGATCGGGTAATCCGCACCGCTCAGATAGACAAACCACTCGGGTCCGGCTCCGTCCGCATAAAGCAGACGCATCGCCTTCACCGTGGCCTCGACGCAACTGAAATCACCCCAGCGGGTGGCAACATGCGGGCGCACCAGCGTCACATTCGGGGGACAGTTTTCGATGAACCGCGGATTCTGCCCGAAATCATGGTGGCAGGCGATCGGCGGATCGTCGAACATCCGGTTCAACGTCCGTATCAGACGCTCCGATTGCTCCAACGGGCTCCGTGGATTGACGAGAAGGATGAAGCCGATGGGGCTCATGATAGAAAGGAGTTCAGCCGCAGCCTCCGTTTCAAGGACTTCTCCACCCGGTAGCGGAAGGCATGAAACGGGCCTATCCGTTCTGAGATCAATTGGAGTTGATCGTAGTAGAACGGCATGTCCGGTGTGTGTGAACAGAGTCCTCCGCCCTCGAAATCGGCGACGGTTTTCGGATAATGAAGCCTCGCGATCCGGGGATCTCCAAAGCAGCGGAGGTTGAATGCCCAATCCGACATGATCGGGTAGCGAAGGTCATACCCACCGAGCAGGTCGAAAATGGAGCGCTCATGGAAGATTCCCTGATGGCAGATGTTCTCGTGGCAAATTCGGATCTTTGAGTAGCGTCCGGCGGTGAATGGCCTCCCAGTCTGCAGGTCCCGGACATTGCCGTAGATGAAACGTGGAAGCGGGGAGGGGTTCTGTTGGATGAAATCCGCCATCTCTTGCAGAATTCCCGGCAGCAGGCGGTCGCCGGCACCTAGAAACAGCAGAAACCGTCCTTGGCTGAGGTCGATGCCCTTGTTCATCGCGTCATAAACGCCGGAATCCTTTTCTGAAATCCAGTAAAACGCCGGGTCGTCGCGGCTTTCCAGCCATTCGCGGGTGCCATCGGTCGATGCGCCGTCCACGATCCAATAGTCGAACAGCCCTGTTTGTTGCACCATCACTGAGTCATATGTATCAACCAGTTTCGGACAGGCCTGATAGCTGGGAGTGATGATGGAGAATAGCGGCGGCATGGTGGAGGATATCGCGGAAGTAAGTTCCGGCGCACAAGAATACAGAGGTCTAAAATTCCACGGTTTTCCCTAAGATCTGGCACAGCTGGTTCCAGTTGATTCGGCCCGCAACATGCAGGGTGTCTTGATCCAAAAAACAACTCCTGGAAACGGCCAACTCATGTCGGAGTTGTCTTTGGAGTGATTCCGGCGGATTGCTTGATCACCCATTGCGGTCTGCGTTTCACCTCCTCATAAATGCGACCAATATACTCTCCTATTACTCCAAGACTTAGCAATTGGATTCCACCGAGAAAGAGGATACAGATCATGATTGTTGTAAAACCTCGCACCGGGGGAAATCCGAGTTGCTGAAAAAAAGTGCTGAATACCTTGGTTGCTAGAATCCAGATCATTCCGATAAATGAAATGATGGATATCCATACTCCAGTGTGCGCTACAAGTGTAAGGGGCATTGTTGAAAATGAAAAGATTCCATCTAAGGCAAGCTTGAACAACTTTCGAAAGTTGTATTTAGCCTCTCCAGCCGCACGTGCGTGACGTTCATACGTTAGGCCTGTCTGCCGAAAGCCCGCCCAGGCTCGTAATCCACGCACAAACCGGTTGCGCTCCGGCATGCTCTTGAGAACGTCCACAACCTTGCGATCCATTAGACAGAAGTCTCCAGAGTCCAGCGGAATTTCAAATGGAGTTACATGTGCAAGCAATCTGTAGAAGATCCAGTAACAAAACTTTTTAAGAGGCCCTTCCTTTCGTTTTTCCCGGATGGCGTAAACAACTTCAAAGCCTTCCTGCCACTTTTCAATAAATCGCCCGAGCTCCTCAGGTGGGTCCTGCAGATCGGCATCGATCACTATGATTGCATCGCCATCGGCATGGTGGATTCCCGCGGAGACGGCTGTCTGGTGCCCGTAGTTCCTTGCAAGGGAAAGTGCGTGCCAGCGTTCGTCGCGTTCAGCCTGGGAAACCAGCATTTCCCACGTCTGGTCGCGAGATCCGTCGTCAACGCAGATGACATTCCAGGCGCATGGCCAGGCCTGGGCGGCGGAGTTGATCCTCTTGTATAATTCCGGCAGTACCTCTTGTTCATTGAAACAGGGAATCACAACTGTAACTTTCATGGTTTTCGTGAATTTTAGTGCTGCAAATACAAGTGGCCACCGAAATTGCTGAAGAGTATCCGCGATAAATGGATTCTGAACAAAATTGAAATTATAAAAGAGACGAAGATAATTCGGAACAGATTATTGAAGGCCCTCGATAAGACCCAGTGTCCAAGTTTCTTTTGAAAAATCGTAATTCTGCTTCGATCACTGGATTTGGCTATTGAAAGATAGTATTACTATTAGAATGCTCCTGACCCATATCGACCTCAGGTTTATGTCCAATCGCCATGACGCTTACACCAACAGGCAGGTTCAATCCGGACATTATTGTCGAGTTTTCAGCAAGAAGAATCCAATACAAAACAGTATTCAGCACCCCTAATGTAGGCCGTATGTCACCGGTGAGATTGTCACGTTCCGGAAACAACCCGCGAAAAATACGAATGCAAGCAACTGGACTGAACAGGATACTGTTCCAATAAGAACTGCGGACTACGATAAAGCCGCTCACTGTCAATAGTTCCCGCAGTTCAGTTTGGCGATAACGCTTAAAATGTCTATTTAACTCATCATGGAAGCTCCAAAGAAATTGAAATGCAGGAACAAACACAATGAGCATACCGTCCGGCTTCAGAACTCTTCTCCATTCGCACAAGGCTTGAGATGCGTCCGAAAGGTGCTCGAGAACATCCGAGGCAATAACAATGTTGAAAGAATTGTCGGGAAACGCCAGTGCCTGAGCATCCATGACATGGGTATCGGACAACCCGTTTTTCTGGCAGATCCCAATAGCTTCCTCGCTAATGTCGATACCAGTTACGTTAGTATATCCGTCGGCGTGTAATTGTTGAATTAGAGGGCCACCCGAGCACCCAATTTCAAGGATATCGCAGGTTCGGTTGGGAACGGCTTGCAGAAGAAGAGAATGAACTAGGTGACGACGGCCCCGAAACCACCAATGATTATCCTCCATACGGTGATATTGTTCTTCGTATTCTTTCTTCATGGTATTGACCAATTTATACTAACTTTAATGATTTATAAATGGCGAAGCCTGATGGGCTGTCGTCGGTCGCCCACGCCTCAAGTTCTAAGTGATGGCATTCTGGGCCATTGGCACTTCAGCTAACAAAAGCCACCGTGCGGGTGCTGGTTTAGGAGTATGCCGGTGCAGCGGCATTTCGAGAAAACACATCGCACTCGCTATTTTGTCTCATGATATCGAATTTTCCGGTAAAAAGAGAATTTTCTGGCCTTTGCATCTGCCAGATATTCATCCAATGGAACCCAAAAATCGGGGAGGAAAAGTGGATGGGGGCCATCGTTCTTGTAATAGTCTGCGATAATGCTGAGATTCCTGAGGCGAGCTTTCTGGTTTACTTCGTATCCTGCAAAGTCCAAGCCGTGACGAAAGTGAAGTCCTGGAATCAATATACAGGCAATAAGCAAAATACCTTGATGAAAAGTATGACCTTTCAAAGCAATAATTTCGACCCACAAAGCAACAGACAATGGAATGAGAAAAATAACGAAGTATACGTATCTTCCTGATCTTGCGGTGCCAATTTCAAAATTTCCTCGTCCATAGCACGTCAGAAACACAATTCCTGAAACTCCACAAATCATTGCCATCAAAGCCCATGTTTTTTTGGATATTGAAAGATTATTACAAATTTGCTCCCAGAATAATACGGCGATTGGGGCGACCGTCAGGGCCATGTAAGCTAAGATGCCGATCCACGGGGCCTTGAGGGCCAGTTTTTGTGGAAATCCAAAACCATATTGGATCATTACTCCAAAGTAGTTGAAAAATTCAATAGTCCATGGATTGGCTGGTTCCGCGTGTGAGGGAATTCTGCGGAAGCCTTCAAACCACAGAACCAAACCAAGAAGATAAACTAGTCCGACACCGGCAGATGTGATGGTTTTTTTTGTAATGATTTTCTTTTCATTTTCAAACAATATCATCGCCTCGGAGATAAGCCAGATCGCAAAAACAACAGCCGAAAAGGCAAGTCCCTGTCCGCTGGAGTATAGACTCAACAAAAGGCAGAAAACACCGGCGATTTGAGAAAGAACCGATTTTCCCGCGAACAGCAGCCAAACTGCAAGGATTCCGAAAACTATAACAAAGTGCCAGATGGATCCTATTCCCCAGTGGTGAACCTCGCCGAGTATGGGCGAGAGTAGACACGTGCTTACCAAAATATGCGCCCATGTAGGCCCGTTTTTGCAGGCCCATTTCAAAAACTGGATAAACACCCAAACAGTTAGGCTAAATATAACGAAATTGGCAATAATCGTGAATTGAATGTCCCAGCCATTTTGCTGGAACAAAAGCGCTATCAAGGCTTTGGTCGGAACCGTCCGATGTTCATTCAAGAAGTCAAATGCCCAAGTGGGTGAGTCGTTCGGAAAGAAAGTCCAATCATCCCAAAATGGAAAATCAACAGCGTTCGAGGCAACCTGATAAAAGTGTTGGACAAAAACGAACAGGAATACACCAATACTCAGAACCGTGAAAATTATCTCCCGTTTGGTAAACTGATTTTTTCTAGGGTTCGGTAATACAGTCATAAATAATTCATGGGCTGGAGTTTGTTATTTGGTGAGGTTTTGGCTGTGGCATTGGAGTGGTGTTTCCATGAGACCTGAAATGGTAACGGGGCCACTGTAGAGATCAGACCTCACGACGGCGCAAATGATAACACCCGGTGCCGAATCCAGATCTGGGTTTGTTAGTATATTCATTGCCGAAGATGTACCGCCGTTCCACGATTTCAAAGGGTGTAAAAAGACGCTCCAGATACGTTTCGCAGAACGCGCGGTGGGCGTTGAAGTAGATCCGGTTCACATCGTCCAGGGGCACGGAGAGATAGAGATCGCCGCGGGGTTGGACAACCCGCTTCAGCTCCTCAATGGCTTTGACGGTTCCCTCGGGATCCAGCGGATCGCCGTAGCGGCCCAGGCCGATGTGTTCGACCACGCAAAGGCTGGACACGGAGGGCAGGCTGCCATCCGGGTAAGGAAGTTCCAGGATGCTGCCTTCTTCGAATTTCAGGGTGTCGAGTGTGACCGGGAGAGGGCGCAGATCCACCATGGTTGTGTCCACCACCTTCGACAACAGTGAGACGAACTTGTGGTGCGAGCCGACGTCCACATGTCGTTCCGGCTTTGCCTGCACGATTTTTTCAAACGCCCATGCATCTTGGAAATAGTAACTGGCGTCGATGGGCGTGTTGGTGGTGGCATCCTCGAGGCAGGGATAAAAATATCGGATTTCCGGGACCTCACCACCCGCGGCCAACCGGCAATAGTCGCGGTATTGGCCCCAGAACCACCAGCGTCCCTGCCAACGGCGCAAATGGTTCCGCAGGCCGGCGTGAAGCGGCCAGACAGTGAAATGAAATTGTTTCCAGAGGTTCAAGGGATTCATAGGGTGATGGATTCTTGGCGGCGTGCGCATGTCTGCTAGATGGTGGCGCTGCCCTGTTCTTCCCTTCTTTTGGTCAGCCATCGGTTCCAGCTCTGCTGATCCACGAAGATGGTGTTCACAAAGGTATCGGCATACACCACATAGTTTTTTGAAATCATGAAATCGATGATTTCGGTGATCTTGCGGTCATCGACGTTGGTGAGGGTTTCGATGCAGAAGACTTCCGGGCGGTAGGTGGCGAAATCAAAGGTTTCCAGAATCGCAAGATCCAGGCCTTCGGTGTCGAGCGAGACGAGGTTGGGACAAGCGGACGGGAAATGGCGGGCGATGACGGTGTTGACCGACTGCACCTCGATCTTCAGCTCCTGTTGGAGCAAGCGGCCGGAGCGCAACTGGTCCTGTTTCACCTCTTCAGAAAAGGTGTTCATCGTTGGATCGTCGAACACGTAGAAGCTCAAGTGGCCGGTCGCACCCGCAGCGATGCCGATGTTGAGGCAGGTATCGTTCGGGCGACCCGCCTGGATGCCACTGCATAGCCGTGGATCCGGTTCAACGCATACCCCGCGGGCTCCTTCGCGATAGAACAGAAAGGTGTTGCTCAGGTAGGTGGGATGATGGGCGCCGATGTCCAGATAGGTTGGAAGCGGTATCTCCAGAAGGTTGAACAGGAAGCGGAGGATGCTATCCTCCCCGCATTGTGCGTAGGTCATCTGATAGTCCTCACGGCGCAGCGCCGCTCCCAGTCGTTTCAATAATCGAATTCCTTTCATGATAATAAACTCCATTTCAGCACCGGGGCGAGCAGGCCGGGACGTTTCACGGTCCACAAAGGCGAATCACTCAGCCCGCCCTGGGTGGTGAGGAAAATCTGTGGAGCGCTTTTTCCGGGCTCAAACAGCCACTGGCGGTGGTGCAGTCCGCCGATGAGTTCGATGCGATAGACGCCTTCGTTCAGGAACCGGGCCGGGATCTGACCGCAGAGGGTAAAGCGCCCGCACTCGATGGCTGGCCAATCTTCTGGGGCGGAGTCCGTCTGATACGACCAATAGAGCAGTTCTCCGCCCTCCGAATAGATCGCATAGCCGATGGTGAGCGCGGGATCCAACGCGGTGGATTCCGCTTCAACGTGCATCCAGATGTCGGCCTCGTTGGAGGCCGGCATGGCGATCGGCATTCCATCCCGGTTGCCGAGATAGATCCGGTGAGGTAGGAACCAGGCATTGTCGAATTGTCCGTCCTTCCGGGTCCATTGGGCCTGCGCAGAGCTTTCGGCGTCCTCGTTGCCAAACATGTACTCGCGGATGACGCTCCGCAGATCAGAGCTGTCTGTCTTGATGCCGCCCTTGTCCAAAAGGATGACGCGGGAGCAAAGCTGCTCGATGGCATTCATCTGATGACTCACAAACAAAACCGTGCGTCCTCCCGCAGAAACTTCGTTCATTTTACCAAGGCATTTCTTCTGGAAGGCGGCATCACCTACGGCCAGTACTTCATCCACCACCAGGATTTCCGGCTCCAGATGGGCTGCCACGGCGAAGGCCAGTCGCATGTACATGCCGCTTGAATAGCGCTTCACCGGCGTGTCCAGGAATCTCTCGACCTCGGCGAAGGCCACGATCTCATCAAACTTGCTCCTGATCTCCGAGCGGCCCATGCCGAGGATGGATCCGTTCAGATAGATGTTCTCCCGCCCGGTTAGCTCGGGGTGGAAGCCGGTTCCGACCTCCAGCAGGCTGGCGACCCGGCCTTCAAGTTCCATCCGCCCGGTGGTCGGTTGGGTGATGCGGCTGAGGAGTTTGAGAAGCGTGGATTTGCCCGCGCCGTTGCGCCCAATGATGCCGACGGCTTCGCCTTGGTTGATCTCGAATGAGACATCCTGCAGGGCCCAGAAGTCTTCTGTGGACTTTTGTTTCCCTGTCTCCTCCTTCCGACCGCCCAGCAGACCACCCACCTTTAAGGCGAGCACTTCGCGGAGGGTTTTGTAGCGTCCGCCCTGTTGCTGGTGGTGCAGTTGATACTTTTTGCCGAGGTTTTCGACGCGGATGACGTTTTGACTCATGGATCAGAGGGCAGAGGGCAGAGGGCAGAGGGCAGAGATCAGAGATCAGAGATCAGAGATCAGAGATCAGAGATCAGAGATCAGAGATCAGAGATTAGAGATCACGAATTCGAGGGTTTGATTAGAAATGGCTCTGGGTTGTTGATCATTGCGCCCAGCATTCTTCCGACTTCGCGGTTGATTTCTGTCAAGGATTTTGTGTTGGGTATCCGTGATGTACCCGCAGTCTTTTGCGAAATCGAGTGAGGTGTCGGTTTCATTGGCTTCGCCGTCACAATCGGTTAGTTTGGAAATGAAATGTGCCTCGTATCTCCCTTTAGACCACGCCTTGCGCAGGTTCATGGAAACTGAGCGCGATGACCGGCGAATCTGGCTGGTAAGGGCATATTTTTTCTCAGTTGGGAAACTCTTGCTAAGTTCGAAAATCTCCATCGCCAGCCCATAGGCTTTCACATACACGGTGAGTTCTTTCGCTGAATTGATTTGCATCTTTTTTTATGGTTTGTGACCACTGCCCTCTGACCTCTGACCTCTGACCTCTGCCTCCTGCCTCCTGCCTCCTGCCTCCTGCCTCCTGCCTCCTGCCTCCTGCCTCCTGCCCCCTCAGATCACATCGGCAAACGCGCGTTCGGTTTTGCGAAAGTACCAGATGCCGCCCGCGGCAATCAGGAAGACGAGAGCAAGTGAGATGGCGAAGCCCCCCCAGTTGAAAAAGGCAGGCTGACCGGTGATGGCCCAGCGAAAACCGTCGATGACGCCGACCATCGGGTTGATGGAGTAGAGCAGACGCCATTTGTCCGGGATCACGCTGCTGCTGAAACCCACGGGTGAAATGTAGAGCCCGAACTGGACCACAAACGGAATCACGTAGCGGAAATCCCTGTATTGGACATTGAGCGCCGCCAGCCAGACGCCGGTGCCGAACGCGGTGAGAAAGGCGATGATGGTGAATGGAACGATGAGCAGGAGGTGCCAGGTGGGGGCGATGCCGTAACAGATCATCATGACCGCGAGGATGCCCAGTGAGATCAGGAAATCCGTGAATGCGACAATGATGGCGCTGGCCGGAACAACGAGACGCGGGAAATAGATTTTTGAGATCATGTTCGCGTTGCCGATCAGACTGTTACTGGCCTCGGAAAGGGCGGAAGCGAAGAACTGCCAGGGAAGCATCGCGGAGAAGACCAGGATCGGATAGGGAACCCCTTCCGAAGGCAACTTCGCCACTCTGCTGAAGATCACCACGAAGACGATCGTGGTCAGCACCGGACGGATCACCGCCCAAAGAACGCCGATGACGGTCTGCTTGTAGCGGACGAGGATGTCCCGCCACGACAGGAAGAGAAACAGTTCCCTATATTTCCAAAGATCACTCCAATAGTGGCGTTCGGACTTACCGGCTTCTATGATTAATCGGCTCAAGATTTGCTAAGTTTAGGTGTGGATGAAGGTTTTTTCGGAAATTCAGCAGACAGCCATGGATTAATAACAAAGAGCGGCGGAATTCGACCGCCGACGTCCATGAGGTGACAATGAATTGCGGAATGCTTCCTCAAATTGGCCTTTTCATGGGCTGGGCGGATGTATTCCGCCGCTTCTTGAGTTTCCAGTCCTTCCAGGCATTGCACTTCGGACGGGTGTTACGAAGGCTGAGTGGCGTTGGGCAATTGCTTTCTTAGTATATAGGGTTCTCTCTTGCGGGTCACATATGGAGCAAGCGGAAGGTTGTTTTGCAGCAACCTACAAATTCCAGCCGATAGCAAAAAGCTTGCGGAATTGCTTTTGAAGTCGCCGAAAACGAAAACAAAAAACAGTGGCCCGGAGATCAGTGGAATTCCGATGAAGAGAGCAAGGGGATACCATTCGGTTCCGCGGCAGCGCATGATCTGACGATGTGCGTGGACTGCCACTCGGATTTGGGCTAAGAGGAAAAAAATCAGACCCAAATATCCAATCACCCGGATGGTGGAAACCGGGCCGCTGTGGTAGTCTCCATTCGCGAGAACGGACTCCCGGTGGCCTTCGAATCCGGAGATTCCGGCCCGAGCACCCTTGCGGTCATTCATTTGTGCCGCCAGTTCAGTGGCGCTGAAGCCGAGTCCATCGCCGATCCATTTGTTTTTGATCCAGCGTTCGGTCAGAAGGGCCTCTTTCCAAATCTCAATCCGCCATTCGGTGGACCCTTCCGCATCCCGTCGATAGCGTTCTTCCCAAGTGCCGGGAAGGAAAGTCAATGATCGTTGGATGTTTGGTGGAAGCGGGTGGATCAGGTTGACGACAGCAAGCAGGGCTACTGCCCCGAGACCCAGTATGATCGACATTATGAGTGATGGGAAACCACTTCGGTAGGCGATTCCCATTAGCAAAGTGACGCCTACCCCAATGACTCCGTTACGAAAGCCCCCCAGCATTGATGCGAGGATGGCGGATAGCAGCAGGAGAAGCCATAAGGGCCGGACGAGTGCTTGTAAGGGGGAAATGAAGGTAGAAATCCAGAGTGCGGCATTGGTTCCATAGCCAGAAAGGAATCCCACCCGCGTGGCGGCACCCGGATCCTCCACTTTACCCATGTTTGCGTCTCCACCATCGCGGTTGTCTTCAAATCCCGCGCCTGTAATGTAGGCGATACCGGGGATGAATTTGCCAACTACCGAAATGAACAGATTCATCAACCCTCCTAGGATCGAAAGCCTCAGATACCATTTCAAGTCACTGGGAGGGACCCGAAGACCGGCCAGCAATAGTCCGGTGGCGAGAGTGAGACCATAAATAGCGTAAGCCTTGCCACCCACCGTGGCTCCACCGAAGATATTCACCCCAACGGGATTCCGCATATAGACTTGGGCAACAAACGCGGTGAGAGCAAAGATCCAGAACTCCAGTTCCGTGAACGCCAGCTTGAAGGGAAGTTTCCGCATTAGGAACAGAAGCGTGCAGAAGGCTAGCACTAGCAGCTGGGCGAGCAGCAGGGTGGAAGGCTGGCCGGGCAATCGCAGTTGGATATTGAGAGCCGCCATAAACGGGATCAGCAGCCAGATGCGGCGGCCGAGGGAGATACAGACGATCATGACGGTGGCACCCGCCACCCAGAGAAGCGCATCCACCTGGTCGGTGACGAGCATGCTGCCAAGGACGACAGCCAGCATCAGGCCGACGACGAGAATGATGATTTTGCTGACGGAATTCGATTCGATCATGGGAAAAGGATGGCTGAAGGCTGGAAGATCAGACGAAGATGGAAGTTGGATTGTAAATCCGGGACTGGCGTCATAGGCCGGTTAACAAAATTGCCGGAAGGTGAATCCGTCGGGAACTCTTTTGAAATCGACATGCGGGTTCCCGTAAACGAGTCCGGTAAGGCTATCGCTTCGAAACAGGGTTCTTACTCCAAGCGTTTCGGCAGCTTTCAGAACAATCATTGCCAACTGCCAGGGGACCGGAACGAAAAGGGGCTGGCGACCGGTTCTCTTCGCGATTGTCCTGAGGATGTCTCCTAGTTTGAGAGAATCGGGGTTTGCGACGGCCACGGGATCGCGGGCACCCTCCGGATGCTTCTCCAACAAGACAAGAATGGCGAGGGAAAGGTCCTCTTCATGGACGAGGTATTGCGCCAGGCCGTTGCCGCTGGTCAAATACGGAACGACCGGTAGTCTGGCCACAAGAGTTTCCAAGGTTCCCATCACTCCGCCGGACCGTTTGCCCCAGACCAAACCGGGGCGGACCACAGTGGCACCGAGCCGCATGACTTCCATTTCCACCATGAGTTTGGCTTTGCCATAGTTTGATCGACAGCCTTCGAAGGAGCTCATGGAACTGATGAAGATCAGGTGTCTGACACCGGCTTCTCGGGCAGCTTGAAACAATGCGATGCTGGGATTGACGTTCCGATCAAGATTTTCCTGCCAGTTTCGTGCGGTGAAGTCGTAAGCAAGGTGGATCAATGCATCGACTTCCTTCCAAGGCAGAAGTTCCGGATCATCGCCCAATGAGTAGGATGCCCACGGCCCTTCCACCGGGCGGCGGCTCATGGTGAGAACCTGATGGGAATGTTCCCTAAGGAAGTGGGATAGGCGGGAGCCCACATAGCCCGTAGCTCCTGTGATGGCGATCTTCATGTTGGCTCCAATCGTCCTGCGATGCTTGCGATCCGGTGGGCATTCGCCATCACACTCAGGGTGATGGAAGTGGCGGGGATGCTCGGTAGGACCGAGGCATCTACCAAATGAATGCGCTCCATGTTAGGAAGCCGCCCGAGAACATCGGTCTCAAGCGGTCCGGGCCGGAGGCGCATGGGAAAAGTCCCTCCGCTGTGATAGCCGCTCCCCGGATTGGGGAATTTCAAACCGGGGATCAACGGTATGGCACGGAGGTTCAACGACTGTTTCAGCAGTTTCCAACCCACTTTGAGCGTCGTCATGAAAGCCTTGCTTGAACGGTGGACCCTTGCGTCAAGGCAGGCGCGGCCATCAGATGCCTTGTTCAATGTCAGTTCCACCCAGCCGGATGAACTGGAGTGGATGAAGCCCTGCGCGACCAGAAGCCTTCCCAGAAAATGCCGGCGGAAAACCGGAAGCCGAAACGGCCATTTGAGAAAGGTCCTGTCGAGTTCATGGTGAAGGAACGCACTGTAGCCGTAGATCTGTAGATGGACCAGATGATCGCTGATGCTCTTGTCATCGATTTCCAGAAAAGCCTGCGAGGTGGTGTGCATGCGCTCGGTTTCCACTTCCGGAATCATGGACGCACGGAACAACGGATAGATGAAGTATTGGCTGTCGGCGAGGCGGATGGGTTTGTCGAACGCCTCGAGGGAATTCAGGACGATCTTCGCGGTTGGCAGGACCCCCGCTCCAATGAAAACCCGGCTGGCCTGATAGGTGAATGGAGCGTCGTCCGCAAGTATCCGTCCGGAGACGATCGCTTTTTCACCCTGCATTTCAAATTTTTCCACCAGGTGATCTGCCAGGTATTTCACTTGGCCGGATTGGATCAGGTCGTTCAGTGTTTGCTCGGTCGAATAAATCAGGCCATAGGGGCAGCCCGAGAGGCAAAGCGCACAGTAAGCGCAGGATCGGTGGGAGTCATCGCCGGCAGCGCGGATCGCGAGGCGGCTCCGGCCGAAGAAAACTCCGGATCGGCGTAGTGATTTTTTCCGGGATTCGAGATCGTTGAGAAGAGCATTACCCTGGCGGGAAGGTTCCAGAGTGTTTTCCTGAGCGGAATAGGAAGGAAGAATGTCAGACAGTCCATCCTTGAAATTGGTTCCAGGAACGAACCTCATCACTGCCTGATAGTGGGGAACCAGATCGTTCAGGGTGACCGGCCAGTCGTTGATGTCATCTTGGCGGTAGGGCAGCAGTGAAGAGCCCCACACATTGCTCAGTCCGCCTTTGGCGAGGGAGTGGTTGAAGCCTTCTCCTTTCCCCCATCTAACTCCAACTGCGTCGGAGCGCGCATCGAAGCTGTAAGAGGACCCGTAGGAAAGTTTCGAATGGACGGTCTCGTTGGTGGCGGATCTTTCGCCGATGATGGTTCTGACATCCACTTCACTCCAGGATCCGGGTTCCTCGGACGACATGCGTTCCACGACATCCTGGCGGTCCTTTTCCAAACGGGTGCCCACATCGAGAATCGTGACATGGTGTCCCAGTTCAACCAACGCCTTGGTCGCGGCGATCGCCGCCGGACCGGAGCCAATGACGATCATCACGGGTGCTTCAGGTGGCGTCATGGACCTTGTCCCGGAAGACATGTTGTTGTTAGCGGGAGGCATCTTGGATTTTCCGGCGGATGCGGATGTGCCAATGTAGTGCGAAAACGGGGCGCAGGGGAGTCAGCAGCCATTCAACGCCTGTAAGCAAGGGAACCAGCACATGGGGAATTAGGTCCCGTTTGGTGACACCACCAGAAATGAGATAGGAGAACCAAGGTGTGAAGGAGGATTCCTCGAGGATCAGCTCGGGGAAAAGTTTATCAAAGCGGGCGCGGTCTCTCACGAAAACCATCCATGACAAGGCCTGGTTGGAGTCCATCATCGAATCCTGTTGGCTGAACCCCCACTCCTTCCTAGCGTCATCGTAAGGTTCCGGATGGAAATTTCTGAAGAAAAATCGGGCGAAAGGAGTGTGCGCGACTTCGATCATCGTGATCACGCCACCCGGCTTCAGCGTGCGGGTAGCTTCCCTGAAAAACGCCTCCACATCCGGGATGTGATGGAGGACGTGTGTCAGGGCGATGGCCCGGAGCGAGGCTTCGTCGAATGGCAGCTCGCACGCATCGATGACCCGTTCCGCCACATCGGGTACCACATCGGAGGTGATGAACGCAGGCTCCAGATCCTTCAGGCAACTGCCGCCGCTGCCTAGCTCCAACAGCAGCCCGGGTTTGGGAGCCGAGCGGACATCAGCAAGCAGTCGCGAATACCAGTCGTCGTAACAGCGTTTCAGCAGTGGCCGGTGCTCGATGAGGGATTTTTGAAGAGAAAAGAACTCGGGCGAGCCGACTTCCAACCCACGGAGTGACGGTTCTTGAAGAAATTCCAGCATGAGCGGAGAATAGTGATGAGCTTCCGAACTCTTGTCCGGAGTAGGAGCCGTCATTCCGGACTAATGGAATCCCGTGGAGAAGGACGGAGACGGACGAGGTGCCACGCTGTCGGGCCGCGGCTCGCACGCAGCGACAGGTCCATGCTGGTGATGACTTCGGCGTCGTAGCGCTTCAACCATTCCGCGAGTGTTGTTTTCTGGTGGCCGGAGATGATGTAGTCGCTCACCAGCACTTGTTCGATACCCCGTCGGCGAACGGAAGCCGCGTCGTCATCATGGGTGACGTGGACAATGCGCCGGGCTCCGAACGGACGCCAGAGCGAGGTTTCCGGGTCATCGAATGTTACCAGTCCGAGAACCTTCAAACCGGGTGATAGAACCGCTCGCACGGGAGCAAAGCCATCGGAGCGCTCGCCATAGACCGAATAAACGTTCCAAGCCCGACGGAGGAGCGGGGAGGAGGAGGTTTCAGCGTGCAGTAACTGCAGGAGGGTCCGTGCCGGCCACAAGGGCCTCGGAGGGGATGCGATCAACAACAGCGCTGCGAGGGCGAAGCCGGCGATGGCCAGCATCCGCCACCACCGGGTGCCTAACAAAGTGGACGCGGTCCGCGAGCGCAATGCGGGAGCCAGCAACACGACGTAGGAAGGGGCCAGATAGCGGGCGGGACATCCCAGACCCGACTGGGTGAAGAAGTAGAGTGTTACCAGCCAGGCTCCTGCAGGGACCGTCAACGAAGAAGAAATGAGGTTGTTGGGGAATCCGCTCCATTTGATTGCTCCGGGTGTCAGCAGGCCGAAGAACAACGGAATCAGCAACAGACTGATGCCGAAGCCAAGACCGCAGCTTTCCTCCATCTGGATTTCCCCCAGTTTGAATTTGGCTCCACCTTCCTCGAAATGGGTGGATAACTTGAGTGCCAGATCGCTGGGAATGATACGTTCGACCATCCCGTTCCAAGCGGATGAGAACGGGAAAAAAGTAGGGCTGAGGTTGTGGATGGTCACCAGCACCCCATTTGCACCTAGGTGAAGCAATGGTTCACCAGTGGATAAGGCGGAAGGCTCGGCATTGAGCCCTTTCCAGTCGCCACAATAGCGGGCGTTGAGGACTGCGGTCGGTGCCAGGGAGACAAAAATGAAAACGATGCCAATGAGCAAGGTCCTCAGCGGACGTCTCAGCAGCACGAAGGTGGCGGGTAACAAAGCGAGTCCCCATGGCAGCAGCAACAACAGATTGAAGCCCTTGCCTGCCGTCATCAGGCCCGCCGCCAGTATGGACAACCAGGCAGCTGAAGCGCTTCGTTCACGCCCGGCGCGCAGGGCGAAATCCACCGCGGCGAGTGCCAGCGTGGCACCGAACAGGTCATTGCCGATGCTTCCCGCCTGCAAAAGGTAACAGTACCCCGTGGGGAAGATCCACATCCAGTGCCATGCGACTTTTTGACTCACACCTAGTCCGGTCATCACGCTGTAGCAGATGCCGGGCAGGAGTAGGAACGAGACGGCATTGATCAGAAAAAACAGTCGATCCGTGCCGGTCAGCACCAACAGCGGAGTGCTCACCCATTCGATGCCGCAACCCCGGGTGTTGAGCCTTTGGAAATCCGTATGAATCCAGTGCCACTGGCCCTCCGCCAACCAATGCAGGATCCGCGGCGTGCGATAGGCGAGGGCGTCATAGTTGCTAGGAGCGTGGATGATGCCACCGGCGAGGGCGAGCAGGGCTAACAAACCGAACGCGAGCGGAAAGACCTTGCGGAAGCGGCGCAAACGGAATCCGGTTCTGAAAAGCGGCCGCTCGCGGAGAAACCAGAAAACGCCGGCAGCGACGGATGCGATCAATACCACGCCGTAGCCCACCCGGTTCAGTTGGCCCATCGCCGAAAGCAGCCAACCGGTGACATTCAAAAGGGCGCACACCATCACCCATACGGCGGCAGGTGATAGTGTGGGCCTCTTTTCGATTTTCATCAGAATCCGTTGGGTAGTCAGGTGCTCGCCGCAGAATCAGCGGTTGCTCCAATGCAGCAGCTGCAACGCGTGATTGAAGCGCTGGCCGGCGGCAAGGCCATCGAGAATCACGGCCACGGAGAAACTCAGCATCGCCAGGATGGACAGTCCCGAAGCGAGTATGGCCAGCGGGATGTGCAGGATCTTTCCAGTTTGAAAATATTCCAATACCGGAATCGCTCCCGTCGCGAGCGCTGCCATAGCGAACAAAAGCGAGCAGATGCTGAAAAACAGCAGCGGGCGATATTTCACGAAAATCGAGAAAATCGTCTTCAGCACGAGGATGCCGTCGGTGATCGTGTTCAGTTTGGAAAACGAACCTTCGGGGCGATCCCGGTATTCGGTCGGCAGTTCGATGATGGAGTAACCCTTGTCCAGCGCATGGATGCTCATCTCCGTTTCGAGCTCGAAGCCATCCGCCAGAATCGGGTAGTTCTTCACGAAGCGCTTCGACATGATCCGGTATCCGGTGAGGATGTCCTCGAGCGAGCCTTTGAAGAGCGTGTTGATGAGCCGTCTCACGAGATTGTTTCCGAAATCATGGAACGGGCGCTTGTTTTCCCGTCGATAGACTCCCGAGTCGTGACGATTCCCGCAAACAATGTCGGCCCGGCCGTCGAGGACTGGAGCGAGAAGATTCGGCAGATCGCTGGCGGGGTAGGTCATGTCAGCATCCGCCATGACATAAACGTCCGCGTCGATTTCATGGAATGCCTTGCGGACCGCTGCGGCCTTGCCCTTGCGGCGCTCTTCAAGCAGACGTCCCTTGCACCCGAGTTCCAGATAGGCGGCGCGAGCCAGTTCATTGGTCCGGTCCTTGGACGCGTTGTCGATTACGTAGATATCCGCGTCGGGACAGACTCCGTAAAAGTCCTTCATCGTATCGGCGATGGTCAATTCCTCGTTGTATGCCGGAAGAATGATGGCAATGGATTTGGACATGGGGCGGAAATGCGGTTGATGAAATCTGGATTGGGAATTTCTCTGAGAGCCTTCAAGCGTGGTCGACAGCCGCTTTGTTTCTATTTCGATTATTCCAGTGCGGAAATATCGCGGCGCAGCGGATCATCGATTTCCCTCAGCACGCGTTTGACGCCGTAGCTGTCGAGAGTGTTGAAGCGGACCACGCCATTTGACTTTCGGAATTTCTCGTAATATCCGATGTCTCCGTTCCTTATGCCGTCAACAAGACGACGTGAAACACAGGTTGGCCCGACCATTCGGAGCAGGCGACAGAAAGCTTTCGCGACGATCCCATGGCCGAACAGCTTGTTGGCGATCTCGAAGTATTTTACAATGAACGAAAGCTCTGAAAGAATGTATGGCATCCCGACCGCTTGACGGCTATTTTTGAGAAAACCGTGGATCAGTGTGGGAAGAATGATTTCCTCCGCGAAATAGGGACGAGGTTTGGTGAGATCGATCCCGGATTCCTCGATCAGGTCAAAGGCACGGCGGAGGTGCTTGATTTGATAGAAAGTCCCTTCAACCTGCGAGTAGATCACGACTTCCGCTTCCGCCCGCGAGCGCAGTGCGGCGAATTCCTTATCGCCGAGAATCTTGGCTGCTCCGGTGGGATCGGTCGAAGGGTTGAGGATGCCGTCGTGATAATAGGCGGCGGTGCAGGTCTGAATGTAATTCTCGACTCCCTTTCGCACCAGCATGTCGTTCGACGCATGGAAGGCGGCCACATCGGTTTCCGCGGGGTTCAGGTTGAATATGTAGCGTAGGTTCTCGTGATGCGGGCCCTGCAGGCTGTGAATGCTGGTGCCAACCCTGACCGGATTCACGTGGATTTGGCCCAAGGACTCGATTTCCTGGAGCAGATCTGGGGTGACATCCATCGCCCTCGAGACATGTAGGACGATGATCGCGGCTGGCGCGAAATGACGGAAGTTCCGCAGTTGGTTGAGAATGACCTCCGGCTTCTCATGGACAATGAGCGAGATGTAAAGCTGGCGGACGGCATCCATGGGAACGTTGCTGTCAGTCCTGATGATAGCGATAAACCTTGCCCGCCAGGCATTCCTTGAAATCGTCGGGCGTGCCGAAGCAACGGTATTGGTCGCAAGGAATGATGCCCACTTTCCGGCCAGCTTCGATCATGCGGTTGTACATCGGCGCGATGTATTTCTCGCCGGCGGATTCGTTCATTCCTGAATAAAGGTCCAGATAATGGTGAAAGCTCCGGAAGTAATAGAGTCCGGTAGAGGCCAGATCACTGATAGGTGACTTTTCAGCCGTTTCCACCACGTCGCCTGACGAGTCAGTGCGGGCGAAGCTCCAGCGGCAATCGGAGTCGCGGAAAACCTGGAGAGCTCCATCGCAGTCGTTCGCATGGCCCACGATCCAAGGCCTCAGGTCGTCCTCAAATGCGCTGTCCGCGTTGAAGATCATCAGCGAATCGTCGGGGCGGGACGGATCGAGTGCGAGCGCGACAGTTTCCGCCTGACCGCTGGTGACATCATCCAGGACCCGGGTGCGGACCCGGCTGTCGGGGAAATGTTTCCGGATCTCGCGGTCGATTCCATAGGATTGGCAATGTTCCGCCAGAACCACGAAAACCACCTCAGACATCAACTCCAATGGGAAACTGCGTGCCGCCTTGGAGAACATCGGAACCCCTTCCGAAAGCTCGATCAATGGCTTCGGCGTTTCGTAGCCAGCATTTCGGAAACGTTCGCCGCGACCGGCCATTGGAATAATAAGAATCATGGGTTTGCTGCCAGGGCTTTTTGGGTGAATTCGTTGGAGCGGGGGAGATTGGACGCGTCGTCGGCAATCAGATCCATCGATGAAAAACGATAGGCGTTGTCGTCGATGTAGATATCGCAGTGAGGCTTGCCGAACCAGATTTCGTCATATTCGAAGCCGTGTTTTTCCAGCCACTGCAGCGTCACCAGGCCCTGCCGTGCGACGACCTTGCCCACGCTGTGATCGCAGCTTTTCATGTGGCGGGCGGTGGCGATTACGATCTGATGGCCGGCTGCGCGAAGGGCGCGGATTTTTTCAACGGCACCCGGGAGGGGTTCCACGTCGGCGTAGGTTTGCCCGTCTTGTTTGAGTTGGCATAGAACGCCATCGAGGTCGAAGCAGAGTCTCATAGTGGAAGTGTTGATAGAATTTTCAAGCCGGTGGCGAGCATCGCGAACTGGCGGCGGGGCTTGTCCGCGTGGAGGGGAAGCATCGATAGGAATAGCCAGGCAGTAATCATGCGGATTTCCTCTTTCCGTTCTCCTAGGAAGATCGATTCGAAATCGGCGGCGATCTGGTCGAGGTCGCTCCGATGGGGGATTTCCAATCGGACATCGCCGGGGGAATCCGAATGGATCACGAAAAGGTCGTTGACGATGAAATCATAGCGACCGGTGATGGAGTGATCCATTTTTGCAAAATCATAGCGCTGGTCGCCAAGCGCTCCCTGCCTGCCGAAACTGCCGCGAGGATCAATCAGCTTGATCAGGCAACTATTGGGCTCGCAAAGGATGTTGGACAGGCAGAGGTCTCCATGGATCGGTGTCATGCGGGCCTGTTCGCTGAGGCGATTGAGGGCGGGCAGGGACTTTTCGATGACCTCATTCGGTGAGTGGACCGCGGTTCCGTCCACGTGGTGTGACTCCGCCGCGAGGAAATCACGCACGATCTCTGGAGGGTTCGCGAGGAACGTTTTGAACCGCTCGACGTTCTTTTTCAGATAGATGTCCTTCGCCGCCTCGGTATCGGTGCCGTAATCGAGCGAGCGGAAGTCGGCACATATGGCGGAAAGGCGGTTGATCGCCTTTTTCCAGAAGGCGGGAGACTGCCGGTCGAAGAGGAGGATATCTGCCAGCGTCGGATAGGCATAGTATTCAAGAGTCAGTCGCTGGTCGTTCGGAAGATTCGACGCTTCGATGACACGCGGGAAATAAATCTTCAGCGGGTCGGGCAACAACTTGTAGTAGTTGATCTCATCGTGAAACTTGAGGGTGTAGGTCGATTTTTTCGAGATGCTGCCGCGGAGGGAATCGAGACTCAGTGTATTGAAGGAACGGGACTGGATGAATTTCTGTTGGGCATCCTGAATATGATCGGGATTTCCCACGTCCATCCAGTTCGACGAGAGGATGCCTGACAGCGACTCCCGTTCGATCAGAGGCTCCAGCAGGTTTGCCATCTCGATGGTTTTCTTCCCGCTTAGGAAGTTCTCAACCTGCCACTCGGTGATGGGGAGTCCTTCTGAAAAAAAATATACACCGATGCATGCCTGGTCGGCGGGAACGCGCGTGGTGGGTTTGTTGAACAAGGCAGTCACTTTTCCCGCTTCCAGAGCTGCCATGCACCAGCGGTTCTGATCCTCCACTGGAGCGACCATGATCCAATCACCTTGCGTTGGGATGCCTTCAGGCAGAGAAAGAATGGTATCGCCGAGCACTACGAGGACGGATTCTTGGTTCCGTTGTACCGCCTGAAGACCGCTCCATACTGAATATCCGACACCAGCCAACTGGTCGGGCACCACGAACTGAATATCCGCCAGATTGGAGTAAATGAGGCTGACAAAGTGCTCCAAATCATTGTCGCGTTCGTGGATGACCAAGGAGATCCGGCGGATACCGATGCGGATGAGCTCCTGAATGGTCCAGAAAATCGCCGGTTTGCCTGCGACGAGCACCATGGCGTCACTCTGCGGCGAACGATGAGATGATCCATGTCGCTGGCTGAATCCGGCTGCTGGAATCACCGCGATCGTGTTTTGAAAAAGGCTCACAAATTGTAACTTTCCGCCCCGGTGTGATTGCCGAAAATCGCGAATTCAGTTGCAGGGAACGGCATGCTACCGCCCTTGGTTGAGATCGTGGATAACACGACAAAACTTGTGTTGTTTTCTGGGTTTGGCGACGCGGACGAAATCAACCTTACAGGCGGAGATTGAGGTCCCGACATGTTTGTTCAAGAAAATTTGAACAATCATGTATCCGATCGTTTTGCCCACGTGTGCCGGGCGCGAGGAAGCCGCTTTTTGTTGGCTTGCCATTGGTCCTAGTTGCGGAGAGTTTGCGTTCAGGATGGTATTTATTCGCAATCTACTGGCGGACAGGCGGGTTCAGGGAGGTCTTGTTCTGCTGGTTCTGGCTGGTTTTACGGCCGGATTTGCCGCTTGGAAGTTGGGTTTGGACTTGAACAGTCTCAAGAGTGGCTGGATGGCGGCGGAAGTCTATCTGAAGAAGAATTCCTGGGCGCTGTTCGTTGCCTTGGTGATCCTGCCCGGCCTGCCGGTTCCCACGAGCCTCCTGTTGCTGACCGCCGGGGTGGTCTGGCGGCATCAGCCGGTGATGGCTTGTTTGCTTTGCCTGCTGGCGCTGGCGTTGAACCTGACGTGGACTTACTGGCTTGCGGCGGGGCCAGCCAGGCGGCTGGTGGAGAAAATTTTGGCTGCCACGGCGGTTCAGATTCCGGATTTACCGCGCGGCGATCATTTGAAATTGATCTTGGTGATGAGGCTGACCCCTGGCATCCCGCTTTTTTTCCAGAACTACCTGCTAGGGTTTCTCCGCGCGCCGTTCTGGCTCTACCTGCCGATCTCGCTGCTCTGCACCGGCGTCATCGGCTGCGGAGTCGTCCTCAGCGGCGCGGGATTGGCGGATGGGAAATTGAAGTGGGCAATCACCGGAATCTCTCTAATCGTGTTGGGCGGAGTTTTCACCCATCTGATCCGTGGACGGCTGGCGAAAAGAAAAAGGGTGGTGGCGGAAGGGTGAGGATGGAAGATGCATCAAAATAGAAAGAGAAATGGAACCGCCGATGAACGCAGATTCACGCAGATTATGAAAGAGTTGGATTGGATGCCTCACTCATCCAGAGGATAAGACCCGGCGCTCCGTGGTTGCTGCGTCTCGCAGCAACGAACCCGTGAAACTGCGGCGAGACGTAAGCGGGGTTCACAGCACCATCTGAAGATTCTGTCCGGAGCGTAGCATAGCAGTCATAGCGTTGCGGATTATGACTGCTACGAGCAATGCTATCTTAAAGTCCGATCGTCGGGGCCGCCTGCGCTATTCCGTGGAACAAAGGGCCGCCATGGTGGAAGCCTATCAAGTCAGCGGCTTGAGCGGTCCGCGT
>JANODE010000011.1:0-5366 GCA_031412525.1 Akkermansiaceae bacterium | reverse complement strand
TAGGCCGGTGGATGTGGCGGAAGTGCTATCCCAATTCGATTCCAATGTCGTCGGCCACTTGCAGGGCGAAGGCTGGCACGGGATCGGCCAGACGCGTGATGACTTCACTAACGGGAATCCGCAGGTTGGCGGCGATTTCATTGAGCCGCTGGACGACGAGCGCCTGATTCAGGGAGTAGAGGCTGCTGAGGAACTTGGAGGGATGATGCGCCTCGATGTTCCATGGCTCCAATGCCGCGACGGGAAAGTCTTTGAGGTTAAACGTCACGATGATTTCGCATTTGCCGCGGATGGCGGCGGCGAGGACGTGGCGGTCTTTGGGATCGTTCGCGACGCAGGTTTCAATCGGCTCGAATCCTTCGACACTGGCTTCCGAAAAGTGCCGGGTGAGTTGTTCGCGCCTGTGGACGATGAGATCGTCAGGCCAGCCGAATTTCCCCAGCGCACGGTCGGTTTCGTCGAAAATCCGGTCGCTCCAATATGGGAGAAACAAGCGTGGTGTCTCGGCCAAGCGGAGAAGCAGGTCGGTCACCCGCTGGTTGGCGAGCACGCAGGCATCGAGCAGAACCGGAAAGTCGGCGGTCATCGGCTGGGCAGTGGTTCAATAAAGCCCGGCCTCCTCGGCCCTGCGCGCGAGTTCGTCGAGTGCGGTGCGCCGCTCGGCGTCACGGGTACGTCGGAAATCCATCAGGTCCTTCATGAGGATGCGCCGGTGGGCACCCACCTTGTGGAAGGGGAGTTCGTCGGATTCCAAGAGCTTGATCAGATGTGGCCGGGAAACCCCGAGCAGGTTGGCGGCGGCCTGGGTGGTGAGCTCCTGGGTCTCCGGGACCAGTGTGATCACCTTGCCCTCCTGCAAGGCGGAGGCCACGCGGACGAGCATTTCGTAAATTGGCCTAGGGAGTTCGGTGCGTCGGCCTGTTTCGTCCACCAGGGCGGGTGGTTGCGTCTCGCGGCGGAAGAGTTCCATCAGCCCGGTCACCGATTCCATTTCCTCGGAACTGAAGGCCGCAGGATCGAAACGGGACGAAAGGCGGGTTTGGCGTTGGGTGATCATGGTGTCTCGGACAACCGCACTCAACCCCACAAACGAAACAAACGCAACGGAAAATCAGGTGCTTCGCCGTCTTTTTCCTAATCTGAAGAACATCATTTTCATGTCCCTGCCCCCCGCCGCCCAACAGATGATCCGGAAAGTCGAAGAACTTTCCGGCAGGCCGGTCCATGTGGCGGAGGATGCGGATTTGAAAGTGATGGCGGCGATCACCACAGCCCGGGGAAGTGCTCCGGCGCATTTCCTGCGCTATCGGCCGGGGACCCGCGCGGTGGATTATCTGGTGGCCTATCAGCTTGGGTTTTTGGTGAGGTTGTTCTCATGTCCCGCCGCGGATCGCTGGGATGTGGTGTCGAACGCGGCCGAGCAGGAGGCCGGGATCCGGTTGTTGGGACTGGAGGAATATCCAAGGGATTTCGCGGCTTCGATGGTCGGGCAACTGGTGGTGCAGTTGCGTTCTTACTCGGTCGGAGCGCGGGTGGATGACTGGATTTGGATCCATCTGCCGGAACTGCGGGAACAGCAGGAGCAGGCGGTCCGCTCGCAGCTCGATGAGGGTGGTAGGGCGCTTTCGCCAGAGATCCGCAAGCGGTTTCCCAAGGCTATGGTGGATGCGAACTCGATCATCAACGCGGCCTACGCGGTGCACTGGGGCGGGCTTTTGAAGAACAGCCGTTTCCAGATTCCCTTCAAGGCGCTCGGCTATGAGGCAAGGTCGCTGGAACTCCTGCGGGCGCTCGAAGAAGTGCCCGACGAACCCGAAGCGGACCGCGAGCTGATTTCCAAATGGGCGGAATGCCTTGGACTGACCGGAACTTTTCACTTCGACCCCCACATCCTGACTTGATGACGAACCCACCCCACGAGGTCCAACTGGCGCTGGACGAATTCGACCGCAGTCAATTGCCGGAAGCCCGGCGTGGCCTATCAGGCGACGCGTTTCGCGAGGCGGTGCGCGAGCACTTCGCGGAGCAATTCGCCCGACAGGGCGGTGGCGCGGAGATCGTGGTGACGGCGGACCGCATCATCATCCGTTGGAGCGATTCCGCCGAGGCCAAGACGCTCGCGGAACGAGGTATCGATTACTTGAGAGCAGGCGATTACGAGAAGGGGATCGGGATGCTGCGCGTGGCCCTCCAACGGAATCCTGCCGATGCGGATGCGCTTTTCAATCTGGCGATGGCGCTCAGCGACCAGGGCAAAATGGACGAGGCGGTGGAACTGCTAGGCCGTTTGCTGGCGGATCATCCATCCCATGCGCACGGCTGGGTGGCGCTCGGAGTCGCACAAGCGCGGATGGAACGGGTTGCGGAAGCGGTCGAGTCGCTCACGATGGCGGTTAGTCTGAATCCGGATGACGGCCATGTGCGCAAGAATCTGGGGGCGATCCTCTCACGCTGCGGCTCCATCGATGAGGCGATTGTCCATCTACAAGCTGCCGCGCGGTTGCTTCCAAGCGATCCGCAATGTTGGTTCAACCTGGCAGCGACCTTGGAAGAGGCGGGGAAAACGGAAGAGGCTGATGAAGCTTACGTGAAGGTTCTCGCTCTCGATCGGAACGGGCGCACGGGGGAAATGGCGGAACAAGGCCGCAGCCGGATCGCCCAGCAGGCATTCCGGATGCGTGGCGGCAGTCTCCGGCTGGATGCGATGTCATACTGCCAGAGTGCCTTGGAACGCTTCAAGGACATGCCGCTCGCGGAAGTGCGGAAGATCACCTTCGAGATCGCGATGTTGGGGAGCCAGGGGCTGGATGTGAACGACCCGGCGGAGCAATACTCGCTGCGCTCGATTCCCGGGAAGTTTTCCGGGCTGCATCTGCTATGCATCGAGTATGTCGGATTCAAGATCATCGATCCGAAGGTCGACATCGGGTTCGATTTATCCGCGGAGTATGCGGCGGCGCGCGGATTGTCCGGGTGAAGGACGAGGACGATTGATTGATCTTCATGATCCGGCGCTCAGAGGCGGCGGGAACTTTTATTGGGAGGATCGGTTCCCGCCCGGATCTTTCACGGTCGCGGCGGAAACGAGGTAGGGCTCGGCCTTCGCCGCCGGCTTCGCGGTGGCAGCCTGCGCGGGTGCGGGGGCTTGCCGCGAGGGGAAGATTTCTACACCTGATGCCATGGTCTGCTTGATGACCTTGGTGCCGAGCAGCAGTGAACTCAGGCAGAGCACGTTGCAGGTGAAGACCAGACCGGTGTGCCAGCCGAGCATGATCCAGCGCTTTGGCAGGAACTGGCGGATGATCAACACGCTCCAGACCGCGCCAACGCCGGCCAGCATGGCGATCAGCGTGAGCGGGTGCTCAAGCGCGTCGGGCAGTTTCGCTGCGAAAAGGCGGCCGAGCGAGGCGACGGTGCCCGCTGTGCCGAAGAACAGAACCGCTAGCCACACGAAGGACAACTTCGGCTTTGCGTAATTCATGGCTTTTCCCCTGGATTTCGCATTTCCCAGCATCTCCTCAATGGTCTTTGCGATGGCCTCGCGGGTCGCCTTATCCCCCATGCAGTTCGTCAGACGCCGGGACTCGAACGAGCGCACTTTGGAAAGCCGGATGCGGCGCTTTTTGGTGAGCTGGCGGACGCGGAGACGAGTGTAAAGCGCGAGGGCGTCCTGGCGTCTGCCATCACACTCGTAAAGTGCGGTGGCCCATGCGCCGGGTTCCATGCGTGACTCGAGGATTTCGCGTCCCACCTGTTCCGCCACTTCCGAGACGGTCACAAGTGTGTTCGATTCACTTCCCGCCGGAGCGGGGCTGGATCTGGGGTGTTTCATTCTACCGGGGGAGGTTGAAATTCAGTTTCTACGCCTTTTCAGCAACAGCAACGTGACGGGTATCAGACCAAACATCGCGCTGGGTTCCGGAATCGTGCTGACGGACACGGCGGCACCGGTCTGCACGGTTTCATTGAAAATCCCGTTCATGTTAGTGACAAGCGTTCCATTGATGGCGGAACTGCTGCTCGTCGCGGCGACACCCTGGATGGTGCTGCCGATCACGTTGGCGGAGTAAAAACTTTCGATGGTGTTTGAGAAATTTCCGAGTGCCAGTGAGTTGATCAGGTCCACTCCGGATGCCAGGGCATTTGAACTGCTGGTGGCCGTGGCGGCGGCTAGATTCGCGGACGGCAGACCGGCGGTGGCGATCTCGATGATCTGCACCTGGCTTTCGAAGCCGTTGCCGGCGTGGCCCGTTTCCGATCCGAATGAGGCGGCGGCGACCGTGAGTGCCGCGCCTGCGTCTGGAAACGCAAAGGTGTTCGGCCGCGACACGTTCTGCACCATGGCGGCAAAGGATTGGGCATCCGCCGCGCTGCCGATCTTCATCCATGGGATGCCGACGACCTGGGTGGACGAACCTCCGAAAAGCATCATGGAAATGGCAATGCGCCCATAAACTCCGGATTGGATGGAATCCATAACCTGACTGCTCGTGAAAGCGGCTGCGTAGCCATTCATTAACCGAGTGAACTCCGTTGGACTCAGTTCCGGCCGGACGATATCGACCAGCAGTACAATCTCACTGTCGACGTTTTCCGCACGGGCTTGAGCAAGCCATCCTGACGCAGCAATGCCTAGCGACACCGCACCGACAAGTGGCAGGTGGGACCGCCGGCCGAGCGTGGTGTTAGTTTTTTTGTTGGACGTTTTCATGGGGGTGTAAACAGGGAACGCCCGGTTTTTTAAATTAATCTTGCCAGATTGTCAACTTTTGTAAAATATTTTGCATGCTTAATCCGAACCATGCGTGCAAAACGCCCTTGTCGTCCCGGGTCGCCCTGCCCATTGCCCTGATGTTGGCGGGAGTCTTCGGGCTTGGTATCTCGGTGATCCAGCCTTCCGCCGCTCCGAAAATCTCGAGCGCCCCAGCACCCCCACCCACCATCCTGCCCCCGCCCACCCTCTTCCCTGCGGCAGCCCCAGCGCTAGGCGCGCGGGCCATCACACCGGCCCCTGCCGCCGGAGAACTGGTGAGTTTCTGCTCCAAGAATGTCACCGAGCGACGGAGCTTTGTGGTCTTCAAGCGGGGCACCTGTGTGGTGATTAACGAACCTTGCGAAAATCCCATGGAAGAAGCCAAAAAGATCCTCGCCCGCTGCAAGGACGCCGGGGCGAAATTTTTGGCAGAGCCCACTAACGAAGGAGAGATGATCGTCGCCTTCAAGGATCCGGTCTTCCAACGTTTCAGCAAGAATGAGTTGGAACAACTCCAGCCTTGGCTGAGGCAGACCGCCGCCACTCTGCTAACCCCAGATGAAAGCGTCGCGGCCGGTGAAACCTGGTCGGTCCCCAGCCATGCCCGTGTCGG
>JANODE010000010.1:0-17543 GCA_031412525.1 Akkermansiaceae bacterium | reverse complement strand
GGTTGAGGCCGGTCGCATTCCCAAACCGGTCGGCGAGCGCCTTTCTCAATTGGCTCCCGGAAACTTTTGTATTCATAAATCCTTCGGCGCCGGCAAGGTGATCGACTGGGATCTTCCTGCAAAAAAAGTCACCATCGACTTTGAGAAGTCCGCTGGACAGGCCATGGAACTGCAATTTGCGTTCCAAAAGACCGAGTGGATTCCTGCAGATGATTTCCGCGCCAAAAAAATCGAGCAGCTTGAAGAACTTCGCACGCTTTCGAAAAGCGACCCGATCGCCCTCGTCGTCCATCTCCTCCAAAGCCACGGCGGCAGCATGACCGGCGACGCGCTGGAAAAAGAACTCTCCGGGGCCGTCATCGCCGAGATCGGATTCAAAAAGTGGTGGGATGCGACGAAAAAGTCGCTGCGTGAAAGCCGTCTCGCCGTCGTCCCGCAGAAACGCACAGAGCCCATCGTGCTCCGCGTCGGCGACCGTAGCCCGTCGCAAGCACTGGTCGCCGATTTCGAAGCCGCCCGCGATATCAAGGGCATGATCCGCGCACTTGAAGCGATCGCCGCTGATATAGGAGCGTTCGATAGCGACGCGGCTTCTCTCAAACGCCTGCTCGGCGATATCGACGAAGGCGCGAAAAAAGCGTCTCGCGTGAATCTCGGCCAGGCGCTCCAACTCGTCGCCGCCCGCGACGAAGTGATTGGGTCGTCCAAGGCTCTTGAGCTCGATCCGAGTGCCGTCCGGCTCTCGGATCTTTTGCTTTCTGCCGATCCCATCCGGCTCGCTGAGGAAGTGGGCGCACTTCCATCCGGCCGCCAACGCGCCGTTTATGAAGCGTTCCCGAATGCCTTCGGCGAAGACTGGGTGGGCAAAATCGTTCAGGTTTTCGACCGCGTCGGAGCCCGTGGTGTTACCGAAATTGCCCGCATCCTGCAGGAGCGCGGCGGCATGGAGGCCCTCGTCACCCACCTTCGTTCCGCAATCGCCCGCCGTGCCCTCGGCCCGGACGCCCTGATCTGGGTTTGCCGCGAGCGGAAAGGCCCGTCGCTCGAGGTTTTCAGCGCGGATGTCGGTGCCTCGGTGCTCAACCTGTTGGAAAACGATCACCTTTCCGATGGCCCACGCAAGACGTCACGTCTCCAATCGTTGTTAGGCGATGACAAGACACTGCTAACGGATCTGGTCGCCATCATGGACATCAATGAGTCGCGGAATTTCGCCCGTCGCCTGTTGGACTGCCCGGTTTTCGGCGAACTCGAGAAAAAATCCCTTATGGCCCGCATCATCAAGGTGCGTCCGGAAACGGCCGAGCTCGTCAGCGGCGTGAACACCAAGCGCCCGGATGAAATCCTCCTCGTGTCGTGGGAAAGCCTCGAAAAGAAAAAGGCCGAACTCGACGACATCATTCGCAACAAGATCCCGCAGAACCTCAACGACGTCAAAATCGCGCGTTCCTACGGCGACCTTCGTGAGAATTTCGAATACAAGTCCGCCAAGGATCTGGAAAAATACCTCGCCCACCGCCGCAACGCGCTGGACAAGGAAATTGCCAACTCCCGCGGCACTGACTTCAAGGGCTCCGACGCCAGCAAGGTAAACATCGGCACCATCGTCACCCTCAAGGACTCTACCGGAGCGACGGTGGAAATGACCGTGCTCGGCGCATGGGATTCTATCCCGGAAACCAAAACGGTTTCCTATCTGTCAGAAGTCGGCAAGGCACTCGTCGGACGCGCTCCGGGAGACACCGTGCAGATCCGCGATCAGGTGAGCGAAGCCATGGAGAACCTGACGATCGTCTCCATTAGGCAGTTCAATCCCTGAAATTTTCAAAACCCTGTCTTACCTAACATACAGAACCTATTATGGACTACACCACCATTGTTGAAATCCGCGGCCGCGAAGTAATCGATTCCCGTGGCAATCCCACCGTCGAAGTCGATGTGCACCTCGAAGGCGGCTCCATCGGCCGCGCCGCCGTGCCATCCGGTGCCTCCACCGGCGAGCACGAAGCGGTCGAGCTCCGCGACGGCGACAAGGCCCGTTTCCTCGGCAAGGGCGTTCTTAAGGCGGTTGAAAACGTCAATGCGGTTCTCGCTCCCGCGCTTCTCGGCTATTGCGCGACCGAACAAGCCTCCATTGATGCCGCCATGCTCGCTCTCGACGGCACCTCCACCAAGAAGAACCTTGGCGCGAACGCCATCCTCGGCGTTTCCCTCGCCGTGGCAAAGGCAGCCGCCTCGCAGCTCGGCGTTCCGCTTTACAAATACCTCGGTGGCCCTAACGCAAAGGTTCTGCCTGTGCCGATGATGAACGTCATCAACGGCGGCGCCCACTCCGATGCTCCGATCGACTTCCAGGAATTCATGATCGTGCCGATCGGCGCTCCTACCTTCCGCGAGTCGCTCCGTTACGGTGCTGAAGTCTTCCATTCACTGAAAAAAGTCCTGCATGACCGGGGACTCTCCACAGCCGTCGGTGACGAAGGCGGGTTCGCTCCGAAGCTTGATGGTGTCGAGGACGCCATGAAGGTGCTCTGCCAAGCGATCGAACAGGCCGGCTACAAGGTCGGTGAGGACATCTCCTTCGCCCTCGACGTCGCTTCGTCCGAGTTTTTCAAAGACGGAAAATATGTCTTCAAGAAAGGCGACGGCTCGGTTCGCACCGCTGCCGAACTCGTGGATTTCTACGCTGACCTGAAGAAGCGCTATCCAATCATCTCCATCGAAGACGGCTGCGCCGAAAACGACTGGGACGGATGGAAGATCCTCACCGACAAGCTCGGCGCGACGACCCAACTCGTCGGCGACGACCTCTTCGTCACCAACGTCGATTTCCTCTCGAAGGGCATCAAGCTCGGCGTCGCGAACTCGATCCTCGTCAAGGTGAACCAGATCGGCTCCCTCACCGAGACCTTCGACGCCGTCGAACTCGCCAAGGAAAACAGCTACACCGCCGTCCTCAGCCACCGCTCCGGCGAAACCGAAGACAGCACCATCGCCGACCTCGCGGTCGCCACCAACTGCGGCCAGATCAAGACCGGTTCCATGAGCCGCTCCGACCGTGTTGCGAAATACAACCAACTCCTCCGCATCGAGGAAGAGCTGGGCGATGACGCCGTCTTCGGCATCAAGAAACTCAAGGTGCTTCAATAAGATCACCGGGGCAATTTTGCCTCTTTTTCTTCTATCAAAAACGGCGGATCTCGAAAGGGGGCCGCCGTTTTTCGTACGATGGGGGATAGCCGGTAGCTAGATTCTTGCGTTGGCTGGGAATTCATTTAGCTTTTGTTGATTAGGTCGGATGAATCGCATCGGCCAAGCAGTCCAAAGTGGTTATCATGAGAAACCGATTTTTCCTTGCGCCCGTGGCGATTGTCGCGTGCCTCGGCCTTTCGATCGCGGCAACACACGCCGACGGAACCACCCGTCCAGCCTTCGGCAAACAAAACCCGTTCCGGACCGAGGAGCTGCCGGAAGGCCAATTAAAAACGCGTCTTCAATCGCTCGATCTGCAGGCGAAGGAAAAAGCGATGAAATGGCTGCACTCGTTCGACTTCGACGGGCACGACGCCGCGGAGCACCTGAGGGTGGATCATGGGGGCGGGATCTTCATCATTTGCCCGGATGTGAAGGATGAATCCGGCGGAGGTCTTCATGACGCTGCGCAACCCGCCGAGCCTAGGGATAACTCTCACGAAAGGAGCGGCATCGCTCCGCTGCCCCAGGATAGCAACTCACTCCCGGCTGTTGAATTCGCCGCGGTATCCGTTAGCTCCCCGCCCGCTTATCATTCCAGACCCGGCGCTGCCCGGCATATCTATCTGGACTTCAACGGCGGGACCGTTTCCGGAACTGCTTGGAATACCAGCGCCGGAGTGACGACTTGGAATGTGAAAGTCTGGTCTCAAGATTCGGACATCACCACTTATAGCGATGCCGAGCAGGCGTGGATGAAACGTGTCTGGCAGCGCGTGGCGGAGGACTACGCCCCTTTCGACGTCGATGTGACTACGGACGCCGCCTTCGATCCTGATAATTATTCCGGTAACAAGGACAACGTCGGCTGGGTGCTTATCTGTGATACCACCGACAAAAACGGAGTGGCTTTGCCCCATGCCGGCTCGGGCGGAGTGGCCTACATCGGGGTTTTTGGAAGTTCGACCTACTCGCCCACCTACCAGCCCGCGTGGGTCACCAGCACGAACGGCGGAGGTGACGAATCCGTGATCGCGGAAGCCGTATCCCATGAGATGGGCCACAACATGGGCTTGTCGCACGATGGAACATCCACCTTGGCCTATTATGGAGGCCACGGGAGCGGGGATGTTTCCTGGGGCCCACTCATGGGCACCGGATATTTCCGCAATGTTTCCCAGTGGTCGAAAGGCGAATACTTTGACGCGAACCAAATTCAAGACGACTTGGCGATTATCGCCGGCCGGATACCCTACCGGACCGACGATCACGGCGGCACGGTGGGAACGGCGACGCCGCTAACGGTCACCAGCGGCAACACCATCATCTCCACCACGCCGGAAAACGACCCTACCAACGCCAGCCCGGTGAATAAGGGAGTCATCGAGCGAAATTCGGACGTGGATGTGTTTTCATTCTATACGGGAACCGGAAACGTGCAGCTCAACGCCAATCCGTGGATCCAGCCCGCCGGCATGCGGGGCGGAAATCTGGATATCCTGCTCGAACTCTACAACCAGACCGGAACGATGGTGGCCACCAATAACAGCGCCAGTCTGACTAGCGCCGCTATTTCAGCTACTCTGACTCAGGGCTATTACTATCTTTACGTCCGCAATACCGGTACGGGAACCCCTGCTGCCTCTTCGCCTTCGGGCTACACCGCCTACGGTAGCATCGGCCAGTATTTCATCAGCGGGACGATCGCGAGCGCCACTCCACCTCCTGTTCTCACCAGCATCACACCCACCAGCGGCTTTGCGGAGACCGTTACTGCGTTAGATGTTTCTGGCAACGGAATCAGCACCTCCACTTCATTCAAGCTCACAAGATCGGGGCAATCCGACATCCCGGCCTTTTCCGTTACCGCCGTGGGGTCGGTCCTCCGCTGCCAGTTTAATCTAGCAGGAGCAGCGACCGGCGCCTGGAACCTCGTCGCCACCAACCCAAGTCTGGAAACGTCCACTCTATCCGCGGCTTTCACGGTGGTCGGAGCCATCTGGACGGAGTCGTTCGACGGAGCGGTCAGCGGATGGTCCACAGAAGCCACCATCGGCAGTAACAGTTGGTCGCTGAGCACTGCACAAAGCAAATCTCCAGGCACCTCTTATTTCGCCGCCGGTCCTTCCTCCAAAAGCACCACCAATCTCATCTCACCCGGTGTCGCAATTCCGGCTGGAGCCAGCAGCCTGCAACTTCGATTCTGGCACTCTTACGTTTTCCAAAACGCAAGGGATGCCGGAAAACTTGAGTTTTCCATCAACAACGGCGCGTGGTTCGATGTGACGTCCTCCGGTTCGGGCGCGGCATTTGCCAGCAATGGCTACACCACCTCCATCAGCTCAACCGGCCCATCTTCCAACCGCAACGAATTCGCTGGCCAGCTCGCCTGGTCCGGAAACAGCGGCGGCTTTGTGGAAACCGTCGTCAACCTCACCGATAACGCCAAATACACCGGGAAAAACCTCCGGATCCGCTGGCGCATCGCCACCGACGCCAGCACTTCCAGCTCCGGATGGTATGTGGACAGCATTTCTCTGATTGGTGGCGGGGATCTCGTCAATCAGCAGCCTGTCATCGCCGCCGCGGCCACCTCAAATTCGGCGGAAACCCAGACCGATTCGGACTCCACGATTTACCAGATCATCCGCAGCACCTCGGCCGCACTCTCGGTGTCTGCTTCCGATGACGGCGGCGAACCCGCTCTAACCTATACTTGGTCGGTTGCCACCGGACCCGGCGCTCAGGTCATCTTTTCGTCCAATGGCACCAACGCCTCGAAGATCACGAGCGTGAGTTTCCAAGCAGCCGGTGACTATCGGATTTCAGTGTCGATTCGCGACGCAAAATCCTTGGCGGTAACCAGTTCGGTCAACTTGCGGGTCGTCCAGACGGGTTCCACGCTAGCGGTCGCGCCTTCTGTTGCTTCTCTTGCTGTCGGTGTCACTCAGGTTTTCAGCGCAACGTTGCTCGATCAGTTCAACACCACCATGGTTAGCCAGCCGTTGTCATTCATATGGACGCCCGGCGCCGGAGGCACCATCGATGCAGCAGGCTTGTTCACTGCCACCAACGCTGGAGGTCCGTTCATCGTCTCTGCCACCAGTGGAGCCATTTCCGGCACGGCGAGCGTCAGCGTCACCCCCGCATCTGCTAGCGTGACGTTAGGAAGCTTGAGCCAAACTTATGACGCATCTGAGAAAACGGTCACCACCACCACGAGTCCTCCCGGACTGGCTGTTTCAGTCACTTACAACGGCTCCGGCAGCCCGCCTGTCAATGCCGGCAGCTATCCGATTGTAGCCACCATCACCGACCCTAACTATCAGGGAACCTCCTCCGGCACGCTCGTCATCGACAAGGCCGCCGCCACCATCGCGTTGGGTGGGCTTTTGCAAACCTACGACGGCTCCCCGAAATCCGTCTCCGCCACCACAACGCCCGCTGGCCTGTCGTTAGGCATCTCCTATGATGGCGCGCCGACGCCTCCCGTGAACGCTGGCTCTTACCCCGTCGTGGCTTCGGTAACGTCACCTAACTATCAGGGAACCTCCTCTGGCACACTCGTCATCGACAAGGCCACCGCCACCATCACGCTGGGTGGGCTTTTGCAAACCTACGACGGCTCGCCGAAATCCGTTGCCGCCACCACAACGCCCGGCGGCCTGCCGTTAGACATCTCCTACGACGGCTCGCCGACGCCTCCCGTGAACGCTGGCTCTCACCCCCTCGTGGCTTCGGTAACGTCACCTAACTATCAGGGAACCACCTCCGGCACACTCGTCATCGACAAGGCCGCCGCCACCATCGCGTTGGGTGGGCTTTTGCAAACCTACGACGGCTCTCCTAAGTCCGCCACGGCCACCACGATCCCGGCCGATCTCTCAGTCCAGATTAATTGTGACGGTTCTCCCAATTTTCCCACTGCGGCCGGAACCTATCTGATTTCTGCCGGGGTTGATGATGTGAATTACTCAGCAAACGTTTCAGGTTCACTGGTAATCGAAAAAGCTCCCGCATCGATTGTTTTCGATGGACTCTCACAGGCTTACAATGGTTTGGCGAAAACCGTCACCGTCTCCACCGTCCCGGAAAATCTGGCCACCGCCATCACCTATGACGGTTCTCCAACCGCTCCCACCGCCATCGGCACCTATGCGATCACCGCCCTCATCACCGATCCCAACCACACAGGTGACGCCAGCGGCTCGCTCCTCATTACGCCCGGAAACGACTGGAGCTCGTGGCAACATCTCCAATTCACCCAAGCCGAAAAATCCGCTGGCCTCGCCGAGGACAACGCGGACCCCGATGCCGACGGCCTCCCCAACCTCGCCGAATACGCCCTAGGTGCCGATCCCCACGCTTTCACTCCTCCCTTCACTGCCAGTCTGGACGAAACCACCCTCTCTTTCACCTTCACCCGCCCCGCCGATCTTCCCGGCATCACCTACGCAGCCGAATTCTCAGACGCCACTACGACCTGGTTCCCCGCCACTCTGGAAATCCTCACGACGGGTCCCATCGAAACCCTGAAAGCCAGCGTCCCCATCGCCCCCGCCGATCCGTCCCGTCGCTTTCTCCGCCTCCACCTGGAGCGCGAGTAAAAGGATCTGCTGAATAGCCTCACGTAAATTGGGTCCTCGAACTTGAATGGGGTCATTGCTCTCGGATTCACAATTTTGGTTACATCGACTACTCTGACCCCATGGAGTGTTCCCGAGTTGGATTCCCACTACGTTAGTGCCTCGGACGACTGCAAGGGGAGCAATCTCGTCCAGGCCTGACTGGTGGGACCAAAACAGGGTGCGCTCATTAGCCACTCGTGAAGCCTGAAGCATAACTCTGCGAAGGCCGTTTTGGTCCTGTCTGGTGCCGTGAGCCACAGGCGTCACTCCATCAGTTTCCGAACGGTTTCCTCACTGCCTTTCCAGCGGTCGATGATGCCCTTCTGCTCCACCTGAATTGAGTCGCCGGGCCGCAGCACGATGTTTTTATGGGCCAGGCTGGTGAAATCGATGCAGGTTTGTTTCCCGTCGCGTAACAAAAACAGATTGCGCCCGCCGAAATCATTGCGACCCCCTGCGGCATCGATGGCCTGGATGACGGTCATTCCTTTCCGAAACGGTGAATCGCCCGCCCGTCGGACTTGACCGCCGACGCTGATGACGGCGACCCCTTGTTGGTCCTTGCCCTGCAAGGTTTCCACCTCGATGGCCGGCCGGGCATAGATCCCTGCCGAGCGATAGGCCGTTTCCGCCGCGCGGGCAAACTGTTCGGGAGTTAGCCCGCGTGCAGTCACCAGCGCGTCCAACAATGGCAACCGGACACCACCGCTTTCGCCGATCCGATAGGTTCCGGAAACCTTCTGTTGCTCCGCCGGTTCGACTCCACGGATAGTCAGGGTGATTTGTTCGCCGGGCTCCAAGCCTGCAAAGGCGATGGTGGACAACAGCGAAGACAGAGTAGTCGCGATAAATTTTTGTTTCATGATGCCTCAAGCTTTGTGATGCAAAGTTTGATTTGGCAAGACGGAAATCGCTGGGTGCACGGGCGTTTATGTTTTTTTTACGCGAACCGCCTGCCCTTTAACTACCGGATCCGATCCGTCGTGGGATGATGAAGTCACCTGCCACTTCTACAATGACCGACCTTAACTACATCGCCGCGACTCTCGGCTTCTTCCTCATCGGGGCACTCTATGCCCGCTTCTGTGAATCCCTCTAATCACCACCATGGAAACCATCATCATCGGCATCATCTCCCTCCTGCTCATCGGCTACCTCCTCGTCGCCATGCTTCATCCTGAAAAATTCTAACTCACTTCCATGCACACGAAAGACTGGCTCCAACTCGCGCTCTTCATCGGGCTGCTCGCCCTGATCACCAAGCCCATCGGAATCTATCTGACGCGGGTCCTCGATCCACATGGGAAGACCTGGCTCGATACGGTAATCCGGCCCATCGAAAAACTAACTTACCGCCTGATGGGCGTGGATGCGGCGAAGGAACAGGGCTGGAAGGGCTACACGGTCGCGCTGCTCGTCTTCAGCGCGGTCGGGGTGCTTTTCACCTATGCCATCCTGCGTCTGCAACACCTGCTGCCGATGAATCCACAAGGCCTGCCCGCGCTCAGCCCGGCGCTTGCGTTCAATACGGCTGTTAGTTTCACGACCAATACGAACTGGCAGAGCTACGGTGGAGAAAGCACGATGTCTTACTTTTCGCAGATGGTCGGACTCGCCATCCACAACTTCACATCAGCCGCTGCCGGCATCTCGATTGCCGCCGCCCTGGTTCGTGGTGTTTCGCGCCACTCGGCCAGCACGCTGGGAAATTTCTGGGTCGATCTCATCCGGACTACGTACTATCTGTTATTGCCGCTGTGCCTGGTTTTCGCCGTGTTTCTGGTTTCACAAGGCACCATCCAGAACTTCAAGGCCTACGACATCGCCACGCTCGTTGAACCCGCTGGCGAGGTCACTACCCAGACCATCGTTCAGGGACCCATGGCCTCACAGGCAGCGATCAAAATGTTAGGAACCAACGGCGGCGGCTTCACCAACGCCAACGCCGCGCAACCTTTTGAAAACGCCACTCCTCTATCCAATTTCCTCCAGATGCTCTCGATCTTCGCCATCGGCAGCGGGCTCACGTGGTATCTCGGGAAATCCACGAAAAACCAGGCCCACGGCTGGTCGGTGTGGGCCGCGATGATGATCCTTTTCACCGTCGGCGTCGTTGCCTGCTGGTGGGCGGAAGTGCAGGGAAATCCAATTCACCATGCGCTCGGCATCGCCTCTGCCGACGGTAACATGGAGGGCAAGGAAGTCCGCTTCGGCATCTTCAACTCCTCGCTCTTCGCCACCATCACCACCGCCGCCTCATGCGGCGCGGTGAACTCGATGCATGACTCCTTCACCGCCATCGGCGGACTGGTGCCGCTGTTCATGATGGAGCTGGGCGAAGTGGTCATCGGCGGCGTCGGTGCGGGGCTCTACGGGATGCTGGTCTTTGTGGTGCTCGCCGTGTTCATCGCCGGACTGATGGTCGGGCGCACACCGGAGTATCTCGGGAAAAAGATCCAGGCATTCGAAGTGAAGATGTGCATGCTGGCCCTGCTGGTTCTAACCGCCAGCATCCTCGGCTTCACCGCCTGGGCGGCTGTTAGCCCGTATGGCCAGGCCGGACTGAACAATGCCGGGCCTCACGGATTCAGTGAAATCCTCTACGCCTACAGTTCCGCCACTGCGAACAATGGCAGTGCATTCGCGGGTCTAACCGCAAATCCATCCAGTGGAGATCCGCGCTACAATGTCACGCTCGCCGCCGCGATGCTCATCGGAAGGTTCCTCATGATCATCCCGATCATGGCCCTCGCCGGATCACTGGTGAAAAAGAAAATCGCTCCTCCCAGCGCGGGGACGTTTCCGGTCTCCGGGTCACTCTTCACCATTCTACTGCTAGGCACGGTTCTTCTTGTCGGTGCGCTCAATTTCCTCCCGGCCCTCGCTCTCGGCCCCGTCGTCGAACACTTCCTGATGCTCAAAGGCCAACTCTTCTAATCTAAAGTCATGTCCCACTCCACTCCATCACTCTTCGACAAATCGATCATCGCCCCGGCAGTCGGCGATTCGTTCCGCAAGCTCGATCCGCGGCTCATGATCAAGAACCCGGTCATGTTCGTCACCCTCGTCGGCGCGGTTCTGACGACCGTCGCGATCTTCACCTCGCACGATGACCGAGGGTTCGTCATCCAGCTCGCCATCTGGCTTTGGTTCACCGTGCTCTTCGCGAACTTCGCGGAAGCCGTCGCCGAAGGTCGCGGAAAAGCCCAAGCGGACAGCCTGCGCAAGGCTCGCAAGGACACCATGGCGCGCCGGCTCAAGGGTGACAAAGAGGAAAAGGTCGCCGCACCGATGCTTGAAAAAGGTGATCTCGTCGTTTGCGAAACCGGTGATGTCATCCCCGCCGATGGCGATGTGGTCGAAGGCATCGCCAGCGTCGATGAAGCCGCCATCACCGGCGAATCCGCTCCCGTCATCCGCGAAAGCGGCGGTGACCGCAGCGCTGTCACCGGCGGCACCCGCGTCATCAGCGACCGCATCGTCATCAAGATCACCTCGGAAAAAGGCAACACCTTCCTCGACCGCATGATCTCGATGGTGGAGGGAGCCAAGCGCCAGAAGACGCCTAACGAAATTGCGCTCACCATCCTGCTCTCCGCGCTGACGCTCATTTTCCTGCTCGTCGTGATGACTCTGAAGCCTTTCGGCACCTACGCCGGAATCAACTTCACCATCCCGGTGCTCGTTGCGTTGTTAGTCTGCCTCATCCCCACCACCATCGGCGGCTTGCTCAGCGCCATCGGCATCAGCGGCATCGACCGCCTGATCCGCCGCAATGTCATGGCCACCAGCGGCCGCGCCGTGGAAGCGGCAGGAGACATCGATGTCCTGATGCTCGATAAAACCGGCACGATCACCATCGGCAACCGCATGGCCTCCGACTTCGTCCCCGCACCGGGAGTGACCGAGCAGGAACTCGCCGATGCCGCCCAACTCGCCTCTCTGGCAGACGAAACTCCGGAAGGCCGCAGCATTGTCGTGCTGGCCAAGGAAAAGTTCAACATCCGTGCCCGCGAGGTCGCGCATCCTCACGCCGCCTTCGTTCCCTTCACCGCCCAGACCCGCATGAGCGGCGTGGACATCGAGGGCCGCAGCGTCCGCAAGGGGGCGGCGGATTCGGTGAAACAATGGGTCGAACAACAGGGAGGCATCTATCCGACCGATGTCGAGAAAGCCGTGGAAGCCGCCTCCCGCGCTGGTCGCACGCCGCTCGTCGTCGCCGATGGGCGGAAGGTGTTAGGCGTCATCGAGCTGAAAGACATCGTCAAGGGTGGCATGAAGGAACGTTTCGCCCAGCTCCGCAAGATGGGCATTCGCACCGTGATGATCACCGGTGACAATCCGATGACCGCCGCCGCCATCGCTGCGGAAGCGGGTGTCGATGATTTCATGGCGCAGGCCACGCCTGAAGACAAACTCAAGCGCATCCGTGACGAGCAAGCCGCCGGCCACCTCGTCGCCATGACGGGTGACGGCACCAATGACGCGCCTGCGCTGGCGCAGGCCGATGTTGGCGTCGCCATGAACACCGGCACCCAGGCCGCCCGTGAGGCCGGCAACATGGTGGACCTCGACAGCAACCCGACCAAGCTCATAGAGATCGTGGAAATCGGCAAACAACTCCTCATGACCCGCGGTTCTCTAACGACCTTCTCCATCGCGAACGACGTCGCCAAATACTTCGCCATCATTCCCGCGATGCTGATGGTGACCTTCCCGGCGATGGCCGCGCTGAACATCATGAAACTCGGCTCGCCGCAAAGCGCGATTCTCAGCGCCATCATCTTCAACGCGCTCGTCATCGTCGCTCTCATCCCGCTCGCCCTCAAAGGCGTGCCCTACAAGCCGCTCGGAGCCGTCGAAGTGCTTCGCCGCAATTTGCTCATCTACGGCCTCGGCGGCCTTGTCGTTCCCTTCATCGGCATCAAAGCCATCGACCTCGTCATCACCACCCTCAATCTTGCATGAAAGCCATCCTATCAGAAATCCGTCCCGCCATCGTCTCCACCCTTTTTCTCGCCGTCGTCTGTTGCGGTCTCTATCCGCTCGCCGTGACCGGGATTGCGAAAGCTGCCTTTGCGAACAAGGCGAACGGCAGCCTGATCAAAGACAAGGACGGCACCCTAATCGGTTCCGAACTGCTAGGCCAGAACTTCAGCGGTGCGGGCTATTTCCATCCGCGTCCTTCGGCGGTGGACTACAATGCTGCTAGTTCCGGGGGCAGCAACCTGGGACCTACCTCACAGAAGCTAGCAGACCAGATCAAGGAGCGGATCGCAACCTACCGTGCGGTCAATGGCCTCGTGGAGAATCAATCGGTTCCGGCAGATGCCGTCACCGCGTCGGCCAGTGGCCTTGATCCCCACATCAGCCCGGCGAATGCCGCGCTGCAAACCGCCCGCGTTGCCGAAGCCCGTGCCATTTCGCTGGAAAAAGTGAAGGAACTCATCGTGGTAAGTACTGACAAGTCGACTTTCGGTTTGCTGGGCGTGGATGGTGTGAATGTCCTAAAGCTCAATCTAGCCCTCGACATCAATTTCGGCAAAGGAGCGCGTTCATTCTGAACGCTACCTTCGGCGGACATTTTGTCCGCCGAAGTTGTTACCGCCGGACAAAAAGTCCCCCGGAAACAGTCGTCAGAATGACGACGCTCCAGTGCTGAAAATCTCTCGCTCGACTCTCTTTAGAATCAGCAGCATCCTCACCTCGCTTCCAAAGCACGATCCATGAACGATGACCGCCCCGATCCAGACGCCCTGCTCGCCCAGGTCCAGCGGGAGGAAAATCAGGAGAAAAAAGGCAAGCTCTACATTCTGCTAGGCATGTGTCCGGGTGTGGGGAAAACCTACGCGATGCTCCTGTTAGCCCGCCAGCGGCAGAATGACGGCCTGAACGTGCTGGTGGGGGTGGTGGAAACCCACGGCCGCAAGGAAACCGCCGCGTTGCTCGAAAACCTGACGATTCTTCCCCGGCGGAAGATCGAACACGGCGGTCATGTGCTGAAGGAATTCGATCTGGACACGGCGATCCAGCGACGGCCGGACCTTTTGTTAGTCGATGAGCTCGCCCACACCAACGCTCCCGGCAGCCGTCATTTGAAACGCTATCAGGACGTGCTGGAGCTGCTCGATGCGGGCATCGACGTGTGCACCACGCTCAACGTCCAGCACATCGAGAGCCAGGTGGACATCGTGCGGCAGGTGACCGGAGTGGCCGTGAATGAAACCGTGCCGGACTCGCTGCTCGACCGCGCGCACGAGATCCAGCTGGTCGATCTGAGCGTGGAAAAGCTCATGGACCGGCTGGGTGAGGGCAAGGTTTACCTCGGTGAGCGGGCACAAGCCGCAGCGGAGGGATTTTTCCGCGAAGGGAATCTAACCGCCCTGCGTGAACTGGCACTGCGGTTCACCGCCGAGCGGGTGGACCGGGATCTGGAAGACATCCGCAAGGCGCGGCGGGTGAGCAGTCCGTGGAAGACCAACGCCCGGTTGATGGTGGGAGTAGGTCCCACACCTTATTCGGAAAGCCTGATCCGCTGGACCCGCCGGGCTTCCGGTCGCCATGGCTGCCCGTGGCTGGCCGTATGGGTGGAGGGCACCAGGCCGCTCACCGCGCCAGAGCAAGACCTGTTAGCCCGCGGCCTCGGATTGGCCAGACGGCTGGGCGCGGAAGTGGTTCATGCGACGGGCGACGACGTCGCCGCGACGTTGCTGGAGGTGGCCCGAGAGCGGAATGTCTCGCAGATCGTAGTGGGCAAGGCCAACCGGCGCTCGCGGTGGAAGCCCACGCTTGCCGACCGGGTGATCGACGGCAGCGGTGACATCGACGTGTGCGTGGTGCGGCCGGTAATTGGCCGTCCTTCCAGCCGGCCGGAGCCGAAGCGGAGGCATTACGGCATTACCCACCGCTGGCAGGAGTATGGCCTGGTGCTCGCCCTGATCGCCGTTCTAACGGCCATCTGCTGGCATTTGGAACCGGTGTTCGGATACACGGTCCCGGCGCTGGTTTATCTGCTGGCCATCTTGTTAGCCGCGCTGCACATCAGCCGCTGGCCGATGATCTTCATGGCCGGGCTCGGCGCACTGGCATGGAACTTCTTTTTCATTCCGCCGCGGTTCACGTTTGAAATCCGTGCGCTGGAGGACATCATTCTGCTAGTCATGTTCTTTGCCGTGGCGCTGACCATGGGCCATCTAACGACGAGGCTGAGAACGCGTGAAATCGCCGAGCGACGGCGGCAGATCGAGACGGACGCGCTGCTGCGGGTGACCCAAAGCGCCGCGCTGGCCCCCCAGATGGAGAAGGGCCTCACGGAAGCTTTGAAAATCATCAACACGGTCATCGATGCGGACACGGCGCTGGTGGTCCGGAAGCTGGATCACACGCTGCCGGGTGCTGCTCACGCCGCAAGCACCTGGCAGCCGATGGAGCACGAACTGGGCGTGGCGAACTGGAGCTACACGAACAAGCAGGTGGCCGGACGTTTCACCGACACGCTCCCGCAATCCGAGGCCACGTGGTTCCCGCTGCAGACTGCCACATCGGTCATGGGGGTGCTCGGTGTCAGGCTAACAGAAGGGCGAACCGTGCTGGATTTCAGCCTGCGCCAGGCAGTGGAGGCATTTGCGTTGCAACTGGCGTTGGTGCTCGAGAAGGAACATTTCATCCAGGCGGTGAGTCAGGCCGAGGTGATGGAAAAGTCCGAGCGGTTGCGGAGAAATCTGTTGGATAGCGTTTCCCATGAACTCAAGACGCCACTTGCGATCATCCGGGCATCGATCGAGGGCATGGGGAAGGATGCTGCGAATCCCTACGTCACCGAGATCGATACCGCGACAAAGCGGCTGCAGCGCTTGGTGGACGGGCTGTTGCAAATGACGCGGCTGGAATCACAGGTGGTGGAACCTCTGATGGAGTGGAGCGATGTAAATGAATTGTTGGAAGGTGCGATCAAGGGGGCGGGCGATGCGATGAAAGGGCATCCTGTTCGTGTCGACGTTGCGCCGGATATTCCTTTGGTCAGGACGGACCAGGCGCTGTTGCAGCAGTCGTTGACTAACATCCTGCACAACGCCGCAGTTTACACGCCGGGAAATTCGCCCGTCGAGCTAACAGTCCGCTACGCCGAGCAGAAACTCCGCCTCACCGTTCGCGATCATGGTCCGGGCCTGCCGCCGGGCGAGGAGTCACGGGTGTTCGGAAAATTCTATCGGGCGGCTGGATCACCGGCCGGGGGAACGGGGCTCGGGCTTTCCATCGCCCGCGGCTTTGTCCATGCCCTCGGCGGAGACATTGCCGCATGGAATCATCCGGAAGGCGGGGCGGTTTTTGAGATCCTGCTTAAGATGGATTTCCTCCTGATGGATGACGACGGTGCTTGTGCCCCCGGGCGGATCGCGGAAACCTCAGGCGCATGACCGCTCTGATCATCGATGATGAAATTCAAATCCGGCGCCTGCTGAGACTGGCGCTGGATTCGCGTGGTTATGTGGTGCGCGAGGCGGAGACCGGCAGGCTCGGTTTGCAGGAAGCAGCGTTTCACCGGCCGGATGTCGTGCTGCTGGATCTCGGTTTGCCGGACATGGACGGGCTTGAGGTTTTGAAAAATCTCCGCGAGTGGAGCGCGGTGCCGGTGCTTATTCTGTCGGTGCGCGATCAGGAAAATGTGAAGGTCGCCGCGCTTGAAAATGGGGCGGACGACTATGTGACGAAGCCGTTTTCCACGGCGGAACTCGTCGCCCGTCTGGCGGTCATCCAGCGCCGTCACCATGGCGGCGATTCGCCCGAAATTACGGTCGGGCCCTTGACGATGCATTTGGATCGTCATGAGGTCGTGCTATCGGGGGTGCCGTTGAAAATGACGCCCACCGAGTATTCATTCCTCCTCGCGCTGGCCCGCCATGCCGGGAAAATTGTCACCCAACGGCAACTGTTGCGCGAGGTATGGGGCCAGCAAGGTGAAGGTCAAACGCACTATCTGAGGGTTTATGCGAACCACTTGCGTAAAAAACTCGGGGACAAGCTGATCATCCAGAATGAGGCTGGCATCGGTTATCGATTGCTGGGGCCGCCGTGACACATGACGTTTGGCCTGCAGAGGGTATCCGTTAGGAACGGCGATCCTCTAATCACTGCCTGACCATGGAAAGAATCACCGCGTCGTTTTTTGAAAGAGATCCACTGGTCTGCTCGCGCGAGCTGATCGGCGCGACCTTGTTGTGGAAAGGCTGCGCAGGGCGGATCGTGGAGACAGAGGCCTACGACGCAGAGGACGATCCGGCGTGCCACACCTGGACGCGGCCGACGAGCCGGGCCTTTGTGGCAAATTACCGGGCGGGCGATGCCTACGTCTATCTGAACTACGGCGTGCACTGGTTGTTCAACATCCTCGTTAAAGGTGGCAGCCGGTCCGGCTTCGTCTTGTTCCGAGCGCTGGAGCCGGTCTCCGGGATGGCTATGATGCGCGAGCGCCGTGCGGTGGTGAAGGATTCCCAACTCACCGCCGGTCCGGGAAAACTGACACGGGCGCTTGGCATCGATGGATCCAGCCACGGCGCGGAGTTTCTCGAAGCCGGAGACTGCGGAATTTTCCGGGATTCTAACACGTTGGTCTGTGTGGGACCGAGGATCGGCATCTCACGAGCGGCGGACCGTCTCTGGCGTTTTGGCGACCCGTCGTCGCCATCGTTGAGCCGGAAATTCCCAATGATTCCGGGCAATCCA
>JANODE010000009.1:0-5438 GCA_031412525.1 Akkermansiaceae bacterium | reverse complement strand
CAAATGGACAAGGACGACCTGGAAGTCGTCATGCACACCTTCGTCAAGGGCGAGGCGGATGTTCTGTTAGCCACGACCATCATTGAGACCGGCATCGACATCCCGAACGCCAACACCATCCTCATTGACCGCGCCGACCGCTTCGGCCTCGCAGATCTCTATCAACTCCGCGGCCGCGTGGGACGGGCCGGCGAAAAGGCCTATGCCATTCTGCTGCTCCCTCGCGACATGATGACCGCGGGCGATGCCCGCAAGCGCATCAACGCGATCAAGGAATACACCGCGCTGGGCTCCGGATTTAAAATCGCCATGCGGGACTTGGAAATCCGCGGCGCGGGAAATCTGCTGGGCACCAAGCAGTCCGGCCACATCTCGCAAATCGGATTCGACCTGTATTGCCAGCTCCTCCGCCAATCGGTGGACCGGCTCAAAGGCCGCAAGGACGCGCCGCGCGGAGACACTGCGTTCAAGGCGGATTTCGTGGCCCTCAGCGAGGCCAGCTATGCCAAGGCGGACAAACAAACCACGCTTCCGGCTTTTCTTCCCGCCTCGTGGCTGGCGGAGACAAAACTACGCATCACGGCGTATCGCGAGCTGTCCGAGGCGGGCACTTTAAAGGCCATCGACGCGCTGGAAAAATCGTGGCGCGATCGTTTCGGCCGGATCCCGGACGCCGCCTCAAGGCTGCTCGAAATCACACGGCTCAAGGCGCTTGCGGCGGCGGAGGGCATTTCCTCCGTGGAAATCCAAGGCCAGCGGCTCATGCTCCATCGCAATGGCGATTACATCCTTCTCGAAGGGCGCAGGTTTCCCCGCTTGCAATCCGCGGGTCTGCAAGGAAAGCTCTCCGAGGCGGTAACGCTCCTGCAAAACTTCTGAAATTCTCATGACTTCAATGAAATCGCGCCTCGCCTTGGTCACCTCGCTGGCCGGCATTTTCCTCGCATTGCCTTGGGTATCCGCGCAGGAAGCTCCGCCCCAGGCACCGCCTCAACCACCGCGTCCGTCCGGGCCCATCGAGGTGAACGGCATCGCCGCCAAGGTGAACGGCAAGGTGATCACGAAGAACCAGGTTTCCTTCATGCTCTCGCCGCGATTTGCCCAGCTCGCCGCGCAGTATCCCCGCCGTGGTCCGCAGTTTGACAGCCAGCTCAAGGAGGCGAAAACCACCATCATCCAGGAGCTCGTGGACCGCGAGATCATCATGGACGAGTTCAAGATCCTCGGCGCGGCGATCAAGCCGAACGTCATTGATGAGGAGATCAAGCGCCAGATGCGCGAACTCTATAACGGCGATGAATCGAAGTTCCGCGAGGAACTCAAACGCAATCGCCTGACCATGGAAGGCTATCGCAAGATGACCTACGACAAAATGATCGTGCAGGCGATGCGTTCCAAACAATTCTCCGATGCACCTCCGCCGCTGCCGAACGAGGTTCAAACCGAATACAACGAGATCAAAACCACCCTCCGCGATGTTTCGAAGGATGTGATCACTTTCGAAAAGATCTTCATCCCCGCGACCGACCCAGCCAATCCGCTGGCCACCCCGGAAACCCAGCTCACCCTCGCGGAAAGCCTCGCCAAGCAGATCGCCGAGGGCAAAGACTTCGCAGAACTCGCGAAGGCGAATTCCAAGGATGCTTTTGCAGAAAAAGGCGGCCTGCAAGAAAACGTGCCTCGCACCGACCTCTCGCCTGAGTTCGCCGCCATCATCTTCGACGCTCCGGTCGGCAAGGTCGTGGGGCCGCTGCTGGATCGTCTGGGTTTCACCATCGTCAAACCGATCAAGATCGCCTTCGGGCCGTCACCGCCGCTGGATGACAAGATGCGCGAAATGATCGAAGAGCGCGTGCGGAAGAAGAAAACGTCCGCGCAGTACGAGCGCTGGATCGAGGGCAAGCGCAAGCGGGCGATGATCACCATCTTGATCTAACCGGCAGATCTAACACAGGCGATCCCCCGGTCAGGTTTCCCCTGGCGCCGCCCTACGTGATCGCGTAAGGTCGGCATGAATCCTTGATTATTTGGATCAGGTGATGATAGAGTTCTCCCGTATTCCAAGTGAATACACATCCCCCCACATCCCCCCAAAATGAAAAAGCACCACTCCCCCGGTGGCATTCGCGTCGCTTTGCGCATGCTCGTCTATGCCTTCATCTTCGTCGCCGTGATGGGCGCGCGCGAAAACCTCACCTCCGGACACCGACCGGTTTCCAAAACGGTCGCCAGGGCTTTCAACCAGGTGCTGATGGTATCCTCCAAACTGGGCATCGGATTCGCCGTGATGAATCACAGCAAAGGCGACCAGGACACCCTCGTCGGCAAAGGTTCCCGACATCTTTTCAAATTGTCCCACAGAGGATACATCACCGCATCCAGGATGAATTTTTACGCGTCGCTTTGAAGGATCGTCGCCAACGGTCTGGTTTTGAACCGACCCTTCACCGCAAACGCGATCCTGACCCACCAAATACGATCAAGATCCCGGAGGGATCGAAGAAATTAGCCCCGGGTCGAGGCCGTATTCCGGCCGAATACCCGGGGTAGAAAAACCCAACCTATTTGCACCCCGGCAGGGGTGCTGGATTGGCGTGACATTTGTTAGTGCGCTGATCATGTTCCGACCATGGCTTCCACCTATCTGAGCCTTCACTACCATCTGGTGTTCGGGACCAAGGACCGCCTCCCCATCATTTCCTCATCGTGGCGGCCGCGTCTTCACGAATACCTCGGCGGGACCGTTAGGAGCCTGGATGGAGTGCCCGAAGCCGTCGGCGGCGTGGCAGATCATGTCCATTTGTTAGTCGGCCTGAAATCCACGCACTGCCTGGCCGATTTCGTGCGGGATCTGAAAAAAGGCGCGACGAACTGGGTGCATGACACGCTGCATGAGGATCATTTTTCATGGCAGAACGGCTATGCGGCCTTCAGCGTGAGCGCCACATCCCGCCAGGCGGTTAGGGAATACATCACCAGGCAGGAGGAACACCATCGGACGAAGACGTTCCGGGAAGAATGGATCGCAATGCTGGACCGGGCGGGAATCGAATATGATCCGCGGTTTTTGGATTGAGCGAGCGCTTCCGCGACCCCTGCCGGGGTCGGATAGGTTTTTCGGTCTATTTCCCGGGGTGTTCGGCCTGCGGCCTCGACCCCGGGCTAATTTCTGGGATCCCGTTGGGATCGGGGGAGCGGAAAACCGGAAGAAAAGCGCCGGAAGTGGAAAACCGGAAGCACACATGCAGGATCCCGGAGGGATCGCGGACATTAGCCCCGGGTCGAGGCCGTATTCCGGCCGACTACCCGGGGATAGAGATTTGGAAATGACATTCGACCCCGGTAGCGGGTCGCGGAAGCCCTCGACCGTCAGTGACGCGTCCGACGTTTCTGGCACACCCTCCGGGGTGCGGATTCTTTGTCAATCTGAACCCGGGGTGGTCGTCGCTACCGCTCCTCGACCCCGAGCTAATTTCTGGGATCCCGTTGGGATCTGGGATGCGGAACGAAGAAAGCCACAGACGAAATGGGCGCAGCGTTTTGATTCTGGCCGATCAGAGCATGTTAATGTAACAAGCGAACCCATGAAGATACTTCTGCTAGCATCATTGTTCATGATGGGTTCGGTCAATGCGGGAGATCATGATGAGAGGCGGGTCCCCTTGGACGAGGTAACGATTAAATCCAACAAGTATGGCGCCGAGGCGAAGCTGACGTTGAAGGAGGACGGCAGCCTCCGACTGGTGGTCACAATGAACGGGAAGCCCGTCGTGATTCCGGATCTGGCGATAGCGCCGATCAAGGATGCGGATCTCGCATCAGCGGCGTTTTCGACTGAGACACCCACGGGAGTGCCAGTGGCCGAATGGAAACTGAAGGGCGGAATCATCCTATCGTGCTACTTTGGTGATAAAGTCACCCAGGGGTTCAGGAAAAATCGGCGAGAGGGCGTTCTTTCGGCATGCCGGATCAAGATCTCTGCAGATGGGAAATATGAGCGGATCGAAACGGCGGTTCCGTTGGGAGAGGAATCGTTCCGATGGAGAATCCTTGTTCAGTCGAAGGATGGTCAAGATATCCGTCGGGAAACGGTGGATTCATACGATTGTCCAATCCCGATGCGGTGGAACTGACGGGATTGTTTCCACAATCAATAAAAGCCGCACCCGGATGAACCGGATGCGGCTTTTTGATGGAGAAAAGAAAGGGACGAAACGTCCCTTGCCTTTACTTCCCCTGCCTCGCGGTCGCTTTGAGGCGCAGCGCGTTGAGGGCGATGAAGCCGGTGGCGTCGTCCTGATTGTAGGCTTCTTCCTGACCACCTTCCATGGTGGCGACGGCTTCGGAATACATGCTGAACCGGCTGCGGCGGCCGGCTTGCATGACGTTGCCTTTGTAAAGTTTCATGCGGACTTCGCCGGTCACGGTTTTTTGCGTTTCAGTGACGAGGGCTTGGATGGCGAGCCGCTCCGGGGCGAACCAGAAACCGTTATAAACGAGCTGGGCGTATTTCGGGATGAGGCTGTCGCGGATGTGCATGGACTCGCGATCGACGACGAGCGTTTCAAGGTCGCGGTGGGCTGCTAGAAGGATGGTGCCGCCGGGGGTTTCGTAGATGCCGCGGGATTTCATGCCGACGAAGCGGTTCTCGACGATATCCACGCGGCCGATGCCGTTGCGACCGCCTAGCAGGTTGAGCACGCGCATGATGCCATATGGAGTGAAAAGCGAATAGCCGTCCTGCTCGCCGGAGGATTTCACATCGCCCAGCTCGCCGAGGATGGCGCAGAGGGTTTCATGCTTGAGGCCGATGGCGTTGCCTTGTTCGAAGAGGATCTCGATGTATTCCGCCTTGTCGGGCGCGTCTTCCGGGGAGACGGAGAGCACATACATGTCGGTATCCGCCGGGGTGGTGGCGTCATACCACGGGTCTTCCATGGCTCCGGCTTCGAAGGAGATGTGGAGGAGGTTGCGGTCCATCGAATAGGGCTTCTTCATGGAGGCCTTGATCGGGATGTTGTTGGCGTCGGCGTAAGCGATCATCTCCGAACGGCCTGGGAATTGCGCGCGGAACGAGGCGTCGCGCCATGGGGCGATGCACTTGATCTGCGGCGCGAGGGCGGCGGCGGAAAGCTCGAAACGGACCTGGTCGTTGCCTTTTCCAGTGGCTCCGTGGGCGATGGCGTCGGCCCCTTCGGCGAGGGCGACCTTGATCATGTCATGGGTGATGCAGGGACGGGCGATGGAGGTGCCTAGCAGATAGCGACCTTCGTAAATCGCGCCGGCCTGGATCATCGGGAAAATGTAGTTCGCGGCGAAGTCTTCCTTGAGGTCGCCAATGAAACACTTGGAAGCACCGGTGGAGAGCGCCTTGGCTTCGAGGCCGTCAAGTTCGTCGCCCTGACCGACATCCGCGCAGTAGGCGATGATTTCGGCGT
>JANODE010000008.1:0-22398 GCA_031412525.1 Akkermansiaceae bacterium | reverse complement strand
TCCGGTCTTCCAACGTTTCAGCAAGAATGAGTTGGAACAACTCCAGCCTTGGCTGAGGCAGACCGCCGCCACTCTGCTAACCCCAGATGAAAGCGTCGCGGCCGGTGAAACCTGGTCGGTCCCCAGCCATGCCCGTGTCGGGCTGCTGGCGCGCCGCCGGATGCTTGAGGATGCCGCGAACGCGGTTCCCATCAAAGTCATCCGCGCCAAGGAACGGGCGCTCGCCTCGCGTTGAGGAGAAAAACAGCGCCGGCTGACATTTTCCAAGCTCGCGCTGGCCTCCGCATAGGGAAACCGCTATCCCGTCGCCCGCCCGAAGGCGATTTTTTCCATGAATTCCGATCTCACTGTCATCAAGGCCGGCACCGGCGTTCTCACTAAATCTGCCGACGGCACTCTGGACCGCGCCGCACTGGTCCATCTGGTTTCCGCCATTTCCGGATTGGTCAACAGCGGCCACCGTTGCTTGTTCGTGTCATCCGGCGCGGTGGGTTCCGGCGTCTCGGCGCTGGGGCTGCAGGAATACCCGAAGGAAACCGCCACCCGCCAGGCCTGCGCGGCGATTGGCCAGGCGCGTCTGATGCAGACCTACAGCAGCCTTTTTTCAAATTTCGACATTACCATCGCACAAGTCCTGCTCACCGCCGCCGATCTCGGTACGCTCGAACGCGCGGGCTATGTAAGCGACACCCTGCGCCGGCTTCTGATGGAGCCGCACATCCTGCCGATCATCAACGAGAACGACTCAGTCGCCGTCGAAGAACTGAAGTTCGGCGATAACGACATGCTCTCCGTCCGCGTCGCGAAACTTGCCGAAGCCAAACGTATCATTCTGCTCACCAGCGTGGACGGGCTGCTGGATCCGGAGACCAACCAGCTCATCCCTGAGGTGCCGGCGATTGACGAAGTCTTCCGCCACGTCCGCGAAGACAAAGGCCGCTTCTCGATGGGAGGCATGGCCTCGAAACTTGCCGCCGTGAAGTTCGCCGTGGACGCTGGCATCGAAACCCACATCGCTCACGGACGCCATCCCGAACGCCTGGCGGACATCGTCGCAGGGAAGGGAATTTCCACCCGCTTCCACGCGGCAATCGCCTCTTGATCGCGCGGTTTTCCCTAGTGGAAACGGCCAGTGGGGAACATTGTCTGTCCCACATCGCGCTCCGATCCCTGCACGAGGTTTTTCCTCCACAGCGTGACAACACGGCGGGTTACTAACGAATATCAGGTCGCGACCGGGCTGCGGCATCGGCCAGCAGGGGCGGTTTGGCATAGCCTGTGCTCACTCCGGTATGAAGCTCTGGACGGTATTTCATACTGAAGAACCTTTCCAGGGCGCATCATCCCACCGCCATGAAATCATCATTACGTCTCGTGACCGCCGCCGTTGGAATTCTAGCCCTGTGTGGACTCGCCCGCGCGGAACCACTCAAAATCGCCTACTCCGACTGGCCGGGCTTCGTTGCTTGGGAGATCGGCCTGCAGAAGGGCTGGTTCAAGGAGGCAGGGGTGGAAGTCGATTTCCAGTGGTTCGACTACGTGCCGTCGATGGATGCCTACGTCGCCGGAAAGGTGGATGCAGTCGGCATGACCAATGGTGACGCTCTGGTCACCGGAGCCACTGGCAAGCCCTCCGTCGGCATCATCATCAACGACTATTCCAATGGCAATGACATGGTCGTGGCCGCGCCGGGGATCACCTCCATGAAGGATCTCAAAGGCAAGAAGATCGGCCTTGAGGAAGGATTCGTCTCACACCTCCTGCTGCTCACCGGTTTGGAAAAAGCCGGGATGCAAAGCGACGACGTCACCATCGTCAACACGCCGACCAACGAGACACCCCAAGTGCTCGCCTCCAAGGCGGTGGACGCGATCAGCGCATGGCAGCCGAGTTCAGGCCAGGCCCTCAAGACCCTGCCCGGATCGAAGCCGCTCTTTACCTCGGCCGATGCGCCGGGGATCATTTACGACATCCTCTACGTGTCCCCGGAAAGCCTTGAGAAACGCCGCGATGACTGGATGAAAGTGACCAAGGTCTGGTACCGCATCGTCGATTTCATGAAGGACGAGCAGAATCTCGATGAGATCCTGAAAATTCTCTCAGCCCGGGTCAAGGTCACCCCGGAAGAATACGAACCCTTCCTCAAGGGCACTTACATCCTCACCCGTGAGGAGGCCCTGAAGCGCTGGGAAGATGCTCCCGGACTTGGCTCCGTTTATGGCTCCTCGAAGATCGTGGACGGATTCAACGTGAAATTCAAAGTTTACGAAAAAGCTCAGGACACGGCCAAATACCTCGATCCGTCACTCACCAAGGAGATCGGCTCCAAGTAAACGTCGCGCAACAATCCCACTTCCAAGGGTTTCGACATGAGTTGGTATTACCTGCTTCTTGCCGCCGTTGTGGAAGCAGTCTATGGCATCGCGGTCTTTCACTCCAAAGGATTCACGCTCGCCAAGCCGACCGCACTGGCCATCTGCGCGGCCGCCACCACCACTTATTTATTGGCACTCGCGATGCGCGGCATCCCGGCGGGCGTCAGCTTCCTGGTGTGGAGCGGCATCGCGTCCCTCGGCGTGGTGACTTACGGCGTGATCGCGCTGGATGAGCCTCTCGGGCTTGCCCGCCTTGCCATGATGGCCCTGATCATCATCGGCGTGGGTGGCTTGAAATTGCTATCACCGGCTTAAGCTCCCGACCTCATGTTAGCTCCCGATCTGGTCACGCTTCCCGCAGGGGAATATCTGATGGGAGAAACTCCGGGCGACAAGTTCGCCAACGACACCGAGCGGCCCCGGCACTGGGTCCGCGTGCCGTCGTTCCAGCTCGGACGTTTCCCGGTGACCGTCGCCGCTTACCGGGAATTCCGCCCCGATTGGTCGCCTGCGGCTGCTGATGAAATCCCGGTCACCGGCGTGAGCTGGCGGGAAGCGGTCGCGTATTGCGAGTGGCTCGGTGCCCGCTGCGGACTGGCGCTGCGCCTGCCAAGCGAGGCGGAGTGGGAATACGCGGCCCGCGCCGGAACCGACACGCTTTATCCGTGGAACGAAGAGCCCACGACGGCCGTCGCGAACTATTTGTATGCCGAAAACGGAGCCCGCATCGGGCCGGGACATCCCACGCCCGCCGGGGCCTATCCGCCCAACGGCTTCGGACTGATGGATCTGCTGGGCAACGTGGCCGAGTGGGCCTCGGACATTTGGCATCCGGACTATCACGGCGCGCCGGCGGACGGCTCGGCGCGGGAGACACCCGCTCGGTCGCCTCAGTTGCGGGTCATCCGCGGCGGGGCGTGGGATTACTTGCCACGGCTGCTTCGCCCGTCGTGGCGCGATGGTCACGACGAATCCCGCTTCCGCGACAACCTCGGCTTCCGGATTGCCGCCAGCCCCGCCTGAACCTCCAAAACCACAAATTCCATGCCCATCATCAGTGAAGAACAGGTCCGCGCCGCCTGTGCGGAAAACCAACAACTCAACGATGCCACGATCTCCGCGCTGAAACCGATCTCCACCGATGTCGCCGGCATTCTCGCGGAAATCCAGCGGATCGCCGCGCTGCCGCTGGCGCAGGCGGTCACGATGCCGCGCGAGGCTTACACCAGTGAGGCGTTCTATCGCTGGGAGGTGGACCATCTGTTCAAGCCCGGGTGGTTTTGTCTCGCCCACATTTCCCAGATTCCTGCCAACGGGGATTTCGTGAACCTCGATCTTTTCGGCAATCCGCTCATTGTCGTGCGTGACAAGGCAGGCGACGTGCGCGTCCTGTCGCGCGCCTGCCCGCACCGCGGGATGGACATCATGCCACCTGCGTTCGGCCACGAAGGCCACGGCCCGGCGGAATGGTCGGAGGGCAAGTCGGGCTGTGGTAACACCCGGTTGTTCCTGTGCCCGTATCATTCGTGGACCTTCGAGCTCGACGGCCGCCTCAAAGCCTGCCCGGAAATGCAGGCGGCGGAAGGATTCTGCCGGGACGCCTGGGGGCTTCACGAATTCCGCAGCGAGGTCTGGCACGGGTTTGTCTTCGTCAATCTCGACGGCCAAGCCAGCCACAGCGTGGCCGCGCAATACGCGGAAATGGGCGAGGACATCGCTCCGTGGAAGTTTGAGGAAATGAGCATCGTCTTCGAGCGCTCGTGGGATGTCCCATGCAACTGGAAGATCCTCACGGAAAATTTCATGGAGTCCTACCACCACGTCGGGGCCCACTGTCATTCGCTACAACCGATGATGGCGGCGCGCGATACCTGGAACGAACGGGAACGCCCGCACCACATCCGCTGCCACCTGCCCTACCGCCCGGCGGTCCGTGAAAAAATCACCAAGGCGGAGTCTGAAGGCGGCCAGTGGGACGTGTTTCCCGTGGTGCCCGGAGTGGACGGCGAAAAGCGTTTCGAATGGGGGCTGCTTCTGGGCGAGCCGTTGTTCACGGTGCTGCTGGCTCCCGATCAGATCGTCTGGTATCGCATGATCCCGAACGGGCCGGACCGCCTCCAACTGCTGACCACGGTGCTCGTTCCCACCAGCAGCCGCGACCATCCCGGATTTGCCGAAATGCTGGCCCGTGGTGGCGAAGAGGCCGTGGGATTCCACCTTGAGGACATGGAAGTGGTTACCGCGGTGCACCGCAGCATGTATTCCGAAGGCTATCAACGCGGCCGTCTCAGCCATCTGGAAATGTCGGTCTGGCTGTTGCAGCGCTACATCGCGGCGCGTGCCCGGGGCACCTGGCCGGCGCTGGATGGCGATGTCGCCCCTGCCCAATGCCCACCGAAATTTTCATGAAATTACTCGTTTTCAAAACCTTCTGGGGCCACTCGGGATCACTCGAAGAGGCCATTGCGATCGCCCGCGAGGCCGGCTTCGACGGGATCGAGGCGCCCCCACCCAACAGCGCTGCCGAGCGCGCCCGCTGGCGTGGCCTACTTGCCGCCGAGGGCATGGCCTACATCGCGGAAATCACCACCGGCTGCCGGCCGAACGTGTATGTGCCCGAGCCCGGATTGACGCCCGCCGCGCACCGCGGGGATTTTTTCCGCAAGCTCGAAGGCGTGGCCGAAATGGCGCCGATGAGCGTGAACTGCATGGCGGGTTCCGATCTCTGGGAGGCGGAGGAAAACATCACGCTGCTCGGCGAGTGCATCGAAGGCGCCCGGGCGGCAGGTCTGCCGCTCACCTTCGAGATGCACCGCTCGCGCGCGACGTTCCACCCACTGGCCACCCGCCGCTTGCTGGAGGCGCTTCCCGGGCTCCGGCTGAACTGCGATTTCAGCCACTGGTGCTGTGTCTGCGAGCAACTCGTGATGGACGCGCTGCCGGACCTGCTCGCGCTCTGCGCCGCGCGCGCGGACCACTTCCATGCCCGCGTCGGCTATGCCCAGGGCCCGCAGGTATCCCACCCGGCGGCCCCCGAACACGCTGAGGCGCTCGACGCCCACCTCCGCTGGTGGCGTGAAATCTGGAAAGCCCGCCAGTCCCGCGGCGAGACGGTCTGCACCGTCACTCCGGAATTCGGCCCAGACGGCTATCTCCACACGCTGCCGTTCACCGACCAACCGGTTGCCGACCTGTGGTCGCTCAACACTTGGATCGCCGGACGACTTCGCCGGGAGTTCGCGGATTTCACCGCCGGCGGCGAGTAGTCCTTGGAATCGGCTCTCGTGCGGGTGTCTTCCGATCCGTCGCCCATTCATTATCAACCATGAACGCCTCTCCCTATTCACCACCACCGCGCTTCATCTGGCCTAACGGGGCCAAGTGCGCCTTCATGCTTTGTTTCGATGTCGATGGCGAAACAACCGCGCTCGGGGAGGATCCCGATCTCGCGAAACGCCTCACCACGATGTCGCAATGCGAGTATGGACCAAACATCGGTGTGCCGCGCCTGCTCGGCTTGCTCGACCACCTGGAGGTGCCCGCCACCTTCTTCGTGCCGAGCTTTATCGCGGAGCAACATCCGCGGATGATGGATGCGATTCTCACTCGCGGCCACGAACTCGGCGCTCATGGCCATTTACATGAAAAACTCGCCGGTCTGCACCCGGATGAAGAGCGCGCGATTCTGGAAAAAAGCATCGGCATTCTCGAAAAGTTCGGCGGCCAGCGGCCCGTCGGTTACCGCGCGCCGTGGTTTGAAATCAATCCCGGTACGCCCGATCTGCTGCACGAGTTCGGATTTCTCTACAATGCCAGTCTGATGGGCGAGGAGGTGCCCTATCGTCACGCCAACGGCCTGATCGAAATTCCCGGGCAATGGCTGCTGGAGGATTGGGAGCAGTTCGCATTCAACGCGGAGCCCGCGTGGGGCGTGGTGCCGGAGAACTGCGCGAAAGTGTTCGATCTCTGGTGGCGCGAGTTCGAGGCCATGCACGACTTCGGCTGTTGCTTCGTGCTCACCCTGCATCCCTGGCTCAGCGGCAGACCCTCGCGGGTGCGGTTGCTCGAGGAACTGCTCGTCAAGGCCCACCAGCGGGGCAACGTCTGGTTTGCCCGTGGCCACGAAATCGCCGGATACGTCCGCGATCATCCCGAGGCCCGCCGGGAGGTGAATTTCGATTGCCTTTGAAACCGCTTGTGGAACTCACGAAAGTCGATGCCCGCTGGATGCTTCATGGCTGACCTGCTGGATAAAACCCTGCCAGGCAACCGATCGCGTTTGACAGCTGCCGATCGCGCGCCGACCGGCGTAGAATGAATACCACCTCCGCCCTCCCGCTGCTGGTCCTGCTGGGTGCCGCCGGCCTCCGCGCCGAGCCACCCGCCGTCGCCGCCGTGCCCGTGCGGGAAATGACCGAGCTCGCCACCTCCGAACGGCGCTGGACCGGCATCGCCGTGATGCCGGACGGGCGGATTTTTGTGAACTATCCACGCTGGGGTGGGCCGCAGCCGTTCAGCGTGGGCGAGTTGAAGGACGGTCAGGTCACACCGTTTCCCGATCAGGCGATCAACACTTGGAAGCCCGGCGATCCGGTGGAAAACCACTTCGTCTGTGTGCAAAGCGTGGTGGCCGGGCCGCAGGGGAAATTATGGGTGCTCGATCCCGCCAACCCGGAATTCAAGGGCGTGCTGCCCGGCGGGCCGAAGCTTTTCCAGATCGATCCGAACTCCGGCAAGACTTTGCGCGTCTATCGTTTTCCCAACGAGGTCGCCACGGTCTCCAGCTACCTCAATGACGTCCGCTTCCTTCCCGGCAAGCCCGTCGCGTTCCTAACCGACTCTGGCGCGGGTGCGCTGATCGTGCTGGATCTGGAATCCGGCGAATCCCGCCGCTTGCTCGACGGCGACCCCTCGGTGATGGCGGAAGACATCACCCTGACGATCGGTGGCAAGCCCTTCCTCCAGAACGGCCAGCCGCCCAAAATACACTCCGACGGAATCGCGGTGGATCCCAAGGGCGAGTTTGTTTACTATCAGGCACTGATCGGACGCACGCTCTATCGGGTGCCCGTCGCCGCCCTGTTGGATCGGACGCTTGCACCTGCGGCGCTCGCCGCCAAGGTCGAGCGTCTCGGCGAATCCGGTGCGTCCGATGGTCTGGAAATGGCTCCCGACGGCACGCTTTATCTCTCGTCGCTGGAATTCAATGCCGTCCGCAAGTGGACCGATGGGAAGCCGGTGGTCGTCGCCTCCAGTCCGGCGCTGTCGTGGCCCGATAGCTTTGCACTCGGGCCGGATGGATCTCTGATGGTGACTTCCGCGCGGATCCAGGAAGGCGCGCAGCCCACCGGGCCGTTCAGAATTTTCCAGATTGCGCCGCCCGTCCGTTGAACCCCACTGTGGCGGAAAGAATTTCAGTGCGCGTCGATCCGATTTCGATGCTCCTCATTCTGCGGATCTCAAAGGTAGTCATCAGTGGAGCCATCGGGATGGTTCAGGAGCAGGCACCGCTCCAATATGCAACGCGTCACGCGGAAATGGGCATTCACGCCGTTACCTTTGATCATCGCTTTTTCGGGATCAGCGAAGGCAGCCCACGCCAGTTCGAGCACCCGGAGAAAAAGTCCGAGGATATCGAGGCACTCGCACTCTATCTGAAGCCCTGACGAAATATGAAGCGACGGGGGAAATCTGCTACCTGCCCATCGTGCACGCTACGCGCCAGGATGCCGCACTGCCTTACGAGGCGTACGACCGGGAAACTCTTATCAGCCACGCATGTGAGGACGTTGGGGACTGGTTGAATTCCCATTAGACGGGAAAGCATCGCCTGTAGCCCATCGAAGTCGATTGGTTCGAGGGATATTGGGATTGGCTGCATCATCCAACGGATCAGTGAATGAGGGAAATCCGGGTGTGGAAATCGAATGACTGGATTTTTGACGATTTCAAATCACGAGGTTACTCGCGCAGATGAATGTCTCTTCGTATGTCCCAGCAAATTCATGAATTCGACGCCGTCGTGGTTGGCTCCGGCACCTCCGCCTACTACGCCGCCGAAGGCCTGAAGCGCGGCGGCAAGAAGATCGCAATCATCGACGAGCGCCCCTATGGCGGCACTTGTGCCCTGCGCGGCTGCCAACCGAAGAAATACCTTGTCTGCAGTGCCGAAGCGGTCGCCATGGCGTCGAAACTCGCCGCCGTGAAATTCGCCGTTGACGCCGCCATTGAGACCCACATCGCCCACGGCCGCCATCCCGAGCGGCTGGCGGACATCATCGCAGGCAAGGGGATTTCCACGAGATTCCACGCGGCTGGTGCTCCTTGAGCGCCGGACTTTCCCAGTCCCCCGCAACAAGCGCGCTCTGGATGCAGCGGTGACATTGACGATCCAAGCCCTACGGCTTCCGGGTTGGTTTCTTTAGCTCTGCAGAATATTCAACACATCCTGCATAAGTTTCCAACGTTGAGGAATCAGGTGAGCGCTCACCGCCAGAAGACCGGCCACAATTGATTGATCATCAATTGATTGTATCATTCAGCTCCAAGTTGGCGCGATCTCTGCGGGCGCCACCCGGATTCAAATCCGGAGCAAGGCCCGCGTTTGCCGTCATCACACCATCTACACCCTAACATGAAATTACCTGTCTGCTACTTTACCCTGCTTCTGGCGTCCGCCGGTCTGTCCCATGCGGCCGTCACCCTGGAAATCATCTCTGACAACGACTTTGCCGTGCTGGTTGGCACCAGCACCACCGTCACCCGACTGATCTATCAAAACAACGTTGGGTGGGGGGAGCAGATCGACCTTGCGAGCAGCTTCTCGTTCGAATTCGAGACCGGGGAAACTTCCGTCTATTTATTGGCAATGGGCGGCGGCGGGCCGGAGAACATCGGCGGCAGGATGAACGGTGTGGACCTCAACACGATCGATGTCTCACAGAGCTCGGACCTATCAGGAATGCTTTCAAACTATGCCTCCAGTTTGGCGGCAGTCGAGGAAGGGACCTACTCGGTCACGCTTGGAGAAATCCAGGACGCCCTGCCCGGCCTCACCTGGGGCGGTGTCACCATGAGTGAAGGCGGCGTGGGATCGTTTATCACCGGCTCGGCATTCGAGCATGGAAATTCCACCGCCGTAATCTATCGCTTCACTGCACAGGACATCGGAGTGGAAGTGCCAGCCGCCGTGCCGGAACCCGGGGCGCCCCTGCTGGGCCTCATCGGCGGCCTGCTCCTCCTCAAGCGCCGCCGCCCTCAAAGTGAATGGCGTCTGGAGAACCGAGACATTTCCTGAGGGAACGTTCGGAACCGGGGGAGTGACAAATTGCCGTTGTCCGATCCGACGAATCGTTTAGCGTGCCTCGCTCGCAGGCATCTTCATCGATTTTTCCATGTCCATCCTTCAGGAAACCATCCACCAAATGGGCAAGCAGGCCCGCGCGGCCGCTTACAAGCTCGCCCAGCTTTCGTCCGACGAGAAAAACGCGATTCTCCGCGCGATGGCCGCCGCCATCCGCAAGGCGACGCCGAAACTCCTGGCCGCAAACACGCTGGACCTCGCCGCCGGCAGGAAAAAGGCCCTTTCCAACGCCATGCTCGACCGGCTCATGTTGGATGAAAAACGCATCGAAGCGATGGCCGCCGGCATCGAAACCCACATCGCTCACGGCCGCCACCCCAAACGCCTGGCAGACATTATCGCAGGGAAGGGGATTTCCACGCGGTTCCACGCGGCGGTTGCCTCCTGAACGTGGTGGCGATCACCGGTCGCCGCGAGACCTCCGTCCGCTCACAACCACGCCTTCAGCTTTTCCCAAACATGATCCGCGATCTTCCGCTGGCCGTCGGCCGTGGGATGGATCCGGTCCGGTTGATTCAGTTTTTCATCTCCGCCCACGCCTTCCAGCAGATACGGAATCACCTCGGTTTTCTCCGCCGCCGCGACTTTCGGAAACACGCCTTTGAAAGCGGCTGTAAACTCCGGACCCATGTTGTCCGGCATCTGCATGCCGATCACCACGATCTTCATCGCCGGGTTCTTCGCCCGCGCCTTGCCGATGATGCCAGTTAGATTCTTCTCCGTCTGGGCGGGTGAAATCCCCCGCAGCCCGTCGTTTCCGCCCAGCGCGATCAAAAGCACGTCCGCTCCCTGTTGGCCGAGCGCCCAGTCGATGCGTCGCAGGCCGCCTGCCGTTGTATCTCCGCTCACGCCCGCGTTGGCGACGGTGAACGCCAGCCCGGCTGCATCGATCTTTTTCTGCAACAACGCGGGATAAGCCTCCGCCGGATCAAGCCCGTAGCCCGCCGTGATGCTGTCGCCCAGCACGACGATCCGCTTCTTCCCGCCGTTTGCATTTTGCGACTGCGCGGTGGATAATCCGCCGCCCGTCACCACCAACAGCCCGAACGCCAGAAGTCTCAACCATGCCATCCGCCAGACTAGAATCATCGCCCCCGGCTGTCAATCGACCCATCCTTGAGATCCACGGCCTGAAAAAAATCCACCGCACCACCAGCCACGAGCTCACCGTCCTCCGCGACGTCCATCTCGCGCTCGATGCAGGCGACACGCTCGCGATCATCGGTCCGTCCGGCAGCGGTAAAACGACGTTGTTAGGACTCTGCGCCGGGCTCGATGACGCCACCGCCGGCTCGGTGAAGCTCGACGGACAGGCACTGGAAGATCTTTCCCAGGACGCCCGCGCCGCGCTGCGCAACCGGCTCGTCGGATTCGTTTTCCAGAGTTTCCAGCTCATCCCCACACTCACTGCCATCGAGAACGTCCTCGTCCCGCTCGAACTGCGCGGCGAGACCGGCCGCCAGAAAGACGCCGAAGATCTTCTGCGCCAAGTCGGCCTCGGCGACCGCCTCGACCATTACCCGCTCCAGCTTTCCGGCGGCGAACAACAGCGCGTCGCCCTCGCCCGTGCCTTCATCCACCGCCCGAAAATCCTCTTCGCCGACGAGCCGACCGGCAACCTCGACGCCGAAACCAGCGGCCCCATCGTCGAGATGTTGTTCCGCCTCAACCGCGAGGCCGGCACCGCGCTGGTGCTGGTGACGCACGATCCCGCCCTCGCCGCGAAGGCCCGGCGCGTGGTGAAGATGAGCGGCGGAACCATCATCTCGGAGGAGGAAAATGCCATCGCCTGATCACCGCCCGCTGCCGCGCTCGGTGCCCGGCGCGCTGATCCATCCGTGGACTTGGAAAATGGCGTGGCGGGACAGCCGCACACAGCGGGTCCGGCTCCTCATTTTTTCTTTCGCCATCGTTTCCGGCATCGCCGCGCTCGTCGCCATCCACTCGCTGAAAGCCAGTGTCGAGGCGGGTATTGAAACACAGGCGAAGGAGTTGCTCGGATCCGACCTTCAGATTTCCTCGCGCCAGCCCGTCGCCGATGCGGACATCGCGCGGCTTTCCAAGATGGCCAGCCGCACCGCCCGCGAGACGGCGTTTCCTTCCATGATGAAATTTCCCTCCGGCGACGCGCGGCTCGTGCAGGTCCGCGGCATGGAGGGCGGCTATCCTTTCTACGGGAAAATCGAAACCCGCCCCGCCGATGCGTGGCAGCGCCTCGCCGATGAGCCCGGCGTTTTGCTGGAAGCGGCGATCCTCGATCAGTTCGGTGCCAAGGTGGGCGAGGTGGTGCAGCTCGGCAACCTGCGGCTGAAGATTCTCGGCGTGATCGACAAGGGCGCGCCGCGCGCGAGCCGGTTCAGCGGATTCGCGCCGGAAGCGTATCTCCGCTATTCCGATGTCCAAAGGAGCGGGCTCCTCGGCACCAACAGCATGGCGTCGCATCAGGTGCATTTGGAAATTCCCGCCGGTCCACCATCCGGAAAACTGAAGGATCAAGTCCGCAAGGATTTCCCGGACACGCCGTGGCGGCTGGAAACACCGGACGACCGCCGTGAAAACCTGGGCGACGCGCTCGATCTATTCCAACGCTTCCTCGGCATCCTCGCGCTGGCCTCGCTGGCGCTCGGAGCGCTTGGCGTGGCAGGCGCGGTGCAATCGCATGTGAACCGCCGCATCCCGACGATCGCGATCCTCCGCTGCCTCGGTGCGCCGGGGCATTTGGCGTCGGCCATCTATGTCGCACAGACCGCCGCGCTCGGATTGCTCGGCGCTCTGCTCGGAGCGGGCTTCGGGATCGCGTTGCAGGTCGGTGCGATTTCCGTTTTCAAAGACCAGCTTCCCATCGCCGTCGCACCCTCTCCGGAGTGGAAGATCGTCGCGCAAACGACGTTGGCAGGATTCGCCGTGTGTTGCGGCTTCGCGCTCATTCCACTGCTGAAAATCCGCCAGATTTCGCCTGCGGCCACGTTGCGGGCCGGAGCGACGCTCACCGGCGGGACACTCCGCGCGCTGCCGGTTTACCTGCTGCTCGCGGGATTGCTTGTGCTCGTCGCACTCGGCAATGACCCGAACTGGAAACGCGCCCTCGGGATGATCGGCGGGCTTGCCACGGCATTTCTGACAATCATCGCGGTGGCCCGCGGACTCATGGCCATCACCCGCCGGCTCGTGACACCCGCGTGGCCCTATCTGTTGCGCCAGGGCATTTCCAATCTCCACCGCCCCGGAAACCAGACGCTTCTTTTCCTGCTCTCGCTCGGCCTCGGGACGTTTCTCCTGCTGACCATCCTGCTCGCGGGAAATCTTCTGCAGCAGCGTCTGCAAATCACCCATTCGGACGGAAGCCCGAACCTCTACCTCATCGACGTCCAGCCGGATCAGATCGACGGTGTGACCTCGCTGATCAAAGCACAAAACCTCCCAGTCCTCGAAAACGCTCCTATGGTCACCATGCGCGTCCAGGCGGTCCGCGGCGTGCCGGTCAACCAAGCGAAGGGCGTTCCCAAATGGGTCGCGCGCCGGGAGTTCCGCTCGACCTACCGCGATTCCCTCAACCCGACCGAGACCGTCATTGCCGGCCAGTGGCACACCACCATCCCCGATCCCAACGGCCCCGTGCCGATTTCCCTTGAGGAAAAAATCGCGACGGACCTCCGCGTCAACCTCGGCGACGCGATCACGCTCGATGTCCAGGGCCAGTCCGTGGAAGCCCGCGTGACGAGCCTCCGCAAGGTCGATTGGAGCCGGTTCAATCTCAACTTCTTCATGGTCTTCCCGCCCGGCGTCCTCGAAGGCGCGCCCGGTTTCAACGTCGTCACCACCCGCACGCCCGATGCCACGGCTTCCGGAAATCTCCAGCGCGCGCTCGCCGCGGATTTCGCCAATGTTTCCGCCATCGACCTCACGCAGATCCTCGAAACGGTCCGCGGGATCCTGAGCAAAATCTCGCTCGTCGTCACCGTGCTCGGTGGCTTCACGCTGCTCGCCGGGTTGCCGATATTGATCGGGACATTGCTGAACGGCCGCGACGTTCGGCTCAAGGAAAGCGTGCTCCTCCGCACGCTCGGCGCATCCGCGAAACAAGTCCGCGCCATCCTGGTCATCGAGTACGCCACCTTGGGAATCCTCTCCGCGCTCACCGGAGTCCTCCTCGCGACCGCCGCCAACGCCGGGCTGGCGATCTTTGTTTTCAAATCGTCGCCCGTCCCCGATCCCGTGCTGCTCCTCATCACCTTCACCACCGCCACCGCCGCCGCCATCCTCGGCGGCCTCGCCCTCAGCCGCGGCGTCTCCAACCACCCGCCGCTGGAAATCCTCCGTGGCGGGGCGTGAAAACGATCCGGAGCAATCCGTGGTTCTCATTTCTGAATTTCGGTCTAGCGTCCCGCCCTCGCAGGCCGCCGCCTGATTTCACCATGTCCGCCATCCAGGAAACGATCCACCAAATGGGCAAGCAGGCCCGCGCCGCCGCCTACAAGCTCGCCCAGCTTTCGTCCGACGAGAAAAACGCGATCCTCCGCGCCATGGCCGCCGCCATCCGCCAGCGCGTGCCGGAATTGTTAGTCGCCAATGCCCGGGACCTCGCTGCCGGCAGGGAAAAGGGCCTTTCCAACGCCATGCTCGACCGGCTCATGCTCGACGAGAAACGCATCGAAGCGATGGCCGCCGGCATCGACCAGGTCGCCACACTGCCAGATCCTGTCGGAGAAATCATGGACGCATGGGAACGCCCCAACGGCATCCGTATTTCCCAGACCCGCGTGCCCATCGGCACCATCGGCATCATTTACGAAAGCCGCCCGAACGTCACCGCGGACGCCGCCGTGCTCTGCTTCAAAACCGGCAACGCCACCATCCTCCGCGGCGGCAGCGAGGCCATCCACTCGAATGTCGCCATCGCCGCCGCGCTCGCCGAAGCAGGTGCCCCGGAGCACGCGATCCAGCTCATCCCCTTCACCGACCGCGAGAGCGTGGCGGTTCTAGCAGGCATGGACAAATGGCTCGACCTCATCATCCCGCGCGGCGGCAAGGGGCTGATCGAAACCGTCGTCTCGCTCGCCCGCATGCCCGTCATCAAGCACTACGACGGTATCTGCCACCTCTACGCCGACAAGGCGGCCGATCTCGACATGGCCTCTGCTCTAACGGTCAATTCGAAGACCCAGAAACCCGGGGTCTGCAACGCGCTGGAAATCCTACTCGTCCACCGCGACATCGCCGCCGAGTTCCTTCCCAAAGTCGCCGCCGCGCTGCGCGAGAAACACGTGGAAATCCGTGGCTGCGAAAACGTGTTGGAAATCATCCCCGACGCCACCGTCGCCACCGCCGAGGACTGGGACACGGAATTCCTCGAACTCATCATCGCCGTGAAAATCGTCAGTTCGTTAGATGAAGCCGTCGCCCACATCAACGACCACGGCTCACATCACACCGACGTCATCGTCACCCGCGACGAGGCCGCGGCTGAACAATTTCTCAGCTCCGTCGATTCCGCCTGCGTCTTCCACAACTGCTCCACCCGCTTCGCCGACGGCGGCGAGTTCGGCTTCGGCGCGGAAATCGGCATCTCCACCGACAAGCTCCACGCCCGCGGCCCGATGGGACTCCGCGAGCTGACCAGCTATCAGTATCGCGTCCGGGGGAATGGGCAGACGAGAATTTGAGGCTACGCGACGAGCCTGAATAATGCCCTCGCATTGGACTACGGTGAGGCACACCGCAGTCGAAAGTCCGATGCTATCGTCACTCCATCCGCATGATTCCGAGCGGATTGGCGTCCTGGAGTTCCGCAGGAAGCGCGGTGTCCGGGAAGCTCTGCCACGCGACCGGGCGGGTGAAGCGGAGGATGGCCATGGTGCCGACCGAGGTGCTGCGGCCGTCGGAAGTGGCCGGGAAGGGGCCGCCATGGACAATGCTGTGGCAGACCTCGACGCCGGTGGGCCAGCCGTTGAAAATGAGTCGGCCAGCGCGCTGTTGAAGGGCGTGGACGAGGTTGCTGCAAGCTGCTAGTTCCTCGTCGGTGGCGTGGAGGCTGGCGGTGAGCTGCCCTTCGAGTTTTGGAATGGCGGCTTCGATTTCCCCAAGGGTTCCCTGGACGATCAGGGTGGCTGGGCCAAACATCTCGTGCCGGAGATTTTCATTGGCAAGGAAGTCGCTGATAGAGACGGTGAAGACGGCGGGCGAGCCTTGGCCGGATGCGGCTTCATTGTGAGAAAGCGCAAAGGTTTTCACGCCTGCGGTCGATGCCACGGCGGCTTTGGAGTCGATGAAGGATTGGCAGATTCCTGCGTTGAGCATCGTGCCGGGCGAGGCGTCTTCGATGAGAGATTTGAGTATTGTGAGAAATGTTTCGCCGCGGCCAGCAGGTAGGAAAACGATACCGGGATTGGTGCAGAACTGGCCGACGCCGAGAGTGAGCGATCCGAAGAACGCTTCTGCTAAAGCTTTTTCGCCACGCTCTAACGCTCCAGGAAGGATGACGACCGGATTCACCGAACTCATCTCCGCGTAAACCGGGATGGGTTGCCTGCGATTCGCCGCGATCTCCATCAGCGCGGTGCCTCCCGCGCGGGAACCGGTAAACCCGACAGCTTGCGTGACAGGGTGTTTCACGACCGCTTGGCCGACCTTGCGGCCACCACCGTAAAGCACGGAGAACACGCCGTCGGGCATTCCTGTTAGGTTCGCCGCGCGGATCACGGCCGCGGCGACGATTTCCGCGACTCCGGGGTGGGCCTCGTGCGCGATGACGATGACCGGACAACCTGCAGCGAGTGCGGAAGCCGTGTCACCGCCGGCTACGGAATAGGCTAACGGAAAGTTTGCAGCGCAGAAAACGGCGACCGGACCAAGCGGGCGGAGCATCGAACGGAGATCCACCTTCGGGATCGGCTTGCGGTCGGGATCGGCACGCTCGATGCGGGCATCGACCCACGAGCCTTCCTCGATCTGGGCCGCGAACATCCGAAGCTGGCCGACGGTGCGCCCGGTCTCGCCACGCAGGCGTGGCTCCGGCAACGCGGTTTCAAGCTGGCCGCGCTCGACGATGTCCTCAACAACGCCTTCGATTTCGGAGGCAATGGCGCGGAGAAATCCGGCGCGGACTTTTCCAGATAGATTCGAGTAAACCGGAAACGCCGAGGCGGCGAGAGCCATGGTGATTTCCACTTCCTCGGGCGTGGCGGATTGATAGACTGGGTCTAGCAGGCTGCCGGTTCCGGGTTCTACCCCATTGCCGCAGGACTCGTGGCCATTAGATCGAGAATAGCCAATGAAGGACGTGCCAAGAAGGGGGGTGATCATGCAATTGGGATTCATTTTAGTCGAGGGAAGGGGCGGTCGCGAGAGCTTTCTCGATGAGGACGGTGGCAGCGGCGAGTTCGGCTCCGACGAGTTCGAGACGCATCGGGAGCCTTGGCTCATGAGCTGCTGCTTGTTTTCTACCATCAAAGTCTTGGCGAATGCTCTAGCGGGCACTTCTCGATTCGTATAAGACTCCTCCGCTGTGAAAGCCACGATGAACAAAGCAGATTTACTCCGGAAGAGTTTCTACGAATCCCTTGATGGGCTGATCCCGGTGGATCGCCTCTTTGACCGTGTTCCTGACATGGTGTTTTTCGTCAAAGATGCTCAAGGCCGCTACATGGCCGTGAACGATACGCTCGCCAGTCGCTGCGGTCTCGCTAACAAGGAAGGCGCGATCGGCCTGACGGCGAGTGAGCTTTTTCCGCCACCATTTGGCGACGCCTTCGCACTTCAGGACCAGGAAATCCTGCGCAGCGGCCGGGCCATCCACGATCACTTGGAACTTCACCTCTACCCAGGCGGCCGTAGCGGCTGGTGCCTCACTTTCAAGGAACCTGTCATCGGAAAAAATGGCCAAGTCGCCGGCATTTGTGGCATCTCCCGCGACCTCCACTCGCCTGGAGAACTGCGTGAAGATTTTGCCGCCATGTCCGCCGCCATCGAATACATCCACCACCACTACGATGAAGCGCTCCGTCTTCCCGGCCTCGCCGAAATGGCCGGGCTCTCTGTCTATCAGTTTGACCAGCGCATCCGTTCGCTCTTCCACGTCACCGCCGGACAGTATCTCGTGAAGATCCGTATCGACGCCGCGTGCCAGCGTCTTTCCGGCACCGAGGAGGCCATCGCCCAGGTTGCACTCTCCTGCGGCTACTCCGACCAATCCGCCTTTTCGCGCCAGTTCAAGCAGGCGGTCGGCATCAGCCCGATGGCGTATCGGAAAAAAATCAAGGCCTGAAGTGGCACGATTCTTGAGGTCTTGGTGAATTTTGGTGGCGCGATTCGCGTAAGTGTGCCATAAAAGCGGCGGAAACGGCATGATCCGGATGAATCGTGCCATAAAAACCAAGAATCATGCCACTTCAAATTCCAGCTCAAGAGTTCGAGAAACTCCGTCGCATCATCGCAGCGAGAGCGTATGGCGCGTCCGTGAAAGAGCTCTTGGAAATCTCCGAACTCGGATTCCCCAAACGCACCTTGCAGCGGCGGCTAGATCAACTTGTTTCCGACAAACGGCTCGAGCCCCGAGGCGAAGGACGAGCGAGACGATACATCGTTCCGAAAGAGGAACCGCTCCCCACCTCCTTTGTCGTCCGCGAAGATCCGCCGGCTTTCAAGATACGGCACGACTGGCTTTCGACCCAAGCGCTCGACATCCGCACGATCATCCAGCTTCCGCTCGCCCAGCGAACGCCCGTGAACTATCAGGGTTCGTTCCTTGATTCCTACCGGCCTAACAGAACATTCTACCTTCCCGAAAACCTGCGGAAGGAATTGGGTGAAATCGGCCAGGTCGGCATGGGCGATCTGCCGGCCGGGACCTATTTCCGGCAGGTGATGGACCGTCTGCTCATCGATCTCTCGTGGAATTCGAGCCGTCTCGAAGGCAACACCTACTCGCTGTTGGAAACCCAACGGCTGCTGGAGCTTGGCGAGGATACGGAGGGAAAGGGCGTGCAGGAAACGCAGATGATCCTCAACCACAAGGCCGCCATCGAGATGCTGGCGGATGATGCGGGGGAACTTGCTTTCAACCGCTACACCATCTGCAATCTCCATGCGCTGCTGTCCGACAACCTGCTGTCCGATCCGGGTGCCTGCGGCCGCCTGCGCTCGCTGCGGGTGGCCATCAGCGGAACGGTCTATCATCCGTTAGGAACACCCCAGCAGATCGAAGACCGCTTTGAGGACATCTTGAAAAAGGCTTCGGCGGTGCGGGATCCCTTCGAGCAGGCGTTTTTCGCTATGGTCCATCTGCCGTACCTGCAGCCTTTCGAGGACGTGAACAAACGCGTCTCGCGCTTGGCTGCTAACATCCCGCTCATCCGCCACAATCTCTGCCCGCTGTCGTTCGTGGATGTGGAATCCCGCGAATACATCGGTGGATTGTTAGGTGTTTACGAGCTGAACCGCGTCGAGTACCTGCGGGATGTTTTCGCGAGGGCCTACCGGCGTTCCTGCGCCCGCTACTCGACGGTCCGGCAAACCTTGGGGGATCCGGATCAGTTCCGTTTGCGCCACCGCGCGGCGATCGCTATCTTCGTCAAGGAGGTCGTGCTCGGCAGCATGGACAAGCGCGTGGCCGCGAAATGGATCGCACGCAAGGCGGCGGAAGAGATTCCGGCGGACGAGCGCGCGAAGTTCATCGAGGTGGTGGAGACCGAGCTTGGCTGCCTGCACGGTGGAAACATCGCGCGCTACCGGCTGCGGCCTTCGGAATTCGAGGACTGGAGCCGCGGATGGAAATAACCACTAACTGAAACGGCCCGCGTCCATCGCATCGATCGGACGGAACGGCGGGTCTCCCGCAAGGAGATCCGCCACCAGACGGCCGCTCACGGGAGCAAGGCTGAGGCCCATCATCGCGTGACCACTGGCGGCTATCAGGTTTGGAAGACCACGCACTTTTCCGAGATAGGGAATGCCATCGGGAGAAACCGGCCTGAGTCCGGCCCACGGTTTGATGCCATCGAAATCACGCTCGGAGAATCTGGGAAAATACGCGTGCACCGACTTCACGATTCCGCGCACGCGCGCCGGGTTGATAGATAAATCGAGCCCGCCGACTTCCATGGTGCCGCCGAAGCGGAGGCTGCTGCCCATCGGCGTGATGGCAACCTTCGCCTCGGCGAAAATCGAACAAAGCTGCGGCAGTTCCGGCGGCGAGGGCATGGTAAGCGAATAGCCTTTGCCCGCCTGCAGCGGCAGTTTCACGCCGACAAACGCCAGCAGCGCCGGCGTCCATGAGCCACCTGCCAGAACAAACTGCTTTCCTTCAAATTTCCGGCCATTTCCACTAACAGCAATCACCTCGCTATTCCTGGTCTCGATACCCTCGATCTCCACGCCGCTTTCGAAAACCCCACCGAGATCCGAAACACGCTGCCGCATCGCCGCCATGAAACGTGCGGGATCGAGATGGCAGTCTTCGGGAAAATACACCGCGCCGGCGATGTCCATCGTGATCGCTGGATCGAGCTTCGCGGCGGCCGCGGCATCGATGACCTGCGACGTGAGTCCGATTTCGTTCGCCGCGTGTGAGACCTCCGCTTCCTCGTCGAGGCCCTTCGCTGTTTTGCAAAGCATCAGCAGGCCGCGTTTCACCAGACCGTAGTCCGCTTCCTCCGAGAGCTCCGCAAACAAGCGGCGGCTTTCTAAATTCAGATCGCGCAGCAGCTCGCGGCTCGCCGCGACGTGGCGCTCGGTGGAGTGCCGATAGAACAGCCAGCCCCAGCGCATCAGATCGAGGTTCATGCGTGGCCTAACATAGAACGGGCTCTCCGGATTGAACATCCAGCGCAGGCCTTTGGAAATCATCCCCGGCGCGGCAAGCGGCGTGAAATGGCTGGGAACGATCATGCCCGCGTTTCCCATCGAGCAGTTGTCTCCGCCTACGGCCTCGCGCTCGATCACGGTGACCGGGGAACCTCGTTTGAGTGCATAGTAAGCCGAACAAAGTCCGATGACTCCGCCGCCCACGATGACCATCTGATCGTTCTGCATTTTCTCCAACCTAGCCCACCCGTCTTGCCCGAGTGTGGAGGAAACCCTGACGAAACCGCAACGTGAGCGCACTGTTTCAGACGAAACGGGCGGCTAACCGTCTCGCGGGACCATGGAATCAGCGGTATCTTCGGGCGCAATCTTCGAACATCATGAATTTTTCCGCGCAGGCGCAACTGCAGTTTCTGCCCAAGTCGGTCATCGCACTGCGGGACTACAGTTGGAAAAAATTCCGCGACGACCTGATCGCCGGCATCACCGTCGGGCTGGTGGCGCTGCCGCTGGCGATGGCTTTCGCGATCTCGTCGGGCGTGCCGCCACAGGCCGGATTGTATGGTGCCATCGTCGCCGGATTCATCATCTCGGCGCTCGGTGGATCGATGACTCAGATCGGCGGACCGACGGGCGCATTCGTCGTGGTGATCGCGGGAATTGTTGCGAAACACGGCATCGACGGGCTTTTCATGTGCACGATGATGGCGGGTGTGATCCTGATGCTGCTCGGGCTAACAGGCCTTGGCACGGCGGTGAAATACACACCGCGTCCGGTGGTCATCGGTTTCACCAACGGCATCGCGGTCCTCATCGCCAGCACGCAGATCAAGGATTTTTTCGGCCTGCAGATCGACAAGGTGCCGGGAAGTTTCCTGCCACGACTGCAGACGATCGGCGCGCATTTTGACACGCTCTCCGCGACCGCAACGGCGATGTCGGTGGTGGTGCTGCTGCTGTTGGTTTTCATGAGGAGGAAATCGCAGAAGATTCCCGGCAGCATCATCGTGCTGTTGTTAGGCACGGCGGTTGCATGGGGCTTCCATCTTTCGCTGGAGACGATCGACACCCGGTTCGGCGGAATTCCGCAAGGGCTGCCGAAGTTCTCGGTCCCCGTTTTCCGCTTCGATCTGATCGAGCCGCTACTGCTTTCCGCGGTGACGGTGGCAATGCTGGGTGCGATCGAGTCGCTTCTATCAGCCGTGGTCGCGGACAGAATGAGTGGCGACAAACACAATCCAAACGTGGAGCTCTTCGCGCAGGGCGTGGCGAATGTCTGCTCGCCGCTGGTCGGCGGACTGCCAGCCACCGGAGCGATCGCGCGCACGGCTACGAACATCCGCGCGGGCGCGAAAACGCCGGTGTCCGGAATCATCCACGCGCTCACGCTGCTGGCGGTGGTGGTGTTCGCCGCGCCGCTGGCGAAACACATCCCGCTATGTTTACTTTCATCCATCCTGATGGTGGTGGCTTACAACATGGGCGAGTGGGCGGAGATTCCATCCATCCTCAAGCTCGGAAAAGCCGATGCCTCCGTCTGGCTGATCACTTTCCTGCTCACGGTCTTCGCTGATCTATCAGCAGCGGTGGCCATCGGCATGATGCTCGCCGCATTGCTCTACATCCGCCGGGTGACGACGACCACCACCGTCGCCGAGGTTACGCCGGAATACATCCGCAAAGGCGCGGCCCACAGTTTGCAGACCCATCTCATGCCGGACGGCGTGGCGGTTTTCCGCATCCACGGGCCGTTCCTGTTCGGCGCGACGGACAAGATCTCGATGATCGAGGACCGTATCGAGAGCCTGCCGAAAGTCGTCGCGCTGCGGCTGCGGAACATGAACGCCATCGACGGCACC
>JANODE010000007.1:0-2168 GCA_031412525.1 Akkermansiaceae bacterium | reverse complement strand
TCGGACGAAATCACCAGCCCGATCCCCGCCGAGCAGGCGAGTTCCAGAAAACGCGATGATGGATAAGCCTCAGCGCAAGGCTTGTGCCAACCCGCGGTGTTGATTTCGATCACACTGCCAGACGCGGCGATCGCATCGATGACCGGTTCATAGAAACGATCGAGATCGCCCGCCGGGATCTGTGCGAATTTTTTTACCAGATCCGGGTGTCCGAGAATGTCGAAAAGTCCGCTCTCCACCATGTCCACGTAGGTTTTCCAATAATGGGACCAAACGGCATCCACGTCGCAGTCCGCCCAGCGACCGAGCCATTTCGGGTTGTCGAAATCCCAGTCGCCGAGGTAGTGGACGGATCCGATGAGGTAGTCCCAATCGTGGGAAGAGGCGAGTTCAGCGACCCAGCTTTCACATCCATGCAGCCAGTCGCACTCCAACCCGGCACGGATCGGAATCCGTCTGGCAGCGTGGGCACGGGCGCGCTCGATCCATTGAAAATAGTCCGGCAGTTCCGCGGTCAGCATGCGCCAATCGTCGAAGGGCTCCGGCTGGGCTGGCGCATGGTCGGAGATTCCATATTCCGTGACTCCTGATGCCAGGGCGGTCTCCACGAATTGCTCCGGCTCGCCCTCAGCATGATGGCAGAGCGGTGTGTGAGTGTGGTAATCGGCAGGCACGGGAGTATTTGAGAATGAATCCGATTGAATGGACGCCGAAAGCCATACTAAAGTGCCCACACGGTGCAAGCACCAGCCTTTCCATGACCGATTTTCCCATAGAGACGACACCCGGCAATCGTGTTACCCGATACCTTCTCGACCAACTCCGCCGCCATCCGAAACGGGTGGTTTTCACTGAAGGCGAGGATCTGCGAGTCATCCAAGCCGCTGAAATGCTCGTGAAGGAGGAAGTGGTGGCTCCCATTTTGCTCGGCAACCGCGAGCGCATCCGGGCGCTAGCTGCGGCTAACTCGGTTTCGCTTAAATTTGTCCATATCATCGATCCACCGCTCGCTTCCGACTTCGGGTTGTTTTGCCAGCGTGTAGAAAATATGGCGCGTTACCGGACGATGCAGCTCGGGAAACCGGAGGAAATCGTCGCCCGCCCGCATTATTTCGGAGCGCTGATGGTGCAATACGGCCAGGCGGACGCCATCGTCGGCGGCAACCAGGCGATGCCTGCGGCCTATTTCCGCGCCCTTCTCCACACGATCAAGCCACTGGCGAACGTGCCGAAAATTTTCGGCGTCACTTTGTTGACGGGAGCCCATCTGAAGCATCTCGGCGGTGACGGCATTCTCTTTCTCGCGGACTGCGGATTGATCCCGAATCCCGACGTGACCGAGCTCGCCGCCATTGCGATTGAGACTGGGAAGCTGGCCCGCCATTTTCTCGGCAGAAAACCGCTCGTCGCCATGCTCAGTCACTCCACAAAAGGCTCTGCGAGCACGCCAGACGCCCGCCGAATGGCGGCGGCTGCCTCGCTGGCGCAGGATGAGGCGCTCCGCCAGTTTCTCGACATCAGCATCGAAGGTGAGCTCCAGGCAGACGTCGCCCTCGATCCCGAGGCAGCGGAAACCAAATTGCCCGCCGCCGAGGCCCGCCCGACCGCCGATGTGCTCGTTTTCCCGAACCTGGACGCCGCCCACATTTCCCTGAAGCTGCTGCAACACGTTGCTGGAGCCCAAAACTACGGCCAACTTATCCTCGGGCTGTCCCGCCCGGCGGCACAGGTGCCGCGCACGGCCACGGTGGAGACGATTTTCGGTACCGCCGCCGCCATCGCCGTGGAGGCCATCAAGTTCCACCAGCTCTATCCTGACGGGGATTTCTGACAAGACGCGCAGTCTCAAATCAGCATACGGCCCGGGATTTTGGGATCCGGTGTGGCAGAATCGTTAGGCCTTTTGCCTTTACAGTTTCCGCCCTGACGTTTCCAATTTTTTTCGTTTTCTGGGAAATTTCCTGAACTCCACCTTCATCACATCAGGCCCGCCGCCCGAACTCCATCAAACCCATGAACCTTCATTTCATGCTGCCCCGGCTCACCTTGGGCTTTCTATCCGTCCTAACCGCGTTGAGCACCGTCCCGGCCAGCGCGGCGACGGGCGATCTCGTGGTGGTTTGCTACAACTCGGATGGCAACGACGAGTTTGCGCTCATCGCGCTGGC
>JANODE010000006.1:0-26545 GCA_031412525.1 Akkermansiaceae bacterium | reverse complement strand
TTCCCCTTACCATGACTTCCCTTTCTGCAATCGTTCAGGTGATCCTGTTGATCTTCGCCGTGGTGATGAGCTTCAACCTCATCATCTTCGTCCACGAGCTCGGACACTTTCTGGCTGCCAAGTGGCGCGGCTTGCAGATCGACCGGTTTCAAATCTGGTTCGGCCGGCCGATCTGGAAAAAGGAGATCAACGGCGTCCAGTATGGCCTCGGCTGGATCCCCGCTGGTGGATTCGTCGCCCTGCCGCAGATGGCCCCGATGGAGGCGCTCGAAGGAGGTGAAAAACCGGCCAAGCCGTTGCCGAACATCACCCCGCTGGACAAGATCATCGTCGCTTTTGCCGGTCCGCTTTTTTCGATGCTGCTGGCCTTGCTCGCCGGAGTCGCCGTGTGGGCGGTCGGCAAGCCGAAGGATTTCATCCCCACGCAGATCGTCGGTGAGGTGGTGGCGGGCAGTCCTGCCGAAGCCGCCGGAATCTGCGCTGGCGACAAGATCGTGGCGATCAACGGCAGCCCGGTGAATGGCTTCGCCGGGTCGTTGGAAAGCATCACCGAGAATATCATTCTCAGCAAAGGCAAGCAGATCGAATTCATGGTCGAGCGGCCGGGAGAGACTCAGCCGCTGAAGTTCATTTCCGAATTCAAGACTGAAAAAACCCAGTGGTTCCAGCGCCCCGGCCTGCGCCAAGTGGGCATCGGACCTGAGATCGACCACATCGAGCTCGGCTCCGTCATCAAGGGCAGCCCAGCGGACAAGGCGGGATTCAAGGATGGCGATATTCTGGTTTCCATGAACGGGCAGAAGTTCACGGACGACGCTGCGGCCGTCGCGTTTGTCAAACAAACCGGCGCGAGCCCGATCGAGTTTGAACTCATCCGTGAGGGGAAAACGCTCAAAATCACTGCCACACCGCAAGTTCCCGCCTCACCTGCCGGCAAGGGACCGATGCTCGGGCTCGGCTTTTACGGCGCGCCGTATCACAACCAAGGCATCATCCATCCCGGCCCGATCGTTCAGGTCACCGACAGCCTGCGCATGATGTGGACCACCATCACCAGCGTGATTGCGCCGGACTCCAGCATCGGGGTCGGCCACTTGAGCGGCCCGGTGGGCATCGCAAAAATGCAGTATCAGCTCCTCCAGATGGAAGAAGGCTGGCGTCGGATCCTCGCCTTCATGGTGCTTTTCAACGTGAACCTCGCCGTGCTCAACATGATGCCCTTCCCCGTGCTTGATGGCGGCCACATCACTCTCGCGATTCTGGAAAAAATCTTTGGTCGCCCGGTGAAGGCGAAGCCGCTGGAAATCCTCCAGACCGTCTGCGCGCTCGCCCTCATTTCGCTCATGCTTTTCGTCACGAGCAAGGACATCGGCGACGGCTTCGGCCATGGCGACGACCGCGAGCCGATCGTTTTCCCGACGAACTGAGCCGCAGGCTCTTTGGATCGCGGTGGCAGAGCGCAGCGGCAACAACGCTGCAGATTCTTCGAGATTGATCGTGCCGGACGGTGAGCATGACAGAACTCCCGCCGAGGGACGGTTTAAACAAGAATGCTTTACCGCGCCCTGCTGATGACCTTGCTGTTTGCCTCCCTGGCCCTTTCCGCCGATGATCGGCAACACTCGGCCTTGTGGGGGCGCAACGGTGAGGCATGGGATCCCGCAGGCCGTTTGCCGGATGTGTCGTTTGCCGGTTACGCCTGTGGCGAGCGGCCGATCCCGAACGTTGCGGTGGCCGCGAACGTGCGGGATTTCGGCGCGCAAGGGGATGGCTCCACCGATGACAGCGATGCGTTTCTAGCAGCTATCAGCAAGGTGAAACAAGGTGCGGTCTTCATTCCCGCAGGCCGCTACCGGATCACGAAAATTCTCGAAATTTCCAAACCCGGCCTCGTCCTCCGTGGTGAAGGTCCGGAACGATCCATCCTCGTCTGCCCGGTGCCCCTGAATGACATCAAGCCCGATTGGGGTGCGACCACCACCGGCGAGCGGACCTCGAATTATTCCTGGTCGGGCGGCATCGTCGCGATCAAGGGCGGCAATGCCGGGAAACGCATCGGAGCGTGCACCACCGCGGCAAAGCGCGGCGACCATGAGCTGAAGATCGAAGGGGACTCCCCGAGTCTTTCGCCGGGCGCATGGATCGAGATCAAGATCCGTGATGATGCCCAGCGCTCGCTGCTAACCTATCTCTATTCCGGCGATCCGGGTGGTCTATCAAAAATCAGCCCGTCCAAGCACGTCACCTCCTTCGTCACCCGGGTGACGAAAATCAACGGCCCCGTGCTGACACTCGAACGCCCGCTGCGCACCGACCTCCGCCCCGAGTGGAAACCGGAAATCTTCACCTGGCTGCCCACCGTGACGAACAGCGGCGTCGAGCAGTTAGGCTTCGAGTTTCCCGTGCGCAAGTATGAAGGACATTTCAGCGAATTGGGTTTCAATGCTGTCGCGTTCTCCAACGTCGCCGACTGCTGGGCGCGCGACCTCATCATCACCAATGCCGACAGCGGAGTCTTCACCGGCGGCCGCTTTTGCACCGTGGAAAACGTGCGCTGCCAGATGGTCAACGTCGTCGAAAACGGCGGAGTGTTCGGCCACCACGGCATTGATCTATCAGGCAACGACAATCTCCTGACCGGTTTCGACATCCGCCAGCGATTCATCCACGACATCACCGTCGAGCGTGGCGCGGGAAACGTCGCCAGCTCCGGCTCCGGCACCGACCTCAGTCTGGACCATCACAAACGCGCGCCTTACGACAACGTTTTTACTAACATCGATCTCGGTGCCGGCACCCGCATGTGGAAATGCGGCGGTGGTAAGGATCTCGGCCGCCATTGCGCCGCCCACGGCACCTTCTGGAACATCCGGGCCGCGAAGGGCCAGAAATACCCGGAAGATTTCGGACCCGCGTCGATGAACCTCGTCGCCCTTGAAACACAACAGCCCTCGGTGATGGAACCTAACGGCCGTTGGTTCGAAGCCATCCCGCCTGCCCGCATCGAACCGGCGAACCTGCATCAGGCGCAATTAAAGCGACGCCTCGGTGCGAAATGATCTTCTATGGAGCAGCGAACTCCGATCCGCTGAGCCAACATAAAGCGAGTGGACAACGGACCGCTAAATTCATTTCGCCAGCGAATGAAAAGCCCATGAAATTGGCTGCTGCTTCGCTTCATGCATCCCTGTCTTCGGGCGAGACGCCCGAACAACGGCCTGGCGCGAGACGCGCCAGCCACGTCACCGCAGGCCAAGAAATTTCGCGAGCGTCTTCACCGCAGGTGCCACTGGATGCCCCCGGCGGACTGAGCGCGAAACGACGTGCAGTTTCCCCGCTTTCACATCGGCCTTGGGGTCCACGTGGCCGACGAGTTCATGTCCTGATAGAACCGGCAGCGCGTAATAACCCCGCACCCGTTTGTGGGGAGGCGTGTAAACTTCCCAGGTGTAGTCGAAGCCCCATAACGCCGATGTCACGCGACGGTCGTAGATAAGCGGGTCAAGTGGAGCTAACAACATGACTTCGGTTGTCGGAACCGCATTTCCATCAGACACGACGAGGTCCTCACGAAGACAGTAGAGCGTCGGAGCATCCGCGTCGATGAGTTTGATGGCTTGGACGTCATCGGAAATCAATGATAGCTCATCGCGTTTCAAGGTGGCGAGTCGCCGCTGGCGCAGTTTCGTTAGAGCGAGCCAGCGGGCGGTTTCAACGGCGTCAGATTGTTTCGCGGCGAGCGTTCCAGCAGGCAGCACGCGTTCTGGTAGATCGTAGAGCCGGCGGTTCCCGTCGCGGCGGGCGATGAGCACGCGGCCGTGGAAAAAGAGTTTCTGCAAGGTGGATTTCGCCAGCGTCGCCGTCCCCCAGACGCCGGGGCCGCTGGGGCGCTTGTCTTCGATGTGGCTGGATGAAAGCGGACCACGAATCGTGAGCTCGGCGAGGATGTCTTTTGATAGATCGTTTTCATCCTGAGTGAGCCTGCCGGACCAGGCTCCGTCGCGCTGGGTCCGATGATGCATCGCGGCCAGCAGATGTGGCCATGCATCCAGTGGGAAGGCGGTGAGTATGGATGAGTCCGGAAGGTGATGTTCGAATGCGGTGCGATTTTCCGCGGGTAGGGCCGCGCCATCGCCGTGGATGTGCCGCATCAGCCCACCCATCTGATAGTTCTGCACGCGGTTCCGCAGGATGAGGTCGTGCATGCGGCCGCAGACGTTGATCGGATCGATCTGAATGTAGCCGTGGTGTTGGAGCGCGGACGCGATGTCGGGAAACGGAATTTCCAGTCCCACCGCACGCCGCGCGAAACGACGGGCGTCTATCTGACGGACGGAAAGGGCGGTCTGCATCGTTTCCTCAGTCCTTCCGCTTCGTCACCGCCGTGCCGTCCTTCACGGTGTCGGGCGGGTGGAGCAGCACCTCTTCTCCTGCCGTCACGCCTGATAGAATCTCGGTGAAGCGGCCGTCCGAGTGACCCGCTTCAACGGCTGTTAGCCGGGCAGCGCCGTCTTTGAAAAGGTAGGTTTTCCAGGCGTTACCTTCCCGGAAAAGCGAACCGGCCGGGATGACGAGCACGTCGTCCGCGTGCCAGACGGCCACGCGGACTTCCACGCGGTAGCGGTCGCCCAACGATTTTGCGGCGTCCGGTGGATCGACGAGATCACATAGGACAATCACGCGCTGCTCCTCCACGCCGAGGGCGGAAACTTTTGTGAACGCCGCGGGTTCAACGCGGCGGACTCGGCCTTTCAGCGGGTTGACACCGCCCCATTGATCGATCTCCACCGTGTCTCCCGGACGGATGGTGACGGCGTCTCGCGAGAGGATTTCCGCTTCGATTTCGATGTCCGCGGGATCGCCCACTTCGAGGATCTGCGTGCCGGGAGTGACGACCGTTTCGCTTTCCAACATCACTTTGAGAACGCGACCCGATACTGGCGATTTCACTTCGGCTAGATTTCCGGCCACGCTTGCTTCGGGTCGTTCGAGGGCGGCGCGTGCTTGGGCGAGTTCGTAATCGGCCACTTGCAGGGCGAATTCCGCGGCGCGGACTTCGGCAGAGCGCATCGAGGATTCCATTTCGGTGCGATCTCTATCGGATTGTGACATGGTTCCGGCGCGAGTGATGGAACGAACGCGTTCCAGCTCGGACTCGGCCATTTTCGAGGCGGCTTTGTTTGCATCGAGCGCTTCGGCGGCTTGCTTGCGTGACGCTTCCCGCATGGAAACAACGGCTTCCGCCTGGACCCGCGCGCGGGGATCGAGCAGCGGGGCGACGACTGGCTCGATGGCGGTGAGAAGGGTTTCACCGGCTTTTACCTCATCTCCCGGCTTGAGCGGCACGCGGCGCATTTTTCCCGCGACGGGGGCGGCGACGACGTAGCGGTTTCGGACGCGGGTTTTTCCTTCTTCGGAAACCCGAACGGTGAGAGGACCGCGCGCAACCACGCCGATTTCGACGAGCACCGGCTTCGGCGACAGGCCCCACGCCACTAGCGAGAGCAGCGCCACTCCGGCCAACCAGGGGATCGAGCGCCGGATGAGGTGCTTTCCGGTCGGGCTGCGTTTGGATTCCCAAGGTGCGCTTCCGCCGTTGGCTGGGGTGTTGGGAGTGGCCATGGTTTGCTGCCGTTTTCATAAGCGAGGCTGAAGCGCGATTCAAGGACCGCCCTCGACGATGATCCGGTCAATCCCCCCGCCCGCCACTAACGGCCGCTCGATCAGTTGGAATCTGCCGATGCCATTGGTACCTATCAGCGAGAGAACCATCGTGCCCGACGCTAAAACCCCGCCGCTGAAGGAGGAGTAAGTCGCGCCGATCAAGCTGCAATTGAGCACATACCCGTCATTGGCGCCGATGGAGTTGTTTTGCGCCAGTTCGGACTCGGACGTCATTTCCGGAACTGGCAATGTGGTCGTCTGCCCGGCCGAATCGGTCAGCACGATGACGTGCTCCATCCCCACTTGTGGTGCGGGGAGCTGATCGATAATTACCTCGGCGGTTCTCTCGGGTGCATTTTCAATCACAAATCCCTCCGGAATTTGTCGCGGTTTGGGAACCGGGATAGCTGAGGGATCTGGCTGTGCGGTGAATCCAGCAAGGTTTTCTTCTGCCGTGGTTTTCCGGCCGAGAAACGACTTCCCATCTGGCTCTGCAGTCCAGATGGTCCCCTTTGCGGGATCGTAATATTCTCCATTCTCGGAGCGGAGCAGACCGAGTTCCTGCCAGGTTGATTCGGGGAAATGGCGGTGGCGGACGGCTCCATCTCCGTAAGGAACGGGCCAACCGCGCTCGATGACCAGCTCCGCAGCATCCGATAGGGCGCCGCTTTCTGCCTCCAGGGCGGACCTGAGCGCAGCGGTCAAAATAGATTGCACCCGCTGGCGGACTTGCTCCGGAGTGCGCCGGGGTGCGCCGGGCGCGTGCAGGCCCAGGACCTGAGGGGCTGGAAGCGTTTTGTTTCCCATCAGCGCCAGGCGTTCCTGCAAACGCACGATTTCCCGCCGCAGCCTGACATCGCGTGTTGCGGGGGTGGGGGGAGGTTCAGAAGGACCGGGCGGAAGCATAGTTTTACCCTTGGTAGAAACTGAAAGGGCGGCCGTGACGGCGGAGTGGGTGGGATCGCTTTGCGGCCACAGCAATAACGTGATGCCCGCCGCAGCCGCCCAGCCACTGGCCGCAAGCCACGGAAGATAGCGATGCGCTGGTGATGCATTCACGGCCCGCGGGCGGATGTTTTCCATCACCGCGTGCAGCACTTCTGGCGGCGCGATGTGTAGCGGGGAAACCGCTAGCCAGACATCTGCCGCTGCCTCGCGTGTGAGGCGAGATTCCGCTGCCAGCCGCGGATCGCGAACATGGCGCGGGTCCGACCGCGCGGAGTCGCCCGGCGGCAGAAGGTCGAGTGCCCGGGCGGTGGCATCGGCGAGATCTTCAGGCTTCATCGCAGCCTCCTTTCCGCAGGATTTCACGAAGTTTCAGCATCGCCCGATGGATGCGGATCTTCGCCGTCCCGAGTGGCACGCCCCAGCGCTGCGCATGATCTTGCACCGTGCCTGGATCGAAAATCGCCGCACGCACGCTTTCGGTTTCTGTCTCATCGAGACCGGCCAGCGCCGTTCTCACACGGGTGACTGTCTCCCGGAAAAGTAAGTCCTCCATGCCGCCACATGATGGGATTCCCAAGGCAGATCCTGTTTCCCAATCCTGCCAGACGGGTGCCCGTCGGCGGCGTTTCCGCAGCGAGTCGAGGCACAGCCCGCGCAGGATCATGGCGCACCAGGTGAAGCCGCTGCTTTTCTCCGGATCAAAGTCCGCTGCTTTTTTCCAGACGCGCAGGAAACAATCCTGCAGCGCCTCCTTCGCCCCGCCCTCGTCCTTGATCCAGTGCAGCGCCATGCTGTAGAGCCGGTCGCCCCACATCCGATAGAGATCTGCCAGCGCGTCCGCATCCCGGCGGGCGATGCGGGCCAGCAGCCGCGATCCGTCCCGGACATCCGTCCGCTCGTCCGCATCGATCATTTTCGCCGCCTCTCCCATCGCCTGCTCACCTTCTCTCATGGTATCCGCCTGTCGGGGAAGGCGGGTTTCAGAAATTCCACCAGTCGCCACCCGTCACCCGCGCCAGTCCGTCGCGGGGCTTGCCATCGGCCACGTTGAAATTTCCGCCCGTCCACAGCTGTCGGGTCGCCGGTTGCCACATCAGCACTGCCGGTGAAACTGCAGTTTCGTGCGCGGCCGGATTGAAGGGAATTTTCCTCCCGTCCTGCGCCTTCCACCAATTTCCCGTCATCTGCCGCTCGCGCTTTCCGAATCGTGTCGCGTGGAAATTCCGGTCCACCCGGCCCGACAGCGTCAACCGCCGCAGCTCCGCCCGGCCTGCGATCCACGTCGCGCCCGCATACAAGCCGCCCGCCTCGCCCGGCGTGGCCACCACCCCGTTCGCAGCGTTCGCGATGGCCGGCGGCCGAAACCACGCCGCCCAGTTTTTCCCCAGCCAGAGCCGCAACCGGCCGGTTGTCCCATTTCCGGTTTCCAGGAAAACCACGCCGCCCAACCACTTGCATAGCGGCCGCAGCGCGATGCCTTCCCGCGTCAGATCCCGTTCCACCGATCCGTCCCGGTGGCAAATCACGCCGTCGCCCGCAAATCCGTCGTTCGGCAACGCCAATACCTGGCCGAATCCATTGAAATTCAGTGGTCCGCGAAACGCCCCATCCCTCAAACCGCTCGGCTTCAAGCGTGCCAGTTGTTGGACAAAAACATCTCCGCCGAACGCGGACGTTTCTACCAGAATATCACCGCCTGCCAACGCCGTGACGCGGCTGACATCGTCCACCGTCTGGAATCGCACGCCGGCCGTCCAGGAATTGACCGGCGCTAGAGGCTCGTAGCTTTCGTCCAGAATTCCGTCCAGCCCCAGCTTCACCAGGTTCGAGCGGACTTCGTTGCCATACGCCACCGGCTCCGTCGTGACCACGTAGATCGCGTTTCCGGAAACCGCCAGCGACTTCCACTCGCCGATCCGCTCATCCGCTACGAACGCCGGATCCACCCGTCCATTCTGGCGGAAAACCACCAACCGGTTCCGCACGAATCCGTCGGCTGTCGCGAAATTCCCGCCCGCCAGCACCCGCCCGCCCGGCAGCGGCCACAGTGATGTCACCTCCGCCGAACGGGTCAACTCCGGTACCGTCCAGGTCGCGTCCTCGCTGCCGTCCGCGTTCAGGCGTCGCAGGCCGTCCACCAGCCATTTTCCGGCCGCCAACGCCTTCACCGAACGCACCGGGCCGGGACTTTGGAACGCAGTATCCTCCACGCCATTCGCTCCGTAGCGGCGCAGCTTTGCCGGGGTTCCGACAAAAAACTGCGTGCTTCCCGCAATCAATGTTTTGGCATTCGTCGCCACGAACGACCCGTCCGCCGCCTCCGCCCACGCGAACGATTCGAACAACGGCAGGTAGAAATCCTGTCCCCGCTCCAGTCCTCCCGTAGCGGAATACCACTCGATCCGGATCGTTTTCGACGTCGGCGCGGGCCAGAAGTTCCACCGCGAGCGGTCCGCTCCGTACACCAGCCGGAACGCACCGGCCGGCCCCCCCACCAGCTCCATCGTGCGCGACACCGAGCTTGCCAGGGCTTCGCCCACAAGGATTCCCGTCGAATCCGCCAGGAACACCCGCCGCGCCACGGGTGTTCCGCCGAAGTTGAACGTATCGTCGGCACCCGCCAGCACCCACACGCCGCCGCCCGGATCAGGCACCGCGCCAAGCACATCGATCGCCGATAGCGAAAATCCTCCGTCCACCCGCCGGTCATCAAGCCGCCGCTCCAACACCCGCCGCCCGTCCGCGAACCGCCGGATCACCCACAATTTTCCCTCCCGCTCGAACTGCGGGACGATGGATTCGTCCGGTTTCCTGTCGGGAAATCCCTTTCCGGCCGGCTGGCCCGCCGCGTTCATCCGCAGCCAGCCACCGGACTCGCCCGGCAGCAGGAAATCGCCATTAGCCAGCGGAAATGGCACGAACGCATACCCGGAACCCACGCCCGGCGGTTTCCCCAGATATCCCGGTGCCGGCTCGCTCGCCACGCCGCCATTTTCACCCAACCGCACCAGATCGCCTGTGGATTTCCCATCTCCCTGGTCAAATCCCCCGCCGATCCACGCGCGACCGTCCTGCGCCATAGTGACATGGTCAGGTGTCACCCAAGCTCGCAGATCCGGCGCAAATTTCCGATCCAGTTCCCCCGGTTGGGCCACGCTCACCGCATAAGCCGCCATCCACAACGCTAAGATGTTCGTTCTCATCAATGATCTATCCGTCTCTGTTGGGCGACGGGTTTCGGGAAATGATTGTTTTCAACGAAACTGACACATTAGCCACGGCGCGAGCACTGCGTGTAACTCAATCGTAGTGTGCCCAGTAGCGGAGAATCTCAACAAACTGCTCCGCTTCTGCCATCCGATAAACGAGGCGATGTTGGAAATTGATTCGTCGCTAACAGGACCGTTAGGAGCGCTTGGGGGATCAAGCAGGCTCGCAGGAGCAACGGAACGGGATCAAAACCCGAACCGCTGTCTGAACGCCTGGGACTGGCGGCGGGAAAATTCGATCGAGCCGTGACCATCGAGCTCAGCCACGAAGGCACCACCGTCGCGGCGGCGGATTTGTTTGAGGCAATGGAGCTGGACGATCTGGCTGCGGTTGGCGCGGACGAAGAGGTTTTCGTTCAGGAGGTGCTCGATTTCCTTCAGGCTGCGGGTGAGGAGGATGGGTTTGCGGTCTTTCAGGTGGAGCATGACGTAGCTGCCTTCCGACTCGGCCATGATGATTTCTTCGGAGTGGAGCGGCCAGCAGTTGCTCTGATCGCCGAGGACGATGAGGTTGCTGTCGGGGTTTTTGTCGTGTTTGCGGATTCTGGCTAACGCGCGGGCGAGGCGGGATTTTTCGATAGGCTTGAGCAAATAATCCGCGGCATCGCCATCGAAGGCTTCCACGGCGAAGCTTTCATGGGCGGTGACGACGACGACCGGCACGCCCATTGCGCGGATTTCCGGGAGGAAAGTCATGCCGTGGCCGCCGGGCATTTCGAGATCAAGAAAAACGCCGTCGACCCGGTGGCTGAGTAACAGCTCGCGGGCTTGGTTGGTGTTTCTCGCCTCGATGCCGATGAATGAGGGCAGCAGGGTGCCGATCTGACGGCAGAGTTCGGCGCGGGCGAGGTCCTCATCGTCGATGATAAGAAAGCTGATCGATTGAGGATGGGGGGTCATGGGTGAAGGAGATGGGGGAGTGGGAGATCGACCTCGGCAGCGACGGTGGTTTCATCCATCTGTGAGAGCGAAAACCGGGCTCTGCCGCCGAAAAGCATTTCGAGGCGTTGGAGCGCGTCCTGGGTTCCGACGCCGCGCACCGCGTGGTCGGGAAGGGTGCCGGTATTGTGGACAGAGATGCGGATTTGCTCCTCGTTTGCCTTAGCGGTGACGGTGATGAGCCCGCCGTCTTCGAGATTGCCGATGCCGTGGGTGATGGCGTTTTCGACGAGGTTGAGAAACAGCATGGGCGGGACCGGCGTTTCCATCAGGTCGGCAGGCACGTGGATGCGGGTGAGGATGCGGTCGCCGAAACGCAGCCGCGCGAGGTGGAGCAGCTCGTGGATGCGGTCGAGCTCCTCGCTGAGGGCGACGAGGGTGTTTTCGGTGGTGCGCAGGTTGTTGCGCAGGAGGCTGGCGAGGGACGTGATGGCTTCATCGGCGCTTTTTGGGTCGATGTGAACGAGCGCGTGAATGACGTTGAGCGAATTGAAGAGGAAATGCGGTGCCAGTTTCGCCTGCAGGCTGCGGAGTTTTGCTTTCTGGTAGCCAAGGGCGACCAGCGCCTCTTCCGCTCGTTGAAGCGCGGAAATATCCTGCAGCAGGCCGATCGCCTGGGTCGGCCGGTCGTCGATTCCGCGCTGTAGGATGCGGCCGGCGGACTCGAGCACCAGGCCGGGGGATTTTTCGTCGTAAAACGGATTTTCATCCTGAATCCGGGAACGCCAGGTGTCGGCAAGTGGGGACTGTGCCGGGGTGGTTCCAGAAAGTTTTCGCAGCATTTCCTCGTCGCTCCATTCTTTGCCGGTCGTGCGGAGGTAGCCGGTCGATGGCGGATTCTGGACCCACGAGAAGCCGCGTTTGGCATCCCATTCCCATAATTCGATGCCTGCGGCGGAGAGGGCGATATGATTGAGATTCAACTGCCTGAGCAAGTGGGACGATCCGACGGAAACCAGATAGGCGACGGACGACATCACCATGTTGTAGAGCGCGATCTCCGCGGGATTGACGGATTTTCCAGCGGAGGTCCCGGCGACAAACGGCCCGTGACCATAACAAACCAGCGCGGTGGACAAGACGCACCACATGGCAACTAACAAGGAAATAGGTGCGGGAGGCAGCCAGACCGCCGCCATGACGAGCAAGGGAAACGGCAGGAAAATGGCCGAGCTTGGACTGATGAACTGATCAAAAAAACCGCCGAACGCCAGTCCCATCACCACCAGCGCGGCAATGCCTGATAGGACTCCATGCCAGGATTTTTTCAGATCCGCTAAGTTGAAATCACGCTGCAACAGATGGATACCCAGGGTTCCAAATGAAATGATCCCATGGGCGTGCGCCAGGATGATGAGGAAGGCGGTGGTGACGACCGCGTCCGACGGAAACCGGCCGCTGGCCGTGAACGTCAAGGTGGTGATGACGGCGGTGGGCATGGAGCAGAGGATGGGCACCCCCAGATAGCTTCGCGCCACCGGCCACATTGCAGAGCGGTTGATGGCCACCATCCGCTGGTTTCGGTGGGTAGCGAGACTCACCAGCCAAGAGCCAAACGGATAGGTCAGCGGGATCAGCAGGATCGGCCACGTCAAACGGGCCGGGACAATATAGGTCCAGACCGACAGGTAGCCTATGATCACCCATGGTGCCGCACGCAGCCCGTAGTAAAAGAAAAACGCCATCGACACTCCGGCCGCTGGCCACATCGGACTGATCGACCTTCCGCCGACTTTGAGAAACCACAGCCCCAGGTAACAGGCGGCCGCCGTGGCCAGTACCATCAAGATCCGTTGGGAATGGCTGACAGGCGGATATTTTGAATCCCATTTAACAGGCTCGGGCATGGATCGGATCTATAACCAAATGCTAACAAGAACTTCCGCCCGAAGTCGAAGTAAGATTTCACTTTTTGCTGCTGCGACCGGGAAAACCGGAGATCTTTCGAAATCTACCGTTCGATTGGATATTTGACCGCAACGGGTTCGCGACAAGGTGAGTTAAGCCAAATTTGCTTTGTGCCATTGGCGGGTCCCGACTCGGGATTCGGCAGATCTGCGATGTCGACGATGCGGTTCGTCCGATCCTGCGGGCGCGACAGGTGCCGTTTAATCGCCAGGTTCGACCGCTTACCAAGTTAGCCGACCATTGTGAATACTGGCATTGCGCATGCTGGGAATCTAATTGTAACACTCGTGCCAGTCGGAATCAACACTACGGAATGCGCCTTTTCCTATCTCCAGCATCTTTTTCCTATCCCGTAAGCTTGCGGCCGATTATTTTGACAAATGGAAGCGAACTGAAGACTTCTGGACCAAGATTCAGGAGAGCATGCCGGAACACCTCTTTTCACCATGCCGCCATGAGCGAAAAATCCAGCCACTGGCAGATCGAGCCAGATAAGTCCGCGCACGAGGAAAATTCTGGTGATTCATCTTCCTCGGACTCGCCCTGGATCGCCGGGGTGCGATATCCCAGTGGCACTGAGATCTGGTGCGCTGACCGCGGTGGCGAGGCGGCCTGGACACCGGACCGCAAGCTGGCGACCGGTTATCCATCCGAGACGAGCGCGGCGATGGCAGCGAGACAGCTTACTGAAGGTGAGGCTGTGCCGTTCTGGACCCGCGATGGTGAACCATGAAGCACAGGCGTTGCCCCAATCATTTTTTGTGTGTGTTGTGAGAAAGGGGGGGAGGGGTCTGGGTTCCCTTCCTCCCTTTTTTCATTCCCGCTTTTAACCGCATCAGCAATCCCCCCCAAGGTGCTGTTGACTGGCCTCCAGCAGCAGCTCGGCAATCAACATGCATCGGCTCCACTCGCGATATGCGGTCACCCGCTTCAAGCTCGCATCCTGGGCGCTGGTTTTCATGTATGTGATGATTCCTTCCACCGTTGGCATTTTGATTTATTCAATCGCCGTGGAGGAAAAGGAATACACTTGGCTCGGCCTGTGCGGTATGGTCGCCACTGCCGTGGTTTTCATCTTTCAGTGGGGTATTTCCTTCCGAGCCCGCTGCCCGCTTTGCCATGCTAGGTCCATCGCCCGCAACGGTTGTGCGAAACATCAGTTGGCCCGGCCGCTTCTCGGCAGCTACCGCCTGCGGGTCGCGTGCGCCGTCATTTTCATGGAATGCTTTCGCTGCCCCTACTGCGGGGAATCCACCGCGGTGAAAGCCCGGCCCATCGCCGTTCGGCCACGCCGGCGACGCTGAAACCTGCATCCCTTTTTCTGCGGAGATTCCGCCCCAATCTTCCGGGCCCCACCCGGCGTTCCCGCTTGACGCTCTTTCTCCTGTCCTACTAGCTTGCTCAACCGAGGCGCGTCCTGCCGGACACGCTTCCCACCCCGATCTAACTCCCAACCTTCTTCCACCGTGGACCTCCAGGAAATCCGTCGAATTGTCGAACTCATGAACGAGCACGGGCTCACCCACTTCGACCTCACCAAGAAGGACTTTCACCTGAAATTGAAAAAAGGAGCCGACCTCGATGACCTCCGCGCCCTGATGGCCGCCATGCCCTCCGCCGCTCCGGCTGGATACGCCGCGGCACCCGCCACTCCGGCAGCCGGTTCCTCTGCTGCTCCAGCCGTAGCTCCCGCCGCCGAAGGGATGGAAATCACCTCGCCCATGGTCGGCACTTTCTATCAAAAACCTGCACCGGATGCCCCGAACTTCGTCGATGTCGGCTCCACCGTTTCCGTCGGCCAGACCCTCTGCATCATCGAGGCCATGAAGGTCATGAACGAGATCAAGGCCGAAAAATCCGGCACCATCTGCGCCCTTGTCGCCGAGGACTGCACGCCGGTTCAATACGGAGACGTGCTTTTCCGCATCAAATGAGTTGATGGTCCATAGTTGATAGTTGATGGGCAGAAAATTCTTCCTCTTTGCTATCAACCATCAACTCTCAACCATCAACTTCTTTAAAAAATGTTCAAACGTGTCCTGGTCGCCAACCGCGGCGAAATCGCCCTCCGCATCATCCGTGCCTGTCGTGAACTCGATGTCGAGTCCGTCGCCGTTTACTCCGAAGCGGATGTCGATTCCATGCACGTCCAGCTCGCTGACGAGGCAGTCTGTATCGGGCCCGCTTCGAGCAAGGAATCCTATCTGAAAATCGACCGCATCATCGCCGCTGCCGAGATCACCGGCGCGGACGCGATTCATCCGGGTTACGGATTTCTATCGGAAAACGCGCGCTTCGCGGAAATCTGCGCCACGTCCGGCATTACCTTCATCGGCCCTTCCTCAGAAGTCATTTCCATGATGGGCGACAAGGCCACCGCCCGGGCCACCGCCATCGCTAACGGCGTGCCGATCACTCCCGGCTCCGAAATCATGAAGGACCCGCAGGCCGCGCTCGAGGAAGCCAAGCGCATCGGCCTGCCCGTCATGATCAAGGCCACCGCTGGTGGTGGCGGCCGCGGCATGCGACCTTGTTTCAAGGAGGAGGAATTTCTATCACTTTTCCAGGCGGCCTCTAACGAAGCCATCGCCTGCTTCGGAAATGGCGACTGTTATCTGGAAAAACTCGTCATTAACCCGCACCACGTCGAGTTTCAGGTCATCGCCGATTCCCATGGAAATTTCATCCACCTTGGCGAGCGGGATTGCTCCATGCAGCGCCGCAATCAGAAGATCATCGAGGAATGTCCGTCACCCCTGCTCACTCCCGAGCTGCGAGCGCGAATGGGCGAGGCCTCGGTCAATCTCATCAAAAACATCGGCTATCAGAACGCCGGCACCATCGAGTATCTCGTCGATGAAAAAGCCGAGAACTTCTACTTCATGGAAATGAACACGCGGATCCAGGTCGAGCACCCGGTGACCGAGGAAGTCATGGGCTGCGAGCTCATCAAGGAGCAAATCCGCGTCGCCGCTGGTGAGCCGCTTTCCCGCCACGTGCTTGAGGCCCAGCCGCGTGGGCATTCCATCGAATGCCGCATCAATGCCGAGGATCCCTTCAACAACTTCACCCCCAGCCCCGGCACCATCGAACTCTGGTATGCGCCGGGCGGAAAAGGCGTGCGCGTCGATACCCACGTCTACTCCGGCTACACCGTGCCTCCGCACTATGACTCGATGATCGCCAAGCTCATCGTCACCGGAGCCACCCGCGAGATCGCCATCGCCCGCATGAAACGCGCCCTTGGCGAGTTCATGATCCGCGGCATCAAGACGACCATTCCGTTCCAGCAGGAAATCATCGCCCATCCAGACTTCGCCGCCGGCACCTATGACATCGGCTGGGTCGCGAGGTATCTTGAAGAGCGTGTCAAATAGCCTGGCTTGATCTGTCAGGGAAAAACCCTTATCGAAAGGGGTGTGCCACGAAAAATTCGTCAATTGATCGCGGAACTTGAGAGTGCAGGATTTGAAAACCGAGGCGGCAAAGGTAGCCATCGCAACTTTCGCCATCCGACCTCTGGAGTTACAATCACTCTCTCTGGAAAATCCGGTGACGACGCAAAACTCTACCAAGAGAAGGATCTCAGAAAAGCAATAGACCTCTCAAGCCATGAAAAAGGAAACGGATAAATACCATCGCTGGGTCGCCTGGTCTGAGGACGACCAAGTTTACATCGGCCGTTGCCCGGATCTGTTTCACGGAGGGGTTCACGGAGACGATCCGATCAAAGTCGCACGACAACTCCAAGTCGTGATCGATGAATGGGAAGCCGATTTTCGAAAGACTTCTCAGGATCTTCCACCTGCCCGCATCAAGCCAACGATAACGATGGAGGTTGCTTGATGATATCCTCAGCCCGTCTTTACTGCATTCTCGATCTCGGCTACACCTCCGAAGAACGCGCGGAAGAAGTCACCACCTCCCTGCTTGCAGGCGGCGCCGACTTCCTCCAGCTCCGCGCGAAAAACCACGACCGCGCCACCATCGAGCGCATCGCAGAAAAGCTACTGCCGCTCTGCCGCGCGGCGGGCGTTCCATTCATCCTCAACGATTTTCCCGATCTCGCCGCCGCCATCGATGCGGATGGCGTGCATATCGGCCAGGACGACGGCCCGCTTTCCGCCGCCCGGGAAACCGTCGGCCCCGGGAAACTGATAGGCCGCTCCACGCACTCGCTCGCCCAAGCCCGCTCCGCTCTTGCTGAAGGCTTCGACTACATCGGCTTCGGCCCACTTTTCCCCACCCCAACCAAGGCCGGCCGCCCGGCCATCGGGTTGGATGAAATCGCTCCGATGGAAAACGACGTCGGTTCGAAAATCCCCGCCTTCTGCATCGGCGGCATCACCCCCGCCACTCTGCCGCAGGTTCTCGCTGCCGGAGCTCGGCGAATCGTAGTCGTTTCAGCGTTGCTCCAAGCTCCCGATGTGGGAGCGGCGACGCGGGCAGTTCGATCCACCTTGGCGTGATTCTTTCAACACGGACCAGTTTGTGAGTGTCTGTTGTTCGAGGCAGAAAATTTAAAGTCTTAATCGAAGTCTCGAACCCACTGGCTCAGATGGCTGCGGCTGCATTCGATTGTTGCCCGGCTTATGTGACCCATTCCCATCCGCTTGACCTGAATTCACCGAACGATCACCTCCAAAGGATGATCGTTGATCAAGTAATGGTAAACCGTCACTCATTTTACATCATCGCTTACCCATTGCGGGTGATCGTTCATCCAGATTGGGTGAACGATTACCCGAAAAGAGTCGGGGTTTGGCAAATTTTGATCAACGTTGACTGAATTCTGGTCACTGATTAGCCGTTAATCATCTCGTTATCAACAATTTGTGTCCTAAATAGGGCTTCTCCATCACGGCGTTGTAACAGCCGCAGAGCGGCGACTCCGCGGGAAAAAGCGGCTCAGATTATCAAGCAGGGCTTTGGATCCGCCGACACCACGTTTTGCCGCTTGCTGGACGCTGTTGTAGAACGAGAGGTAGCCGAGCAGAACATCACTTCCGGCCACATGAGCGGTGTCCTCCAGCGCGTCACTGAGTTCGCGCGAGCGTTGCAGAAGTTCCAGCAGATCGGCCCGCAGTTCGCGGTCGCGTGCCAGTTCAGCTGCATCCACGTAGGCGGGTACCAAATCCGGATGCGCTGTCATCTCGGAAACGAAGGCCTCATCCATGGCGCCACGCTCGGTGCTAATGGTGATGATGCTGCGCTTCTCATCGGGGGTCAGCGTGATGAGGAAGGGCAACAAGTCCTTGATTTCCTGAAACTTCGTCAGGATCTGGGTTTTGACAGCGTCGGTGATTTCTTGTGAGATGCGGTTATCGTTAGACATGTTTTTATTTGGTTGAATCCCATCTATCATGGAACTCGGGCAAACTGCATGAACCGATGGGTAAGCAAAGCAAAAAATCAGATAGCTAACAAAAACGTCACCTGACGTGGCCGGATAAAATCGGAACTCCGGGCCGAATTTCTACCCAATTTGAACTTTTTTCGAGACCCCATAGCATAAAATGCGTCAGAAAAAATGTCCCAAAACCGGCCATAAGTATAACCAGATACACATTTACAATAGGTTGCGTCGATTCACTTGTTCTCACTCGAATTTCAAACAAATGTTGGCACCAAATCGGTGTTGTAGAAAAAGCTTGGAAGCAATGATGAGATCCAATACAGATTTCTCCGATTTATCTAAAACAGCTAGATTCACATAACCTTTAGCCAATATGAAACCACGAATTCTCAAATTCATTGCAGCCTCTGCGATTGTCGCTGCATCTGCGTGGACAGCAATGTCCCTCTCGGCTAATCCAGCCGAAGTCACTAATACTAAAGTCTCTCAAGCCGAGGCCCTTGCCCAAATGGAAAGAGACGAAGCTGAAATCGGCTCTCGTTTGAAAATGTCCGCGCCGATGGAGCTTTATCTAGTCAATGGAGAGGATCCAATTATGGAAGGTGTGAAAAACGGAATGATCATCGATGTTTCCTTGGATAAGGTCGAAGCGGATCTCGCCGCCGCCGCCGCCACTTCGGATCGCCAGGATGACATGTGGGCATCGGAACAAGCCCACCGTGCTGCTTTCCGCTTTTTTCCCAGCACCCCGGCACGTGGCGGGCGAATCAAATAGAACCGCACCAATTCGCAGTATATCTAAACATCTAAAAGCGAGTAACATGAAAACTACAAACAAACGCAAATACCTCCTCAGTCTTTCTTTTCTAGGCATCGCCACCCTGGCCTTGGTTTCCTGGAGTCCCACCTCTCCCAATATCGCGGGGACTGACATCATCATGAACACCGGGAAGGTGACGCTTAGTGCCGGGGCTTTGGAAACCAAACAGACTGGCACCACCAATGGTCTGGCGAATTCCCCGGCCGTAGTGGTGGGAACTTACAACAACACTGATGGCAGCGGTTCCTCGCCAGCGGCGGTCGCGACTACGGGACTGGGGCTGGTGGTCGGAACCAGTAACCGGTTCGGAACCGCTTCGGGTGGTCTGAACACTTGGAAATCCTATGGTGCTGTGATTGGGGAATCGAACCGGGTTTCGATAAGAAGCTCCATGATCGTAGGATATGGTAACACTGTTACGCCGGCGGCCCAAGATACCGCGTTTAGCTACAACTACTCCGGCATGTTCGGCTTTGGTAACACAGCAAATCTCGCGGATTCCTCCCTTGTTGTCGGCTACGCGAATACCATGGGGGTCTCAACTAATTCCCTGAGAACCAGCAATTCCGCGACAATTGGATCAAGCAACGGCGTATTCTCGGATACCGGCTGGGCCGTGGGGCACTGGAATATCGTCAGTGCGACTCGGGGCGTCGCAATCGGCAGCGGGACACGGGTCGTCACTGCCGAGAGCACAGCGCTCGGGCGCTACAATGCTCCTACGGGCGCGAACGATATCTTAGTTGTCGGAACTGGAACTGACGATAACAACCGCTCGACCGCCCTGACGATCACTTCTAACGGGGGAGTCATCCTCGGACGCGCCCAAGGAGACATCTCCATGGGAGCCTATCAATGAATCTGGCGGCGGACATCAGCCGCCGGTTATGCCTTCTGCCAACAATTTAACAGAACCCACGTCACGGGTCTTCTCGGCACCACTACGCCTCATCCAAGATGAAATTCCACCACTTCCCATTTTCTGCCGCGCTTATTCTCGCGCTTTCCACCGCCTCACCCGCTGCCGATCCGGCATGGTGGGCCGCGCGTGGCGTCACTACGGGTTCGCCGCAAAGCAATCGCTCACCTGCTACAATCGGCCAAGCCAAGCATATGGCTGCCATGGCACTGGCAGAGCTACAACCTCCCCGTCTCGATGCGCTCACTTATCAAGCTCTCCAGACGGACCTCTCTGCGGTTGTGAGTCTCACCGTGCCTTCCACACCGGAGAATTTTGCCAAACAAAAACAAGTCCTCCTCGTAGGCGAACTCAAAGCCATTGCGGATCCCTTCTACCGCCGCCTGAACAGCGCAATGCCACTTTGGCTGAACCAACAACGGATGATGAACGGAACCCAGGATCCTGCCAATCCGACCAATATCTTTCCTTGGACGTCTGCGACCAATGATGATTCGAACAAGGCGGTTGCTTCGGTGGGTCAATTGAAAGCGGTGTTCACACTTCCGTTTGATGAGGACATCAATTTTTATTATGGAAGCGGTCCGCTTGTTTCCGATACAAATAATGACGGAATTGTCGATCCGCTTGCGATCCTTTTCAGGTTCAGTTCGTCCTTGAATGACACGGACGGCGATGGGATAGCCAATGCTGTCGAAGTCGCCAATGGCACGAATCCGTTGCTCGCGGACAGCGACGGTGACGGCGTGGGAGACGGAGCAGATGCCTTCCCTCTGGACCCCGCCCGGACTTTGCCATCTGGCGGTTCTGCCGGCGATACGACACCGCCCGTGATTACCCTGTTGGAACCGGTCGGAGCAATTCTCGTTCCTTGAGAGACGCTCCTCGGCATGCATTTTCAGAACATACCCATTCATTCTTTTTCTTATGAAATCCAGCCTCACCCGCCGATTCCCGCTCGTTCTAGCGATAAGCTTTACATTCAGTGCGGTTGTTGCAGACACGCTCCCCAAGTCTATCTATCCCGCTCCGGTGTTAACCCCGCCTTCAGGCACGGTCAACAGGACGACATTACCATCGGAGGCACCCCGTTCCGTGTTGACGGACTTGCCGCCCCGCCCCACACGGAATCAGCTGGAAGGTCTCCGGATTGGAGGACTCCTGTTGATTTCTCGTCCAGATGCGGCCGGAGAGAGCGGACAGGACGAGGAGAAGCTCGCGTTGGCCTTGAAAGCCTTTGACATTCGGAAGGATCCCGATGATGCGACTGTTCTTGAAAACTACATCTCCCAGAATCCATCCAGCCCATGGACAGCGGGGTTGAGAGTGACTTGTGGAGTTCGATTGTATCATCAAGGACGCTTTTCGGAGGCTTTGGACTGCTTTGAAAAAGCCTGGAGTGCGCTCAAAGATTCAAAAGACCCGAAAGTCCGTGAAGCGTCAGTAACCGCCGCTGCGGAATTGGCAGGTCTTTATGCCCGGCTGGGGCGGATGGAGGAACTCAGCGCCGTCTTGAAAGAGGTCGAGGGACGGCCTGTGGCAGGTGCCAACACCGAAAAAATTGGGATGGCGGCCGAAGGATTGGAATCGATGTCGGCCATACCCGAACATTCCTTCAAATGCGGGCCTTTCGCTTTGCGCAATATCCGTGAGTCACTGGATCTACAGCCTGCAATGCATCCGTGCATCGAAAAGAAAGCATCCACCGTGAAGGGGATTTCATTGGCTGAATTGGAGGTGCTGGCTGGAGAGATGAACATGGATTGGGTAGCCGCAGAGCGGGAACCTGATGCCGAACTTCCGCTACCCATACTCGTGCATTGGAAAGTCGGGCATTACGCCGCAGTGCTGAAAAAAATGGAGGATGGTCGCCTGTTGGTGCGTGATCCTACGTTCCTTCATGATTTCCTAGTCACTCCGGAGGTGTTCAGCCGGGAATCGAGCGGTCATTTTCTGGCACCTCGTTCTGCACTACGCCCAGGGTGGAAGTCACTATCGAAGGTCGCTGCTTCAGGTGTTTTCGGGAAGGGAGCGCCCTCTTCCAAGGATGCGGATGACGCTCCACCCAAATGCCCCAGAAAGTGCCCAGGGATGGCAGTTTACGATTTTGATCTGTTCAAAGCGGGATTGCTCGTCATGGATACTCCGCTATGGTATAATCCGCCTTACAGTCCAGCCATTGAATTTCATCTGACTTACCGGCAGAGGAGCGAGCAGGTGCTGGATGCCTCCGCATACGGCTTCGGCCCGAAGTGGACATCGAACTGGTCCTCTTACGTCCAGGAAGAGGACGGAACCGGAAACATGGTCGTTTTTCTTCCCGGCGGCGAACGGGAAACCCATTCGATCAACACATCCACCACTCCTAGCCATTTTGACAGGCAAAAGCGGAGTCAACGGAAACTGGTAAAAACAAGCTCCACTCCTGAAGTCTACGAATTGCAGAACACGGATGGTTCAAAATCCGTATATTCGCGTTTATCGCCTGCCGAACCATTTCCGAAAATTCTCCTAACCTCTTTGGCCGATGCTCAGGGGAAGACCATCACGTTGTCCTACAATGGCTCCAACCGTCTGACCGCCTTGACGGATTCTCTCGGTCAAGTTTCCAACTTTTATTACGAAGATTCGGCATTTCCCCATCTCGTCACAAAAATTTCCGATCCGTTCATCGCCAGCGGCGGTATTCGCCGCTCCGCAGTTTTTACATACGACTCAATTGGACGCTTGATTAAGATCACCGATCCTGAAGGCATCGAATCTTCCTTCACCTACGATCCCACTCAATTGGATTTCATCACCAGCCTAACAACTCCTTACGGCGTCACCACTTTTGTCACTAATCCCTCTACCTCCGGCCTTACCCAGTATGTGGAAGTGACCGATCCACTCAACCGCAAGGAGCGCGTCGAGTATCGCAGTAGTTTTAATGGTATCTTGCCGGACTCCGATCCTGCGGAGGAGCTGCCCGACACCGCTCTGATCCAGAGCAAGAACAACTACCTATATTACGGAAACACCCTGCATTGGGATAAGAAAACTTACGCCCACCACCCGCCGAATCCGGATACGGGTCTCAACTATGATAAAGCCGTGCGTTACAAATGGATGTGGCACCAGATGGTTTCCTACCGACCCATCGGCCTGCTTTCGAGTGTTAAGAAACCTTTCGAAAGCCGAGTTTGGCATGAGTATCCAGGGCAGGCATCAACAACCTACGGGATTTTAATCGGTAATTCCGAACAGCCGTCCAAGATCGGCCGCCGCATCAGCCCTACTGAGACGCAGGTGGACCAATACGAATACAACGAGCTGGGGAATACGACCAAACACACCGATACCCTCGGCCGCGTCCGCAAATGGCAATACGACACCGTTACCGGCATGGATCTCCTCAACGTCAAACAAAAGAACGGAGCCAACGATGAAACCCTCGTCACATTTACCTACAATTCGAACGATCCACCCCGCTTCCCGCGCACCATCACGGACGCCTCCGGCCAGACAACCACCTTCTCATGGAACGCAAGAGGCCAGATCGAGGGATTGACCCAGCCCGGTAGCCTCTTCACCGATTGGATTTATGACACGACTGGCTATCTTGAGTCCATCAACGGCCCACTCGCCGGGGCAGCGGACACCACGAGCTACACCTACGATCTCTACGGCCGTGTCCGCACCGTTACCAGTCCCGGCAGCCACATGCTCACCTACGACTACGACAAGCTCGACCGCCCGACCCAGGTCACCCACCCGGACGCCACGAAGGAACAATTCTCCTACCAACGCTCCGACGGCAGTAAGATCCTCGATCTCACCCACTACAAGGACCGGGAAAGCCACTGGACCTTTTACGGTTACAACGCCCTTCGCGAGCGTGTCGCCACGATCGATCCGCTCAACCGCATCACCCGGTTCAACTGGTGCTACTGCGGAGCCTTGCAGGATCTCTACGATGGGGAGGGCAACCGCACCCACTGGGACTACGACATTGGCGGCCGCCTCCTGCGCAAGACCTATGCGGATGGCGGCAAGACCCATCACACCTACGACCTCGCCGGCCGCCCATCCACCACCACCGACGCAAAGGGCCAGGTCAAAACGCACACCTATTACAAAGACAGCCAGCTCGCCGGGATCACCTATACGAATTCCCAGCACCCCACCGCCAATGTCGGCTTTACTTACGATGCGATTTACGGTCGCCTCAGCCAGATGACCGACGGCACGGGCACGACGATTTACTCCTACCATCCCGTGGACGGGTCCACCTTCGGGGCTGGAAACCTCCACACCATCGACGGGCCGCTTGGTAACGACACCATCGCCCACACCTACGACGCCCTCGGTCGGCCGAAGACCCGCTCCATCAACGGCAGCTCCAACACCACCACCGTCAACACTTATGATGCTCTAGGGCGTGTCGAAAGCCTCACCAACCCACTCGGCACCTTCCTGCACACCTATGATCCCGTCAATCTCCTGCCCAAAACCGTTTCTGCCCCCAACGGTCTCACCACCACCTTTGACTACCACACCGCCGCCGCGGATCTCCGCTTGAAGGAAATCAAGCACCAGCTCGCCGGTCCCACGCCGCTTTCCACTCACGGCTATACCTACAGCCCGGCTGGAAACATCAAATCGTGGTCGCAAACCACCGGCACCAGCCCCGCCAAGACCTGGGGCATCGCCTATGACCGCGCCGACCAGCTTGAGGCCGCCACTCTCACGAACACCTCCGCCGCCGTTCTGGAGCAACACGCCTGGCGTTACGACAGGATCGGTAACCGCACCTCAAGGAGTGCGGGCGTCCCGCCCACTCTTTCGAACACCCAGACCACGCACAACAAACGCAACCAGATCGTCTCCGAACAACCCGGTGGCTGGATGCGGGTGCGAGGCACCACCAACGAACCCGCGACCGTCCGCGTCAAGTCGAACGCCAATGCCTTCACCAATGCCACCACCGATGGCGCGAATGCATTCACCGGCTGGGTGACGACCACCCCAGGTGCCAACAGCGTCACCATCGAGGCCAAGGACACCAGCCCCAATGCCAATCCCCGCACCAGTATCTTCACCGTCAACGTCACGGGCATTTCCCGCACGCCCGCCTACGGTGCCAATGGCAACACCACCAACAACGGCACCGGACAGACCTACCAATGGGACGCCGAAGATCGTCTGATCAAGATCACTTACGCGGACGCCAGCAGCACTGGGTTCAACTACGACGGCCTGTCCCGCCGCGTCCGCATCACCGAGAAAAATGCCGCCAACGCAGTTACCTCCGATAAACGCTACCTCTGGGCCGGAGGGAACCAACCTGCTGAAGAACGCGACGCCGCAGGCACCACCGTCCTCAAGCAATACCATCCCCAAGGTGAACTGATCCCCGCCGCGACCGCCCCGCTCAACAAACTCTTCTACACGAAAGACCACCTCGGCAGCGTACGGGAACTCGTCGATGCAAACGGCACCCTCAAAACCCGCTACGACTACGACATGTGGGGAAAACGGGCCAAGCTATCTGGCACCCTCGATTCCGATGTCGGCTACACCGGCCACCACCATCACTCGAACTCCGGGCTGATCCTGACATGGTATCGGGCTTATGATGCGGAAACGGGAAGATGGCTATCTGCCGATCCGATCGGGGAAGCGGGGGGATTGAACCTTTATGCCTATGTGGGAGGCGATCCTGTTAATCTTTGGGATCCCGATGGTTTGGTCGGGGAAGTGGTATTGGGAGATGGGTTTACAGGGAGAATTGATAAGTTCAATGGTCCAAATGGCGCTGGGTTTGAGACTCACGTATTCAATCCAAAAGGCCAAGAGGTTGGAGTTTGTAATCTTGGCGGTTGGATTAACAAGCACGGGTCAAAAAATCAAGTCCCTGCGCTGCCGCCAAATGTCCTTAATCGACTCAATGGGCTAAACATACAAGTCGCTCGTGGAGCAGGAATGATTCCAGCAAAGGGCATGGGCAATATTGGCGGATTTAGAGGCAATCTAGGTGGTATGTTTGGCTGGGCTGGAATCGCAGAAAATGAAATCCCTAGAATGTATAGGGCATATCGAGACGGCACCCCGATTATACCGCTTTTCGATTATCTTTCAGGGGCGAAGGCGGCTAGGGAGCGTGAACACGAGAATGGCAAAGCTTCAATGCTTAATTCGACCTGCCCAAGATCGTAGTTAACATGAAATATATCATCAATAATAGCATGAGCGAGATAAACTATAATTCTTATTTGGAATATCTTGTATTGAATAAAGATAACTTTGATCCTGATGTATATAATTTCGCGTCCAATTTTTTATATTTCGATTTGAGCTCTCCGAGTTCGCTTCATGATTCGTGGTTGGAATCTCTTGCGGTTAAGGAAATTCGAATGAAGGGCGGCGCTGACTCTAAAATTGAAGTTGAGATAATATTGTTGGGGGCCTTTCATGATAGGAAAATTCACATGCGATACGAAGAGGTCGCCGGGTATGAATTTATTTTCAATGACGCTGTGAGCGATCTATCTGAAATCCGATCACGTCACGGAGACATCTTCACCCATGAAATCAGATTGGAAAACAAAGGTTATGAGCACGAAATAGCATTCAGCGACGGAGCTAAATTTTCAATAGTTTTTTCCAAGTTTAAACATTGGGAAGAATCTCTGGGGTCAGTCCCCGCAGTGTAATGAACGGGGTCAGTCCTTGGATTTCAA
>JANODE010000005.1:0-8330 GCA_031412525.1 Akkermansiaceae bacterium | reverse complement strand
TATCAGAATCCTGGGCGATGATGCTGCCCGTATCAGCCGGCCCGATGCCGTCCGTTAGCTTCACGCTCGATGTCACTGCTGCTACCACGCTGCGCGCCGAGCTCCGGGCCAGCGCAAAGCCGGACAACCACACGCCCGACGTCGTCCTCGAATCACTTGAGATACCCCTCGCCGTCGGCAAGGGCCAACAGGTCCCGCTCGAGTTCACTTCTCTGATAGAAGATTCACGGTTTGCCTTCGTGTGCCTCCTGAAAAACGACGACATCGCCGGCCACCTCAGCGACCAGCGGCTGACCGGTGTGCTGGCCCTCTGCCAGGCCGGAAACAAAGCCGTGGCCAAGTCCAACATCCAGTCACCACCGCCGGATATAGGCATCGATACTTTCGAGTTCTGGACGCCCCAACGCCGCCCTCTCGGGAAAAATTTCGCCCTAGCCATCGAGCCTCCCATCCGTGGCTTCGGCGCGATAAATCTCATCAATGGCATCAGCCGTCCTACCCGCGCATCCAACGCCTGGGTTGCGGATTTTGCGCAGGAACAACCCGTCGTCCGCCTGCACTGGGAGACCCCGCAAACCATCGCGCAAATCGAAATCGACTTCGACACGGACTTCGACCACCCGATGGAATCCGTTCTGATGGGCCACCCGGAACGTGACATGCCATTCTGCGTGCAGGATCTCAAAATCGCCGTGACGGCGGAAGCCAGCGGATCCGCCCACTCTAGCAGATCATCAATTGTAACCCTCAATCACACCACGACCCGGGTTGTTGCGGAGATCATTGGCAACCACCATACCCGCCGGGTCATCATGCTCGATACTCCCATTATTACAAAATGTCTTGAACTCCAAATCCTGGTTCCATCCATCGACATCCCGGCGGCCCTGTTCGCGGTTCGTTGCTATGGTTGAGCTGTTTTCGCCACGAATTACCTGCTTTGCGTACGTAGCACAACTTTGGGTCGTTGAGTTGAAACCCGGCAATGATACACATCCATCCCCATGCGCAAAAACCTGTTATTCGTGCGTGAAATGAGCTGGAGACCTTTTCCAGAAGAGGAGATCGTGATTACGGTCCATAGTGTGTGAACAATGATCTATCCGGAAAATTTCGCCCATTCCGACAGATCTTTGCTTTTCAGCCGAAAAAACCATCGCCCCTTGCATCATCCCTCGTCCATGAAATTGATCCGACTCAATTCTCCAACCATGCCTCCCACATGGCGCAGACAAAAAGGATTCGCTTTGATCGTCACTTTGTCGCTGATGATCCTACTAACAGTCATCGCCGTGGGTCTGCTTTCACTCAGTTCCATCTCGCTGCGCTCCGCAACCAATGGAAGTGCTCAAGCCACCGCCCGGGCCAATGCCAGGATGGCGCTCATGGTCGCCATCGGGGAGTTGCAGAAGCAGGCCGGAGCTGACCAGAACATCACCTTCACTTCCGGCATTCGCCCGGACGGCAACGCCGCTGACCCGGCCAACCCGGTCTGGACCGGAGCCGTCAACATTCGTGAATATGACAAGCGCGCCGACCCAAAGCAGTCCTCCATCGTGTGGCTGGTCAGTGGCGACAAACCGGATCCTGTGACCTCGCTCACCCTGTCCAACGAATGGAATAAAGGCAACGCGCTGAGGCTCGGCACTTATCGCAAGCCCAATCAAACGGCCCAACTCGATCTCCTTGTTCCCGTCGTCAACGTCATCCGGGGCACCCAGAAGTCCCGATATGCTTGGTGGGTGGACGATCAGGCAAGCAAGGCGCGCGTGGACGTGGAAAAGCCTCCCGAGACGGCCGTTGCGAGCCTCTTCGAGAAAAACGGTCGCGCACAGACACCCATGAAACCACTCCTCAGCGTGGTTGGACCGGAATGGAAAGATTTCGCTTACAACAGCAAGATCGACGCCGGCACTTTGCTTTCCATCGCCACTACCTCACTCGCGACAAATTCACCGGAAATCCCCAAAACCTACTTTAACGACCTTACCACAGGTGGCTACGGCCTCCCCACCAGCATCGTTGAAGGTGGATACAAAGCCGACCTCTCCCTCATCTTTGATCGCTCTCAAAGATCAAAGAATTATGCTGAAACTTACTTCGGTGTCCGAGCACCTACCCGCTCTGCCCCGAACGGTGCGGACATTGAGGTTTTCCCGACTGACATCATAGATGCGCAGAAGTTTTTCCTCAGTTCCACTCTCAGTCAGGCCGGCAATGTCAAGGTCGGCCCGAATTGGGGCACGCTCTGGAACTACGCCACCCTCTGGCAAAATGTCAGCAGCGAACAGATTTCAACCGTCGGCACCTATCCCGGAGTTGCCGCCGACCTCCGCTCCCGTAACTGGCTGCCTTACACGAATCACAACGCCGGAACTTATCAGCGCGACTTCCAGCATACGAACAGTCCGGTGACCGCGGTCCTCTCCACTTTGCAAATGGGCTTCCGCCTGAAATCCCAGTTAGTGAAAGTGGCGAACCCCGCCAGCAACCAGCCCGCTCTTTACAAAGCCCAGGTCGAGATCAAGCCGCTCATGGGAATTTGGAACCCTTACAACGTCACCATCCGGGCGACTCCCTACACTTTCAGATGGGCACTCTATCCGTTCTTCCGTTTCAACTATGCCAAGCCAGACGGCACGGATTCCCGGCTTACCCGCCTCTGGCTACGGCGCGAATGGGGTGCGGGAAGCGGCAACATGCCCAGCGATTCCAACCAACTCGGCGGCCGCTATTTCGACATGGTCACTCCCGCCGTGGATCTCCGGCCGGGGGAGACTCGCCTGTTTTCCGTCAAAGATGCCGTCAATCTTAAGGGCAAGGTCTCCCAACCCCTCGAATCCGGATGGTCCGAAAAAGGAGCCTTCGTCGTCGATCTCACCTACAAGACCAAAAACGCCAAAGGCGAGGAAATCTACGCTGTCCGGGAGATTCCCGCTGGGCACGTCGCTTGGTTTGGAGACATTGTACTTCAGGATACCTTCGCGAAAAGTGCGACAGCCGAGGATGACTTCAACACTGAGTTTCCCGGCTTCGATCTTGAAAAATATGCCTCCAGTTGGTTCACCATGAGTGCGGGGACCAATTCCGTTTTTCGCTCCACCGATCTCTGGAACGGCGACGCATCCGCCACCGTCGTCGTTCCTGAACCCGTCGTTTCGGGCTGGAAAGGTGGAGCCAGCACCAACACCTCGAAGGAGCTTCACCGCATCGAAGACATCGCCGGCGAAAACTATGTGCCGCACATCGCCACCTGGTCGTTCTTTAACCGCACCACCACGCAGATGCAGGCCGCTGCCGCCAGCCAAAGGCTCCGTGGATGGATCGACTCCAACCCGCGCACCTTGGTATCCATGCCAGCCTGGGACGGCTCGAAGGTGCAAAACAAACAGCGTGAGGGCTGGCACTTCCCCGCCAACCTCATGGGTGGATGGCACGACTCCGCGCCGCGCGGCGTCGTCGGCGATGGCAATAACGCATTTCCGAATCGAGGCCTGATAGGCGAGGGCGGCCGCGCGGAGCCGGAGCCCCAGATCAGCAACCTCAGCCGCTATGCAGGATTCAGCGGATCCTCGAACACGACCACCGGCCAGCCGAACGTCGTCATCTACGATGTGCCCCGCTCACCACTCGTTTCCATCGGCCAGTTCCAACACGCCCAGCTCTCGCGCTATAACTTCGAGCCCGGCTTCATTGTGGGCAATTCCCACGCAAACCTCCGCATTCCCCTCAACTCGATCGTTTCTGAAAACTTTGCCGGGAAGCCGGGCCTGAAGCTGACCGACACCTCCTACGAAGTGAACGAGACACTTTGGGACGGCTTCTTCTTTTCGACCCTCGCCAATGACTACCTTGGAAAATCCGGCACTTCCCTGGACCCGAACTTCAAGATGACCGATCTCATTTCCGGCAGCCAAACCCTCACCAATCCGCGAATGCAGTTCGTGCCGATCCCTGGTGACGATTCCATCGATAAAATCATCAGCAACGCGGCCACCGCCATGCGCGCGCCGGAAGTCATCGCCTCGCGGATGCACGTCAACGGAGCCTTCAATGTGAACTCCGCCTCCACGACCGCTTGGAAGGCCTTCCTTTCCTCAATGGCCAATTCCGAGCTGCCCGTCGTTAAGCAGGCCTCATCCGCCTCAGACTGGACCAATCTTTCCTGGGAAAGCCCCGAGGGCATTCGTTTCAGTCGCTTTGGCCGGTCCATGACCGATGCCCCCTACGAAAAGGGCGGGTCCGGCGCGGGATCCGAGTTCTGGCTCGGCTGGAGAAATCTCAGCAACAGCGAGCTCAACGATCTAGCGAAGGAAATCGTGACTGAAGTGAAAGCACGCGGCCCGTTCCGGTCGATGGCGGAATTCGTTAATCGAAATCCCTACTCCCGCACCCCCGCCCACCAGCTCAAGGGCGCACTTCAGGCCGCCATCGATCGGGTAGTGAATGCCAACCTCCCTTCTGACGTCGGCGGTACCGCCACCGCACCGGAAGGCTCCCAGTTTTCCGTCGCCATCAATGGTGAGAACGAAGCCGCTGGCCATGCCTCATACCTCACCCAGGGTGACGTGCTCCAGTCGCTGGCACCCTTAATGCAGGTTCGCTCGGACTACTTCCGCATTCGCACTTGTGGTGAAACATTGGACTCCACCGGCAAGGTCATTGCCCGTGCCTGGTGCGAAGCCTACGTTCAGCGGACACCCGCCTATGTGGACCCTTCCGAGCTACCGCACCTTAAGTTCGACGAACTCACCTCCACGGTCAACCAGCGCTTCGGCAGACAGTTCCAGATCGTGTCATTCCGCTGGCTCAATCCCAGCGAAGTTTAAAAACCCACCTAATTTCTCCGTGTTCACACGCATCCTTCTCGCTTGGCACCTCTTGGCCCTGCCAGCCTTCGCGGAGGAACCACAAACCGTCGATACCGAGTTTCTAACCATCGCGTTGGACCAGGAGGTGGACGGCCTCTTCTACTTCGATGGCAAAGCCGCCCAGCCATTCCAAGCAAACCTAACGGGTCTCAGCCAGCCGATAAAATATAGCGGTAACCGCAGGTTTGTCCTGCGGTCGAGCGCTGAGGAATTCAGTCTTACACCGCCACTCCCCGTCCCGGTCGCCAGTGCGGACCTCCCCCTAAACTGCAAGCGCGTGCTGATCACCTGTATCAAAAGCGCGGACACGCCATTGCGCCTGGCCGCCTACGACATCTCCACGGACAACCGCGCCGGTGACTATCGTTTTTTCAATTTCTCGCAAAAGTCTCTCTCGCTCATTCTTGGTGAAAAGCGCCTCGCCATGGAGCCCGGCAAGGACGCCTCCATCTCCGATTCCGCCTGGCGCGACGAGGTGCTGGACCTTCCTGTACAGGTCGCCGCCGTGGAGGGAAACCAGCCTAAGCTCGTCTATTCCAGCGTCTGGGGCCATCGTCCCGGCCGGAGGAATTTCATCTTCATGTTCAACGGTCGCCACCCTTCCAAGCCCATTGTCTTCTGTCGCTTTTTCGACGTCCCTTCCGCCGTCAAACCTTGAACTTCCGGCAGCGGAAACATCGTCAATCCCTTCATGAACCTCCGCCATTTTGCCATTCACACCCTCCTCTGTGCCACCGCTTTTGCGGCGCCGCTCAAGCCAAAGTCGGCCACCGCCAGTTCTCAACTGCCAGAATATCCCGCAATCAGCGCGATCGACGGCACCGTCAGCGACGCCTCGCGGTGGGTCAGTCAAAAGTCCGCCGACCCCGCATGGCTGATCATTGATCTGGGTGCCGCCCACCCTCTCGCCGGCATCCATCTCTTCACCGGATTCGGCTCCGCGAACGTGATCCCAGCCTTGAAAATCCAGTTCTGGAGCCAGGAAAAATGGATCGATATTCCGTCTGCGGAAATTTCGAACAACCACGCCAGCGCCCTCGCCATTCCCTTCGACCAGACCGTAAGTGTGACGACTGACAAGCTCCGCCTCTGGATCCCCGCCAGCTCCATGGACAGCGCTCGCGTAAAGGAAATGGTAATCTGGCCCGCCAATGCCGGAGCCTTCCCACCCCTCCCGGCATCGGCCAACCCCGCCACCGGAGCCACGCGTCAACAAGACATTCCTGAAATCTATCTGAACCAAAGCGGCTTCAACCTCGGCAAGCCGAAGCGCTTCACCGCCCCCACCCTTGCCGATGGAACCCGCTTCATCATACGTCTCGCCAAAGGCGGTGCGGCACTCGCCAACGGCACAATCGGAAAACACAGCGGCGACTTTTCATCCTTCAATCCAGTTAGTGTGGACGAATACGTCGTCGAAGCAGGCGGACTTGTTTCCGTCCCCTTCCGCATCGGACCGTTCTGGATCGAGCGTGTCAGCTATCAGAATGCAGTCAACTTCATGATCGACAGCCGCCACCACGTCGGCAACGAACGGGCCGAATGCCGTGGTTCTTTTGGCTGGCGCGACGATCACCACTTCGGATGGGAGCTTCACACGCTGGTCCCACAGTTTCTATCAAACCCATCCGCCTACGAGCGCATGCCACACCAGGTCAGTTACGAAACTCCCGCTGACAAGAAATTCTGGGGTGCCCTCGAGCCTTATCATCCAGACGCACCCGATCTCGTAAAACTCATCCACTGGGGCGCGGACATCATCGTCACCCAAAAGCTCGGCCACGAGCACCTAAAAGCCCAGCTCGCCTACTTCCTTTACGCCTGGCCCGCTCTCGCACCCTACCTCCCCGCCCAAAACTATCAGGTAGTTGGCGACTACGCCTTCCGAACGTGGGCCAACCCCGAAAAGGACCGCGACTACCCCTACGACGAGAGCCGTGGCAACAACCTCCTCGCCCTTAAGACAACTCTCGGCAGCACCAAGGGCAGCCTCCCGCCCGGCTTCTCCATCGAGCCGAACCTCATGATGCACGAAGTTGCCAAACACGAAAAACGTTCCGACGCCAACCTTTACTTCGACGCCGCCTATCAGCAAGCCGCATGGATTGTTGCCAACCTCGATTGGAACGATCCACTCACTACCAAGGGTCAGCGCATGAGCGAGTTTCTAACTGTCACCGGCCTCGCGCATTTCCTCCGGGAATACCCCGACCGCGCACCCGCTGGCATCGCGGTGAAACTCAACGACTGGGCGAAAGTCATCGTCCGCCGCTCCGACAATATTTGGGACTTCCGCAAGCTTGATGATCAGGACGGCTGGACCCCCATGGGTGACACACCCCAAAAGTGGAACGAGCCCGGCAATGTCATCGGCCTGCCTGCACCCGTCCTCGCCGCCCGCGAATTCATTACGGATGCCAACACCCGAACGCGCCTTGACCAGATCATTTGGTCCCACTTCGACAGCATGTTCGGCCGCAATCCCGTCGGCCGGCATTTCTCGTTCGACGCCCCGCGCGAGATTGAAGGCGTCGAGCACGGCTGGTTCAAGTTCTACCCCGGCGGTATCGGTCGCCTGGCCGACGCCCGGTTCGTCATTGATGGCAGCCCGAAAAACGCCCATTTCCCCTACCACCCCGAAGTCGGCGACATCGGCTGGACCGAGGGCTGGATCCAGTTCAACGCCTGCTATAACATCAGCCTCGCCTATCTCGCGTGGAGTGAATCGAAAGTCGAACTTGCCATGGAGGGTGATGAACTTGTTATTCGGCTATCGGCTCCAATCAACTTCGAATACAACAAGTTGGAGACTGGCTCTGTCAGCGTTTGCAGTGACCTCGGAGACGAGGAGCGCGTGACGGTCACCGAGAACTCCGTGAGCTCCGCAACCCTCACAGGAAGGATCAAACTTCAAGCCGCGAAAACCGCGGCAAAGGGAGACAGAATGCTCCAGTTCCAACCGAATACCCACATCAAGGTTTCTCACGGCTTCGGCTATCTCGGCCGCCATGCGACTCTGAAACCCTGACCCTATCTCCATCCTCACGGGATCCATCTCCCGCTAACTGATGGGCTGCAACCCCACCCATTCTTGAGCATCTAATTGGAAACGGGAGCGAGGATGCGGAAACTCTGGCGGACGATGGGCGCAGCCTTGACCTTGGGTTCGGTGGGGCGTCCCCACTGCCAAGCCGCGACGCTCACTTCAAGCGGGAACTTCGCGCGCGGCGGGATGCCCGTTAGTTCAAGACGGTTTCCCGTGACGATGGCCGGGCCGGAAACGATGAAGAAATTCACCGGCAGGCCGGAATCGGACCTGGCTGTTAGAACAAGGGAGGCCGTGCCCGCCTTCACATCCGGGATCGGATCAAAGCGAATCGTTTGGGCCACCCCTTCGTTGTTCTCCGCCAGCCGCACGGCGACCGGTTGCACGCCGAAACGCACGCCGGGTGCCGCGTC
>JANODE010000004.1:0-38925 GCA_031412525.1 Akkermansiaceae bacterium | reverse complement strand
GAATGGCACTGACTTAAGCGAAGTTTCGGAGTTTTCCACGATGCGGGATTTCTTTGAAAATTGACCTGGCTGCGGTGAGATAGCTGAAGTTTTTCGGCCGCTTTTTGATGGCTCGCGGTTCGTGACGGTGGGGCCGCAAGTCGATGATTTTCTCGGAGATCATTTCAAGGATGCTTTCCCAGATCTGTTTGACGATGTGGGTGTGTTTCTGACGGCGCAGGTAGCGCGCGGTGTTGGCAACGATGGTGTCGAGCGCTCCTTTGAAGCTGATCTGCCGATGATCCGCACCACTTTCGTGACTTGCTTGCTGGCAAGTAGCCTTGATCAGGTTGTAGGCGATCTGACTCATGGCCAGGGTCTTGTGGGCGGTCTCAGGAGTTTTGACCCGCAGCCGCTCCATTTGCAGGGTAGTCTTCACGTCGCGCAACCGAAGCTCGATATCCCAGCGCCCGGCGTAGATGGCGGCGAGTTCCTGCCAGTCGTATTTCTCAGAGTCCGTTAGGGTGGTGGCGAGAACCATACGGCGCTTTTTGCCATCACGATCCTCGTAATGAAAGCGGATGAGGCGGACTTCGAGGGTCTCAGGCAGGGCTTCCCATTCCGCCGCGCTCAGTGGGCTGCTAGCTGGCTGTTGCGCGGGCTTTCTCCAAGTGACGAGGCGTTGGTTTTTGCCGAGCTTTTTGCCCTGCCTCCAGTCGAGCGCGCGGTGGCGCGCCTGGTGCAGGCGCATGAGGCTGAAAACTCCTTTCTCCAGCAAACATGAGATGAGTGGATAGGTGCAGAAGGCGCGGTCGCCGCAGAGGATGTCTCCGGGATTGAGGCAGTGGAGGAGTTGGTGGGAGACGGTGGCATCGTGGGCCGTGTAGGTGCCTTGGACGAAACCTTCCCAGCCGCCGTGGGAGTGGTTGAGCACGCCCATGATGCCCATAATGGGGAAGCCACAACCGGGCTTCTGGGTGCTGGGCTGGGGGTATTCGAGTTGGTTGGCTTCGGTGTCATCGAGCTCAAGAGTGCTGCCGTCGATGGATTTGACGACGTGTCCCTGATAGGTGTCCTCCGGGCGGATCCGGGAGTTGAGATGGGCGTTGATCCTGGCCTGGACGGCATGCAGGAACTCGATTTTGAGCCGGCTGCGGCCTTTGCTGTAGCCACCGGTGTCCTCACTTGGGCGGGGCAGCCCGGCCTCGTCACACCAGCTTTGGATCAGGCTCACGGCTTTTGATAGAGAGGAGTTGGCTTCGAGGATCTGGGCAAGCCAGGCCCAAAAGACGACGACGTTGCAATAGTGCCTGACCCGCCGGGAAAGCGAGTTGCCCGTCATGAACTCGGCAGGAAGGATATGGGAGAATTGCAGCGCATAAGTGGCGATGGATGACTCGGCGAGCTGCCTGCGTTTGGCAGCAATCGCATCTTGCAAGTTGCGGCGCATTCGGCCACAAATCTGCGTAGGAAATCCGGTGAGGAAGGGTTGGTTTGAGGTCACACGAGAAGCAACCTGATCACTGGATTTCCTACCACTTTTTTCGCCGAAACTTCGCTTAAGTCAGTGCCATTCGGGTCAGGCGACATGAAAGGCGAATAAATACATGCTCGGCAGGCACCGAGGCACGGGGACGGCTGATAAACGCGATGGAGTGGATTTGGGGATGAAAACCCAAATCGAAAACAGCGAGAGCAATCGGACGTTCATCGGGATCGACTATCACAAAAGATATAGCGTGTATTGCGTGCTCGACGAGCGGGGCGGAGTGCTGGGCCAAGGGCGGATCGAGCACTTGGTGCCAGAGGATTTCGAGCGCTTGGTGGAGCGGTGGCCAGGGTGCCGGGTGGTGTTCGAGGCGAGTATGAACTGGCATTGGCTCTACGAGATTCTCGAACGGCGACTGGCGGGAGAGGACATCGTGCTGGCCAATCCGTTCAAGACGCGGATCATCGCCGAGGCGCAGATCAAGACCGATAAGATCGACGCGCGAGCGCTGGCCGATCTTTTGCGGGCCAACTTGGTGAGCGGGGTGCATGTGCCCGGCCGGGAAACCCGGGTGATCAAGGACGTGCTGCGCCGGGGTCTGTTGCGCCGGGGTCTGCGCCGTGCGCCGGGGTCTGCGCCGGGGTCAGTCCCAAATAACAGACATTGCCGGCGATTTTTGCCATAGCGGATCTTGCGGAAAAGCGTCCCCTCCCCTCCGCCGCCTTGCGAACATCGTGGAATCGTCAAAGTGAGGCGAAATATGCGTAGGATTAGAGCCTTCCTGCGGTGTCAGATGGGCAATCCCTGCGATGATCGGTTCATCAATCAACCACCCACATCACGATGATCACAAAAATCGACCACCTGGGGATCGCCGTTCGATCGCTCGACGAATCCATCACCTACTACGAGGACGTTCTCGGACTCACCTGCGAAGGCCGCGAGGAGGTGGAATCCCAGAAGGTCCGCACCGCGTTTTTCGCCGCCGGTGACGTCCACATCGAGCTGCTCGAACCCACCTCCGAGGACAGCCCGATCGCGAAGTTCATCGAGAAGAACGGCCCCGGCATCCACCACATCGCCTTCGCCACGGACGACATCACCGGCCAGCTCACGCGGGCCAGACAAAAAGGCACCCGTCTCATCCATGAAGTGCCCTTCGAGGGCGCGGGAGACAAACTCGTCGCCTTCCTCCATCCGAAATCCACCTTCGGCGTTCTCACCGAGTTCTGCCAGTCCGCCGCCCATTCCACCCTCTAACTCCAAACGACCCACGCCATGCCCATTGACCCATCACTCATGGAGGAGCTCAGGCTCCGCAGGGAGGAAGCGCTCGTCGGAGGCGGCATCGATCGCATCGAAAAACGCCACGAAAAAGGCCTGCTCAGCGCCCGTGAACGTCTCGCCGAGTTTTTTGATGGCGGCGCTTTCATCGAGTTCGGAATGCACGCCCACCACTCGTGCGTGAATTTCGGACTGGAAAAACGCAAGATGCCCGGCGACGGCGTCGTCTGCGCCACCGGTGCCGTCGATGGCCGCCAAGTCGCCGCATTCGCCCAGGATTTCACCGTCGGCGGCGGCGCGGTCGGCCGCATACATGCCAAGAAGATCTGTGATCTGTTGGACTTCGCCGTGAAAGCCGGGATGCCGGTCGTCGGCATCAACGACTCCGGCGGAGCACGCATTCAGGAAGGCATCGACGCACTCGCCGGTTACGGACAGATCTTTTTCCGCAACGTGCTTCTATCAGGTGTCGTCCCTCAGATTTCCATCATCGCGGGCCCCTGCGCCGGTGGCGCGGCTTATTCGCCCGCCCTGACGGACTTCATCATCATGACGCGGAAGAACTCGAACATGTTCATCTGCGGCCCCGACGTCATCCGTGCGGCCACCGGCCAGACGGCCTCGCTCGATCAGTTCGCCAGCGCCGAAGCCCACGCCAAGGTCAGCGGCAACATCCACCTCATCGCGGACGATGACGTGCACGCCATCGCACTCGCCAAAAAGCTCCTCGACTACCTGCCATCGAACAATTTGAGCGATCCGCCGCACAAGATGAACGAGCAGATCGAACTCACCGAGGATCCGGGAATGAGCGAACTCATTCCCGTCGACGCCAAGTCACCGCTGGACATGCAGAAAATCATCCAGCGCCTGATGGACCCCGGCAGTTGGTTCGAAATCATGCCGGACTTCGCCCCTAACATGCTCGTCGGTTTTGCAAAACTCGAAGGCATGGTGCTAGGCATCATTGCCAATCAGCCGATGGTGAAGGCCGGTTGCATCGACATCGATTCATCCGACAAGGCCGCGAGATTCATCCGCGTCTGCAACATCTACTCCATCCCGGTGCTCTCGCTGGTGGACGTGCCTGGCTTCATGCCGGGCCTCGCCCAGGAACGCGGCGGCATCATCCGCCACGGCGCAAAGATGCTCTTCGCATGGGCGTCCGGCACCGTTCCGAAAATCACCCTCATCTGCCGCAAGGCTTACGGCGGAGCCTACCTCGCGATGTGCTCCAGCGACATGGGTGCCGATTTTGTCTTCGCCTGGCCCTCCGCGGAGATCGCCGTCATGGGTGCCCAGGGAGCCATCAAAGTGCTCTACAAGAAGGAACTCGACGAAGCAAAAGACCCCGAAGCCTTGGAGAAGGAACTCCGTGCCGCCTATACCAGCAAATTTGCTTCCCCCTATCAGGCAGCAGGCAATGGCATGATCACGGATGTAATCGATCCCGCAGCCTCCCGCAGCACGCTGGCACTCGCCTTCCGCGGCATCATGGGGAAACACGAAACCCGCCCGCCGAAAAAGCACGGAAACATCCCTCTTTAAGCCACCCCCATGGATATCATTCCTGTCATCACCCTGTTAGGACAAGCCGGAAGCTCTGCTTTCGACGACATGCTGCGCCTCTTCGGCATCGCCGCGATCATCAGTGTCATTTTCAAAGGCATCCGGTCGCTGCTGAACAAACCAACCGCAGCACCGGCTCCGGTCGTTCCAGTTCCCGCGAAAAACACCATCACGCCTAACAATCCGGATGAAATCAGTCCGGAAGTCATCGCCATCATCGCCGCTGCCGTTTCCTGCTTTACCAGTCAGCCTCACCGCATCGTCTCGATCAAACGCCAGAGCACTTCCTGGGAAAAAGCAGGCCGCCAGTCCGTCCTGTCCTCACACCGCATCCGCTAACAAAACACATTCATGGAACATCTCCGCATCACCGTCGCAGGCAAGGTTTACGACGTCGTCGTCGAAAAGATCGAAGGCGACGATTCGGACGCCCCGGTCACACCGGCTCCCGTCGTGCGCCAACCCGCACCAGCGCCAGCTCCCCAAGCGGCACCCGCTGCCGCCGCCGCTCCGACCGCTCCCAAAATTGCCGCTGGCGCGGGCGATGCCACCAGCCCGCTCGCCGGGCTCGTCCAGGCCATCGACGTGCAGGTCGGCGCGCAAGTCAATGAGGGCGACCTCGTCATCACACTGGAAGCCATGAAAATGTACACCGCCATCAACGCCAATTCCAGCGGCACCATCCAGGCGATCCACGTGAAGGTCGGCGACGCGGTGGACGAAGGTCAGGTGCTCTACACCATTGGTTAGACATCCTCGACGGCCCGGTAACGCATTTGAAAATTTATGAACTCTCCATTCCCCATCCTCAGCGCTGAAGAAGCGGCCGCTTTCGTCAACCATGATGAAGTGATCGGATTCAGTGGCTTCACGCCTGCCGGAGCTGCCAAGGTCATCCCCACCGCCATCGCGCAGAAAGCCCGCGTCGAGCATGCGGCCGAGCGCGCATTCAAAGTGGGCGTCATCACCGGTGCTTCGACCGGGCCTTCCCTCGATGGCGAGCTTGCACGGGCCGATGCGATCAAGTTCCGCACGCCCTATCAGTCGGACAAGGACTTGCGGGCGAGCATCAACGCCGGCAAGACGCATTTTTTCGACATGCACCTTTCGCTGCTGCCCCAATACGTGCGCTACGGTTTTCTCGGCGAGCTCGATTGGGCCATCGTCGAGGCGGCGGACGTTTCACCTGATGGAAAAATCCTTCTCACCACCAGCGTCGGTGCCGCGCCAACGTTCCTTTCCCAAGCGAAAAAGATCCTCATCGAAATCAACAGCCGCCATCCGAAAGAGCTGCTAGGTTTCCACGACATCTACGAACCCCAGTCACCGCCCCACCGCAGCCCGATCCCGATCTGCGCGGCGGACGACCGCATCGGCACCCAGCGTGTTTGGGTCGATCCGCAGAAGATCGTCGGCATCGTCCATTCGAACCGCGCGGACGAGGTGAAGGATTTCACCCCGGTCACAGACGTCACCACCCGCATCGGGCAGAACGTTGCCGGTTTTCTAGCAGCAGAGCTGAAGAACGGTCATATACCCAAGGATTTCCTGCCCATCCAGTCGGGAGTCGGAAACATCGCCAATGCCGTGTTAGGAGCGATGGGCGATCACCCGGACATTCCACGTTTCCAAATGTATACGGAAGTAATCCAGGATGCGGTAATCGATCTGATCAATCAGGATCGCTGCAGCTTCGTCAGCGGTGTCTCCCTAACGCTAACCGACCGTGTCTTGCAGGGAGTCTATGACAATCTCGAAAACTACCGCGGCCGCCTGCTGCTTCGTCCGCAGGAAATCGCCAACAATCCTGAGATCGTCCGCCGCATCGGCATCATCTCCATCAACACCGCGCTTGAGGCCGACATCTTCGGCAACATCAACAGCACCCACGTGCTCGGCCAGAAGATGATGAACGGCATCGGCGGTTCGGGCGATTTCACCCGGAACGCCTACATTTCCATCTTCACCTGCCCGTCCACCGCCAAGGATGGAAACATCTCCGCCATCGTCCCGATGTGCTCGCACATGGACCACAGCGAGCACTCGGTGCAGGTGCTCGTCACCGAGCACGGCGTGGCCGACCTCCGCGGCAAGGATCCACGCGAACGTGCGGAAAGCATCATCCGCAACTGCGTCCATCCTTCCTATCAGGATTTGCTCTGGACCTACTTCAAGCTCACCGAGAACGGCCACACCCCGCAGTCATTCCGGTCGGCCTTCGCGTTCCACGAATGTTTCCTCGAAACCGGGGACATGAGGAATGCGAAATTCTAACACACAATCACCATGATTGACCAAGCGCAAAGCCTGCTCTCGGAATTCCCGGAGCACACCTACGAGCAGTGGCACGCCGCAGCCGAAGCCCTCTTGAAGGGCGCTCCGTTCGAGAAACTCCTCGTCAGCAAGACCTACGAGGACATCACCATCCAGCCGATCTATCGACGCGAGGACATCGCCAATTTGGAACACCGGAAACATTTCCCCGGTTCCTCATCACTCGTCCGTGGCAGCCATGCAAAGGGATTTCTCGGGACCGGCTGGGAAGTTTCTCAAGAACTCAAAGCCTGCAAGCCGGAGAAGCTCAATTCACTCATTCACGAAGGCCTCAATGGCGGCCAAAGCGAGCTAAACATCACCAACTGCGCTCCTGTTGGAAACCTCGCCGACATGACCACCGCCCTTAGCGGCGTGGCGGTGGACGCCATTTCCACCTATTGGAAATCGGGTGCCGACAGCCTCGCCGTCGCCGCAATTTTCTTCGCCATCGCTGAAAAAAGCGGGCTCGATGCAGCGGCACTGCGCGCTGCATTTGACAATGATCCATTCGCCGACCTTGTTTCCAACGGCAGCCTAACACACTCTCTCAGCGGCCGTTTCGACCATCTCGCCGCACTCACCACCTACGCCGCGGAAAACGCTCCGAACGTGCGCACCATCACCGTGCAGGGCGATGTCTATCACAATGCCGGTGCCACCGCCACCCAGGAGCTCGGCTACATCGTCGCCACTCTGGTCAGCTACATTGAGGAATTGAAAGCACGCGGGCTATCACCAGCCACCGTGTTTCCGCACATCCGAATCCGCCTCGCCGTAGGGTCGGACTATTTCATGGAAATCGCCAAGATCCGTGCCACCCGCTGGCTGTGGAGCAAGGTCGCCGAAGCCTATGGAGTGGGAAACGCGCCGGTTCACATTCACGCCAGCACCTCGAAGTGGAACAAAACCACCTACGACGCCCACACCAACATGCTGCGCGTCACCGCCGAGGCTTTCGCTGCCGTCATCGGTGGCGTGGACAGCCTGCACATCGGACCGTTTGATGAGATTTCCGGCCATACCGATGATTTCTCCCGCCGCGTCGCCCGTAACGTCCACACTATCCTCCGCGAGGAATGCGGACTGGACCAGGTGATCGATCCCGCCGGAGGCTCGACTTACATTGAATGGCTGACCGATCAGATCGCAGCCAAGAGCTGGGGCATTTTCCAGGAGATCGAAAAAAACGGCGGGATGCTCGCCAACCTCGAAAGCGGAACGATCCAATCGGCTGTCGATGCCGTGCGTGACGCGAAGTTCCAGAACATCCGCCGCCGCAAGGACAAGATCGTTGGATCTAACATGTATCCGAACCTCAAGGGGCAGAAACTCGCTGTCAAATGTGGCAACTGCTGCCAATCGAATGGCGCACCCTCCGCGCAGCCGCTCCCACCTTTTGAAAAATCCGCGATGGTTGAGCAAGCGATCACCGCCGCACTGAATGGCGCGACCGCCTCACAGATCACCGCCGCCGCGCTAACCGAATCAACTGAGGTTCTATCGATCACCTCGTTGCCGGCTCATCGCGCCGCGGAGGAATACGAAGCGCTTCGCGATGCCTCCACCGCTTTCACTGCGAAAACCGGAGCCTCACCCGGTATCCTGCAACTCAATATCGGCCCGTCCGGACGTTATCGATTGCGTGCGGACTGGACCGCCTCGTTCTTCGAGGCCGCCGGATTCGCCATTGATGGTGCGCGGGATTTCCCGAATGTCGAAGAAGCGGTGAAGGCGCTAACAGCGAGCAGGTCCCACATCGCCGTCATTACTTCGGACGACGCCACCTACCTTGATTCAGTAGAATCCCTCGCAAAAGCAGCCAAAGATGCGAAACCAGAAATCACCTTGTTAGTCGCCGGAGCCCCCGGCGAAAACGAAGCCGCATGGCGCGCTGCGGGAGTCGATGATTTCGTCAACGTCCGCAGCAACAATTACGAGCTCAACGAACAGCTTCTAAAGATAGCTGGGATATTTTAACCACAGATTACACAGTTCTGTAAAAAATAAGGCGCGAAATGAAAATCACACCATGGAATCACACCAGCTTGCTTACCCGCGTCTATCTCATCGGCAGTCTCGCCCTCTTGTCATTGTTAGGTCACGGACAAACGCCGTCCACTGTGACCATGAACGACAAAAATAGCCTGACGATAAAGACGGCAACGAACCAAACCTACTTTCTGTGGCAAAGTCAGAATTTAACGGATTGGCTCCCCGTAAATACATACGTGATTGGTGATGGAACTCAAAAGACGGTTTCGCCTGCTCCGCCACCGCAGCCCAGAATGTTCTATCGCTTTGGTATTGCGCCCACGAATGCTTTGAACCCAGACGATACGGATGGAGACGGCATACTTAATACTTATGAAATGAACTTCAGACTATATCCAAACTGGATCAATTCTGTGACTGATTTGGCAGTAGAAGAAGTAGATTCAAGAATCTCATCTACTACGGCTTTAAGTTCATTAAGAATTTACAATAATTATACCTTGAATGGAGCAGGTTTGATCTTTGAGAGTAATCCAGATTGCTGGATGAACAGTATTCAGAACAAGTCCTGCATTAGCCCATGGAATTCTTATGAAAGCAATCGAAGAGCAGGAACACTAATTACTCCAAGGCACGTTATTTTTTGTGCTCATTTTGATTTTTTTGTCCCGACCAATTACAAAATTTATTTTGTTACTGATGCGGGTGAAATCATAGAACGAACTGTCTTAAGAACCAAGCGTCATCCTAGTTACGGATTACCCTTCGCCCACGACAACGACATTGTTATTTGGGTATTAGATCAGGATTTACCAAGCACGATTAAATGCGTCAAATTTTTCCCTAATAATTGGAATGAATACATGATGTCTAATGTAAGAACTCCTTCGTTACGGCTCAATCAAGACGAGGAAGCCTTAGTAGGAGATTTGAATCCAGCTACACTTGCGCAAGCAAGAGCCTACCATGTGAAACCCACGGAGCCGGACCGATTAAATTTTTATTATAGTTTAGCGAATCCGGCACAAAGTCAGATTTACAATGGCTTGTTTGGTGGGGATTCAGGCAACGGTGGTTTCGCAGTGATTAATTCACAATTGATTTTGACGAATGTTTGGACATACGGTGGCCCCGGCTCAGGCACATCCGTCACAAATCAAAAATCAACGATTAACTCGATTATAGCCGCTCTTGATACAGAAGTTGGAGTTATTACTGGTCACAGTATCCAAGAGTTTGATTTCAGCCAGTTTATGAAGCTTGCAGATATTCCACCCGAATTTATTCCGATAGGCTCCCCGCCTCCAATTGTTATCCAAGAATCCGATTATCCACTATTGGAAGAGTGATGCATCCTACCAATCAAAACACACAGTCCTAAAATCATGAAACAAATATTACTATTATTGACGCTCCCTAGATTATCTCACGGAGCAACTGTAATTAATTTTTCAGATAGCGTTAATGTAATATTTAATCCACCACCAATTGTTTTGGATTCATCACCCTATTCCAATACAATTATCAATCAAGCGGAATGGAAGGTGGCTGCAAATACATTTACTTCAACAATTAGCAATTTAGAGATTAATCATTACATATTTTTGTTTGGATCTGGCGCGCTTAACACAGTGAAAGTTTTTGGAACTACACAATCAGTGGTGAACCTAGTAGCTAATCCCGGAACATTATTTGAACAAACATTTGTAGGGAGTCCTGGAACAACTGCAGACGAATATATCTTTAATATGAACGGATACAACTTTCAACCAAACGCGACTACCATATCTGGATTTTCAACGATTAATACAATCAACTTCGCTGGTACATTCACGCTTGTTCCAGAGCCGTCTGCTTTGTTGCTTACTGGTGTTGCTGCCGCATCCCTTCTGTTACTCCGTCGAAGAGAATGAAGAAAGCAGAACTTTACCTGTGCTTTGACGATTACACATATGAAGATTTTTGTATAACAAACCCAATCTGTGAAATCTGTTGTTTAATCGTCACCTTTACCTTTAACTATCTTACGCTCATGAGCCGCCCCATTTTCTCCGACATCCCCTACGCCGTCGCACCTTCCAAAACCGGACACGAGCACTGGGCCACCGCACTTGAAAAAGAACATGGCAAGCCCTTCGGTTCCATCGTCTGGGACACCATGGAGAAAATCCCGGTGAAGCCGCTTTACACCGAGGACGACATAGCGGGCATGGAGCATCTGAAATATCAGGCGGGCATCGCACCCTTCCTGCGCGGCCCTTATGCCACGATGTATTGTTTCCAGCCGTGGACCATTCGCCAGTATGCCGGGTTTTCCACCGCCGAGGAATCCAATGCGTTCTATCGGAGAAATCTAGCAGCAGGGCAGAAAGGTCTTTCCGTCGCATTCGATCTCGCCACCCACCGCGGTTATGACTCGGACCACCCGCGCGTCGTCGGTGACGTCGGCAAGGCCGGTGTTGCCATCGACTCGATCCTCGACATGAAGGTGCTCTTCGACAGCATCCCGCTCGACAAGGTTTCCGTCTCCATGACGATGAACGGCGCGGTGCTTCCGATCCTCGCCTTCTACATCGTCACCGCGCTGGAACAAGGAGCCACGCTCGAGCAGCTCGCCGGCACCATCCAGAACGACATTCTCAAGGAATACATGGTGCGGAACACCTATATCTATCCGCCCGAGCCTTCCATGAAGATCATCGCGGACATCTTCGAGTTCACCTCGCAGAAGATGCCGAAGTTCAACTCCATTTCGATTTCCGGCTATCACATGCAGGAAGCCGGTGCCACCGCCGACCTTGAAATGGCCTATACGCTCGCCGACGGTTGGGAATACCTCCGCACCGGCATCGCGGCGGGCATCGACATCGACGCCTTCGCGCCGCGCCTTTCGTTCTTCTGGGCGCAGGGGAAAAATCACTTCATGGAAGTCGCGAAAATGCGCGCGGCCCGCGTGCTGTGGGCGAAGATTGTAAAAACCTTCAATCCGAAAAACCCGAAGTCGCTCGCTCTCCGCACCCACTCGCAGACCTCAGGTTGGTCGCTGACAGAACAAGATCCGTTCAACAACATTTCCCGCACCTGCATCGAAGCCATGGCCGCCACGCTCGGCCACACGCAGTCGCTGCATACGAACGCGCTCGACGAAGCCATCGCACTGCCCACCGATTTCTCCGCCCGCATCGCCCGCAACACTCAGATTTTCCTTCAGGATGAAACCTCAATCTGTCGCGTGATCGATCCGTGGGGCGGCTCCTACTATCTGGAATCCCTCACCCACGAACTCATTCACCGCGCGTGGGCCCACATCATGGAAGCCGCGGAATACGGCGGCATGTCGAAGGCCGTCGAAGCTGGCATTCCCAAGATGCGCATCGAGGAGGCATCCGCCCGCCGCCAGGCCCGCATCGATTCCGGTGAGGAAACCATCGTTGGTGTGAACAAATACCGGATGGCGAAGGAGGACCCGATCGACATCCTCGACGTGGACAACACCGCCGTCCGGCTCTCGCAGATCGAGCGACTCAAGAAACTCCGCGCCGAACGCGACGAGGCGAAATGCCAGGCCACACTCAAAGCACTAACCGACTGCGCCGGTGGCGGCGAAGGCAACCTGCTCGCCATCGCCATCGAATGCGCTCAGGCCCGTGCCTCGTTAGGGGAAATTTCCGATGCGATGGAAGTCCACTTCGGCCGCTACAAGGCGGTCATCCGCTCGATTTCCGGGGTGTATGGCAAGGAGTTCAACAACCAAGGCGACATGAAGGACATCCCGAATCTCATCCAACAGTTCGAAGCCGCCGAAGGCCGCCGCCCGCGCATCATGGTCGCCAAGATGGGCCAGGACGGCCACGACCGCGGTGCCAAAGTCGTTTCCACCGCCTACGCCGACATGGGCTTCGACGTCGATATCGGTCCCCTGTTCCAAACTCCCGAAGAAACCGCAAAACAAGCAGTGGAGAACGACGTGCACATCGTCGCCATGAGCTCACTGGCCGCCGGTCACAAAACCCTTCTGCCACAGCTCATCGCCGAGCTGAAAAAACACGGGCGCGACGACATCATGGTCGTCTGCGGCGGGGTGATCCCCGCGCAGGACTATGATTTCCTCTATCAAAACGGAGCCGCCGCCATCTTCGGTCCCGGCACCGTGATCCCGGATTCGGCGAGGAAGATTCTGAAGCTGTTGTTGGAACAGATAGAGGATTGACCCGTGGCGGTGGATTTCAACCGCCATGCCCCTCAAGGTGATTTGGCTTGGCGGTTGAAAACCGCCGCCACGATGCGCTGCTTATATTTACTTTCACTTACCCGAGGCGGTCCAGGACGGGCCGCCTACACCCTCAAATAATGCGCTCCGCGGCCTTGGCCCTTGGGGATGAGATAGCCCTTTTCGATGAGTTCCTTGAGGCGGAGTTTGAGCGTGCTGGGTTTGCCGCCGGTGAGCTGGACGAGTTGGCCGAGGGTGAGGGTTTCGTGATCGGGGAGGAGGGCGACGATTTTCCGGGCGAGCGGGAGGAGATCGGTGTCGCGGGATGATTCTAGGGCGATCTTTTTGGCAAGGGCTTCCTTTTGTTTCACGAGGGAGCGGAGGAAGAAGATGAGCCAGGCTTCCCAATCCGGCTTTTCGGAACGGAGCGTGGTTTGAGTGCGGCGGAGGGCGCGATAGTAGCCCTCCTTGGCAGACTCGATAATGCTTTCCAAGGAGCTGTAAGGCACGTGGGCGTAGCCGGCACGGAGCAGCATGAGGGTGGTGAGCACTCGGGAAAGTCGGCCATTTCCATCCTGATAGGGATGGATGGCGAGAAAGACGACGATGAAGCTGCCAATCATGAGCAGGGGATGCAGCGAGTGCTCGCGGTCGGCCTTGGTGAACCAGACAACGAGATCCTCCATCTCGCGAGGGGTATCGAAGGGCGCAGTGGTTTGGAAAACGATGCCGATTTCCTTCCCATCCGAATCGAAGGCGGCGACGTGATTGGGCAGTGTCTTGTAATGACCGCGATGGCGCTCATCCTTCGTGCTGTAGCGAAGAAGGTCCTGATGGAGTTGGCCGATCATGTTCTCCGTGACCGGGATTTGCTCGAAAGCATCAAACACCTGATCCATCACGTAGGCGTAACCGGCTACCTCCTGTTCGTCGCGAGTCTTAAACTCGGTGATGTTCAGACGTCCCAGCAGGTCCTCGACTTGACGGTCGGTAAGCTTGGAGCCCTCGATACGGGTGGAAGAACCTACGCTTTCAATAGTGGCAACGCGCCGGAGCGAAGTCAGTTTTTCGGGCGAAAGGCTCCGGATCATGCGCCATTGGCCCTTGAATTCCTCCAGTTCGGCAATGAGCCGGAGCATCTCGGAAGTGATGTTGAATCGCGGGGGCAGCATGGAATTTGGCTGATTTCTTGACCGTTTTTAGCCGATTATGACCGATTAAGCAAGCTTTTGAACAGGCGAGCTGAAAGGCAGCTCGTGTAGTCCCAACGAAGACGCCTTGACGCCTTCGCGGGAAGCGGGGAAAGACTACAGCGCTTTCAACTTTGACGAAGAGGCAGGAATGCCTGTATCACGTTAGAACTTGCGGAGGATGGTGTCGTGGCAGAGGCGCTCATCGGTGTTAGGATGATCGAGCGTATAGTGCAGGCCGCGGGATTCCTTGCGGCGGGACGCGCACTCGACGATGAGCCCCGCCACGGCGACGAGGTTGCGGAGTTCCAGAATGTCGGCATTGACGCGGTGGCCCCAGTAAAACTCGCGCACTTCCTTTTTCAGATTCCGCAACCGCGCGGTGGCGCGGCGCAGGCGGTTGTCGGTGCGGACGATGGAAACGTAATCCCACATCAGGCGGCGGATCTCATCCCAATTGTGATAGATGACGACCAGTTCGTCCGGCTCGGCGGTGTCGCCATACTCCCACTCGGGGATCGGCGGTGGCTCCATCACGGTTTTCCCCGGCGGATGGAGTTTGAGCATTTCATCGAGCGCACGGCGGGCGATGACGTTGCCCTCTAGCAGCGAGTTGGAGGCGAGGCGGTTCGCACCGTGCAGACCCGTGCAGCCGACTTCGCCGATCGCATAAAGTCCGCGGACGGAGGTTTTCCCGTTCACATCCGTTAGCACGCCTCCGCATTGGTAGTGCGCGGCAGGCACGACGGGGATCGGCTGGGTTTCACAATCGAGGCCGAATTTCAGCAACGTCTCGTGGATGTAAGGGAAGCGCTCCTTCATGAAGCCCTTCGGTTTGTGGGTGACGTCCAGATAGACGCACGTGGCACCGGTGCGCTTGATCTCGCGGTCAATCGCGCGGGCGACGATGTCCCGCGGCGCAAGCGAGCCGCGGGGATCGATCTTTTTCGTGAAATCCTCGCCCTTTCCATTGATCAAAATACCGCCTTCGCCACGGACCGCCTCACTAACAAGGAAAGATCGCGCCTCGGGTCCGATGGCACCGGGGTTGTAGAAACAGGTGGGATGGAACTGGATGAACTCCATGTTCGCGATGGCCGCGCCGGCCCGCCAGCCGAGCGCCACGCCGTCGCCGGTGGCGGAGTCCGGGTTGGTGGTGTAGAGATAGACTTTTCCACAACCGCCGGCGGCAAGGATCACGCGGTCCGAGCGGAAAACCTTCACTTCGTTCGTCTTCGTTTGCAGCACATAGGCACCCACCACACGGTCGTCCACGGCCGCGCCGAGCTTGGCGGTGGTGATGAGGTCGATGACGAAGTGGTTTTCCAACAGTGTGATGTTAGGATTTGCCCGCGCCGACTCGATGAGCGCACGAGCGACTTCCCGCCCCGTGGTGTCGCGGGCATGAAGGATGCGCCGGTGCGAGTGACCGCCTTCTTTTCCGAGCATGAAGTGATCCCCTTCCTTGTCGAAGGCGACGCCGTAATCCAACAGATCATCGATGGCGGCGGCACCCTCCTCCACAATCGTGCGGACGGCGGCTTCCTTGCAGAGTCCCGCACCGGCGTCGAGTGTGTCGGCGACGTGGGATTCCACCGAGTCACCGGGATCGCGCAGTTCTTCAGGCAGGACGGATGCAATTCCACCCTGTGCCCAGGCGGTGTTGGACTCGAAGGCGTCGCCCTTGGTAAGAACGATCACCGAACCATGGCGGGCGGCGCGTAATGCAAAGGATAGCCCGGCAATGCCGGCACCGATCACCAGGAAATCTGCTGTCATCTGCCCTGAGCATGTACGTGGATTCCCAGCGGAAAAGGCAAAATTGTCACTTGTGTTCCTTGACCCGTCATCGCGCCTGGAGGCACGCTGGCGCATGAGCTTTTTCATCACGGGCACGGATACGGGAGTCGGGAAAACCTACGTCACCCGGCTGCTCGTGGAAACCCTGCGCAACGCCGGACTGGATGCGGTCGGATACAAACCCGTCGCCTGCGGTGATCGTGAGGACGCCGTCATTCTATCAGCCGTGTCAGGTGGAATTTCCATCGAGGAAGTCAATCCGGTCTATCTGAAAACTCCGGTCGCACCGTATGTCGCGTGCATGTTGGAAAACCGCAGGGTGGAGCCCGCGGTCCTGATTGCGGGATTCCATCAGCTCGCCGGAAAGCACGCTCAAGTTCTCGTGGAAGGTGCCGGCGGTTGGGAAGTCCCGATCGCGCCAAACTACCGCGTATCCGACCTCGCGGCTGATTTGAATCTGCCTGTCATCCTGGTGGCCGGGAACAAACTCGGAGCACTCAACCACATCATTCTCACGGTGAATGCGATCCGTGCGAAGGGTCTCATCTGTGCCGGGATCTATCTGAATCAACTCGAAGACGAAATGGACACCGCAATGATCACGAACAAGGGCGTGGTCGAGGACCTGACAGGCGTGCCGCTGCTCGACCACCTGATCCATGGGCAGGATTTTCTGGAGATCGAGGGGCTTCTCAAATTTTGAGAAACTCAAAGCGGCTGGCTCCGGGGGGGGAGGTCCCGGAGCCCACCAGCTTGATTTTGCTGTCATTTGTCCCGGCAGCGAAATAGGCATACCCCACCCCTGCGGTTTGCGACATTACGTGATCGCGGTGAGTTTCTTTCCCGATCCATGCCAGCCAAGAATTTTCACGTCCGACAAGCCGCCGTCTCCGCCCTCCGTGCATGGGCCAAGGGCCACGACTACGCCGAAACTCTGATAGATCGCCATGCCCAGCGGCGCAAACTCTCGTCCGCCGACCGCGGATTGTTGCAAGCGATCCTTTTCGGCGTGCTGCGGCACCGGCGGATGATTGACCACTGGATCGGCAAGCTGCGCGATGGAAAACTCGACCCGGAAACCCGCGACATCCTGCGGGTGGGACTCTGCCAACTGCTCATTCTCGGCCTGCCGGATCACGCCGCGGTGAATGAGACCGTGGAGGCTGGAAAAGCCAGCGTCCGCAGCCTCATCAATGCGGTGCTCCGCCGCGCCACGCTTTCAAAAAAGCGGCTTTTGGACGACACGGATGATCTCACTCCGGCCGTGATCCACTCGCACCCGGACTGGCTTTATAACAGATGGCGACAGGCGTTCGGCACCCGCAATGCCATTTCCCTGATGGAGTGGAACAATCTTCCGGCAGTGACATTCTTCCGGGTGAATCCCCTCGCCCCCGAAGTTCCTGAAACGCTTCCTGGAAAACCGGTGGAAGGCGCAACAGGGTTCTATCAGCTTGATGGCTCGCTGCCCACCGCACTGCTGGCATCCGGTTCGGTTTACATCCAGGATCCGGCGACGCGGCACTCGGTGGCGCTGTTGGATCCGCAGCCGGGCGAGCGCATTCTAGACGCATGCGCGGCTCCGGGTGGCAAAGCGTTCCTCATCGCCGCGGCCATGGGTTCAGCGGATGGACTCGTTTGCACGGATTCCAACGAAAAGCGCCTACCGCGGTTAGAAGAGAATCTTGAACGCCTGCATGCAGGGAAAGCGACCGTTTCCGTGCACGACTGGACGCAGCCCGCGCCCGCCGCGTGGCACGGAAGTTTTGACGGGATATTGTTAGACGTGCCGTGTTCGAACACCGGCGTGGTCCGCCGTCGGGTGGATGTGCGGTGGCGGTTGCAGGCGCCGGACATCGACAAGATCGCAATCACGCAACGGAAGATTCTGGAAAACGCCCTCGCCTGCCTGAAGCCAGGCGGACGGATCGTTTATTCGACGTGTTCGATCGAACGCGAAGAAAACCTCGGTCAGGTCGAAGCATTTCTCGCAGATCATCCTGAACTCACCCTGCATGGCACCCACGAGGCGCTGCCATTCCGCGACAAGACCGATGGTGCCTTCGCCGCGCGGATCCAATCGTGATGCACGAATTCCCGCTGGAAACCACGACTACCACCCTCTAGAACTCCTTCATGAAATCCTGCCTCGGGCTGCTGTTCGCGCTTTTTCTCTTCGTCGCCGTCATCGGCGGCGGGGCCATGATCTGGTATCTTAGCAGCACCGCGGAATTTTCCCGCACCGCGGTTCCGGCAAAAAACACGCCGCCGGTGGCGATCCCGGTGCGTCCAACGGCACCCACGAACGGCAGGCCAGTTCGTTAGGTAAACTGGCGGACACGGAGCGGCGATATTCTATCGACTGTTTCAGGCCGACATTGTGTCGGCCGAAAGCGGGCCGGCGGACAGGATGTCCGCGGCAAGCGTTCAGGATGAACGCGCTCCTTTGAGTTGCTCAAACGAGTCTGGCGTAGCACGAGCGCAGGCCAGCGCGCCACTTTTCGAGGAAGACGAGATTTCTCGCGATTTTCGACGCGGTTCCGGCGTCGGGAGCTTTCGAGCTTTCGAGCACGGGAAAATTCCGGCACTCGGCCTCGATGCGCTCCTCCACCTTCGCAATCGCGGTTTCGATCGACTCACGGCAGAGTTGCGTCTGACCTTCGAGCATTGCCCTAACCAAAGCGGACTTGGTCTCGTCGCGCTTGCGGATGTGCAGCTCCGCATCTTGGGTGATCGATCCGACGTCGGAGAAAAGATCCATCAGTGCGTCATCGATCGTTCCCCGCGTTTCCACCGGTAGCCCCTGGATTTCCATCCAGCAGCGCAGGCGACGAGACGGACTTGCTAGAACCGCGAATGCCTCGTTGAGCGATGAAAACTCACCGTCCCCGCCACCGGCGTCCGGGTGTGCCAGTTTGCCAGCTGCACGGAACGAATCCCGCAGCTCTGCTTCCTCCAGGACCAGACTGGGCTTGAGCCCCAAAAATTCAAAGGCGTTCGCCATGCGGAACGTTATGAATTCTCAGGTAGCGAGACAAGGCGAACGACTCAAGTTAGACCAGAAGGCCTTGCGCCGCGAGTCGCTCCTCCTCACGAAGATAGCAGCCGGGATCGGATCCCCACAGATCACCGTCATTGCAAAAAGCCGCACGTGTCCTGAAGCCACCCCCACAGATGGAAAACCACTTGCAATCGGCACACGGACCGCTCAGCCGCAACTGGCGTTCCTGCTGGCCGAGCAATCCGATCGAGCGGATGGATTCCAACATTCCGGCTGAACCTTCATTTCCGCCCTCCCAAATTCGGGAAAACGGCATCTTCTTCACGTTGCCGAGCTGGACGTCCTGCCAGAATTGATCGGGATGCACGTTGCCCTGGGTGTCGATGTTGGCAATGCCGCGCCCTGAGCTGTTAGCACCGCCGCCGTTCCAGGAAAGAAGCCTGCGGGCTTCGTCGAGATTCGGATGTGATTCGTTTTCCATCCGGACTAACAAATACGCGCCGTCGGCGGGTTGGGTCACGGTGAGCAGTTCGCGGGTGATTCCCTGCCTGTGCCACGCCTCCACGCGGGAAATCAACGTGTCGATGGCACCGCGCGCCTCGTCCGCGCCGAGCACCTGGAGATCGCTGCCACGGCCGGCGGGCACGAGGTGATAGAAGCAGACGCGCTGGATTTCATGGTCCTCGATGAAATCGAGAATGCGGTCGATGTTTTCGACATTGTGGCGGGTGAGCGTGAGACGAAGCCCGGTTTTCTGACCGACGCCATGACAATTTCGGAAACCGCGCACAGCCGCTTCAAAAGCACCCTTTTTCCGCCGGAACTCGTCGTGAATTTCGCCGATGCCATCGAGCGAGATGCCGACGTAGGCGACGTTCGCCGCCTTGAGCATGGCAGCCTTCTCGGTTGTGATGAGTGTGCCGTTGGTGGAAATGGTGAGTTTCAAGCCGGAATCCGAGGCCTTTTTCACCAGATCCGTGAAGCGTGGGTGGATGAGCGGCTCGCCACCTGATAGAAGCAGCGAAGGTATCTGATAGGCGGCGAGATCATCCACGACTCCCTGCATCTGCTGCCAGTCGAGTTCGCCGGGATATTGCATCGAATTCGAGTCGGAATAACAATGCACGCAGCGCAAGTTGCAGGTGCGGGTGATGTTCCAGACGACGATGGGTTTGCGTGCCCTTGCTTCTGCAGCATTGCCGCCGGCACCGTGGCCGTAGCGAAGGCCGTCGGCGGGTTGGGCGGTGCCAGTCCATAGTTTTGTCAGATTGATCATGCGGGTAGGGGTGTGAAGTTTTTGGGTTGATAGACGCAGGCGGGATCGGCCGCGAAGGGATCGCCGTGGACACCGTAGGCACGGGAGCGGGATCCACCGCAGACGCTGCGGAATTCGCAGACGCCGCATTTTCCGCCGAGGGCGTCATTGTCGCGCAGGGAAACAAAGAGCGGATGCTTTCGATAGATTTCCGCCGGGTGGCAATCCTTCACATTGCCGCAGTCAATTGGGAGAAATCCGCTGGGCGAGACCACGCCGGTGTGGGAAATGAACATGACGCCCTTGCCATCGCGGATGCCGAGCGGCGAACGTATTCCCGGCCTGCTGCGGGCGGACGGGCCTTTGCGCTGAATGAGCACGCGTCGGAAGTGGTGGCCCTCCGTGGTTTTAATGGCGAAGGGAGCCGTGCCCACCAGATCTGATAGTTGTTCGAACACTTTTTCCACATCCTCCGCATCCGGAAGATCTGCCAGGCCGGCGCGGCCGGTGGGGACGAGTAGAAACACGCTCCACATCGCGGGCTTGAGCTCAAACATGAGGTTTTTAAATGCCTCGAATTCATCCAGGTTTCCACGGGTGAGGGTGGTGTTGATCTGGAGATCGAGCCCCACGTCGTGAGCGCGTTTCACCGCCTCGATCGTGCGGTCAAAAGTGCCGGTCACGCCGCGAATCGCATCGTGGGTTTGCCGGGTCGCGCCATCGAGACTGAGCGACATGCGCCGGACTCCAGCCGTTTTGATTTCCGCAAAATCCACGTTAAGAAGGCGGGCGGTGGCCGACGGACTTAGCCCGACGTGAAGGCCTGCATCGGCCGCCTGCCGGACGAGATCGAGCGCATCCTTTCGCATCAGCGGGTCGCCGCCGGTGAGAATGAGCATGGGAGGACGCCAGTCCGAGAGCTGGGTGATCAATTTACGCGAAGCGGCGGCGTCCAGCTCGTCAGGATGCCTGCGGGATTGGGCAGTCGCCCGGCAATGGCGGCAAGCTAAGGCGCAGGCCCGGGTGATTTCCCAGAACACCAGAAACGGGATGTCGCCGAAATCGTAATCCACCGCAGCCATATGGCCGATGGGTCTTGAATGCGTGCCCGCTGGGGTCATGTGAGAATGAAACTCCGCTCCAGTGCGCACTGCTCTCCGAGCCTTGCCGGAAACTCCGCATATCCTGCCGATTCTTTCGGTCGCGAGGGAAATTCCAATGGGTTTGAAGGACCACTTGTGCCGAGTATTTGTTTGCGATAGCCTACCGAATGCGAAAGCTTTTCCGTGTGGCTCGCCGCGGAGCAATCCCCCCTGGAATCCTGATCGCTCTCGTCGTTTTGGCAGGGGTTTTGCTTTGGCGCGCACTCGGTCCGGCCGCCAGATATTCAAAGGATTCACCGGTTTCTCGACCTCTGGCTGACTCGGGCACGGCCAAGAAAATGCGCTCGATCCCAGCGCGAGACAAGCTGTCCGATTTTGATTCCCGCCTCGCGGATGACCTACCGAAATCTTCCAGTCCCACACGCGTGGCCGCTCTGGCGAACCTGCGTGCGAAAATGCCTGGAGTGCAGGTGGATTTCGATCCCATCACCGGCGGACCGGCGAGCATCATGGCAGTCGGGAAGTTCCTCAGCCAGCCGGGTGGGCAGTCGGTCGACGAATTCGTCAATGCCAACCGCGGGCTTTTCGGACATTCCTCGGATGCCCTAACAACCGGGAAATCACGCATTACCCGTGATGACACTTCGGCGCACAACGGCATGAAGACGCTGGTCTGGCAGCAGGAAATCGACGGTATCCCGTTTTTCCAAACCATCCTCAAGGCGAACCTGACTCGTGATGGCACCCTGATCACCGCCGGCGGAAATTTCCTCGCCGATCCTCCAACTGCCGCGGAAGGAAACGCGGTGAAGCGAGCCGCACTGATCGCCAACCCACCGGTTAGTGCGACACGAGCCGTCCGCCTCGCCGCAGAAAACATCGGGACCACACTCGATGAAAGTGGCATCACCACTGCCGGCGGGGCGCAGGGAATCGAGCGCAGACAGAAATTCCAGGCCTCTACGATCAGCGACACCAGCGCCGGACTGGCCTGGATGCCCATGGATGCCACCTCTGCGGAACTCGCGTGGGACGTCACCATCATGAGCACCGAACGCGGGGAAATGTTCCGGGTCCTGGTCGATGCGGAAACCGGAGGAGTGCTCGTACGTCAGTCGCTCACGAATTACATCACCCCCGCGACATTCCGGGTGTATGCTAGGGCGACCAGCAAACAACCGTTCGACAGTCCGACGCCGTTTTCACCCGGACACCCGACACCGTTGGCCGTGCAACCCGCCGGGGTTGCTTCGGAATTGGTAACCCTCGACGCGCTCAACACGACCGCATCGCCTAACGGATGGATTGATGATGGGGTTACCGAGACCCTCGGCAACAACGTCGCCGCACATACCGACTCCGACGGATTCCCCAATGTGCCCGACCTCCCCCGCCCTACCTCGGCCACCCGCGTGTTCGATTTTCCAGTGGCCTTTGCAAGCCAACCCGTTGCCTACAAGGATGCTGCAGTGACAAATCTGTTCTACCTGAACAACTGGCTTCACGACAAGCTTTACGAACTGGGATTCACCGAGTCTGCCGGAAACTTCCAGAACAACAACTTCGGCCGTGGCGGTATCGGTTCGGACGCGGTGCAGGCAGACGCTCAGGATGGCGGAGGCACGAACAACGCGAATTTCTCCACCCCCCCGGACGGGTCGCCGGGACGAATGCAGATGTATGTTTTCACCGGCCCGGACCCGGACATTGATGGTGACTTCGACAGCGAAATCGTCATCCACGAATATGTCCACGGTCTCAGCAACCGGCTGGTTGGCGGCGGTGCTGGCATCAGTGCGAGTCAGACGCAGGGCATGGGTGAAGGATGGTCCGACTTCTATGCGCTCTCCCTGCTCAGCGAACCGGGTGACGATCCTAACGGCTGCTATCCGGCGGGCAGTTATGCGACACGCTCACTATCCAACCTCACGACGAATTACTACTACGGGATCCGCCGCTACCCCTACTCCACCGATCCATCAAAAAATCCGCTGACTTTCCGGGACATCGATCCCGCGCAGGCCAGCGTCCACGCCGGCATTCCGCGCAGTCCCATCATCAGCAACACGGCGAACGAAGTCCACAACCAGGGTGAGGTCTGGGGCTCGGCACTCTGGGAACTGCGCGCCAACTTGATCGCCAAGCTGGGCTTCGCCACGGGCAATCCGCTCGCCCTGCAACTGGTGACCGACGGCATGAAACTCTGCCCGTTGAACCCAAACTTCCTCCAAGCCCGAGACGCCATCCTCCAGGCGGATCTCGTCAACAATGCCGGTACAAACCAGAACGAGCTGTGGGCCGCCTTTGCGAAACGCGGGATGGGTGCGGGGGCGATCTCGCCGGCCAGCACCACCACCTCTGGCCTAACTGAAGCATTCGATGTTCCGGACGACCTGAGCGTCACACCGCTGGGTGCTTTTGCGGCCAGCGGTCAGAGAGGCGGTTCCGTTTCTCCAGCCAACCAGGTTTTCACACTCCATAACAACGGCGCCTCTAGCCTTGTGTGGACTGCGGGAAAAAGCCAGCCATGGCTGACCCTTTCCGCCACCACGGGCACGTTGCCAGCCGGGGCGAGCACCACGGTCACCATCTCATTCAATGCAGCCGCCAGCTCGCTGCCCGCAGGCAGCTATTCGGACACTGTCACGTTTTCCAACACGGGAAGTGCCGCCGCACTTCTGCGATCCGTCAATCTAACCATCGAGCCGCAGTATCTGACCATCTTTCGTGAGACCTTCGAAAGTGGCGTCCTCGCCGGTGCCTGGGCCATTACCGGCACCGGCAACCACCGGACCATCATCACCACTTCCAACTCTCCCCAAGCAGGTGCCCGGCATCTCATCATGGACTCCAGCATGGACGGCAGCTATTCGCGCAACGAAGCGACACTCACACTCGATTTGGCAGGGCGCTCCAACGTGACCCTGAACTTTTGGGCGAAGATGTTCAACGACGAGCCACACGCGCCTGCGACGGACCCGTTCACCGGTGGCAGTGACTTCGACGGCGTGGCTGTTAGTGCGAACGGCGGCACCACCTGGCATGAAATCAAGGATCTCCGCACCATCACCAACCAGTGGCAGAAGATCACCCTCAACCTCGATTCCGCGATCGCCGCTCGCGGAATCGCCTACACTTCGGATTTCAAAATCCGTTTCAACCATTTCGACAATTATTCCATCAGCACCGACGGCATCGCACTCGATGACATCCTGGTCGCTGAAACCTTCACCAACTCGCTTGCGATCACCGCCCCGAGCGCGGTCGTCGAGGGTGATTCCGCGGTGACCGCCACGGTTTCTTCCAGCCCGGTTCCCACCACGGATCTGGAGGTTTTCCTCGAGTCCAACAGCCCGGACGCCACGGTTCCTAACAGCGTTATCCTGCCCGCCGGTGCCCCCTCGGTGGATTTCCCGATCACGCCCGTGGACGACGGCGCTCTCGATGGCTCGCAGCCTGCCACCATCACGGCCTCTGCTCCCATGTTCGCCACCGGGTCCGCTGTTCTGATGGTTCACGACAACGAAAACGCCGTGATCACGCTGGACCTGCCAGACAACGCCACCGAAGGCAGCTCGCCACTAACAGGCCTTATTCACCTTGACGCGCCAGTGGATCGGGACGTCGCCATTAACCTGTCCAGCGACAATCCGGCAATCGTGGTCCCAGGGGCTGTCACCATTCCTGCAGGCGGCATCTCGGCCACCTTTACCCTCCTGCCCGTCAATGATAACCGCATCAACGGCGAACGTCTGGCCGGCATCAGCGCCTCGGTCACCGGATGGACATCCGCCATCCGCTCCATCACCATATTCGACGATGAAACCACCTTGCTCGCCCTCACCCTACCGGTCATGCGCGAAGGCGATTTCGGAAAATCCGGCACGGTGGCGCTATCAGGCATCCTCGATGCCGACCTAACCGTCACTCTTGCCTGCGACGATCCAACCGAGCTAACCGTTCCTACCACGGTGACCATCACCGCGGGCCAGACGCAGGCGCTTTTTCCACTGACCATCGTTGATGACGGGGACACCGACGGAACCCAACCCATCATGCTAACCGCTTCCGCTCCGGGGTTTTCCGCCGCGTCTCTCTCCCGGGGGGTAGCTGACAACGAGGTGCACCATTTCGATCTATCACCCATGCCGCCGGAGGTTTTGAGAAACAGCGCCGTGGCTGTGAACGTGACGGCAAGGGATGTGAACGACGCTCTCATTTCGAACTATGCCGAGTCGATCACCTTCACCGCAACGGACAACGCCGTGGCTGATGTCTCCCTAACTACATCCCCGCCCTCCGCGTTTGTGGACGGAGTGCTTGCCACTCAGGTCACCTTCACCCGGTTCGCGACCGGGGTCACACTGACCGCGAGGAACACGGCGGGGAAAACCGGTGCCAGCACCCTGTTCGACGTGGCAACCGGACCGTTGGAGCGGTTCGCTTGGGACACAGTCGCATCGCCCCGTTTTGTGGACGCTCCGTTCCAGGCGACACTCCGCGCAGTGGATTCCGCCGACAACCCGGTCACCTCCTTCATCGGCCAGGCGACGCTCTCCGCGATTGTCCTGCAAGAAGTCGATGTTCTAACATGGACAGGCTATACCGACACCGGGGCCTCCGGTGAATACGTCCGCACAAAACAGGCGATTTCCTCCCATTTCACGAACTACCGTGAAACAGCGACCACCACCACCGATCCATCCGCCCTTGCCGCCGAGCTGTTGGACAAGGATGTCTTTCTAATCGTCGAGCAGGAATTCGCCAACGCTTCCACGCTGGGATCACTCGGCACGGCCTGGGCATCGACGCTCAACAACTTTGTCAACAACGGCGGCACCGTGATCGCCTGCTCTAACACGACTTCCGAACACCTGATCCTCTCAAACAGCAGCCTGCTCAACGTCACCCCTCTGCGATCTCTTGCCACTGCCCAGCTCACCAAACCCGCGGAAACCCCGCTCAATGCGGGAATCAATGGCACGTTCACCGGCTCATTCCTGCACACTTACTCCACCACCAACGGCACGGTGGATCTGAAAACGACCACCAATGAGGCGGTGGTGATCAGCCGCAATATCGGTGCAGGTCGCGTGATCATGATTGGGACGGATTTTTTCAATCTCGGAACGGGAATGGATCAGGTGATCGCGAATGCCGTGAGTCTGGCGCAGACCTCCGCCTTCGACGTGCTTCCAGTCAGTCCACCCGTCACCCTGCCCTTCGCCGACGGTTGTTGGACCGGATCGGTTAGCGTGCCCTTCACAACGCCTGACGTGATCCTGCGGGCGACCCTGGGTGCGGAAACCTGCGATTCCAATCGTTTTGCCGTGGAATCAGTGCCACTGCCCTCCAACAGAGACACTCTGTTCACGGAAACCTTTGAGAGCGGATCCTTGAACCCGGCGTGGTGGACCTCCACGGGAACGGGAAATTTCCGCACGCAGGTCACTTCATTGCAATCACCCCATGGCGGAATTCAGCACCTGACCATGGACAGCAGCGCGAATGCCGCACGCAACGAGGCGACCCTGACGCTCGACCTATCAGGTAGAACCGGTGTGACCCTCGGATTCTGGGCGGTCGGTTATGCGGATGAACCTGACGGCCCACCGCCGTCTCCCTTCTCCGGTGGCGCGGACTTTGACGGAGTGGCAATCAGCGCGGATGGCACTACGTGGTGGGAGGTGCAGGGACTGCGATCCCTTGCCGGGACCTATGGAGAATTCACCATCGATCTCGACGCCGCCATCGCCGCACACGGGATCGCTTACAATTCCAATTTTAAAATCCGGTTCAATCAATACGACGATTTCCCGATCACCACGGATGGCATCGGAATCGACGACATCATCGTCTCGGCCGCTGTTCCGCCATCGGAGCTAACACTCACCCTCCCCACACAGGTGACCGAAGGTGCCGGTGACGTCGGTGGAACGATCTCGATCATGGCACCACGGACCACCGATCTCGTCATTGCCCTGAGTTCACAGGCGCCCGACAAAATTACCGTGCCGCCCACGGTCACCATTACCGCCGGTCAAAGTTCCGCCAACTTTGACCTAACTGTTTTTGAAGATTTGTTCATTGACGGCGAAAAACTGGTCGGCATCACCGCAGCGACTGCCGGTGATGCAGGCACATCGGCCCGAGTGCGCGTGGAGGACAACGACGGCGGCACGATTTCCCTGACACTTCCAGCGACTGCTTCGGAAAACTCGGTGTCCGGTACAGGCACCCTCACGCTGAGCACTCCCGCGCTCGTGCCGCTCACTTTCCTACTGACTTCCAACGCACCCTTGGTCGCATTGCCGCAAACTGAGATCACCCTGCCGCGCGGCGCGACGACCGCCCTGTTTCAAGTGACCATCCCTGATGATGGAATCGTTGATGGTGATCAGACCGCACGGCTGAGCGCTTCTCTCGCCACTTGGACGGCAGGCACCAGTGATCTGCTGGTGACGGATGATGAGAGCCGCAATCTCACCCTAACGCTTCCTGCCAGACTTCGCGAGACCGACGCGCCGAAACCCGGTGTCGTGAGCCTGGGCGGCGTTGCGGCGGCGGACGTCACCATTTTACTCAACTGCGACAACATCTCTGAAATCACCATCCCCGACACGGTCATCATTCCAGCAGGTGAAAATTCCGTAGCCTTCAATCTGACCATTCAGGATGATTTCGTGGCCGACGGTCCACAACCCTTCAACATCGCCGCGACATCGCCGACATTCATTGACGCCGTCGCCGGTGGGATCGTGCGCGACAACGAGGCCCACCATTTCACCTTCATGCCGATCGGTGTGTCACAGCTTTCTAACGGCCCAGTCCCCGCGATCATCACCGCACGGGACTCCGCCGATGCGATTATCAGGGATTATGACTCGGCGGTCACCCTCAGTGCATTGGGAAACAGTGGCGTGCTGGACATCAGTCCTTCGACCGCCGGCACATTCATCAACGGAGTGTGGAGCGGCAGTGTCCTGATCGACGCCTTGGACACGAATGTGGTCATCATCGCTGAAGACGGCCACGGCCACGCCGGATCCAGCAACCCATTCGATCTTGTCGCCGGTCAAATCGATCATTTCGTCTGGGAAGACGTCCCATCACCCCAGACGATCGACACCCCCTTCATGACCACCGTGCGTGCGGTCAACAGTGACGGCATGAACGTCACCGGTTACAATGGAATCGCAGACCTAACTGTTTCAGCCAGTGGTCCGAATTCTCCGACAGGCAGCGGAGGCTCACTACTGGGTTATCCAATCGCGACTGACGCGCATGACTCCCGCACCACCGTGCTCTACAAGGCAAACGAGGTCGGCGGACCTTCCAGACTGACAGCACTGGCACTGGATCTATCAATCGTCCCCATCCCCGGAGAAACGCTCGGCAACTGGACAATACGCGTGAAACACACGCCACAAGCGTTTCTAACCAACGGCTCGGCCTGGGACAACAGCGGCTGGACGACCGTCTATCAGGCCAATCCGATGATCACCGCCACCGGCTGGATGACCTTCACTTTCACCACTCCGTTTGATTTCAACGGGGCGGACAACCTGCTGGTGGATTTCACCATGGATCGCGCGACATCGACCGGCTCCAGCGTTTACGTCCGCGGCACGGGCGGCGGTGGAACGACGGTCAAATTCGCCACCAGCAACAGCTCTAACGGCATCCCGCTGGCGTGGTCCGGCACCACCCCGTTTCCAGCAAGCTACACCGAGCGGCCCAACGTGATCTTCAGCAACGTGAAGGAAATCCCGATCCGTCCGGTGCGCAGTGGATCGTTTGCCAACGGAGTTTGGACCGGGGAAGTCTCGATCCCTGTTTCGGGAAGTGGGCTGGCCCTGGTGGCGAGAGCCGGTGCCGTGTCTGGCAGCAGCGGTGCCTTCGAGGTGCTAGCTGCCTCCCCGCCGCCTTCCGGGTTGAGCATTCTCTTCGAAGAGACCTTTGAGAGCGGCACACTCAATCCCGCCCGGTGGACATCGACCGGGACGGGAAATTTCCGCACTCAGGTAACCTCGTTGTTCACGCCGTATGCCGGCAACTATCACCTGACGATGGACAGCACCGGGGGTTTCGCTCGCAATGAGGCCACTCTAACACTCGATCTGGCAGGCCGCAGCGGCGTAGTACTTTCCTTCCGGGCGGCGGGTTTCAACGATGAAGCTAACGGACCGCCGCCCTCTCCGTTCACGGGCGGCTCCAATTTCGACGGCGTGGCAATCAGCGCCGATGGTAATACCTGGTGGGAGGTCCAGGGTCTGCGTTCGCTGCCCGCAGGCTACAATGCCTTCACCGTGGACCTCGACGCCGCAGTGGCCGGGCTTGGAATTGCTTTCAACTCCTCGTTCAAAGTCCGCTTCAACCAGTTTGACGACTTCCCCCTCCCGTCCGATGGCATCGCCATTGACAACATCCAGATCACTGCCATTCCTACGACCGGTTTCACCTTCAACGTCCCTTCGCAAGTCAGCGAATCCGATGGCACGCTGACTGCCTCTGTCATCCTCGATCAGGCCCCTGCATCCGACACCGTTGTTTTCCTCACTTCGTCCATCCCGGCGAAAATTTCCGCCCCTCCTTCCGTCACCGTTCCGGCTGGAGAAACGATGGCAGACTTCGTCCTCACGATTCCGGATGATGTGATCGCCGACGGAAACCGTCAGGCTATCCTCACAGGAACGATTTTCGGCAAAGAACCCGGGACCACCTCCGTCACGGTGATCGACGACGACATCCTTCCCTTCACCCTGACAGCTCCTGCAACAACCTCCGAAGGAAGCACCGGGCACACCGCCACGATCCACTTTGCAGCAGCACCGTCAGGACCAGTCACTGTTAGTCTTTCATCGGATGATACCAGTGAGCTTGTAGTTCAAGGCAGCATCATCCTGCAACCGGGACAAACGAGCGCGACTTTCCCGATCACGGTCGTCGATGATTCACAAATCGACGACACTCAGACCGTGACCCTCTCCGCAAGTGTCAGCGTTTGGGGCGACGCGGTCGCCGTCATACAAATCACCGATAACGAAAACCGCCTCCTCACTTTAGCAGGTCCCTATCCGGCATACGAAGGTGGCAGCATCGGCGGCACGGTTTTTCTATCAGGTACCCTGTCTGAAGACCTGGCGGTTTCTTTGGTTTCGTCCGATTCCAGCCAGTTCGCAGTCCCGGCCGGACTTGTCATTCCGGCGGGCAGCACGAACGTATTTTTCATCGCCAATCCAGTGGATGACAGCGCTACCGACGGAGTGCGCGAAGTCACGATCACCGCATCCGCCAACGGCTTTCAAAGCGCCACTTCCCAAACCGCCGCTTATGACGACGACGTGCATCATTTTTCCATCAGCCCGATTCCCACAGCGGTCATCCGGGGTGCACCCGTGCCCGTGACCCTCACCGCACGGGATGTGGATGACTCGCTGATCAGTGTATTCACAAGCGCCTGCGATCTATCAGCCGAGGCGGTTGGCCTTCCGGTGTCGATGACTCCGGGAACGACCGGGAATTTCGCGGGGGGAACTTGGACTGGAAACGTGGTGTTCAACACCCTTGGAACAGGGGTGGTCCTCACTGCGGCGGACTCCACCGGACATGCAGGTTTCAGCAATTCCTTCACCGTAGGCGCAGGTGAGGCGACCACACTTTCATGGGACCCGCTACCGGCGATCATTGAAACCAACAACCCGGTCGCCGCCACCGTCCGCGCCAGCGATGCCTATGGAAATCTGGTCACCTCACTCAACGGAAGCGCAGTCGTGTCACTGGGTGCCCCGCAGCGCACCACGGGCACGGGCAACAACAATACCGTCCAACCACTCTACACTTCCGCCCATGAAAGTCGCACGCAGACGATCTATCAGGCATCCGAGCTCGGACCGGCAGGGAAACTAACGGGCTTGGCCTTGGATGTTTCCCAGCTTCCAGGCGTCCCACTCACCCGCTTCACCATCCGGATCAGACCCACCGCGTTGACATCCTACACGGCACCTGCCGTCTGGGCTGATTCGGGATGGACGACGGTTTACCAGTCCAATCTCGACGTCAGCCACACCGGCTGGGTGTTTCTCCCGTTCCAGACCCCCTATGAATACAACGGTGCCGGGAACCTGATGGTGGACTTCAGTTTCGACAACTCCACGAGCGGCACAAACGGTCTGGTGCGTGGGAAAATCACAGCCACTCCACGGTCTTACTACTTCTATTCCTACGGCACCCATGGCGACCCGCTGGAATGGTCCGGGAGCCAGCCGCTCGGATACACCTCGAACATCGTACCAAACCTCCGCCTGCGGGTAGAGCGCACCCTCCCCGTCATTCCTACCGCCATCATCCTGACCAACGGCATGTGGACCGGATCCATCAGCACCACCACCGCCGGTGCCGGTCTCACGCTCACCGCCGATGGTCCTCGCGGCCTAACCGGTGAAAGCGATGCATTCACTTCCATCCCCGGCGCAATCATGACCGTGGACCCGGCGATGCCGCTAACCACCACCGGTCCCTATGGCGGCCCATTCGACCCGGCGGGCAAATCCTACACCCTAACAAATTCGGGTGACGCCCCGCTGGCATGGACGGCGGACAAATCCGCATCGTGGCTGAGCCTGTCAGAAACCGCCGGCACGCTGGCGCCGGGAGCAAGCACCACCATCCTGGTCTCCCTGGTGGCGGGCACCCTCGAACCTGCGATCTACAGCGACACCATCACTTTCACCAACACCAGCAGCGGCCGCGGCAACACCACCCGGGGCGTCACCCTCGATATCCAACTCCCCACGCCTATTCCGCTGCCCGAGCCGATCTTCACGGCGGGTAGTGTGAACACGATTGAATGGAATCCCGTGCCGGGCGCAGATTCCTACGATGTCCAGTTTTCCGCCGATGTTGATTTCACCGCCCCGCTGAGCAGTGGTTGGATCGGCGGCACCAGCCATACTTTCACCGGTCTGGCAGACGGGGCTGTCGGTTTCTATCGAGTCCGCTGCCGGGTGTCACCAGTGAGCACGGAAAGCGGCTGGAGCATCACGGTGAGTTCCACCCAAGACGCCTCCCCGCCGGTTCTTGCTAGAAACACACCCACGCTTACAGACAATCCCATCCTCATCGCGCGAGGTGGAGCATCCGACGCCACATCGGGTATCTTGGCCGTTTCCGTCAACGGCCGCCCGGTCGTGAGCGAAGCTGGTTTGGCCTCCTGGAATTCACTTCCGATCCTTCTCGCGCCCGGTGACAACCTGATTTCAGTCACCGCTTCCGACCAGGTCATCCCTCCTAACGTTGCAATGGAGGTCTGGAACATCACCTACACCGGCCCTGCCACCACGGATGCGGATGGCGACGGGCTTCCGGATGATTGGGAAAACGACTACGGCCTGAACCCCGCCGATGACGGGCGCATCGATCCGCTTCAAGGCAGCGGCGGCGACCCGGACACCGACGGAATTTCCAATCTCATGGAATACGCCCTCGGCTTAGATCCTTCGACCGCCGACACCTCGGGACTTCCGGTGGCCTCGTTGAAAGTGAAGGCGGCCGACAACCTGACCTATCTCACCTTCGAATACCGCCGCCGCATCGTGCGGGACGGCCTGCGATACATCGTCGAGACTCGTCCGGATCTGGAAACATCAGCTTGGGACGACTCGGTGGATGGTTTCGAAGAAATCAGCGCGGTTCCCGTCGGCGACGGTGTCACCGAGCAGTTCACGGTTAGAATCCTGCCCTCCGTCGGGAACCGGCCATGCAAGTTCGTCCGCCTGCGCGTGGTGGCGGAATGAGCTATCAGAAACCATGAACCCACTTCGAAAAATCGCGCTCTTCGGCGGCACCTTCGATCCCGTTCATCTCGGCCACATTCATCTCGCTACATTGGCGAAGGACGCTCTAGACCTCGATGAAGTCCGTTTCCTTCCCTGCAGGATCTCCCCTCACAAAACCGGAGCGCGCCCCACCGGCGGTGGTGACCGATGCGAAATGTTGAAACTCGCCACCGCGCACCTGACGTGGGCCGTGGTCGATGATTACGAACTCCATCGGCCCGCTCCATCATTCTCCTATCAGACCGCGGAGGCGATGGCGGCCGCACTACCCGGCAGCCGCCTGTTTTGGATCATGGGCGGCGACCAGTGGCTGGCCTTGCCGGAATGGAAACATCCGGAACGCCTCGCGGCCATTGTGGAGTTTGTCGTTCTGGCTCGGGGAGCGGCGACCATAGAGCCGAGGGAGGGCTACCGGCTGCATGTGGTAATGGGAGAACATCCGGCATCCGCGACGGAGATTCGGGAATCATTTGCCAAAGGCGATGAAACCCATCCGTGGCTGAATCCGGAGCTTTCACGATGGATCTCAAACAAGTGCCTTTACCGGGCTCCCTGATTTTGAAACAGCTCATTGCGAGATCCTTTCGCAGTAGCGGAGGACCGTCGTTGCTGCGTCTCGCAGCAACGTCACTTTGCGGCGGGACGCCACAACCCCCTTTTCACGTGGCCCGGCCTTGAGACACAGGCGCTTCCAAAATGAGGTGGCCCCGAGCGCCCTTACAACCCTGCGGACTGACCACTCTTGTCCCGCGATAGTCCGAATGTCCAAAGCCAGACGAAGGTCAGCAGCAGTGCGGCCAGCCCGACGTGCAGCACCTGCACCCACCCATAAATGTGGATTCGCGCCATGATCACCCCTAGCAGCATCTGTGCGAATACGATCCCCAACACGACTTTCTCCACCTTGCCTGGACCGCCCTCCCGATGCGTTTTTGTCAAATACCACGCCCACGCCGCCAGCCCTAACACCGCCCACGAAAAACTGCGGTGGAGGAGATACATCCATGACCGCTCAAGTTCGGGAATCCAGGTGGAACGCGGCGAGTTGAGGTGGAATTTCGAGAGTTCATCCGTCATTTCCCGCACCTGGGCTCCCATGATTCCTTCGATCACGATGACTAACAGAAGCGCCGTCACCACCCAGCCGAGCCGCGCCTTTGGCCCGCTTTCCATGCGGATGCGCCACGGCGTGTCGGTCCCCCGCCAGGCACAGTAGGCGAGCGTGCCGAGCAGGCTCATCGCCAGCGCGAGATGGGTCGTTAGAACGCCAGGAGCCAATCCACTGTAAACCACCCGCGCCCCCATCCACGCGTTGACCAGCACCACTGCCAGCGAGGTGAACGCCAGCCAGAACACCAGCGGCCGCTTCTCGCGCTGCCAGAATGCGGCAATGAAGGTGGCGACTGATAGAAAACCCACCGGCAGGCTGAAGAGACGGTTGGTGAACTCCGTCCAGACATGCCGCGGATTGAATTCCGCCCGTAGCGAGTCATAGGTGATCAATGACGGGTCCCGGCCCATGCGCTCCGCTTTTGCCTGAAATTTTTCCAAAGGCAGTTTGCTGAAATCCACATCCTCCACCTTCGTCGGCGGAATCAGGCAGCCCCAGCAGGTCGGCCAGTCCGGACAACCCATGCCCGCCCCCGTCACCCGGACAATCGCGCCGACAAACATCAGGGCCAGTACGGAAACCAGGGCGGCAGTCGCCAGTTTTTGAAAGCGAGTCATCGGCATGTGCTGACCATGGTGAGGGAGCCACGCTTTTCCAGAGAAAATACCACAGATGCAAGTCTCTTGCATTTCCTTCTCGTCTGCAACACAGTCCCGGTGTGCGCGGTTCACCTCTTTTTCGATTCATTCTCATCACCGTGGCCCTCGTGGCCACGGGACTGGGACTGATGCGGGTGACTTCCGGGCGGGCAACTACGGCACCGCCATTGCCTTTGGCGACGCCACCACTCGTCGCACTCGGGCAGGTCCCGTTCCGCCTGCTGCTTTCGGCTCAGGCGTCCGAAGTGAGAGTCGATACCGGTCTTGAGGAACGCGTTTTTTCGCCGGGTGAAAATCCCATTTCCGGCAAGCTGGAACTAGATCCGCTGAACCCGCGGCTTTCGGTGTTGGTCCGCTGGAAAAACGCCCTCGCCGCGGATGAACATCGTTTTGCGAAGCTGACGGTCGAAGCCCCCGGACAGGAAACGTTCACCCATGGGTTCGACGCTGCGGGAGACATCGACGATTTCATCGAACTCCCCTTCTCAGCCACCAAATGACGGATCCCCATCACGAATGCTGCGCCCACCACGGTCACCATCACGAGCTGGTGATCGACCGTCTATCCGTCTGTTATCGCCGCGTGTTGGCGCTGGAAAACGTCTCGCTCGCCACCTCCTGTGGAAACCGCGTGGCCCTCATTGGGCCTAACGGAGCGGGGAAAAGCACGCTGCTCAAAGCCATCGCCGGACTGGTCCCGAGATCGACCGGCACGATCACCTGGCGCGGCACGGCGGTGAAAAAGTGGTCGCGCGAGTTCGCCTATCTGCCGCAGCGCGAGGAGGTGGACTGGTCGTTTCCCATCACCGTGCGCGGACTGGTGGAAATGGGACGCTACCCGCAGACCGGATGGTGGCGGAAATTCTCCGAGGCCGATTCGCAGGCGGTCGATCGAGCCATCGACTCGCTGAATCTCCGCGATCTGCAAAACCGCCAGATCCGCGAATTGTCCGGCGGCCAGCAGCAGCGGGCGTTTCTCGCGCGGGCGTTGGCGCAGGAGGCCCACGTGCTTCTGCTGGACGAGCCGTTCACCGGACTCGATCGAAGCGCCTCACAGCTTCTCGGCGATTTGTTAGCCCGGCTCGCGAACGAAGGCAGGCTGGTGATCGCCTCCCATCATGATCTCAACACGGTGCCGCGCTTGTTCGACGAGGCGCTGGTGCTGGCCACGAGCCAGCTCGCCTTCGGCCCCGTCGCGAAGATCCTGACGCCGGAGCTGATCGAAAAAACCTTCCACGAGCCCGCCGGCACGCACTGACCCATGTTTTCCGAACTGCTCACCAATCCGTTCTATCAGCGTGCGCTGGCCACCGCCGGCTTCATCGGTTTCGCCAACGGCTTCTTCAGCGGCTTCGTCGTCCTGCGGCGCAGCGCTCTATCGGTTTCCGCGCTTTCGCACACGATGCTGCCGGGGATCGCGCTGGGGATTTTCCTAACAGGAGCGCTGAGCCAGTGGAACGCGTTCCTCGGAGCGATGTTCGCCGCCCTGCTCGTCGGACTCGGCTCGGTCGCGGTCGCTCGGGGAAACCGGGTGGAACAAGGAACGGCGCTGGCGGTGCTTTACACCGCGGCGTTCGCGGCGGGCATCGCCCTGCTGCCGAAGCTCGACACGCGGCAGGAACTAGAGCACTGGCTCTTCGGCGATATCATCGCGGTGGGCAACGCGGACATCTGGATCGCCTTCGGGATCGGGGCGTTCACGCTGATCATCACGAATCTGCTGATGCGGCCGATCCTGCTGACGCTCTTCGAACCGAACGTGGCGGCGGCGCAGGGCGTGCCGGTGCGATTCATCCAATATCTGATCTTCGCCCTGCTGGTGCTGGCGCTAGTGTCCTCGCTGCAGGCGGTAGGATGCGTGCTTTCCGTCGGACTGTTAGTCACCCCGGCGGCGACGGTTTCGCTGCTGACGGACAAGACCTCCGCGTTGTTCTGGGGCGGCGGACTGATCGGCGGAGTAGGATCGATCGGAGCCGTGCTGCTCTCGGGGACATTCGGCATCGCACCGGGGCCGGCAATCGTGATCGTGCTGGGGCTGTTGTTCGTCGCAGCCTATCTGTTCAGCCCGAAGTATGGCCTGCTGGCACCGAGGTGGGGGTGACACGGACGGTGCATTGCTTCCGGAATGGGCGCAAGCCTGCCAGAGGCTGAAAGTGCTTGAGAGGAGGTTGGAAGTCTTATGAACTCGGCGCAGGAAGCGAATGATGGACAAAAATCAAGCAGCCGAATCCGCAGGGATCGTTCAAAAACGAGAGGTGAATGTCTGTTATTTGGGACTGACCCCGGCGCACGGAACTTCTCATCTGCTACAAATTGGGGAGCAATTTCCTTGGGATCGGTTGAGATCCAGTCTCCCCCACCAAAAGGGCCTGCTGCAGGGAACTCATCCAAATTGGGGACAAGGTCATAGCACGTGAAGGAGCCCACGAGCTTTCCATCCATCCAAAATCGGACACACCTTAGAACGGAAATTCCGCCGTTCATCGTAGATACTTGTCCAATCTGGGCTACCCGACGGCCATCATCAGAAAGCATGCAACCCCAAGAATACCATCCAGAGACCTCCCAAATCTTTCGCACAAAAAGGCGGGTGTTATCGGTCACCAGCGAATCATAGCAGATTGCCTTGGAGTCTTCCGGGCTAAATCGACCTTCTCGTTCGCCAGGGATCAGCTCAAGGATGTAATCTGATTTGGCGGCTGATACCTGGATCCGAGTGGGAGGAGCATAAGTCGTTGCATAAAGGGGTTGGAAGCTCACAGACATCACGACTGCGGTTGCTGCGATGAATCTCATATTTTTGCAGAACGTCTAGCTCATCCACGGCGGGAATGGAAGCTCGAATTCAAAGAGGGACGTTGCCCGCCGTTGGATGTAGCGTCTTGTTCTCCGGTCTTCTTTCATTTGGGATGAGGCGAATCTTTCTTGCTCAGCTGTGTCGCATTGCTGGCAAAGGTCGCCGCTACCGCACACAGGGCCACGAGTAATGCAGTGTCAATGAAGTATTCGGCTCGCTGACTTGCCACGTAACAGAGCATGAGCACCGGAAGTAAGAGTGCTGATACCAGGATCACGATAACCCGACGCTGTGCAATAATTGATGTGATCAAGCAAACGAAAATCAACCCGAGATAGATAGGCAAGAAACTCAACCGAAGTCCTGAAAATGGTGTGTTGAATGCAATCGCGAACAGTAAAAAGCTCGCAATCACAGAGGCGACGATGCCGATGCCAATAGCGATACAAGTGTTGTTATTCATATCTTGGAGAACGTCAAAGGTGTGGCACCGCTACTAGCGAGAGCCGACGTGGGAACGGAGGTGGAGCCATGAAGTCACGCCAAGACTTCGCCGACAGAGGGGCTAGTAGCGGTTGTCCACTACCGTCTTGTTCGTTTTCTTCATCTTCTTGATTCTCACGGGGCGCAACCTGCCCATGAGTGGTTGCTGGCCGGTGGCTGCAAATAAAATGACAACCAAAGAACTAAGACTACTACTGATGCACTTCGCAAAGAGAGACGATGACCGAAAGCTGATCGTTCTCGTGGGACAAGAAGAAGTGGAAATCGACGCAATCATTGTAACAGTTGGAGAAGTGGATGACAACGTGACTAGGATCGCCGTGAAAAACGAATCTCTCCGCTTGGATCTCCCCCCGCATCCCAGCGGTCCACTAAGCTACATCGAACGGGGTCTCCGGCATCCTTTAGCATCAAAAGAAACGTCGCATACCAACCATCTTGAAGATCATAGGTCGCAATTAGGTGCTCAGACGGAACTACATGATGCTCATGTGTCAGTAGCCACGCTTGAACATTTGCAAGTATGGAAGAGAACGTATCAGGATTCATTGGATGTGGCGTGTGGGGTGAGTGATTCTGAAATTCTCCAAACGAACGTTAGATGTGCGCCCACCGGCGCGATTGAAGAGACGTTGAAGTGAAATTGAATAGCTTATGGCCGGTTGGTGCGTCACGACTTGTTAGCGTCCGTGAATTCAGAAAGTAAGTGCAAAGATTCGGCTTGAAGGAATAAGGGCTGGCGCGAGAAACTGCAACATATGAATTACACACAATTGAGCGAGGAGGAGCGGTATCGGATCGGGGCACTACGGTCGGAAGGCAGGACGAT
>JANODE010000003.1:0-9318 GCA_031412525.1 Akkermansiaceae bacterium | reverse complement strand
GCACCTGGCTCAAAGCCCGCAGCGGCAAAGCCAGTCGCGCCGCAGCCTGATTGCATAGCTCAGAGAGAACCGGGAACTATGACTGCTATGCTACCGCCGCAGCAAACCCATCCGCACGGTGCTTCAGACTTCGCTTACGTTTCTTTCAACGTTCAGGTTACTTGCAGCACGCCTGGCGCAACGGTCCGCTACACCGTCAACGGCGCGGTTCCAACGATCAATGATCCATTGGTTCCAAACGGCAATTTGGTTCTCATACCGCGATCCGTCACTCTCAAGGCGATGGCTTGGTTGGGCCAGACCACCAGCCCGGTCACCATGGCGAATTATGCGGTGGTTGGTGAAATTGCGGCGGGTGGAACTCATGTTCTTGCAGTTAGAGCGAATCAATCCGCCTACGCTTGGGGCCAGAGGCAGGACGGACGCCTTGCCAACGGTGCGGGCGAATGGGGCAGAGTGACTCTACCCGCCGCGGCTAAGAGATCGGCCAGCCTCAATTACACCGATATTCAGAATGTGGCGGCGGGCCTCAACCACAGTGTGGTTCTGAATGCGAACGGTGCGGTCCAGTCGTTCGGCCTCAACACTTCAGGCCAGTTGGGCATCAACTCGGTGGTCACCCCTTGGGAATTTTACCCGAGAACCGTCTTGGCAAATGTCGCGGGCGATTATCTTGCGAATTGTATTCAAGTTACCGCCGGAAGCAACTTTTCCGCCGCTCTCAATCAGTGGGGCTACGTTTTTACATGGGGAGACAATTCCAGCGGCCGGCTGGGGAGGTATGTCAGCAGCACCGAGAACCGATATTCGGGCATTGTCATGACGGGAGGGGCGGATCCGGCGCCTCTGGGAAGCATCTCCCAAGTAGCTGCGGGGGGCGGTCACATGCTCGCGCGGACCGCCCATTCCTCTGAGTCGTCTGGAGGGACGGGAAGTGTTTGGGTCTGGGGCCTGAACGCGAGCGGCCAGCTTGGATTGAACAACACGACGAACATGATCCGAGCCACCCAGGCAACCTTGCTCAACAACATCAGCGACATCAGCGCCGGGTTGAATCACAGCGCCGTCGTGAAATGGAACGCGGCCAATCCAGGCCGGGTTTTATGTTTCGGCCAGCAGGAATTCGGGCGTCTTGGCAACGAAGCTGTCGGCGCGGTTGCTGTCACGACTCCAGTGGCGGTCAAAATATGGGACGGCACCAATTTGGAACAGATCGTGGCGGTTGCCGCTGGACCTCGCCATACCCTTGCGCTCGATATCGCGGGCGGCGTCTGGGCTTGGGGGAGCAATCAGGATGGAGAACTGGGAGACAACTCGCTGGACAGTCGCGGGCGGGCAAGGCGGGTGAGCAACCCCGCTGGAACCGGCTATTTGATAAACATCGTCAACATCGCAGCCGGCGGGGTGGAAGGAGACGGATTTAGCCTCGCCACCGCTGCGGATGGAACCATCTACGGGTGGGGGGCGAATTCCAATGCGCAGCTTGGACTGGGAAACTGGGACACGCCCAAAAAACTGCCGGTTGAGGTTAGCCCGCTCAAGCTCACCAACCAAGGATCGCCGTCCGTGCAGCTGTCCGCAGTCTGGCCGAAGACCTATGAAAGCACTTCGATTACACTGAATGCAACCGCCTCCGACGTTGATGGTCTGGGGGACATCCCGAAGGTGGAATTCAAAAATGGCACAACTCTGCTGGTGACTGACACCACCGCTCCATATTCCTTCAACTGGACATCCGTAGCAGCCGGCTCCTACAGCCTCACCGCAACCGCCACCGACATTGCGGGAACGGTGGGTACGTCCAGCGCCTCATTGAATGTTCGCGCTTATGTGAGTGTGGAGCCTGTCTCGGGGCACGGCACCATCACCGAGGAAGGACTCACGCAGGGAATCTTCCGCATCAGCCGTGAGACCTCGAACTCAAGCCCGCTGACCGTCACTTACACGTTGTCCGGCACCGCCCTGAGCGGCCTCGACTACGTGCCAATTCCTGGCTATGCGGTCATTCCTGCAAACCAAACCTCGGTGGACGTGATCGTCCTCGGCAAAGCGGATTATCTGACGGAGGGCGACGAAACCATCGTGTTGGCAGTCCTGGATGACGCCTCCCACTTTCCAAATGCTGGAACCGGACCCGCCACGGTTACCCTACTGGATGTCGCTCCTGTTTACGATCCGAACGCCGCGAATGTGGATACAGATGGGGATGGGCTCACGAATGATGAGGAGCTGGCCTTGGGAACCAATCTTGCTGACATTGATACCGACGGTGACGGGGTTCCCGACTTTTCTGATGGAACCCCAACCGGCGTGAACGTGGTCAACTTTGCGGCCAGCACGCTCATGGTGACTACCCCGAGACGCTGATTGTTTTGAAAGACACAATCATGACCTATTTAATATTTACCTAACGACTATTTACCCGACATGACACGTTATACCGTATCTAAGATTCTCTATCTACCCATCATGGGGGCGCTGCTGTGTCTTTTTCCCCGCCTTCTGGCGGCAGACTGCGCCTGCCCGAAGCCAAAGGTGACCATCTCCCAAATTTCCGACTATTCGGTCGACATCTTCTGCGATGGTCAGGAGCTTCCCTCCGACGGCGTTAAGGAGATGGAGAGAGATAAAAGCTATGCAATTACGATCGCTGTTGAACCGGATCCGGAATATGGTCAGTGTGGTGGCTTCGTTGAGCTGACATTTCCACATTGCACAATCGAGTATTCTACGGATTCGGGTGGGACCTGGATCAGAGGCACAAGGACGACTATCTTTGTTGACTTCAACGCGATGACCTATTCCCCGGCGTCAGTTTTGATACGTATCACCGGGGAGCCTTCGGACGATGCCAAAGGGTGTTCAGGCGCCCCCGGCGACAAAGCCAACACCCAAAGCTCGCCTCCGGCATATAAGTATGACAGCCAGACGGCCTCCTCGGTTGCTGTCCCGCCGGGGATCGGTATGGAAGTGCCGATGGGAGCGGTGTCCACCCCGGAAGGATATCGCTCCGCCGGGCTACTGGTCAATTACGGCCCTGTGAGCCCAGTCTTTGCCGCTCCTTCGTACCTGCGTTACAACGGTCTTGCAGAATTGAGCGCATTTGTTACAGAATACGTCCAGACTGATTCGGGAGCCATCACGGAAAGACACTTTATTGTGCCGAAGGGGGTCCTCCGGGTGAGGGGATGGAACTCGACCACGCAAAGCCAGGTCAACTGGCAGGGCGCTCAGGAAACCTCGATTGAAGTTTACGATTTTGATAAATATGTGCTGGCAACTCACACTTTTACCGGTGCTGCCCACAGCTTCTATCGTTTGGAAGTCGCCACTGGAAATGACCTTCAGCCAGGGTTGAAGCTTGTCCAGTCCAATCACGGAGTGATGAGCACACGGACCATGCAGTCGAGCAGCGACGGGTTTACGCTTCGTGATGAGGACGGGCCACGAGTCACGGTAACGCATGCGATTCCACCCGAGCAGGGCTCCACGGGTTGGCAACGACAGATTACATCGACCAACAATGGTGTGGTTGTTTCTTCCGTTCTGGAATTCTTTGTCCTTCAGGGAACGAGCTATGTGATGGTGTCGAGCGTCGAGGATCCAAGTGCGTTGGTCGGAGATGAACTGTCTACCGATGCGAGCTACTATCCGGACGGCCGGGTGCGTTCGATCTCCAAGACGGATGGATCATGGTCGTATTTCATCTACAACGGGAATACGACAACCACATACTCGCCCTGGCTGTCGTCGCCGAAACCATTTAATGACGCTGGGGAATGGGTGCAGCCTTCGAGTGGCAAGGCATTGAAAACGGAGTCGTGGGCATCCGTCGATGGTAGCTCAAGCGACTCATATATTGATGACTTTGCCGCTGCAAATCAAGATGTTCAAATATCGCACCGCAGAAGCATCATAAGCGATTCTTCCGGCTTTACCTTAACCACCAACGAGGAAGGCACGGGCGATTGGAATGTGATGTCCTATTCCCTCGCATACCCAGACAACAGCAGTGACCGCTTTCTTGCCGGAAGGACCGTTATGAGCTGGGAAGCGACGGGTCGGGCGACATTCCACGAGTATGAGAAGGATGCCAACGGCGCTTCTGTCCGCGAAACGACCCTTACAGGGTATATTGCCAATCCGACAGGAAGCTCCACTACGACCAATTTTTCCAGCATTCCGGCACTTAGCACCAAGGAGGTCACGATCACCACAGATGTTGGCATCGTTCGTGAGGAGACTCACGTTTGCATCTCTTCCGGCAGCTACCAGTTGGCGGTCGCCAAGGACCATGAATTCGAGCCTTCCGGACAACGTCGCCCCACTGGAACTAAGATCAACGGCGTCTATGTCTCCAAAACCCAATATTTCTCATCCACCGTCACCCGCCAATGGAATGAAGAGGGTGTCATGACTGAGACGGAAACCAATGCGGAAGGAGAGGTCATGCGGAGCGCCGTCTCTGGAAATGCGAACGTACCCTCCGTCACCACCACCTACGATCAGACAGGCCTCACTTCAACAACCGCCGTGAACGGCCACAACGTCTCCGTGGAAATCAGCGATGCCGCAAGCAGGATCGTTCATAGCGAGGATGCCTCGGGTGCGGTCACCAAAACCGACTATGAACTTGGCGGGCGTAGAATCATACGCACCGGGCCCGGCGGTGTCGGGGTAGGCGCACTCACCGTGGAAGAACGACATTATGACGGCAAGCCCCTGTCGACCACCGGGACTGGCGTCATTCCGACATTTTACACTTACGTGGTTGATTCCTCCGGTTTTGTCACGACCACCACCTCCTCGGCTACGGAAAATGACATCCGCAACACATCCGTCACCCGGTTGTGGGACGGGTCCACCAAGTATGAAAGCTCGCCTGATCCGAAGGGCGCGGCTCCGGTTGTCCTCACCTACAGCTACGGTCCGAATTCCTCGAATCTAATCCGTGTCCACTCGTCGGCCGCAAATACCGCCGCCCGCATCCAACTCGACCCCGCCACTTCGGCGGCAGCGGCCTTGAGGCACTATTCACTCTCCGGGAGTGAAATTAACACGGACGGCCCTGTCATCGCCAGCACTGACCGCCTTACCGAAACCTCCACTTCCTTCGTTCTCAGCGACGGAGTCTGGAACCAGCAGACCGTCAGCCTTGCCTTTTACACGCAGCCGGACGGGTCAACTGGAAGCTATTCCCAAACCTCGCTGCAGGCACTCGAACCGGTTGCCGTCAGCGATTCGACTTACGGCAGCGGCCTGAGATGGACTTCCAGCACCAGCATTGGGACGACAAAGGTCACCAGCTATCGTGATGTCTTCTTCGATGGAGCCGCCGTAGTCCTGTCCACTGATGACACCGCAACCACCAATTCTTCGGATTCCCGGAGTGTCAGCCTTTACGGCCGGACTGTTTCCTCGGCGGCTTACGGTACCACCTTCCCGGAAACCATGATTTATGATGCATCGGGACGCATCTTCAAAACCACATCCCCCACCGGAGCCACCACCACTTACGGCTACAATGATCTGGGCCAACTCGAAACCCTCAAGGATCATGACAACAAGACCACGACTTACTTCTATTACCCCATCACTGATCCGAATGCCGGCAAGCTTTGGAAGGCCACCAATCCGGAAACGGAAACCGTCGAGACGAGTTACAATCTCCGCGGGCAGGTGACTGAAACCAGCGGCAACGGCACCTATCGCATCAAATATGACTACAACCCCTATGGCGAAAAAGACCGGATGTGGACCTACCGCAGCTCGGGATCGACCGGCGATCTCACCCAATGGAAGTACGACGACGCCAGTGGCGTCCTCAATGAGAAAACCGATGCTTTGAACCAAAAGACCACCTACACCTACTATTCCTCCGGTCGTTTGGAAACCCGCACCTGGGCGCGCCCCGGCACGGTGAAAACCACCTACACCTACAATCCATACGGTGATCTCACCTTCACCGACTACTCGGACACGACTCCGGATGTGACTGTCGTTCCCGATCGTCTCGGCCGCCCCTCCACGATTACCGACGGCTCGGGTTCCCGGACACTGATCTATCACTCCGTCTCGGGTGGATCCGATTTTGTTTCCTACGGCAGCGGACTGCTTCCGTCGCTTCAGATTGACTATACGTCGGACACCTCCCTGCGCCCTTCCGGCTACAGCGTGTCCGGTGGCGGGCCTTCCTCAGTAGTCGGTTACGACGCGGCGGGCAGATTTTACACGGTTGCCGCTTCTGGCATCACCCACACCAACAGCTATTTTCCTGGCACCGGCACCCGCGCCAATCTCACCACCACCGAGGGTTCTACCACCATCCTCAGCCGAACTTTGTACCACGATCGTATGCAGCGGCTCCGGGGCATCGTCACTGCCAATGCCTCCGACACGGCGCTTTCCCGCCATGGCTACACCCTGGACAATGCCGGGCGGAGGAAAACCGCCACCCGCGAGAATGGCCAGTGCTGGGATTACGGCTATGACACGCTGGGCCAGGTGACATCCGCACTGAAGAAATTCCCTGACGGCACCACGCCCATTCCCGGTCATGCCTTCTCGTATGTTTACGACGGGATCGGCAACCGGAAGAGCGCCGTTCAAGGCGGCACCGGCATGGCGGTCGCTTACCCTGAGGGAAATACCAATGCAATCAACCAGTACAAGCGGATTGAGACCGAAGACGGACGCTACATCTTCGGCGAGGCTCCCTCTGGTAATGCTGTCATCATCAACGGCGATCCCACCGCTGCGGCCCGTCCGGGAGGCCTGGGATTCTACTGGAAACAGCTCACTGACAGCAACTCCACCGCTCCGCTCTGGAGCAATGACAGCGTCGTCAGCAATGGTGACACCATCGCAGGTCGCACTTGGACGCCCGCCGCCGTGGTGGTGCCCATCTACGACGAAGATGGTAACTTGAAATACGACGGCCGATGGGATTACAGTTGGGATGCCGAGAACCGCCTGATCCAGATGAAAGCCTCCTCCGCCGCCCTCGCCGCCGCCACCGCCTCCGGAATTCCCTGTGAGAAGCTCGACTTCGCCTACGATTCGCAGGGCCGGCGCATCTCCAAAACCGTCTCCACCTCGACGAACGGCACAAGCTGGACCTTCGCCCGCAACCAGCGCTTCCTCTACGACGGATGGAACCTGATCGCGGAATACAGCACTGCGGAGTTGACTCCCGACAGCCTCACCCTGCAGGCCACCCACACCTGGGGGATTGATCTTTCCGGCGCGCCGCAGGGAGCGGGTGGTGTCGGTGGCCTGCTTGCCACCCACCTGGTCGCGGCACCCGCCTCCGCTTGCTACCCGGCCTACGACGGAAATGGAAACATCAGCGCCTGGATCGACGGTGCAGGTGTCTTGCTTGGGCGGATGGACTACTCGCCGTTCGGACAACTGATCACGCAATACAAATTCACCCCAACGGTGAGCACGACACTTGCACGACTGGGATTCGGTTTCAGCACGAAATACACGGATGCGGAGTCCGGACTGCTTTATTATGGCTACCGCTATTACGACCCAGTGAACGGTAGGTGGCCATCCAGGGATCCGATTGAGGAAGAAGGTGGAATCAATTTGTATGGGTTTGTGCGAAATAGCCCGTCTGTTTATTTAGATAAACTCGGAAGGATGCTTACTGAATTCACAACGAAAGTTGAAGATATTAAATTTGTTGAAACAGACTTTAAAACGGACGGTCAGTTGGGATATGCGCCTAACCCGTTCCCTAATGAAAAAATTGGGTTCGCTGATGCGGGGCATACTACTGAAAAGGTAAAGCCGCACGCTTGTCGTGTTTGGGTGAAGGGAGAAATGAAAATCGTTCTCCAAAAGAAAAGAGGGATGCTTGACTCCCAAAATGGCTGGGATGGTGTTTCTATTCTCAAACATGAGCGAGTACATGCCCAAATTTACAAAGATTACTGGGTGAAGTTGATGAGGGCGATTAATTGGATCAATGATACCAAGGGAGGATATAATGCTGGTAGTGATGAAAGAGCTATTAATGTCATTGGCTTTGCGGAAGCTGCGCTAAAGTTTTACTCAACCAGTGCAATGGCCGAAGGTGCCGAGCTGGATATGAAATCTTATGGGCGTGATCACTCGGATACCCCGATGGGCGTGAAGGCGGTAGAAAATGCAGCCCTATATAAGAGTCTTCTTCAAGTGGTAACGCGGGAATATCAGGATGCGACAAACAAGGTGAACTAGTATGCTTCTTTGTGTGGAGATTGCTAATATAAAATCAGATTTAATAATGAAGATAAAATGGCGTGTGATAACTTTTGAAAGTGTTGTGAGAGTGATTATGGGGGGGGCGGTATCGTTGCTTTCCATCATTCTCCTGATTTCATGCTCGCGAGTTAGTGACGTTGAGCAGCTGCGGAGAGATGCGATCTATTTGAGGTGGGAATTGCGTCGGCTGTCCGATGAGTTTGGCCTGCCTGATGCAGGAGGTGGTCTTTTAGTAAGGCAGGATGTGATCAACAAGATGTCTGAAAAAGCCAAGTCCGAAGGGTTTTCTTTGCAGTTTGGTGGTGGAGTGCTGAATGCTGGTGGTGAAAAGCTAGGTATCGTTGTTTCTGATGGGGGGCGGGAAATTTCGATAAAAAAATATAAAGGGGAATATCTCGTAATTGCGGAGGTGTGGCCCAGCGGGAAGATAGAAGTCTTTAGGAGGGAGCTCGTGGATTGATAGGGTGAGTTGAAGTGATTCTTTGATTGTAATGTTTCAATTTCGTCAGTCGGTGTGCCAGTCAAAGAGACTGTTGGGGAGTTTGAGGAAAAACAAACAAATCGAAGTTAGGGAAATATGTAAGACTCCATAAGCGAGTAAATGGAGTCATTGCTCTCAAATTCACAATTTATGTTGAGGTATTTACCCTGACCTCATCTACTAACCCCATTTACGGTGAAAACCACCTACACCTACAATCCATACGGTGATTTGACCTTCACAGACTACTCGGACACGACTCCGGATGTGACTGTCGTTCCCGATCGTCTCGGCCGCCCCTCCACGATTACCGGCGGCTCGGGTTCCCGGACACTGATCTATCACTCCGTCTCGGGTGAATCCGATCTTGTTTCCTACGGCAGCGGACTGCTTCCGTCGCTTCAGGTTGACTATACGTCGGACACCTCCCTGCGCCCTTCCGGCGTAAGCGAAGTCTGAAGCACCGTGCGGATGGGTTTGCTGCGGCGGTAGCATAGCAGTCATAGTTCCCGGTTCTCTCTGAGCTATGCAATCAGGCTGCGGCGCGACTGGCTTTGCCGCTGCGGGCTTTGAGCCAGGTGCCG
>JANODE010000002.1:0-8078 GCA_031412525.1 Akkermansiaceae bacterium | reverse complement strand
AGAATCTGCTTGAAGACGAGCACATTGGCCCGGGCTGGTGGTGTGTTGTTCATTACACCCTACCGAGTGGCAGGGATTTCAACTCAACACCAGCCCGCTTTTCCGCCGCAAGTTATGCCTTCTCGTGGGACGGCTGTGATTTTTCTTTTCAAACGGAAATTTTCAATTCTGTATCTAATTGACTAACAACTATACAAACCAAACACGATCATGCCTGACGACAACCGCGTATCCGCCATCATCACCGACGATGTGAAAGAACAGATTCTGACGAAATTCCAGGAGATCGCCGACCTGCTGCCGTTCCTCAGCAATCTCGGGGCTAACGAAAAGAGGGGCATCACCACCATCGGCACGGAACGCGAGGCGATGGACGCCACCTTCAACGCGGAAATGGCAGCGCACCCGGACCTGGTGCCGAGCTACGTGGACAAGGCGGAGCTCGCCCGCGACCGCGAGCTGCGCGCGGACTTGCTGGAACTGGTGCAACGCGCCGAGGAAATCCGCGACGCGCTCGAAGACACCGCGCACGAGGCGGGCAGCGACGTGCTGATGGCCTACCTTTCGTTTTACAACAACGTGAAACAAGCCGCGAAGCGTGGCGTGGCCGGCGCCAACACGCTTTTTGAGAACCTCAGCCGCTTTTTCCCGAAACGCGGAAATGGTGGCCAGCCACCCGTGAACCCACCGGCTTGATATTGTCCACGGCGGGAATGATTTGTACGCAAATGGTTTATTTTAAGCCGATTACACTTCAGAATCCTGTCATTTCTCATTGATGACGACTGATTTTTGGCTAACGACGACTGAAAATGGGTGGTAACCACCGAAAATCAGCCGACATCGGACAAAAGACGGTGGACGACGGCAGATTTCCAGTGAACGACGGCTGAAAATACGTGGTCACTACTGAAATTCAGTCGATGACGGCTGAATGCCAATCGACGTCGATCACTTCTTCACCACCCGGAAAATGATCAGCACGATAAGCGCGCCGATGGTGGCGAGAAGGATGCCGCCGAGATCGAAGGACTCGATTTTCCCAATGCCGAGCATGGTCCCGAGAAATCCTGCGACCACGGCACCGACGACGCCGATGATGATGGTGACCAGGCAACCGCCCGGATCTTTTCCGGGCATGATGAATTTAGCGAGAGCGCCTGCAATGAGGCCGAGCAGGATCCAGGATAAAAAGCCCATGGTCGTGTATGGTTGATATGTGGTTGGCGAGGACTTTTCCTCAGCGGCGAGACTCGCTCCGACTGCCGCTGCGGGCAAGTTGAAAACTGATGGGGTCGGAAGTGCCGCGGATCAGGGTGCTTTTGCTGGTAGCGACTTTCCGCTTCCCGTGCCCGGACCCGCGGGTTAGAACCCCCGAGTGGACGCCAGCATCCAGGAACGACTCGACGATTTCATCCGCCGCAAAGGCCTGCGGCGGACGGGGCAGCGCGAGACGATCGTGAAGGCGGCGTTCTCCAAGGACGAACATTTCACGGCGGACGAACTGTTCGAACGGGCCCGGAAACTTGATTCGGAAACGTCGCGCGCTACCGTCTATCGGACGCTGAGCCTGCTGGTGGAAGCGGACCTGCTGCGCGAAATTGATCTTGGAGAAAACCAGACCACCTACGATCCGAACTTCCTCGAAAAACCCTCGCACAACCACCTCGTGTGCATCGATTGCGGCCGTGTGGTCGAGTTCGAGGACTCGCATCTCGATCTGCTGAATGACTGCGTCACCCGCCGGCTCGGATTCAAACCCGTGCGCCAGACGATCAAGATCGAGGCAAACTGCGAGCAGCTTCGATTGAAGGGTCGCTGCCCGAATCTCATCGCGACGCGACTGACGGGCAAGCGCCTTAGGAAGAAGCGCTAAAGGACGGTTAGGGGATTTTCGGATTGTCCTGAATCGCCGCCGCATTCATGATCGATCGATGGATTTCATCACTACTTGGGGCTCATTTTCGGGGGCCTCGTTGCCGCAGCCTTGTTCTCACGAATCGCCTTCGCGGTGACGGAAAAAATCACGCGCGCGCCGCTGTTGGATTTTTTCATCAGTCTGTTCACCTGGGTGCCATGGGTCGCCGGAGCCTGGCTGTCTGGCTGGTTTGGAATTCTCGCTTCACTGTGCGCACAGTTTCTCGCGCTCCATGCGTTCTGCCTTACAGACCGCCTCGTGCGCGGGAAAAAAGGCCGCACTCTCACTGATGCGCAGAACAAGCTGCTAGGCCCTGTGCGCAATCAGATTGCCCTGTTAGCCACGACTCCCGCTGTGCCGCTGTTCGCGATGGTGCGGGTGATCGAGATGCTGGTCTATCCGGTCGTCGCGTGGCTGGCGAAGATGCCCCGCTACCGGAATGGGGACTGGGTAAACCTTTCGCGCCACAAGTATGACGGACTCATCGGTTACGACCTGGTCTGGTGCTGGTATTGCGACTGGATGACGGGGCTGTGGGCGCTCGGCACGGAAATGCTGCGCAACATCGAGTCCTTCTGGTGCCCGATCCGTTTCCGCGACGATGTGAAAAACACCAATGCCCTCATCGATTTCCCCGACATCGCCAAGTGGGCACCTGCGGACGGAACGATGGAGGATGCGGTGAAAGCCTTCGAAGAGCACTACGACGGCACGGTCGACAACAGTTGGTGGGGACACCCGGACCGGGACGAAAAATGACCTTCCAGCGCGCCGAGCCTAACAGTCATTTCCGCTCCCTGCGTCTGGTGAGCGAGGGAGGCCGCTGGGCACTCGGGCTTAGCCCCTACAGCCACGGGATGCGGCTGCGGATGGGCCTCGCGGGACGGCCTCCGCAAGTCATGGATTTCTGCCTCGGACGTGATCCGGAGTTGTTTCCGCGGGTCCTCGTCGCCGTATTGAAAAGGCTGGAGGCATTGGAGGAAACCTCCGGTCCCGGGGAAATCGATGCGGTGTTTCCTTGGGCAGGGACGCGGCCTGACATGGCGGTGCACCTAACGGGCCTCCTGGAAATGGCGCGGAACTAAGCACGATCCGCGATCACAATTTCTTGCGGCGGAAGTGCGGATTTGGCTTTCCGCTGGGTTGATGAGCCGCCATCTTTAAGGCGCAATGACAGAGATTCCGAAACTTGTCCGAGACGATCCGTGGCTTGAACCGCACCAAGGCGCGATCGAGCGCCGGATGCGTCAGTTTTCCGAAACCATTGCAGCGATCGGGCAGGGATCGAAGTCACTCGCCACCCATGCCACCGGTCATAAATACGTGGGCATCCACTATCACAAGACCGCGGACATTTGGACCGTGCGCGAATGGGCTCCGGCAGCAAAAGGAATTTCCCTGATAGGTGATTTCAATAACTGGAACCGTGAGTCGCATCCGCTTGCACCGTCGAGCTCCGGCATCTGGCAGTTAGAACTTCCCGGCAACGCCCTCGCCCACGGGCAGAAGGTGAAACTCCACGTCCACGGCGCGGATAATTCACGCCGCGACCGCATTCCCGCCTGCATCCGCCGCGCGGTGCAGGACCCGACGACGCATGACTACTGCGGCCAGATCTGGAACACGCCGCATCCGTATGTGTGGAAACATGAGTTCGATCCGTCATCCATCAAATCGCCGCTGATCTATGAATCCCACGTCGGCATGGGCGGTGAGGAACCGCGAGTGCACACCTATCGGGAATTCGCCGACACGGTCCTGCCGCGCGTGGTGAAAGGCGGCTACAACACCGTGCAGCTCATGGCGGTGCAGGAGCATCCGTATTATGGCTCATTCGGCTATCATGTCTCGTCGTTCTTCGCGCCCTGCTCGCGCTTCGGCACGCCCGAGGATTTGAAATACCTCATCGATACCGCGCACGGCCTTGGGCTGGCGGTTCTGTTGGACGTCGTCCATTCGCACGCGGTAAAAAACATTGCGGAAGGGTTGAACAATTTTGACGGCTCCGGGCACCAGTATTTCCATGATGGCCCACTCGGCGATCATCCGGGCTGGGACTCGAAATGTTTTGACTACGGCCGCCCGGAAGTACGGCAGTTCCTTTTATCTAACATCCGCTACTGGCTGGAGGAATTCCGCTTCGACGGCTTCCGCTTCGATGGCGTCACGTCCATGCTCTACTACTCGCGCGGCATGAAGTCGTTCGGCAGCTACGACGACTATTTCGGCGCCGATGCGGATGAGACGGCGATTCTCTACCTGAAACTGGCCAACCAGCTCATCCAGGAATTCAAGCCCGGCGCCATCTCCATCGGCGAGGACATGTCCGGCCTGCCGGGCCTCTGTCGGCCGATCGCGGACGGCGGTGTCGGCTTCGGCTATCGCCTCGCCATGGGCATCCCTGATTACTGGATCAAGCTGCTCAAGCACAGCCGCGACGAGGATTGGAACCTCGACGAACTCTGGGGCGTGCTTGCCAACCGCCGCTACGGCGAGGCCACCATCGCCTATGCCGAGAGCCACGACCAGGCGCTCGTCGGCGACAAGACGCTGGCCTTTTGGCTGATGGACAAGGAGATGTACTGGCACATGGGGAAAACGGATCCGCACCCGGTCATCGAGCGCGGCATCGCGATGCACAAGCTCATCCGGCTGGTCACTTTGGTGTTAGGCGGCGAGGGTTTCCTCACCTTCATGGGCAACGAGTTCGGCCACCCCGAGTGGCTGGACTTTCCGCGCGAGGGCAACGGCTGGTCCTATCACTATTGCCGCCGCCAATGGTCGCTCGTGGACAATCCGGATTTGAAATACGGCTGGCTTGCCGAGTTCGACAAGCAACTGATGGAGTTCGCGAAACAACACGAACTTCTATCAAAACCACCGGCGCAATGCCTGTTCATCGATCACGAGCAGAAGGTCCTCGTCGCCGAGCGCGGCAACCTGATTTTCGTTTTCAATTTCTCAGTCAGCAACTCGGTCTTTGGCTACCCGGTCAGCGTTCCCGGACTGGAAACACGCGAGCTCGTACTCGACACCGATCTAGCAGAAATCGGCGGCCACGGCCGTGTCGACCACAATTTCGACTACCCGGTTTCCCCGGACGGCATGATGCAGATTTACACTCCCTCCCGTACGGGACTGGTGTTTGCGAAAAAAGCCTGATCGCAGGAAATGAAAGTTACCAAAGTTTGCTGCCAAGGCTGCGGTGCAGATCTGCAGATCGACGAGACGATCCGCTACGTCACGTGCAACTACTGCAACGCGCGGCTTGAGATCGTGCACGACACCACCGTCACCCACTCCCGGCAGCTCGACAAAATCCAACGCACCACCGATCATCTGGCCGGCAAAATGAAAGTGCTGGAACTCCAGAACGACATCGAACGGCTGGACCGCGAGTGGGAAAAATTCCGCGAAGCCGTCTTGCCTCGCGATCAGACCGGCCAGCTCTGTGAGCTCCATGCCGGTCCTGCGGCGGTCCTTGGAATTCTCGGCATCGCCTTGGGCCTCATCCTCTTCGTCGGCACTCTTATGAATCAGGAATTCGGCTGGTCACTCTTATGCCTGCCCGTTTTTGCGATCTCGATCTGGATCATCAAGTCGAGCAGTAAAAGGGCTGCTGCCTATCAGGCGCAACGGTTCCGCTATTCGAGCGCTCGCAGGTCGCTGCTTCACCGTCTCGAACGCGCCCGAGGCACCGCTTGAAGACCTGCACCATCATTTAAGAAACCCGTAGTTTATGCTTTTCCAATCCGGCCCGAAGCGGTATCCCGGAGGCATGAAAATTTTCATCCTTCTGGCGGCAGTGATCACTTTGAATTCCTGCAACACCTTCATCGGCATCGGCCGCGACACGAAGCAGGGATATGAGTGGACCAAGGAGAAATTCCAAGGTGCCGGCGACGGCGGTTCGCAGGATACGTCCGGCGCCCCGGTTTACTGATTCCGACTGGTAATCAGTGGTTGGTGGAACTTTCGGGTTTCGCAACGCCGGCGGCTCTGCTTCAGTGCAGACGTGACTTTTGCCAGTAAAATCACGATCACCCGGATCTGTCTCGTTCCGGTGTATGCCGTTTTGGCGCTCCTCTACGGGCAGTCGGTGAAAAACGGCCAGCCAATGGAGAGCCTCCGCTGGTGGGCGCTCGGCGTTTACATCGCCGCCGCGTCAAGCGATGGCATTGACGGCTGGGTTGCACGCCGTTTCAACCAGATGTCGAAATTCGGCGCCTTCATCGATCCCATCGCGGACAAGGCGCTACTCCTAACAGGCGTGATCGTGCTGAGCCTCGTCGATTGGGGCAAGGACGGCTGGGGCCTGCCACTGTGGTTCGCCGGCATCGTCCTCCTGCGCGACTGCATCATCATCGGCGGCATCCGGATCTTGTGGAACCATCACCGCGAGGTGAAGTTTGCACCGCACTGGACGGGCAAGGTCTGCACGGTCACTCAGATGATCGCCATCGGCTGGGTGATGCTGAAAGTCGTCGATCTATCACCCGTCTATCCGTGCCTGGTCGCCGCAGTTTTCACCGTCTGGTCGAGCATTGCCTACATCCGCCAAGGCTGGGGGATTTTGCAGGGACGCGCCGCCTAGCAAGCACAGTTGAAGTGCAAAACCCCAAAACGACTTTGATGAATGTCTGTTGCTGGGGACAGCCCCCGAAGCACATGGTGTAACATCGTTAGCCCTCGGGGGGCGATACGCAGAAATTTTGGCAAAAAATGGCCGCCGGAGCACCCGCACCAACGGCCAACACAGGGTCAAAAACAGCCTTAAGTGACGCATTTCAACAATTTCATGAGCTTTTTCAACTCGGCCTCGTGCACTGAGTCCTTGTTGGCGGCAACCACCAGACGGCTCACCGATCCATGGTGACCCATGTGCAGACGCTCCGCGATCCAATCGTTTCCCACCGCCGTTTTTTTCCTCAGCAAGGCCGCGACCAGCACCTTCGCGCGATCCCCCTTTCGCATCCCTTCCAGGACTTTCCTTTCGCTGGAAATACCCAGTGCCCCCAGCGCTTCCACGGCGAGCCGCTCCGCCTCCGCCTTTCCATGCGACTCGTGCGCCCCGTTGGCCCGTGTCTTCTTCCCTGGCTTTCCCTCGATCAGCCCCAACAAGCGCTGCGAGAAATCCGGTTTCCCCAGATACCAACCACGCCGCAGCGCCTTCATCGCCTCCTCGTCGATCCTTCCGCCATCCGTGGCGGCACGCGCTTCCAGCCATGCCACGTAAGCACGCCGTCCGCGTCCATCCTCCGCGAGTTCGAAGGCGCGCAGCAATTTCTCAGATTCCAACCAATCCGGGCCTTTTCCCTTCGCGTGATCCCTCAGACTGCTCCACGCGTAATCCACCAACGGCCCGTGGCTTCCTCCCGCCAGCCCGGCTCTCGCCGGGTTGAGATGAATGTAATCCGCGGCGATCCGGAAGTAATACGGATCGCTGTCCGACGCGTTGACGGGGATGGATTTGTATCGCCCCTGGAACACATGACCCCGCCTTAACCGCCGCTTGTTCCATCCTTGGCTGAAACTTCCAAGCAGCAACTTCATTCCCGTCGATAGATTGGCTTCCGGAGTCTCCACCAGCAGGTGGAAATGGTTGTCCATCAACACCCAGGCGTGCACCCGCCAACCGTGGCATTCACACACCTTGCCCAAGCGGAACAGGAACCCTTTCCGGTCCTCGTCATTCTCGAAAACCACCTTCCCGCCGTCGCCCCGCGCCATCAAGTGATAAACCGCTCCCGGATATTGGTATCGAATCACACGTGGCATGGCAGAAGAGGGAGTCAGAAATCGTCACTCTGGACCAGCAAATTGTTGAAATGCGTAACCTGACCCCATTTAGCAGCAACTTCATTCCCGTCGATAGATTGGCTTCCGGAGTTTCCACCAGCAGGTGGAAATGGTTGTCCATCAACACCCAGGCATGCACCCGCCAACCGTGACATTCACACACCTTGCCCAAGAGGAACAGGAATCCTTTCCAGTCCTCGTCATTCTCAAAAACCACCTTCCCGCCGTCGCCCCGCGCCATCAAGTGATAAACCGCTCCCGGATATTGGTATCGAATCACACGTGGCATGGCAGAAGAGGGAGTCAGAAATCGTCACTCTGGACCAGCAAATTGTTGAAATGCGCAACCTGACCCCATTTA
>JANODE010000001.1:0-24496 GCA_031412525.1 Akkermansiaceae bacterium | reverse complement strand
CGTGGCGAACGCCTGGGAAAGCACGGCGTTCGGGGCAAGGTTGCCGCCATTGAAGGCAGCGAGCTTGGTGCCTTGAGAGGCGGCATATGGCAGCGCGGTTTCAATAAACTGGTTGCCGGTGGTGGTCCAGCCGTTGAAGTTGGATTCGAAGCTGCCGTTGACGAGCAATTGGTTGTTCGGAGCGGCCGCGCTGACCGTCAGGGCAACCGTGACCACGTTGGAGTCAAGCAGACCGTCGTTTGCCTTGTAGGTGAAGGAATCCGGGCCGGTGTATCCGGTGGTGGGCGTGTAGGTGAAACCTCCATTTGTGGCCAGGGTCAGCGTGCCGTTGGTGGGAAGGGTGACGCCGATCGCGGTGAGCGGATTGCCTTGTGGGTCGGTGTCGTTTCCAAGCACTCCGGTTGCAGGAACGACGAGAGCGGTGTTCTGCGTGGCGGTGTAGCTGTCGGCAACGGCGACGGGAGCGGTGTTGACGGCAGGTGGGCCGGTAACGCGGACGTTGTCGAGGGTGAGGTCGAGACCGGCGGTGGATGTGGACAGGTCCCGGAAGGTGAGCGTGGTGCTCGCGCTGTTCGCCACGAAGGTGAAACTTTGTGGGAACCAGACATTGGTGCCATTTCCCGGGCCGTTCAGGTTGAGGGTTTGGTTGAGCAGGCTGGCAGCACCGTTAACCGTGACGTTCAGCCGTTGTTGGTTCGAATTGAAGGCGAGAACACCGGCGTCAAACGCGAGGGTGTAGGTCTGGCCGTTGACGGTGCCGAAGGTTTGAGAAAGGACGGCGTTCGGTAGCAGGTTGATGCTGTTGAACGCGACGACCTTGGAGCCGTTGGTGGCAAGGTAAGGCGAGCCGGCTTCGATGGTCTGATTCCCGGTGGTGGTCCAGCCGGTGAAGTTGTTTTCGAAGCTGCCGTTGACAAGGATGCCGATGACTCCGGGATTGACCGTGATGGAGACGGTCGCGGTGTTGGAATCCGAATTGCCGTCGTTTGCCTTGTAGGTGAAGGAATCCGGACCGGAGAAGCCGCTGTTTGGCGTGTAGGTGAAACCGCCGTTAGAATTGAGGACGACCGTGCCGCTGGTGGGGGCGGCGACGACCGAGGCGGTGAGGAGATTGGACTCGGAATCCGTGTCGTTGGCAAGCACGCCGCTGGCGGCCACCACGACGAGCGGGGTGTTTTGAGTGGCGCTGTATGAGTCGGCCACAGCAACCGGGGAGGCATTGACGGGTCCACCTTGGCCACTGACGCCGACGTTGTCCAAGAGCAGATCCACACCGGCTGAAACGGGCGAAAGATCGCTGAAACTGAGGGTGGTGGAGGTGCTGTCCGCGACGAACGAAAAGGTTTTGGGCGTCCAGCTTGAGCCTGCGGTATTGGTTCCGAAGACGGAGACGAGCTGGGAAAGCAGCGAGGCATTTCCGGAGACGGAAACGAACAACCTCTGCTCCGCAGTGTTGATCGAGACAGTGCCAATATCGAAAGTGAGGGTGTAAGTCTGCCCGACGATGGTGGTGAAGGTCTGCGAAATCACCGCGTCCGGAGTGGTGGGACCGCCACTGAGGACGAGGAGCTTGGTGCCGTTGGTGGCGACGTAGGTGCCGTTCGATTCGAAAGCGAGGCGGTTTCCGGACATCGTCCAGCCGGCCTCCAGGGATTCAAAGCTGCCGTTTACGAGCAGTTGCGATGGGGCAACTGGTGAGACGACCGTGATGGAGACGGTGGCGGTGTTTGAATCCGAGGTCCCGTCGTTCGCCTTGTAGGTGAAGGAATCAGGCCCGGAATAACCGGTGTTAGGCGTGTAGGTGAAACCGCCGTTGGCACTGAGGGCGAGTGTGCCGTTGGTGGTGGTGGAGACCACTGCGGCAGTGAGCGGATTGGACTCGGTGTCGGTGTCGTTCGTGAGCACACCTGCAGCAGGAATCAGCAGAGGGCTGTTCTGATTGGTCGAGTAGGAATCGGCGACTGCGACCGGGGCTGTGTTCACCGATGGGATGCCGATGCTGACCTTGTCGAGCAGCAGATCCACCATGTTGGTGGTGGCAGAGTTGTCGGTGAAGGTGAGCGTGGTGGTCGCGCTGTTGGCGGTGAAGCTGATGGTTCTATTGGACCAGGAAGAAACGGGGGAATTGGTGCCCACGACAGTTGCGTTCTGAGTCAGGATCGGTGAGCTGCCAGCGAGGGCAACCTGGATGCTTTGGGTGACGCCGTTGCCGCCGACCGTCCCGAGCGCGAACGCGAGCTGATAGGTTTGGCCGGGTGTGGTCGCGAACGACTGGGAGATCACCGCATTCGGCGCGGTTGGTCCGCCGTGGAGGACGACCATGGTGCCACCATCGACAGCGATGTAGGTGCCGTCCGATGCATAGACGAGGTAGTTTCCTGTGAAGGTCCAGCCGGTTTCGCCGGACTCAAAGCTGCCGTTCACCAGCGATCCAACAGCGAGGCCGTTGACGGTGAGGGTGACGGTGGCGAGACTCGAAGTCGAGTTGCCGTCGTTGGCGCGGTAGGTGAAGGAATCAGTGCCGGAGAAACCGGTGTTCGGCGTGTAGGTGAAGCTGCCGTCGGAGTTCAAAGTAAGCGAACCACTGGTCGGGCCGGCACCGAGAACCGCGGTAAGCGGGTTGGACTCGCTGTCGGTGTCGTTGGTGAGCACGCCGGTCGCAGTCGGGACGACGAGGGCGGTGTTGAAATTGGTCGTAAAGGCGTCGGCGACTGCGAACGGTGAATTGTTGACTGGTCCAACGGGGCCAGTGACGCGGACGTTGTCGAGTAGCAGGTCGAGACCGTTGCTGGTCGGCGATTGGTCGCGGAATGTCAACGTCGTGCTGGTGCTGTTCGCGATGAATGTAAACGTCTGCGGGAACCACCGGGAAGTGCCGTTGGTGTTCGAGTTGAGAGTGACAACGCGGGAAAGAACGCTGCTGGTGCCGGTCGCGGTGACTTGCAGGGTTTGCGTGCTGGTGTTGAAAGAGAGCACACCTGCATCGAAGGCAAGCGTGTAGGAAACACCTGGAACCGTCGTGAAGGTTTGCGAGAGAACTCCGTTAGGCGTCAGGTTGCCGCCGTTGAAGGCGACCAATCTGCTGCCGTCGGTCGCGAGATACGGCGAGGCATTCTTGATTTCCTGGTTGCCGGTGTTGGTCCAACTGGTGAAGCCGTTTTCGAAACTCCCGTTGGCGAGCACCTGGTTGTTCGCAGCATAAACGGCGTTGAGCGTGTAGTCCGCGTCGAGTGTGACCGTGGTGCTGGTGTTAGTGGTGAGATCAGTGCCGTTTCTCTGCCATTTCACAAACGCATTCGCACCGGCGACGGAAGGGGCGGTGAGGGTGACAATCGATCCATTCAGATACTGGCGGCTGAATCCGGTGGGTGCTCCGCCCGCGCCGTTGAGGTCGTTCGGGGTAAGAGTGACGTTGATGCCGGTGTTCGGTGTGGAGGAAACGGTGAGGGTGCGCGGCACCTGGGCGGTGAGGCGGACGTTGTCCAGCAACAGATCGACGCTGTCGGTGTTAGAGGAGATGTCGCTGAAGCTCATCGTCGTCGTCGCTGTGTTGGCAACGAAGGTGAAACTCTGTGGCACCCATTTGGAAGTGAAGGTGCCCGGGCCGGTGATGGTGATGGTTTGCGAAACGAGAGTGCTGGAACCGTTGACCGTCACCTGCATGCGTTGCTGGGTATTGATACCCAGCGCGCCTGCATCGAAGGAGAGGACGTAAGGGACACCGGGGGTGGTCGCGAAGGTCTGGGTGAGGACGCCGTTAGGGGTGAGCTGGGCTTGATTGAAGGCGACGAGTTTGCTGCCGTTCGTCGCGGAGTAGGGAGACGAATTCTTAATCTCCATGTTGCCGGTGGAGGTCCAACCGGCGAAGTCGGATTCAAAGCTGCCGTTGTTCTGCGCTTCCGTGGAGAAGGCGATGGTGGATCCCGTGGCGATCAGATTCGCCGCCGGCGTGCGGTCGCGGACGCCGGTGACTGAGAGTGTGTAGAGTGTGCCCGGTGTTTGTGTGCTCGTGGTCAGCGTGATGATGCGCTTGCTGGTTGCGTCAAGACTCGCGGCGGAAATCGACAGTCCTCCATTGAGGCTGAAGTTCGCGAGAGTCGCGGCGGAATCGGCAAGCGGTTTGCTGAAGCGGACGGTGAGCTGCTGGAGGGTGGTCGGAGGACCGGTGCGCACGATGGCGGGAGGATTTGCGGAACCCAGCGGAGTGATCACATTGGCAATGGCAGGCGCCCACACGTCCGCCATCTTGTTGTAGCCGCCTTGGTTGGGATGGACTCCCTCGACTAGGTCACCCGCCACCCAAGCGGAGCGCATGTCGACAAGAGAAACCTGGCGGCCGAGCGAGACCTGCGTGTTGACGATCCCTGGAAGCGCCGCATTGAAGGCCTGCTGTTGGGATTCGAGGATTGAGCTGTCCGTCCGCAACGGAAGGTTGGAGACGATGATTTTCGCGAACGGACGTTTCGTTGCGATGTCGGCGATCAAGTTGGACAAACGCGTTTGTGCCGAGCCCGTGTTGAAGTTCTGAGAGAAATCGTTGGTACCGATCAAGAGCAGCACCACGTCAGGATCCTCCACAGAGTTCAGCCAGCCGGTCACGCCCGCTTGGATTTCATCGATCCGGGCGCCACCGACGCCCTGATGATCCTTGTCCGGAAGAGTAGGATTGCCCGAATCCGTGTTCATACCCACAAAGTCCACATTGTAGCCTGCCGTCGTAAGCAAGCTGTAAAGCCGGTTGCGATAGGCACCGGGGACAATGTTGGAGCTGACTCCTGACGTGAGAGAGTCGCCTAGTGGCATGATGCGCGTCGGAGGCGTCTGGGCCTCGCTAACGGTGACTCCTAGGCTGGCGAAAGTCAGCAAGCCGAGGACACGGAGGATCCTTTTGATCGATTTCATAGGGGTGGGGGGCAGGGTGGGGAGAGGGGAGAGATTTGCGAAAAACGTGCCAAATGGTTACAAAAATTTATTCGACCCAATACGGGTGCGGTTTAAAAATGTAGCAAATGGAACTTTCCAAGCTAAAACTTCGGGGGGATTGGGGGGAGTGCTAATATAGCGGAACGGACGGGACTAAGCCGGAAAACGGCGGATGCGTCAAGCCTACTTTGGAGACAGAAATTTTTACCATGTAAATTTCATGCCCAGGATCAGAAGCACAAGCTGTGCCGACAAGGTTGCCTGGATTTTCAAAAAATCCTTGTTGTGCGCCCATGCACCGACAACGGGATGAGAATATCCAAGCGAGAAGGAAAGACAGGGAAAACATGATTCGAGGGGGGAGGTTCAGGCCGGGGTGACCCAGGCTTGAAAAATATTAAGCAATGCCGTGCCGGTGAAAAATCACCTGCCTTTGGGAGAATGCCACGAATCTTCATTTCCGGTATTACGCGATCGCGTGGGCTGCAAACGGCGTAGGACTGCGGATGAATCCGCAACGTTTCCGCGTTCCAATCCGATGCGGTAAAACATCGAATCGTGGAGGCTCGATGCATCGAGAAATTCAAGAGGTCCGCGATCAGACACGATTCGCTTTTCCGCAAACTCCCAAGTGATGAGATCTGTCGAGATCGAGGCCATCGGTGGAAGACGACTGGTCGCAAAAGGTCAACACAGCCGAAGCTCCGTCGGCGGTCGAATCGGAATCCGTCACGCCCACAGGAGCGGTGTTGGTGGCTGTGCCTCCCCCTCACGTCACCCGGACATTGTCGAGCACCAGATCGAGTGATTTGGTGGAAGCGGAGTGGTCGCAGAAGGTGAGGGTGCTGGTGCCGCTGTCGGCGGTGAAGATGAAAGTATGACGCGTCCAGCGGGTGCCGCCTAGGAACCGGCCGATTGGAGCATCTCGTTGCCCGAGCGGGTCCATCCCGTGAAGTCGGATTCGAAGCTGCCGTTCGTCAGAAGCTGCGGACCAGCCACCGGTGGGGGAACGGTCGCTCCCGCGGTGAGGGCATTGAACCAGAAGTTTCCCATTTGGTGATTACCCGCCAGACCCGGATGGGTGCCGTCGCCGGGTTGGAAGAAGTTGTTAGCCGGATTCGGATCGGTGTAGGCAAGACCGCCGTTCATCTCCACCGGCGTCACCTTGCGGCCGAGATCGGCATGCTGTCGGACCAGGGCGCGGACCTGCGCGTTGTAGGCCGCGACGATGACGCTCCACTCCGCCGGGGTTCGTCCGTTACGGGTGTCGATGATCGGGATGATCGTGGAGACATAGACTTTCCGGGCGGGCGCGTTGGCGGTGATCCGGTCGATCAGCGAGCTGAGGTGGTTGATTGCAGTGTTGATCGGCACATGCTGGATCATGTCGTTGGTGCCTAGGTGGATTAGCACCACATCGGGGTTGGTGGTGAGCCAGCCGGAGAGATAGCCGAGGGCTTGGTCGGTCCGGATGCCCGGATAGCCGTTGTGGTCGGGATCACTGCCGGGAGCAGGGTTCAGCGCGCTGTTGCCGACGAAATCGTAGCACACTCCGGCGGCGGCGAGGCGGATTCCGAGTTGTTTTCGATAGCCGCCTGGAGTGCTTCCGTTAAGTGGATTGATGCCGTTGAAGCCGTAGGTGATCGAGTCACTTAGCGGCATGATCTTCAGTGGGCCAGTCTCTGCCTCAGATGTTTGGAGTATCATCGCCAAGCAGATCACGGCGAACAGGCGAAGGGCGTTGGGCAAGAACGTTTTCATTTTAATGCCTTGTTGGAGGTTTGTGATAGCCAACAGGGAAGTGATGGAAGGTCCGTTATCCCCCATCGCAGGAGATGTGCCTCCGTCCGGTTCGCCGGCTTTGATTCATGTAGTCAACGACCTATAAAAGCTGCTGTGCTGATAGAGATTGGTAGCAAGTGGCATGATGTGGTTAATGGATGCAAAGCGCCTCAGCGTGCCATCTCCTCGCGCTCAATCGGCTGACAGGAGACCAATGCGGTAGAACACGGCAGATGGCGGGAGCGTGATTGCCTCCGGCGGCTGTGGATCATGAAACTCGACCAGCCCGGCTATACTGACCGACCTCTCGCCGATCCGTTGCCACTCTATCAAGTCCCCGGAACGCTCGAATACATAAGTTCCAGGCCCAGTTGCAGTCAGGCTGACCGTGATGTCCCCGGGGTTTCCTGATAGATATGCCGTGCCCAGTGGAGCCGGCGTTGGATTCGAACCGCTGTCAGGAGGTCCCGTCACGCGGACGTGGTCCAGCAGGAGATCAAGGCTATGCGTGGTGCTCGATTGATCGCGAAAGGTGAGTGTTGATGTCGTGTTGTCTGCCACAAAAGTATAACTGCGTGTGACCCAGGCGGCCGCACCGCCGGCGGCTCCGGTCACGGTGATCACTTCTGAAAGCAACAACGCCGTTCCCGCCACGGTGACCAGAAGGCTCTGCGGGTTCTGGTTGTAGGCGATCACTCCCACATCAAATGTCAGCGTGTGGACGGCTCCCGGAGTTGTGGGGAATGTTTGTGACAGAATTCCGTTAGGAGTCAGATCGGAGCCGTTGAATTTGATACCGCTCACCCCGTTGGTGGCGACGCTTTGAATCGCCTGGTTTCCGCTCACCTGCCACCCACCATAGCCGGACTCGAAACTGCCGTTGACCAGCAGCTCTGGTCCCGCAGGACCGGGTGGAGCCGCCACCAGGCGCAGGGCGATGTCTTCGCTATAGGAAGGGGAGGGAAAAGTCCGTTGCCCGCCCGGATGCGTGAAATCCGTGATGGAGCCCGCAACCGCCCCGGATTTCGTATCGATCCACTGGCCGCTGTAAGTTCCTGCCGGGAGGTTGATCACGAGGCTGGCCTGGCTGCCACCACGCAGATAGATGGCGTAGGCCTCGCCAGGCGCTCCGATCGCCCTGGCCGCACCGCCCGAAGGCACTCCGCCGGTCACAAAGCCCGCCTGCGGCACCAGTTTTGTCAGCGGGAGGCCTTCCAGCACCCCTCGCAGCACTCCCAACTGACGGCGGAGCGCCACACCTCCGCCACCGGGTGCGGAGTTGGTGGCGGTCCCGTTTTCGGAACTGGTGGTGAATGAGAAATCGAGATGGTTGAACCATCCCCCGCCGGAGAGCATGAATTCCCACGCCTCGCGGCGATAGGTGAAATCCGCCACTCCGGCGAATCCGGTCTCATCGTCGCCCAGCGCGAGGTTGAGTCCGTAGTTCTGGGTAGCGGCCTCCGGGTAGGCATAGTGGAAGTTGAAGATGGAAACCGATGGATGGGGATTGGTGACGACGCCCTGATAGTTAAAGACGTTCTGAGCGATCAGGTGGCGGAAAGGCAGGGCCGCTTCGGCGGCTGCGAGCTCGGTGATGATGGCGGTTTCCCATGCTGCCGGCACGCTTCCGTTATAGGGCTCGTTGCAAATTTCATAAATTACGTTGTCGTAGCCGTTGAGTTCGGTCGCGCACTTGCTGGCGAGCGCTTTCTGGAACGGAAGCAGGTCGCCGGCGGGGTTGTAGCAATTGAGCCGTCCGCTGGAGCCCACGCCGTTGATGTGATTGGCTCCGTTCATCGGTGAGATGTTCCAAAGTGAATCATCATAGATCGCGCTGAAGAACGTGAGTTCCACCACGATGCCCCGTTGCCCCGCTTCACTCACGAGGTCGCGCAACCGGCTGAAATAGTCGGGATCCCACTGCGTCAGGTCGAACTTGTTGCCGCCATCCGCCGCACCAGCCAGAGCTGTTCGTTTCCAGGGCGCCAGGGAACGTGCGGTTGCGGGGGCGAGCGTGTTGTTCTGGATCCCGAACGATCCGGTGGTTTCCCGATAGGTGCCGCTGAAAATCCGGATGAGATTGAGCCCACGGACGCGGGTCTCCTCCAAATACGGGACGTAGTCAAAATCTAAGTTGATGAGCGCGCCGTAATGTTCGCTTGATCCGACCAGAACCACAGGTGCCTGCCGGAACAGGAAATAATGCCCATTCTCGGGGTGAAGGCGGATAGGTTCCTGTGCCGCGATGATTGCGGCCGGAAAAAGCAGTCCGAGCACGGCTAAAAGCCACAAAGGCCATTTGCTTGTGGTTGATCGGGTAACTGTCATTCAGGCGGCTTTCGCACGCGGCGTGCCCTGTTCGCTCGCCGGTCGGAACTTCATTTCCTTCAAAGGCATGTGCAGAACCCGAAACGGTCGGGGTTTTCCCTCCACCTCGCACAATGCAGGCGATTCGTGCAAGTCGCATGGGTGGCGTGCCGAATGTGGTCGGACAAATCGGGGTGCTCGGTTCCGTGCCGGGTGCCGAACGGGCCGGATTTTTCCCTTCGTTTGGCCTTGCCATGGCCATCCAGGGAATTAGTCTCCGCGTCCGTTTTTCTTTTTGCTGGCAGACGGTTGGCGCCCCGGTGTCTGTCAGTATTTCCACTTTCCGGGGCAAATGTCATAAGGAAAACGAACCAACAACATAACCCCAAACCAAGCAAACATATGGCTTACGCATGCGCGGAACCCACCAACACTGAACTGAACGACCTCATCGATTCCAAGTTTCGCGAATTCCGCGAAGGATCGATTGTCAAGGGCACGATTCTCGAAATCCGCCCCCAAGTCGTTCTCGTCGACATCGGCTACAAATCTGAAGGTGCCATCCCATCGAACGAGTTCGAGGATGAAGAAATCGAAATCGGCGACGAAATCGAAGTGCTCCTCGAAAAGCTCGAAAACGATGAAGGCATGGTCGTCCTCTCCAAGGAAAAGGCCGCCCACAAACAAAACTGGGAAAAAATCGTCAAGGTCTTCCAAGATGGCGGTCTCGTCCGCGGCAAGGTCAAGTCGGTCGTCAAAGGCGGACTCACCGTCAATGTCGGCGTCGAAGCCTTCCTTCCCGGTTCGCAAGTGGACATCATTCCACCAAAAGATCTCAACGAATACGTCGGCAACGTCTACGAATTCAAAATCGTCAAGGTCAACGACGAGCGTAAGAACATCGTCCTTTCCCGCCGCGAAGTCATCGAAGCCGAGCGCTCCGAGCAACGCCAGGTCTTCCTCCAGTCCGTCAAAATCGGCGACAAGGTCACCGGCGCGATCAAGAACATCACCGACTTCGGTGCCTTCGTCGATCTCCAGGGCATGGACGGTCTGCTCCACATCACCGACATGTCGTGGGGCCGCATCAACCATCCTTCCGAACTCCTCCACATCGGCCAATCCGTCGATGTCGTCATCCTCGACGTGGACAAGGAAAAGGAACGCGTTTCCCTCGGCCTCAAGCAAACTTCCGAAAATCCCTGGGAAGACATCGAACGGAAATACCCCATCGGTCATAACGTCAAGGGCCGGGTCACCAAGCTCCTTCCTTACGGTGCGTTCATCGAAATCGAGCGTGGCGTCGAAGGCCTCGTCCACGTTTCCGAACTCAGCTGGGTCAAGCGTATCACCCGTCCATCCGACGTTTTGGAAATCGGCCAGGAAATCTCGGCCGTCGTCCTCGGCATCTCCATCGAAGAGCAGAAAATCTCGCTCGGCGTGCGTCAGCTTGATTCCAACCCATGGGATGAAATCGAACTCCGCTATCCAGTGGGTGCCACCATCAAGGGCCCGGTCCGCAACCTCACCGCTTACGGTGCGTTCGTGGAGCTCGAAGAAGGCATCGATGGCATGATCCACGTCTCGGACATGTCCTGGACCCGCAAGATCAACCATCCGTCGGAAGTTCTCAAAAAGAACGACGAGGTCGAAGCCATCGTGCTCGCCATCGACAAGGGCAACCAACGCGTCTCTCTCGGTATCAAACAAACCGAAAACGACCCATGGTCCCTCATCGACAGCCGCTTCAAAGTCGGCGACCTTGTCAAGGGAACCGTCGCCAAGATCGCGTCGTTCGGCGCCTTCATCAGCCTCGACGGTGACATCGACGGCCTCATCCACATCTCGCAACTCAGCGAAGACCACGTGGAGAAGGTCAAGGATATCATCAAGGTCGGCGAAGAGATCGAAGCCCGCGTCATCAAGGTCGACAAGGTCGAGCGCCGCATCGGACTTTCCATCAAGGCCGTCAACTACAGCGAAGCGGATCTGAAGAAGGAAAGCGCCAGCTTCGAGAGCCTCCGCCCATCCTCCGAGATGGTCGGCCTCGAACAAGCGTTCAACCTCGCCGCCGCTGCCTCCGAAGACTGGAGCCCGGGTCAGGAAGACTAAATTCAAGGAGCGCGGGCGTCTCGCCCGCGTGTCTCATTCAAAAGCCGGACGGGTTCGCCCCGTCCGGCTTTTTTGTGTCGTGTTCACTGAAGTCGCGGAGACATGCAAAGACACCGGTCATCCCCGAAAACAACGTGAGAGATTTCTCCGGAAATCGGCGCGTATGACTCCGCTACTCCGTTATTATGAAAACCCATTCATTTCCCCTCCGCCCATGTCTGATCCAAGCGATCACGCTGCTCTGCCTCCTCCCGGCCTGCGCTGACGAAGCCTCGGTGAAAAAGGAAGCCCTTGGCGCGTTTATCACGCCGGTCGAGGCCACCGCCTCCAGTTCCCAAAGCGGTGCGGGACGCACGCCGCGGAAAACCATCGACGGTTCCGGTTGGGATGAAAGCGTGCCCGGAAGCGCGGTCTGGGTGCACGGTTCCAACATTTGGGACGGCAACAACATGTGGAACGGCGAGTGGGATTCCTGGCTGCGGTTCGATCTTGGCAAACGTTTCCATGTGGCCGGATTCCACGCGTGGAATTACAACGAACCGGGATGGACCAATCGCGGCATTAAGGAAGTCACGGTATCCGCATCGGAAGACGGCGAGACCTTCACATCGATCGGTGATTTCAACCTTCAGGAAGCACCCGGCAAAGATGACGACAAGGGTCAAGCGTTCGCATTTCCGAAAGCCGTCACCGCCCGCTATTTCAAGCTGCAAATCAAATCCAATCACCGCGGTGGCGAGCAAAGCGGCCTCGCGGAAATCCGCTTCCTGAACGCCGACGAAAAACCACCCGCACCGCGCCGTATCGTCTGGAAACCGAAGTATCCGCGCCCGACTCATCCGCAGGCCGCACCCGCCGCGATCTTCCCTGTCGACGCCGGCGTCATCGACGTGACCCGGTCACCCTATCAGGCCAAGGGCGACGGCGTGGCCGACGACACCGCCGCGATTCAGAAGGCTCTCGATGATTATCCGGCGAAAGGCGCGATCCTCTATCTGCCTAACGGAATCTATCTCGTCAGCAACACGCTACGCTGGGGAGAAAACCAGAAGAACACCGTGCTGATGGGCCAGAGCCGCGAAGGCACCGTCATCAAACTAAAGGACTCGTGCCCCGATTACGGGAATTCGCGCAAACCCAAAGGCGTGATCTGGACCGGCGAGGCTCCCGCCCAGCGTTTCTCCAATGAAATCCACACGCTCACGGTGGACACCGGAAGCGGCAATCCCGGCGCGTGCGGCGTCCAGTTCATCGCCAACAACCAGGGCGGGGTTTACGATGTCTCTATCATCTCCGGCGACGGCCAAGGCGTGAACGGCCTCGACCTGGGATTCAGCGACGAACAAGGCCCGTGTCTCATCAAGAACGTGAGGGTCCAAGGCTTCGACTACGGCGTGAAAACCGCCACCACCGTGAACGGCGAAACGCTCGAACACGTCACCGTCGAGCATCAGAACAAAGCGGGATTCCGCAATGACGGCCAACCCTTCACCGCCCGGGGATTGAAGAGCGTCAACGACGTGCCCGCCTTTCTCGCGCTCGGCGGACTCAATGTACTGGTCGACTGCGATTTCAAGGGAACCGGCAACGCCGCGACCGAACCCGCGATCCTGCTGGAGGGCACGATGCTTGCGCGAAACATCAGGACCTCCGGTTATAAGCAGGCTCTCGCGAATCATATCGGCGACAAAAACGGGGTCACCGGCGCGAACGTGGATTTCTTCGTTTCAAAATCACCGGCCAGCCTGTTTCCCGCTTCGAAGGGGTCACCGCCGCTTCCCGTGAAAGAGACGCCCGTCGCGCCGTGGGATGCCTTGAAGGATTGGAAGGCCCCGCAGGCATTCGGCGGAAAAACGGACGACGACGGGGATGACAGCGCGGCCATCCAGCAGGCGATCGATTCCGGAGCCACCACCGTCTATCTGCCGCGCGGCGGCTATCAGATCGGTGGCACCATCATCATTCGCGGCAAGGTGCGCCGGATCATCGGTTGCCGCGCGTGGCTCACGATGTCCGACGAGTTGAGGGCTTCCGGCAAACCCGCATTCCGCTTTGTGGAAGGCACCGCTCCCATTGTCTTCATCGAGGGCATGAGCACCGACTTCTCTGGAGGAAAGCATTGTTTCATCGAAAACCACGCGAAACGCACCCTCGTTCTCCAGCGCCTCGCCATCAACTATCAGGGAGCCGACTCCTACCGGAGCACCGGTGGCGGCGGTGAGGTGTTCATCGAGGACGTCGTCGGGCACAACTTCCGCTTCACCAACGAAACGCTGTGGGCGCGGCAGTTCAACGTCGAAGGCGGCGGCGTGCATGTTTCCAACGAAGGCGGCAGGCAGTGGATTCTCGGCTACAAGACCGAGGGCGGCGGCACCCTGCACCAGACCACCCGCGGCGGCATGACCGAACTCCTCGGCGGCATGGCCTACTCCTCCGGCCAGGGTCTAACCACCCCGATGTTCATCGTGGACAATGCCCGCGCCCGATTCACTTTCTGCGAGATCGACTTCGGCGGCGGCCATTTCCACACCATCCTGAAGGAAACCCGCGACGGCCTAACTAAAACCCTCGACCACACGGATCCGGACTGGCAGGGAAACGCGGCGCTTATCCGGGCGGAACCTTGAACCGATTCTGGAAATCTATTCCTGGTTGCAACTCCGCTGCCTCCGAAGACTGGAGCCCGGGTCAGGAAGACGAAATCAAAAGAGTGTAGGCGTCCCGCCTGCATCTTATCAGCAAAGCCGGACGGGTTCACCCCGTCCGGCTTTTTTTGTGAGTAGCGGAGATCACCGGTCGCCGCGAATTCCTCAAGTCCGGTTCCCATCCGGAGTCGTCTTAACGAAAACTTGTCATCAAGGCCGCAAGCCACAGGACTCCCCGCCATGACGCTCAATGGTCCGCTGTTTCAGATCGATCAAGCCACCTCACCCCTTGATCTCCATCAGCATCTGCGGGTTGTTCGGGAATTTCTTCAGGAAAAACAACAGGCGTTCCATCGCTTCTGCCGGGCGGTGGCCGGAGAGGCCACGGCGGATGAGGTGGATCTTGTGAAGCATGTGATCGGCTAGCAAAAGTTCCTCGCGGCGGGTGCCTGATTTGAAAATATCAACGGCCGGATAGATATAGTTTTCCGCGATCTTGCGATCCAGCACGAGCTCCATGTTGCCGGTGCCCTTGAACTCCATGAAAATCGCCTCGTCGGCGCGGGAGTTCGTCTGGATCAGCGCGGTTGCGAGGATGGTGAGAGAACCTCCGCCGCGGGTGTTTCTGGCAGCGGCGAACAGGCGGCGCGGAACTTCCAGCGCGCCGATCGTGATGCCGCCGGAGCCGGTGCCGCGGCCGCGATTGTTCATGTTTCCATTATAGGCGCGGGCAAGTCGGGTGATGGAATCCATCAGCAGGAACACATCCTTGCCTGCCTCTACCAGACGCTTGGCTCGCTCGATCGAAAGCTCGGCGATGCGGCAGTGGTTGCGCGCCTGTTCGTCGTTCGAGCTGGCATAGATTTCGGCCCCGGGCAGCGCGCGACGGAACTCAGTGACTTCCTCGGGCCGTTCGTCCACCAGCACGACCATCAGATGGATCGCTTCATCGTATTTTTCCCGGATGGCTTCCGCCATGTGAAGGAGCAGCGTGGTCTTTCCCGAGCGGGGAGGGGAAACGATGAGTCCGCGCTGGCCGCGGCCGACGGGTGCCATGATGTCGATGACACGGGTGGTGAATCGCTCGGGCGTGGTCTCGAAGCTGATGCGGCGTGTCGGGTTGATCGCCTTGAGCTCGTCGAAATGCGGGAGCTTCGCGGCCTGCTCGGGTGCCATGTCGTTGATCGTGGTGATCTCCACCAGCTGCGGACCACGCGGGCCTTCCTGATAGATGCCGTGGATCCACTGGCCAAGCCGCAGGTTATACTTGCGGATGGTTTCGGGAGTAACAAAAACGTCGTCACGCGCCTGTTCGAAATTTTTCTTCGGCACGCGGAGGAACCCGAATCCCTTGGGTGCGAGTTCCAGCATCCCGTCTGTCTCGATCTTCGGTCCGCTCAGTTGGATCGGGCGGCGGTCATCCATCTCATTGACAGCGGCCTGGGGGTTTCCGCCTTCGTTGCGTTGGCGGTTCTGGTGATTCTGCTGCTGGCCATGTCCGCCCTGTCCGCCTTGTTCCTGCATGCGGCGCTTGCGTTTGTCGCGGCGGCGCTTGCTACGGCTTTCACGCTGTTGGTTCTGGTTCTCGCGGTTGGCCTGGTTTTGTGGTGGCTGGCCGTCGCGCTGTTGGAAATTCCTCGGTGGTTGCTGGCCGTCATGTGGAGGCCTGGGCTCGCGAGGTTCCTGATCGCGCCGGGGTGCTTGCTGCTGCTGTGTTGGAGGCGGTGGCGCAGATTCGAAGGATTCACGAGGAGCAATGGGTCCGCCGCCTGGAACGCGGCCGAATCGGCGGGGAGAGTCCGCAGGAGGGGGCGTCCGCGGGGCCTCTGATTCCGGCTGATAGACAGGTTCGGCGTGTGCGGTGGGAGCCGGCGCCGCAGGTGCTTTTTTCGCACGTGGAGGGCGAGCGGGAGCTTTCTCCGAAGGTGAAGGAATGGGCGCAGGAGCGGGAGGGAGGTCGAACGGAAGCTCTGGAGTCGAGGAAGCGGCGGCTGATTTTTTCACCGCGGTCTTTTTGGCAGCGGTCTTTTTAGTGACTGATTTTTTGGCGGCCGCCTTCTTTGCAGGTGCTTTTTCAGCGGCGGCGGTTTTGGTGGCTGCTTTTTTGGCCACCCGCTTGCGGGCTGTGGGGGTGTCGCCCTCGGTGCCGGTTTGCGGCATGGTGTCCTCGTTGGTATTGTTGCTCATCCGGAATCGGTTAAATGGTAGTGGCGCGGCGCGCTGGTAAAGGTTCAGGAAGCGAGTTGTCCGAGAATTTCATCGGTCACTTCAAAATTGGTGAAAACGTTCAGAGTGTCGGGATAGTCATCGAGCAAGTCATGCAGTTTGATGACCTGACGGGCGATGGTGAGGTCGCTGACGACACTGGGGGTCTGGGGAATCGAGACGAGTTTTTCAGAAATCAGGTTCAGGCCAGTGCCGCGCAGGAGGTTGGCGACTGTGCCGAGTTCATTAGCTGCAGTGAGGATCACGTGTTCGTCGGTATCGCTCTGCACGTCTTCAGCACCGGCTTCGATGGCGGCGTCCATGATTTTTTCCTCGGGGAGATCTGTGGCGCTAACCCGGATTTCCCCCCTTCGGTCAAACTGATAGGCAACACTGCCAGGAGTAGCGACGCTGCCGCCGCTTTTCGAAAAAATCGTGCGGACGTCTTGAGCGGTCCGGTTGATGTTGTCTGTGGCCATTTCAATGATGAATGCGGTGCCGGCGGGGCCGTAGCCTTCGTAGGAGATTTCCTGGATCATTTCGCCGCCGAGCTCGCCAGTGCCTTTTTTAACAGCTCGATCGATGTTGTCCTTGGGCATGGAAACCGCCTTCGCATTCTCGATGGCGGTGCGGAGTCGGGCATTGGCTCCCGGATCGCCGCCACCGGCGCGGGCGGCGAGTGCGATTTCATGTGCGCACTTGCTGAAGACCCTGCCCTTGATGGCATCGACTCGAGCTTTGATGTGTTTGACCTTGGACCACTTGTTGTGACCGGCCATAGGGTGTGTGAAAGATGGGGATTTGGGTGAATCCGGCTGGGAGGAATGGGAGTGTGATCACTCGCAGGCCTTTTGCAGGATATGCAGAAGCAGGGCGGGATGGGAAATGTTGCGTCACTGCGCTTCATCCGGCTCGTTCCGCTATAAGAAGCATTAACGGCCCGGTGGGGCAGGGGGCGTCAACCCGGAAGAGGTGGTTTGGAAATACAACACGAAACACCACTCCCTCGTTCCAACTGCGGAAGACTGCGGCACATGGGATCGCTTGGCAATCGAAATTTTTCAGTAAGGTGATCCGGATGGAGCAGGTGCTGGCCATTTGACCGGACAATTTTGTCGGTTGCCGAACGGGTTGCGGAGTGTCAGGGTTTGGAAATGAAATTGAGTTTGAGCTGCCTGTTAGGAATTCTCTGCGTGAGCCCGCTGTGCCCCGCGATCGAGGAGGCCGCCAAGGTGCCCGAGCCTGTGAAGGAGCCTGCGATTGCAAAGGCGGAAGATCCGGCAGAAGGCAAAGCCATCAACATCCCGAGGGACATCGTCGATGATGAACATGTGCGTGAGGAGCTCGGTGTCAACGAATTCACCGCGCCGTCGATTTCAAAACTGTTCGACACCCTGAGGGACCTGATGCCATTGCCCATCATCGAAGTGGAGCGGAAGATGCCGGTGCGAATGGCGCAGGACCGTGCGGATCTAGCGATCGAATTGGGTTTCCTGATCGCTGATGGATTCCTCGTGGTGCAGGCGGAGCAACTCGAAAAGGTCGAGGCGCTGGCAACGGATCTAACGAAGTATGGCAAGGCCCTCGGCGTCGGCGACCGAGTAAACCGCCATGCGGCGGGTCTGCTAGACAGCGCGAAGCAGAAGAACGTGCCGCAGTTGAAAAAAGAACTGACCGCGACGCAGCGGGACGTGGAGGTAGAGCTCGTCACCCTGAAGGATGCAGACCTCGCGCACCTGATTTCCCTCGGTGGCTGGATCCGCGCGCTGGAGGTATCGACGGTGGCGGTGGACAAGCAGTTTTCTCCCGAGCGTGCCCGAAAAGTGATGCGCGAAGACATCGCCGACTATTACACGGAGTCCGTCGCGGGACTTGAGCCACGGATTTCCGAGCGACCCAACTATGTGGCGATGCGTGATCTGTTGGCCGGTCTGCGGACTGAGATGACGTTGGAACCCGGCAAGGATCCAACTCCCGAAACCATGAAGGAGATCCGCGCCAAAGCGGCGGAGCTGGTGGAACTCGCACTGAAGCGCCAGCAATGAGCGGCCTGATGGAGAAACGCGCCGCGGTTCTCGGGATGGGAATCATCGGCTCGCGGGCGTGCTCTCGTCTAGCTGGCTCCGGATGGAACATTTCCTGCTGGAATCGCACGCCGAAGGGTCTGGTAGGGGAGGCTGACACACCGGAGGCAGCGATCCAGGGGGTGGGGATCATTTCGATCTATTTGAAAGACGTGCATGCGGTGCGTGCGGTGGTGGAGCGAATCGCACCTTTTCTATCAGCGGGGCAGATCCTGCTCAACCATGCGACGGTGGATTTGGAAACGACGAAATGGCTGCAGAATATCTGCGTTGATCACGGTTGCCGGTTTCTCGATGCGCCGTTCACCGGCAGCAAGCTGGCATCCGGGAGCGGCCAGTTGTATTACTACACTGCGGGGGACGCCGGATTGGCGGGTGAAATGGATCCGTTTCTAGCAGTCACAAGCCGTGGCCGGCTTTACTGTGGCGAGGTGGGGGCTGCGACGGTCTTGAAACTCGCGACCAACCTGATTTCCGCCTGCACCGTGCAGGCGATGGCGGAGTCGCTTGCCATTGCGACGCACCACGGCGTCGCTGCAGAAACGCTGATGAAGGCGGTTTCCGAAAACGCCTGTGCTTCCGTTCTAACTGGAATGAAGTTTCCGCTGATGATTGCCGGCGACTTTGAAACGCATTTTTCGCTGGCAAACATGGGCAAGGACAGCCGCTACATGCTGGCGCTTGCAGAATCCGCAGCTCTGAAAACACCGGCCATCGAGGCGGTCTCGAAGCGGATGGAGGAGTTATGTGATGACGAGCTGGGCGATCTGGATTTTTCGGCCCTCGCGAAACCCTATCTCGAAAACCAGTGAGCGGATTCCATCGCATCGATCTGGGCAAACCGGCGCTGTTGGAATTCCGCGGCCCGGACGCTGTCAGGTTCCTGAACGGTCAGCTCACGCAGGATGTGCGGCGCGTGGTGGGTGGCAAAATCTCACTTCCATCCTGCGTGACCGATGCAAGGGGACGGCTTCAGTTCCGGGTATCAATAACAGAATATGACGGTGCCCTGTGGGTCGAAGGCCCGGCGGAATGGGCGGAGGCACTGGAAGCCCGCCTGACACGCTACTTGATCGCGGACGACGTGGAGGTGGCTGACCTAACGGGAAAATACTCGCTGGTGCATTTCACGGGTGTGGTTGTGGATTCCCCGGAAGGAGTGGTCGCGCGTGAATCAAACCGTTTCAGCAGCGAGGGAACGGACTGGTGGATTCCCTCGGACATCGTGATCGAGATGCCGGCGAACTTTGCTCTGCTGGAGGATGACGCATTTGAAGCGATGCGAGTCACCAATGGTATTCCGGTTTGGGGGCGTGAGCTGATGGAAGGCATGCTGCCCCCGGAAGCACGTCTGGATGAGACGGACATTTCCTATCAGAAGGGTTGCTATGTCGGACAGGAGGTCATTTCGCGCATCAAGTCGGCGGGAAAGGTGAACCGGCGCCTCACGAGGTTTTCCATCGCTTCAGACGCGCCCGCTGAACCAGGTCCTCTCATGAATGGGGAAGGCATTGCGGCAGGTGAACTGACCAGTATTTCTCCTGCAACCGATGGTGAAACAAGGGCAGCCCTCGGTTTTGTCAAACGCGGAGCGAATGCTTTTTTTCTCAGGACCGACGACGGCGGGATGTATCCGGTAATGCCCGTTTGAGGGATTTTATCCTTTGCGGTCTCCTGATTTCCCGGGAACCTGCTGGTGATGTTGTTTGGTTGTTTTTTATTGGCAAGCGGGGTGGCGAATATTTCGCCTCTTTTCGCGCTGCTGACGCTGGTGCTCGTGCTGGCGGTGTTGGTTTCGCTGGTATTGGTAAAGTTCAAACAAAGCCTCCTCGTAGGCTATCTACTCAGCGGCGTGCTGATTGGAAATGTCGGCCTCTTGTGGGTGACGGGCCTGGACAAGGGCGACCCGGTCATCACGAATTTTGCAGAAATCGGCGTCGTCCTGTTGATGTTCACGCTCGGCATCGAATTCTCCCTAAGCGAGTTCAAACACCTGTGGCGAACCGCGCTGATCGGTGGCGGATTGCAGGTGGGAATCACTGCGGGAATCGTCGGCTTGCTTGCTGCAGCATTCGGTTATCCGACGGCGGACAGCATCGTGTTGGGCGTGGCGGTGGCACTCAGTTCCACGGCGGTGGCGATGATGTCGTTCCAGGATCTGGGGCAGCAAAACAATCCGGGTGCCCGTGCAAGCCTGGGAATTGCTTTGTTTCAGGACATTCTGGTGATCGTGTTCTTCCTGCTGATGCCCGCGCTCTATGGCAAGGGCGAGGGGAGCATCGCAGCCCAGTTTGGATCAGCGCTGCTGAAAGGCGGGTTGTTTCTGATAGGCGCGTGGCTGCTTGGAAGATACGGACTGACGCCACTGCTCCATGCGGTAGCGAGGACGCGCAGTCGCGAGTTGTTTACTCTAACAGTTGTCGGGCTGTGCGCTGGTGTGGCGTTTGCCGGGGGTGCGCTGAACCTGTCGCTCGCGCTCGGGGCCTTCGCCGCCGGGCTGGTGGTGAGTGAATCGATCTACAGCCACCGCATTCTATCAGACATCCTGCCGTTCAAGGATCTTTTCCTCGCGATCTTCTTTATTTCGGTGGGGCTGCTGATTGACGTGTCGGTGATCGCCTCGGATTTCGGGCGGATTCTAATCGGAAGCCTGCTGATCCTCATCCTGAAGGGGGTGATCGTTTTTGCGGTGCTGAAATGGATTAGAATCCCGGGCCGTGCGGCGCTGCTTGCGGCGGGCAGCCTGGCAAGCACGGGTGAGTTTTCGTTGGTGCTCATCGGCAAGGCGGGCGGGTATCGTCCGTTCGATCGCAGTACTGAACAAATGCTTCTCATCTGCACGGCGATCACCATGGCAGTGGTTCCTTCGCTGATGCGATCTGCCCCCGCGTTTGGTCGTTGGCTGGAAAAAAAGGGCCTGATGGGCAGCCGCAAGGTGGTACCGGAATCGATGACGCCGGTGAAGGTGCTCAAGGAGATTTCCGACCATGCGATCATCTGCGGATATGGACCGGTCGGAAAATCCCTGAATGAGGCGCTGAAACGCTGTGGCGTCGACACGCTGGTGATGGAGTTGAACTCGGAAACAGTTAGATCGTTGAAAAAGGAAGGCCAGCCCGTTCTATTCGCGGATTCCACCCACCCGGAAGCGCTCGACCTGGCGGGCATCCAGCGCGCCCGCCTTGTCGCCTTCACTTTTCCTTCGGTAACCGCCACATGCGCCGCCGTCCCGCTGGTCCGTGAGCGCAACGCAGGGATTTACATCTTCGGCCGCGCCAAATTCATCGCCGATGTCACCCGCCTGCGCGAAATGGGCGTGCAGGTGATCCACGACGAACGCGAAACTGCCGTAGCCATGGTGCGCGCCGCGGTTTCCTCCTACGAACGCGCGGACATCGATCCCGAGGAAGTGGTGTTGGAAACCATGGAGGAAGGCTGAAAAATCGCATGCCCGGAATTTTTTGTTGGGGATTTGCCTGAGCCATCCGCTAAGAAACCCCGCGTGGCACTGCTCCTGGCGATCGAATCTTCATGCGATGAAACAGCAGTCGCGATCGTCCGTGGCTCCGCTGGCGAGGCGACCGAAGTGCTCGCGTCCGAGATTTCCTCACAGATCGACCTGCACCGCGAACACGGTGGCGTCGTCCCGGAGCTCGCCTCACGCAACCATTCGCTCCGCCTTCGCGGCCTCGTTGAAAAGGCGCTGTCGGACGCCGGAGTTGCAATGAGCGAGATCGACGCCTTCGCCGCCACCAACGGCCCTGGACTTGCCTCGTCGCTCCTGATAGGCAGCACCGCCGCCAAGGGCATGGCCTGCGCCACCGGCAAGCCATTTCTCGCCATCAATCATCTCGAAGGTCATCTTCTATCACCTTTTCTCGACCAGACCTCAGTGCCTCCGCACGTCGCGCTGATTGTTTCCGGCGGCCATACCCTGTTGTTGGACGTGGAAGGACCGGGTCTTTATCGAAAACTCGGCGGCACCCGCGACGATGCGGCGGGCGAGGCCTACGACAAGGTGGGGAAAATGTTAGGTCTTCCCTATCCCGGCGGACCGGAGATCGAAAAAGCGGCGCGTGGAGGAAACCCGCGTGCCTATGATTTCCCCCGCTCCATGTTGCACGAGCCGCATCTGGATTTCTCATTCTCCGGCCTGAAAACGGCGGTGCTCTACACGCTGCAACGCGAGGCGGGCGTTTTTTCACTGCCCGATCTAGCCGCTTCCTTCCAACAGGCGGTGATCGAAATTCTTGTGAGCAAGACCCTCCGCGCCGCCAAGCTAACAGGAAAGCAGCGGATCGGCCTCTCAGGTGGCGTCAGCCTTAACCAGGCCCTCCGTGCTGCCCTCCACACTGCTTGTGGAAGAGAAAACCTCAGCCTATCGGTCGCGTCGCCTGGTTTCTGCGCGGACAACGCGGCGATGATTGCATTCGCCGGACTGCTGCGCCATCTCGCTGGGGAAAGTTCACCTCTGGACGGCGATATTCACCCGAATTTGCCGCTGGTCTAAAAGGCCGGCTTATGGTTGGAAAGGCGCACATCCGATGAATTTCCGCACCCTTGTTTTTGATTTCGACGGCACCATTGCCGATACCCTTGGCGAGACGCGCCGGATCTTCAATCAGATCGCCCCGGACTACGGCATTCGCCAGGTGGAAGAGCACGAACTCGAAGCCCTTCGCCACCTTTCCCTCAAGGAACTGCTCGAACATTTGCACATCCCGAAGCGCCGCGTGCCAGCCCTCATCACCCGCGGCACCGGCATGATGCGCGGGAACATCACGCAGCTGCAACTGATCACGGGGATGGCCGATGTGCTCGTCGAAATGCGCCGCCACGTCCACAGTTTCGGGATCCTGACTTCGAATGCGACGGCCAATGTCGATCTGTTTCTCCGCACCCACGGGCTGCGTGAACAATTTGATTTCATTTCCTCCACCTCCAAGCTCACCGGCAAGGCGAAGCACCTGAAGGCGATCCGCAAAACATTCTCGCTCCGCCCGGAGCAGATGCTCTACATCGGTGATGAAATCCGCGATGTGAAGGCTTCGCAGAAAGCCGGCATTCCGGTGGCCGCCGTCACCTGGGGTTTCAATTCCCGCGCGTCCCTCGCAGCTTCCGCGCCGGACTATCTGTTTGACGAGCCTTCGGATTTCCTGCGGCTGCTGCCCATGGATTGAGCGTTTGTGTCGAAATCCCGCCGCAGTGCATTGACACCCGCGGGTCCGGCGGATCAACTTTGGCCCATGTCCGATGACAAAACGCGAACTGACGATCACGCCATGGAGTCTGCCGATCACGAATCGAACGCCGTCGAGGAGTCGTCCAAAAGCCCCGTTCCGCCGGCGGTCGCTCTCGGCTTCGTCATCATCGCCCTGTTAGGTGTGGTCATCGTGATGGGCATTAAGGGTGGTTTGTTAGGCGGAGCATCATCTTCAAACAACGCGGACATGATCAAGCTCAAGGCCGAGGTGGATGCCCGCCGCAACGAGCTCAATCGACAACGTGCCATGATGGGCCTCGCCCCTCTGGCCGGGACCTCGGAGCCCATCGAAGACATTGCAAAGCGTCTCAAGTCAGACGCAGACACTCTCGTCGCCCTCGCTGGACGTTTCCAGGAAATGCTCGCCGAAAAAGATTCTGAACTGTCCGCGAAGAACGCGGAGATACTGCGCTCCGAGCAGCTCCGACAGTCGCTCACCGCCGAGAACCAGCGGCTCAATACCGAACTCAGCCGCGCGCTGATCGGCGGCTCTGATGCCGACCGTCTTCGTAGCGACCTCGCGAACATGAAGTCCCAGCGCGACGCCCTGGCTGCCGAACTTTCCTCGACCATGGAAAAAATGAAAACCATGAGCGCGGGAGTTTCGGAAGACGAATATGCCGATCTCAAACGTCGCTACGAAGAAGCTCTTCGCGCCAAGGAATTCTTCGAAGCCCGCGTCCGGGAGTTGGAAGGCGATTTATCAAATGCCAAACTCTTCGCTAGAAACGAAAACGAGCTGCTCCCTGCTGCTGTCGAACTTTTCCGCAACCTCCGCGAGTTGGAAGGCATGCCGGACTCCGATATTTCCAAGGCCTACAGCAGCCTCGGGGCGAAGCTGGGGGCCAATGTAATGCAGACGCTCAACTTCGTTACCGGTTCCAGCGAACTTTCCCCTGCCGATCAGGACATTCTCCGCAACATTGCGGCCGAGATTCCGGACGGAGACCTTCTTCTCGTCATTGGCTACGCATCGGAGACCGGCAATCTTGACAGTAACCAGAAACTCTCATCCGCCCGTGCGACCGCCGCGGCTGAATTGTATGCCGCGGTGAAACGGCCCGATCAACTCGTGCAAGCCGTCTATCTTGGGCAAACCGACCGCTTCAGCAGCCGCATCCCGGAGCGTAACCAGCTCGTCGAAGTCTGGCGGATTCGAAAGAAGTAATCGTTTG